>JBJMLN010000120.1:0-11099 GCA_045805285.1 Actinomycetota bacterium | reverse complement strand
GGAACCCCGCCGTGAAGAAGCTGATCGTGAAGTTGTTGAACGACCAGCTGAACGCGAAGATCGCCGACGCCGCGAGCGCGGGCGCGATCAGCGGCAGCACGATGTAGCGGAGCACCTCGAACAGCGTGGCGCCGAGATCGCGAGCGGCCTCCTCCAGGCTCACGTCGAACCGCACCAGCCGCGCCGAGACGATCGCCGTCACCAGCGGAAAGCCGGCGACGACGTGCATGATCCCGATCGTCTGCAGCGACAGCGGCACGTGGAGCCGGCTGAAGAACAGCAGCGCTCCGACGCCGATCAGGAGCCATGGAACGACGAGCGGCGCGCCGACGACGCCGGCAACCGCGGCGCGCCCCCGATAACGGAACCTGCTGATGCCGACCGCGGAGAGCGTTCCGAGGATTAGACAGATCGGCGTCACGACGAGCGCGAGCACGAGCGAGTTCTCCAGCGCCTGGATCACCAGCGGGTCGGAGAGCATCTCCCGGTACCAGTGGAGCGTGAACCCCTCGAACGGCAACGCGATGATGATCGACTTGTTGAACGAGAACACGGCCAGCAGCGTCAACGGACCGTAGAGAACGAACCCGATGAACACGAGGAACAGCACGCGCCAACCCGTCGCGATCCGCCGCCGGTGCTGGATCGCGATGAGGCCGTCTCCGCTTCGAACGCGGTCGTCGACGGTAACCGAGGCGCTCATCGCGTCCTCGCTCGAGCGTTCGGAGCCGGCTCAGGCACCCGTCGTCAGGCCGCCTTGATCTCGGCCCACGTCTTCAGCCACTCGTCGTAGTTGGGTGCGATCTGCGTCGCGATCGCCGTCTGCATCACCTCGGGATGGTCGAGGCTGAGGTCGCTGACAACCGACTTCGGAAGCGCGTCGATCGAGTTCTGGTTCGAGATCCAGTAGTTGTAGTGCGTCGCGTAGAAGTCCTGCGACGGTGGCGACAGGTAGTGGTTGATCACGGCGTACGCCGCGTCGAGGTTCTGGGCGCTCTTCGGGATCGCCCAACCGCACGTCCAGGTGAGCGTTCCCTCCTGCGCGGGCGCGAAGTCGGCCTTCTGGCCCGTCTGGGCGAGCGTGACGGGATAGTCGTTGAAGCCCATCCCGCCTGCGATCTCGCCGCTCTTGTACAGACTCAGGAACTGTCCGTCGCCCTCGAAGAACGTCCGGAACTGGTCCTTGTGCGCGATGAAGTAGCTCTTGACCTTCTCCAGGTCGGCGTCCGTGAGGTTGTACGGGTCGGTGTAGCCGAGCGCGAGTGCGGCGATCGCGATCGAGTAGTACGGGGAGTCCTCCATCGTCGCCTTGCCCTTGAGCGCCGGATCCTCGAAAACGTCCTTCCAGCTGGTCAGGCCGTTCGGAACGGTCTTCGGGTTCCAGATCAGGCCGGCGATGCCGCCCTCGTTCGGGACCATGTAGGTCTGGCCGTTCACCTGAACGCCGGCGAAGTTCTTGAACGCCGGGATGACCTTGTCCCAGTCGGTCACGCGGGAGGTGTCGATCGGCTGGATCAGGTTGAGATCGGCGAGACGCTGGGTGTCGCGGACGCAGACGTTCACGATGTCGGCTTGGAACCCGGCCTGAAGCTTCGTGACCGCCTCGTCGGAGCTCGAGTAGGTCGCCGTCTGCACGTCCAGGTTCGGATTGGCCTTCTTGAACGGATCGAGCACCTGCGGGACGAGCTCGTCCTCGAAGGAGAAGATCCGCACCGTGCCGGAGAGCTGCGTCGGCGCGGACGCCGAAGAGCTCGTGCTCGTGCCGGAGCTGCTGTTGTTGTTGTCGCTGCTGCAGGCGGCGCCGATCAGCGCGGTCGCGCCGACCAGAGCGAGAACCATCCGGAACCAACGAGCCTTCATCGCCCTCCCCCTCGAAAGATCGCGACGTGCAGTGGTTCGCGACGCGCGATGGAGCTCAGCTTGACCGCATCGGAATGGAGGCGCCACGCAGTGCTTCGGCGTCTTCCTGTCGGTCTCAAGGTAGCCACGTGCAGCCCTTCCTCTGAACGCGACCCGCGGGCCGCAACAGGCCCGCTCGTGAGCGGCTGGACGTTAGGTCAGCGCTGCGACATTGTCAACCGTCAACAGTCGTCAGCGCGAGCTAGTCATCCGGCAGCGGCGGCGCCGAGGCCTCGTCGTACCAGTCGCCGCCTCCGAGCTCCCCGCCGTCGACGATCAACGTCTCCCCGTTGACGAACGACGCCTCGTCGGAGGCGAGGAACAGGACCGCCGCCGCTTGCTCCTCCGCGCGACCCGAGCGGCGCATCGGGATCCGACGCGGATAGTCGCGCTGGATGCGCGCCTGGTCCGGATCGGTCTCGGTCTTGGCGCCCTTCTCCGCGGTGACGGTCTGTCCCGGCGCGACGCAGTTGGCCCGGATGCCGAAATGACCGAGCTCATGGGCCGCCGCCTTCGTGAGCGCGACGACGGCTGCCTTCGAAGCGTTGTACGCGGCCTCAGGCGACTCGTTCTTGAACGCGTTCGCCGACGCGATGTTGACGATCGCGCCTCCGCCGCGGCTGATCATGTCGCGCGCCGCCACCTGCATCGTCGCGAGCATCGCGCGGGCGTTCACGGCGAACGTATGGTCGAAGAGCTCCTTAGTGATGTCGAGGATCGGTCCGCTCGGCATCACGCCGGCGCAGTTGACGAGGACCTTGAGCGAGCCGAGCGTCTCGATCGCACTCCGCGCCGCGCCCGCGGCCGCGTCGAAGTCGGCGAGGTCCGCGACATGCGTCCGTACTCGGCCGGGATCCTGCTGCTCGGAGGACATCCGATCGAGCTCCGAAGCGAGGACGTCGACCGCGAACACGTCGCCGCCCTCCGCGAGGAACCCCTCGACGATCGCGCGGCCGATCCCGCGGGCGCCGCCGGTGACCATGACGTTCTTGCCGTCGAACCTCACGCGCGCACCTTCGGATAGAACAGCGGCTGCCCGGCGACGCCGAAGTCCGCCTTGAGGACGCTCCGCCCGCCGACGTTCGCGACGACCGCGACGAAGAGGCCCTCTCCCGAGAACGCGATGTTCGTCGGCGCGTCGAGCGTCGAGGCGAGGTGGTCGTCGAGACGCTCCATGATCTTGCCGTTCGGGTCGGCGCGGACGATGCCGTCGGGCCGGTAGAGCGTGATCCATAGATATCCCTCGGCGTCGAGGGCGAGGCCGTCGGCATCGGTGTCAGGGAGCTCCACGAACGTCTCCGGCTCTCCCGCCGAACCGTCGTCGTCGATCGGAACGCGTGCAACGCGGTCGGCGTGCGCCTCGACGACGAGGAGCGCGCTCCCGTCCGGTGTGACGACCGCGCCGTTCGGATAGCCCGGCACCGAGGTCGACCAGGTGGAGGTCGCTCCGTCCGGATCGATCCGCACGATCTCCGGCCGACCGCCGTCTCCGGAGCAGGTTACGTACAGGTTCCCGGCCTCGTCGAACACCGCGACGTTGGGCGTGTCCAGCGGAGCGTCGCGCTTTCCGTAGACGTCGAACGCTCCCGTCGCCGGGTCGTAGCGGGAGACGCAGCCGAGGCCCATGTCGCAGCCGTACACGCGGCCGTCGGCGTCGAGCGCGAGGCCGAGGAGTCCTCCGCCGGTGGAACCGACCTTCTCGGCGTCCCCGTCGAGCGTGACCCGGTAGAGCTCGCCCTCCTCGCCGCCGGCGTAGACGACGCCGTTGAACGGATCCCACGCGACACCCTCGGGGTGGTTGAGCCCGTCGACGAGCTCGTCGAAGTCCTCGAGCGAGATCAGCGCTTCCTCCTTCTCTTCAGGTCCTTCAGGACGGTGGCCGCGGCGTTCCGACCATTGGCTCCGCTGACGCCGCCGCCCGGATGCGTTCCGGCGCCGCACAGGTACAGGTTCCGCAGCGGCGTGCGGTACCCGCCGTAGCCGCGGACGGGGCGGAGGAAGAACAGCTGGTCCGGCGACATATCGCCGTGCATGTGGTGGCCTCCGGTCATGCCGAGCCTTCGCTCCAGATCGAGCGGCGTGAGGATCTCCCGGTGCAGGACCGAGCTCCGCAGGTTCGGCACGAACGCTTCGACGTACTCGAGGACGCCGTCGGCGATCTTCTCCTTGCGCTGGTCCCATCCGCCGGCGTCGAGGGAGTAGGGCTGCGACCGGACGCCGAGCGTGACGACGTGCTTGCCCTCCGGGGCGAGCGAGGGATCGTGGACGGTCGGGATGCAGAGCTCGACGTGCGGCTGCTGCGCCGGATCTCCGCGCGCGGCCCCCTGCTGGTCGCGGTCGAGGTCGCCGAGGAACTTCGTGATCTGGACGAGGCCGCGGTGGTACGGCTTCACGCCGGGGCGATCGTCGGGCTTGACGAGCGGGAGCTCCGAGACGGCGAGGTTGATCTTCATGCTCGCGCCCTCGGACTTGTACGCGCGGACGCGGGCGCGGAACTCCTCCGGGAGATCGCTCCGCTGCACGATGTCCAGGAAGGTCCGCTTCGGGTCGGCGTTCGAGAGCACGACGCGGGCGCGGAGCTCCTCGCCGCCGTCGAGGACGACGCCTGTCGCCGTTCCGTTGCGGACGAGGACGGTCTCCACCTCGGCCGAGGTGCGGATCGTCGCTCCGGCCTCCCGCGCCGCGTCCGCCATCAGCCGCGTGACCACGCCCATGCCGCCCTCGACGAATCCCCAGCCCACGCCTCCGCCCGCTCCCCCGGAGACGGCCGCCTCGTGGAGGAGCCGGTACGCGGTGCCCGGCGTCGACGGCCCGGAGAGCGTGTTGCTGATCGACTCCCACCCGAGCGCCGACTTCACCTCCTCGGACTCGAAGAATTCGTCGAGGATCTGGCTGGCGGACGTGGCGAACAGGTACGCGATCTCCGAGAGCGATCGGCGGTTGCGCAAACCCAGCCACCCGGCGACAGCTGCCTCGCGGAGATCCTCCGCGTGCTCGAGGCGCGGATCGAAGGCGCGCCGGTCGTACAGCGGGATCAGTGCCTTCGCGACCTCCTTGAAATGACGCTCGAACCGCGGAAAGGCGTCGGCGTCCTTGCGGGAGATGTCACGGATCTCCTCGACGGCTTCCCGGGTGTCGGAATGGAGGGTGAAGCTGCGGCCGTCCGGAAACACGTTCAGCGACGGACCCGACTGCGAGACCTTGAGCCCGCGCTCGCGGAGACGCATGTCGCGCCAGATCTGCGGGCGGAGCATCGAGAGCACGTACGCGCCCGGAGAGGCGCGGAAGCCGGGCGCGAACTCCTCCGTGACGCACGCGCCGCCGACGAACTCCCGCCGCTCGAGGATCAGCGTCTTCAGTCCGCCGCGGGCGAGGTAGAAGCCGGCAACGAGCCCGTTGTGACCACCGCCGACGACGATCGCGTCGAAGCGGTCGGACATGCCCCCTCCCCCCGGCATGGTCGACAGTCTACCGACGCGTGCAAACCGCGTGGACCAACGCCGCGACTGCGACCGGTGCTACAGCTGCACGCGGACGCCCGGCTCATGCGTGATGTCGATGAGCTGCTCGGTCAAGCCGCCCTCCTCCGCTTGGCGGCCCTTCTGACGGCGGCCGAGCGGCAGGATGGTCTTGCCCTGCATCGCCTCGAGCAGCGCGGCGAACGCCGCGTAGATCGCGAGGGCCCCGAGCGCGACGCCGACCCAACCGGTGATCTCCCGCCATGCGTGGGAGGCCGTGAGCTGGTAGACGGCGGCCGTCGCGAACCGGAGCGACGCACCGAAGAGCACCGCTGCGGGGACGAGCTTCCCGAGCGACGCAGCGAACGCCACCAGCAACATCGAGACCGCCGACACGATCAGCAGCACCCCGAGGGCCTTGCTCGTGGAGCCCGGCGGTGACGTCAGCAGCGTCAGTCCGAAGGTCGCCCATGTTCCCGTGAGGATCGCCATCCCCGTCGCCGCCACCCCGTCGCGCCCGAGCGTTCCGAACACCGATGCCGTCCTGCAGCGGGACGACGAAAGCCAGCAATGCGAAGGCGACGACGGTTCCCTCCGTCGCCGGGATCCAATGGAGGTTCAGCGCCGCAACCAAGATCGTCGCCGCGGCCAGGCCCAGGAAGCCGTACGGAAGCGGGCTCGCGATCGGCCGGACGTTGATCCGCACCATCCGCTCGAGGCGGTCGGAGAGCTCCTCGCGCGCCGCCGCCTGCGGGGACAGCTCGCGCATCGTCACGTCACGAGCACCTGCGGAGCCGTTTCCTTGATGCGCGTCTTCAGCCATCGCACGACAATTTCGGTCTCCGTCATGCCCTCGGTGCAGAGCTCGATCAGCGTCCGCTCGCGCGCGGCCTTGGCGCCTTGCGAGACGATCGTCCAGTCGATCTCGGTCTCCTGCGCCTCGAGGTAGAGCGCGCGAAGGTCGCGAAGCAGGAGCGGTCCGGTCTTGTCGGTGCCGGCCAGGGCGTTCGACGTCGCCCGGCGCATCCGCTCTCCGAGCTCCGAGACCGCACCCGGACCTCCGTCGTCGCCCTCCTTGCCGATCTCCTTCGCGAGTCGGTCCGCGAGGCCCTGATACTTCTCCGAGAGCGCGTGGCCGAGGTGGTAAACGTCCTGGTCGGCGGCGTAGCGCTCCGCCGTCGTGCGGAGGTCCTCCACGAGATCCGTCACCGACCCGTGGAGATGCTCGACGGCGGGCCGGAGCTTCACGCCTTCTCCACGCGCACCGCAGCGGTCTTGAAGATCGGCTGCTTCGACACCGGATCCCACTGCGTGATCGTCAGCTCGTTCGCGGCGCGGGTGTGATCGCGGGCGGTATCGCCGTCCGCGTCCCAGTAGCCGTAGTGGAACGGCACGAAGACTGCGCCCTGCCGGATCCCGCCGATCCGCGCCGGGGCGACGACACACCCTCTCGAAGAGGTGACCGCGCAGAGGTCCCCTTCCGCGATACCGAGCGACTCCGCGTCGGCCTCGTTGAGCTCCACCCAGACCTCCGGAGCGGCGGCCTGCAGCTCCGGCGCCCGGCCGGTTTTCGTCCGGGTGTGGAAGTGGTACACGCGCCGGCCCGTGCCGAGTCGGAACGGGTAGTCGTCGCTCGGAGCCTCGCGCGGCGGAACGAACTCCGCGGCCTTGAGGATCGCGCGGCCGTCGGCGCGGACCGCGCGGTGATCGGCCTCCTCCATCTGCGCGCCGGTCAGCAGGTCGTGGCCGTAGTCCTCAGTGTGCTCGGTGAATGTCTGGAAGACGTGGTCGGTGTACAGGCGCGGCCTCGACTCGCCGTCGCTGCTCGGGCACGGCCACTGGAGTGAGCCCTCGCGGAGGCGTTCGTACGAAAGGCCCGTATAGTCGACGGGTCGTCCGGCGGTCATGGACTTGAACGCCTCGAAGGCGTCCTCGGGGTTCGTCCACGGGATCAGCGGGGCGCCGTCCTTGTCACGGAACTCCATCCGCCGCGCGTACTCCATGAAGATGTCGAAGTCCGCTCGCGCCTCTCCGGGCGGCTCGACCGCCTTGTCGGAGAGATGGACCGTGCGGTCGGCGTTCGTGAACGTCCCGGTCTTCTCCCCCCACATCGCCGCAGGGAGTACCACGTCCGCCATCTCCGCGGTCTCGGTGAGGAACGCGTCCTGCACGACGAGGAAGAGCCGCTCCTGAGCGAGGATCTCGCGCATCCGGTGGAGCTCCGGCATCGAGACGGCCGGATTCGTGCACGTCACCCAGAGGAACCGGATCGATCCCTCCTCCGCGTAGCGGAAGATCTGCATCGCGTGCGTCGGCGGGCCCCAGTGCGGGATCGTGAGCTCGTCGACGTTCCAGTGCGAGGCGAGATCGGCGACGTGGGCGGGATTCGCCCAGTTCCGGAAACCCGGGAGGTCTCCGTTCGCGCCGGTCTCGCGGGTGTTCTGCGCGGTCGGCTGGCCGTTCATCTGGAAGACCGTCGCGCCGGGCTTTCCGATCATGCCGCGAAGGAGATTGATGTTGTTGATCTGCACCGCGCTCGCGGTTGCCTGGTTCGACTGATAGGCGCCCTGCAGCGCCGTGGAGACGAGCGCCTCCGCCTGCCCGATGATCTCCGCAGCCCGACGGATGTCCTCCGCGTCGAGGCCGCAGATCTCCGCGGCTCGCTCCGGCGGATATCCCTCGACGGTGTTCTTCAGCTCCTCGAAACCGACCGTGTGGTCGCGGACGAAGGCCTCGTCGACGCGACCCGTCCGGATCAGCTCGTGCTGGATCGCGTTGAGCAGCGCGAGATTGGTTCCGTTCGCGATCCGCAGATGAACGTCCGCCTCGCGCGCGGTCGGCGTCTCCCGGGGGTCGACGACGACGAGTCGTGGGCGATCCGGTCCGTGCAGGCGATCGAGGACCCGCGCCCACATGACGGTCTGCGTTTCCGCGACGTTGTGGCCGACCATGAAGAGCGTGTCGCACTCGTCGAGGTCCTCGTAACAGCCCGGATCCCCGTCGCAGCCGAACGACTCCTTCAGCGCGCTCGCGGCGGTCGCGGTGCACAGACGCGTGTTGCCGTCGAGGTGCGCCGTTCCGATGCCGGCGCGCGCCACGATCGCCTGCGCGTAGTACTCCTCGAGGAACAGCTGTCCGCTGGTGTAGAAGCCGAACGTGGCGGGTCCTCTGTCTGCCAGCAGCTGCTTCGATCGGTCGACGACGATGGACATCGCCGTGTCCCAGTCGCTCTCCTCGAGCGTTCCGTTGGTGCGAACGAGCGGACGGGTCAGGCGGTCGGGAGAGTTGTTCGCCTGCCAACCGAACAGGCCCTTCGGACCGAGGCGTCCATGGTTGACGTGGTCATCGGCCCTGCCGCGGACGCCGACGATGCGCTCGTCCTTGACGGCGATGTCGACGCCGCATCCGTAGGAACAGAGCACGCAGCCGGAGCGGACCCAGCGATCCACATCGGTGTCGGAGAGCCCCTCGGCGAGGTGGGAGTCGACGCGTTCCGGCCACGCCGTTCCTCGCGCATGCGGCGTCCGGGTACCCCAGACGTCTTCGATCCGGTCCGACACGTCGATCCAATCAGTGAAGGTCGCAGCCTCGTTACCCGTGGTGCCGAGGGAGGAAACGAGACGCCGCTAGAGCGGCAGGACCTGGTCACCGACTGAGATCGTTCCGTCCGTGAGGATGTCCGCATTGATCCCGCCTCGGTGGACGAGATCGTCGATCAGTCCAGGGCGCATCATCGACTCCAGGTGCTTGCAGGGTTCGCAGAGGCGGACGGCGAGACACTCCACGTCGCCGACGCGGAACCGCTTCCCGACGAGATCGTTCAGCCGGATGCCCACGACGGTGATCTGTCGCCGCGTGGCTCCCTGCCCGAGGCCGGCGGCGGAGACGTTCTCCTCCTCCATCAAGGTGAGGGCGCGGCCCGACTCGGCTCCGTCGACGTGGAACTTTCGGTCGCCCTCGAGGCCCTTCCCGGCGAACGCGCGGACGGAGTCCACCTCGCGGAGCGCTCCCGCCTTGTCCTCCCCGACGTGGATCGCGACGACCGAGCTCATCGCCTCAGCGTGGCAGGAACCGAACGACGACGCAAAGAACCCCCGGGCCGAGGCCCGGGGGTTCTGTTCGGATCTGCTGCTCGAGCGAACTACAGCTCGCAGTTGTTGACGGTGTCGCCAGCGTCGATCACGCACGTGTCCGTGTTGGCCCCGCCATCGACGTTGTCGTTGCTCGAGACGTTGTCGCGAGACTTCAGGAAGTCGTTCCCCGCCTCGTAGCTCCCAGACGAGTTGGCCTCGTCGTCGTACCCGGAGTAGCAGTTCGTGGCGTTACTTCCGCCGAGGCTGTCGTCGCCCTGGCCGCCGTAGAGCTTGTCGTTCTGGTCGTTGCCGCAGACCTCGTCGTCGTCGGCCTGACCCTTCACGACGTCGGATCCGTCGTCGCCGTAGCCGGTGTCGTCACCCTGGCCGAGGCGGACCACATCGTTTCCTTCGAGGCCGGCGCCGGTGTCCTGGCCCGCCTTCGTGCAGATCACGTCGGCACGCGTGGTCCCGACGAGCGTGTCGTCGGCGGCCGTGCCGCTGATCGTGCAGTCCTTTGCAGCGCCAGCGACGCTGCCCACAACTCCGTGCACGAACGCCGGGCCCACCATGAGCCCAACCGTCGCGACGGAGACGAAGATGCTTCGAAGCCTCACGCCGAACCTCCCTGTCTCTTCCCCACCGGATGTGGAGTAGGGGAATCTACAGCCCGGTGAGCCGCCTGCCAAGGGGCATCCTCTCCCAGGCTCGAAAAACGAAAGAACCCCCGGGCCAAGGCCCGGGGGTTCCCGTTCGGATGTCGTGCTCCAGCGCGCTACAGCTCGCAGTTGTCGACCGTGTCGCCGGCGTCCACGCGGCAGGTGTCGGTGTTGTCGCCACCGTCCACGAAGTCGTTTCCGGAGACGTTGTCGCGCGACTTCAGAAAGTCGTTGCCCGACTCCGTACCGTTGGAATCGCCGTTCCACCCGCTGTAACAGTCACTTGTCGCGCGCGGACCGCCGATGTCGTCGTCGCCCTGGCCACCGTAGAGCTTGTCGTTTTGGTCGTTGCCGCAGACCTCGTCGTCGTCCTGCTGGCCCTTCACGACGTCGGAGCCGTCATCGCCCGAGAGGAAGGTGTCGTCCCCCTGGCCGCCGCGGATCACGTCGTTGCCCTCGAGGCCGCCGGCCTCGTCGGATCCGGCCTTCGTGCAGATGACGTCGTCCTTGGTCGTTCCCGTGATCTCGTCGTCGGCCGCCGTGCCGCTGATGGTGCAGTCCTTCGCAGCGCCGGCGACGCTGCCCACAACTCCGTGCACGAACGCCGGGCCCACCATGAGCCCAACCGTCGCGACGGAGACGAAGATGCTTCGAAGCCTCACGCCGAACCTCCCTGTCCCTTCCCCACCGGATGTGGACTGGAAGAATCTACATCGAGACGAGCTCCCTACCAATGGCGCGCCTCTCTCGGAGGACCAAGACCCCCCGGGCCGAAGCCCGAGGGTCCCGTTGGTCTGGAAATGCTCCGAACTTACAGCTCGCAGCTCGCGGCGCCGTCGCCCGCATCGATCCGGCAGGTGTCGGTGCCATCGCCCCCGTCCACGTAGTCGTTGCCGGAGACGTTGTCGCGCGACTTCAGCACGTCGTTGCCACCCTCGTTGTTGTTGGCGTCGCTGTTCCAGCCGACGTAGCAGTTGTTCCCGGATGACGATCCGCCGAGCTCGTCGTCG
>JBJMLN010000119.1:0-35941 GCA_045805285.1 Actinomycetota bacterium | reverse complement strand
TTCACCCAGCGATGCTCCCCGAGCGAGATCCCGTTGTCCGACGTGAACACGATCATCGTGTTGGAGAGCCTCCCGCTCGCGCGAAGAGTGTCGACGATCCGCTTGACCGCGTCGTCGACGGCGAGCAGCGAGCGGTACTGCCGCTGGTGGAAGACGTCGATCCGCTTGATTGTGTCGCGGTTGAGCCGCGGCAACGTGCGGATGTACGCGGGCTTGTCACGGACGTTCTTCTCGTTGAAGCTCGGCGGCCGGTAGGGCTTCAGGTGCTTGAACCGGTTCCGGTCCCGCGGCGCCGAGACGGCCGGGTCGTGCGGCGCGAACGGCGCGAAGTAGAGGAACAGCGGCCGCCACGACGCGGTGTCCCGGATGAAGCTCACGGCGTGGTCGGTGAGGAGATCCGTCGAGTAGTCGGCGTGCGAATGGCCGACGGAGCGGACGTTCCCGTCGGTGTTGAGCAGGTAGTTGTAGTAGGCCGCGCTCACGTAGCTCGGACCGTCGAACGCCGTCCAGCGACTCCAGCCGGGCGGGACGTAGGTCTGCTTCGCGTACCCGTTGAAGTACTTCCCGACGAGGTCCGTGCGGTAGCCCGCCGCCTCGAGCTGCGTCGCGATCGTCGTCGTGTCGTTGAAGTCCGCGAATCCCCCGTGCGGTGGAGAGTTCTGATAGATGCCCGTCGTGTGCGGATACGCGCCGGTGAGGATGCTCGCGCGGCTCGGACAGCACAGCGGATCGGTCACGAACCCGTTCTGGAACTTCACGCCCGGCCCGACGACGAACTGCCGCGTCTGCGGCATCGCCCACAGGGAGTCGAAGCGCTGGTCGTCGGTGAGGATCAGGACGATGCTCGGCCGCGTCGGAGGAGGAACCGCTCTCGCGACCTGCGTGCTCGCCGATGCGAGCGCCGGGACGAGCAACAGCAGGGCAAGCGCCGGATGACGCAGGCGCCGCGCGACCGTCCGAGGGAGTGTCCGTGATGTCGCTCTCATGGTCAGGGCGCCGACGGAGCGCGCGGGCGCCGCGGAAGTGTCTCAGGAGAGTGGAACACCTCGCAATGGAGCGGGGAATCCGGAAAAGTGCCTATCTTCCGACCGGGACGACGAAGCGACGTCGATCCGTCAGGCGAGGTCAGCGTCTCGAGCGTCGCTGCTTCGGCTCCGGCTGGACGCCGAGCTCTCGTCCGAACCGGTTCGAGGGCGTCGTCAGATCCATCCGTTCACGCGCGAAGGCGTCCTGGCGCCCCCAGCGCCCTGGGATGTCGAGCACCTCGACGCGGCCGATGCCGGAAGGCAGCGCGGGATCGACGAGGAGATGGTCTCCCGAGGGCTCGAGGCCGAGCATGGTGCGGAGCAGCAGTAGCGGCGCTCCCGTCGACCACGCCTGCGGGCTGCAGGCGGTCGGGTACTGAACCGGGTACTTCGTCTCTGAACGCGGATAGCCGCCGAAGGCCTCCGGGAGCCTCCCCAGGAAGAACCTCGCGGCGTCGAGGATGCCGGCAGCGATCCGAGCCGCCTCCTCCTTGTAGCCGTAGCGTCGCAACCCCCACGCGATGAACGATGAATCGAACGGCCACACCGTTCCGACGTGATAGCCGATCGGGTTGTAGCGGCCTTCGCCCTCGGCCATCGTCCGGATGCCCCAGCCGGAGAACAGCCGCGGCCCCATCAGGTGCTCCACGCACGCCTTCGCCTTGGACCGGTCCGCGATCCCGCTCCAGAGCAGGTGGCCGATGTTGGACGAGAGCGAGTCGACCTGCCGCCCATCGGGATCGAGCGCGAGCGCGAAGTAGCCTCCGTCCTCGACCCAGAAGTCCTTGTTGAAACGCCGCTTCAGGTCCGCGGCCTCGCGCTCGAGCCGATCGGCATACGCCTCGTCCTTCCAGACATCGCGCGCGAGGCGGGCTCCGCGAGTCTTCGCGTCGTAGGCGTATCCCTGAAGCTCGCACGTCGCGCGGGGAAATCCCGGAAGGTCACCGTTGCGGAAAGCGATCGAGTCCCAGGAATCCTTCCAGCACTGGTTCTCCAACCCGGTCTCGAACTTCCGCTCGTAGGAGATGTAGCCGCTCCCCGTCCGGTTCCCGTACTCGTCGATCCACGACAGCGCAGCGCGCGCGGCGGGCTCCAGCGATCGCACGAGCGCGCGGTCGCCCGTCCAGCGCTCGTACTCGTCGAGCAGCACGACGAAGAGCGGAGTCGCGTCGGCGGCGCCGAAGTACGGAGAGTGCGGACGCTCCTCGAACGCCGTCATCTCGCCGAACCGCATCTCGTGCAGGATGCGGCCCGGCTCCTCCTCACGGAAGTCGTCGATCCGCGTTCCCTGCCGCTGCGCGAGCGCGCGGAGCGTCGTCGCGGCGAGATCGGGCGTGAACGGCAAGGCCTGGAGGCTCGTGAAGATGGAGTCGCGCCCGAACATCGTCATGAACCACGGCAGGCCGGCCGCGGGAAGGCTCTGTCCCGGCAGCGACAGCGGTGAGAAACGGAGCGCCGCGAGGTCGACCAGCGAACGCTCGTAGATCACCTTCAGCCACTCCCAGTCGGACTCCAGCTGTGGCGCGTCGGCGATCCAACGGTCGAGACTCCGCTGCATCTCCGTCTGATGGCCGTCCACCCGGCGGTGGGCCTTCGTCTGCTTCGCCTCCTGCGCCATCCCCATCTGCGAGGTGACGACGTCGATGTCGGTGCTCCAGCGCTCCCCGGGCTCGATCCGGACGTGGAAGGTCAAGCCGCCCTCGTCGATCTCCGCGGGCTCGGATGTCGTCACGACGGTCTCGCGCGTGTACCGCTCTCGGGAGTAGCCGAGGGACAGCCGACCGCGCTCGACGCGACGCGCGTACGTGCCCTTCTTCTTGAGGGCGTCCTTCACCTCGAACAGGTCGGCGAAGTCGCTGCCGGCTTCGATCCGGACCGTGAGCTCCGCCGGCTCGGCGTCGTGGTTGAAGACGGTGAGCTCCTCGTGGAAACCGTTGCCGACCGTCCGGTGACGGATCACCGAGAGCTTCGCGTCGACGTACACCGTTCCGGTTCCCGGGACGAGGAAGAACCGCGTCTCGAAGTACTGGATGTCGTCGACCGAGAGGGAGTTCAGCCGCTGGCCGTCGACCGTGAGGACCCATTGGGAAAGGAACCGCGTGTCCCAGGCGAAGAGCCCCGTCGGGTCGTCGATCGACGCCTCGATGTCTCCACGCTGGTCGCTGACGACGAACGTGTTGCCGTCGAGGATCTTGACGAGGTCGTCGCTCACGCGCGCGCCTTCTTCCGAGCCGGCCTGCCGCCGGGCGGTCCGGGAAACAGCCGCTGGAACTCCAGGAGCAGAGCCACCTCTCCGTCGAGCTCGATCTCGCCGCGGAGCGCCGCGGCGAACGCGTTCGCCTCTCCGGTCATGATGGCGTCGGACAACGCGGCGTCGAGGGACGCGACGCAATCGGCCTCGCCCTTGCGGTGAGAGATCCTCACGTCTCCCTCGGCGACGGTCAGGAACCACGACTCGACGGACTTCCCGTCGCGGAGATCGAATCGGATCGTTCCGTTCAGGTTGCGCAGGACCGGGTCGTCGCCGCGGGACTTCAGGGATTCGAGGAACGTCGACGTGGCGCTCAGGGCGGGGCCTCCTGTCAGGAACCGGTCATCGAGGACGTTCGCTCTGCGCGCCCGGAGGGATTCGAACCCCCAACCTTCTGATCCGTAGTCAGACGCTCTGTCCAGATTGAGCTACGGGCGCAGCGTTCGGGATGACGCCGGCCAGTCTACCGGCCGCGTCAGGTGCGGGAGAACTGCGGGAGCAGCGCCGCATGCGCCTCCAGGAGGTCGTCCAACATCGCCTCCGCCTCGGACGCGTCGCGGTTGCTCACCGGGTCGAGCAGCAGCGCCTCCAGCGCGGCCTCGCGATCGCCGTGGACCGCGGCCTCCACCACGCGATCCTGGATCGCGACCTGCTCGTTGAAGAGCGCCGTGATGCCCGCGGGAAGGGCTCCCATCTCCAGCCCGCGGACGCCGTAGGAGCCGGCAACTGCGGGGACCTCCACGACGGCCCAGTCGGGAAGCCCCTGGATCGAGCCGCCGTTGACGATGTTCACGGCGAGCTCGTACTGGTTCCGGCCACCCGCCACCGCGCCGATGATCATCGGCGCGCGGTCGTCCATCCTCGCGTCGGAGGAGAGCAGCGTCGTCGCTTCGATCTCCTCTCTCGCGGCGGCGCGCATCCGCTCACGCGTGTCGTTGCGGCGGTGCTCGAGGTCGTCGAACCGATCGGCGAACGGGTGGCCGTCCGGTCGCGCCCACGCCAGGTACTCCCCGACGTGGTCGTCGTACTGAGACGGATAGAGCCCGTACAGCTCGAACAGCCTCCGTGACACGACCTCGAAGTCGCGGTCGTACTCCTTCAAACGCTCGCGGAAAGCGGGATAGAGGTCCTCTCCGGTCCGCCGGTCGCGGAGCTCGGTGATGAACGTGATGTGGTTCAGGCCGCACGCCTGCACTTCGAGGAAGTCCGCGACCGCCTGTTCCTCCTCCTGCTCTTCCGGAGAGTCCCACGGGGCGGTGATCCACCCCATCACGCGGCCCACCTTCGAGTACGCCATCGCGATCCCGTGACAGAGCCCGACGACCTTGAGATCGGTGCACCGCGTGAGCGCGAGGCAGACCCGTGTGAGCGGGTTGGAGTAGTTCAGCACCAGCGCGTCCGGCGCAAGTCGCTCGATGTCGCGGGCGATCTCCAGCACGAGAGGGATCTGGCGGAGCGAGTGCGACAGGCCTCCCGGCCCGCCGTTCTCCCCATAGGTGTGCGTGACGCCGTGCGCGATCGGGATCTCCCAGTCCTTCGCCCACGCGTCGAAGCGCGCGACCTCCACCGCGTTGACGATGAAGTCGGCGCCGGGGAGCACCTCGACGCGATCGCTGGAGGACTCCACCTTGAAAGGCGAGCCGAGCTCGTCATTCGCGGCGGCGGCCCATCCGGCCATCGACTCGAGGCCCTCCGGATCGATGTCGACGAGCGCGAGCGTCGCACCCTCGAGCGTCTCCCGCTCCTCGAACAGGCCGGAGATCGTGGCGAGCCCGAACTCCGTGCTCCCTGCACCGATGATCACGATCCTCGGCGCCGGCACCGGCCTAGGTCACCTGGAACTCGGCGAAATGGTCGGTCCTCACGGTCGTTCCGCCGAGCTTGATGTTCGAGAACTCTCCGCCGACGTAGACGTCCTTCGCGGAGCCGCGGAGCGCCCACACCGGCTTGTCCGGAAGCGGATGCCAAGACGTCACGAGCTCGCCGTGGAACGTCAGCGCGGCGAGACGCGGCGCGGGCTTCAGGTCGACGGTCAGGAAATGGCCGCCGACGATCACCTTCTCGTCCGCGATGGAGACCGCTTGCACGTCGCCGTTGCAGAACACGCGCCAGAGCTCGTGACCGGCGGTGTTGAAGACCTGGACGCGGCCACCCTGCCCGGCTTCCGCGACGACGATCATGCCGTCGTGCTGCGCGATGTCCTCCACCCAGCGGTCGGGGTCGGGGTGCTCCGCCCAGTCCCCGAGCGTTCCGTTGGACCGGAAGATCGCCAGGTAGCGTTCGGCACGCCCGTTCACGGTCGTGAACACGCCGCCGATGAGGACCTGCCCCGTCGGCAGCGGCTGGATCACGCGCACCGCACGGTTGACGTTCGGGTGCCAGGGAGTCAGACGCCCGCCGCTCGCGACGTTCACGGCCGCCAGGTGCGAGCGATGCTGGCCGTTGACCTGTCCGAACCGGCCGCCGAGATACAGCGTCGAGCCGGCGACGGCGAGCGACCGCACGAGCGCTCCGGCGTTCACGTGGAGATCTGTGAGCGTTCCGTTCGTGCGGATGCCCGCGACGCGGCTGCGCACCTGTCCGTGGATGCGGGTGAAGGTGCCGCCGACGATCACGGAGTCATGGAACACCGCCATCGCGTACACGATGCCGTTCGCACCCGGGTTCCACGAGGTCACTCGTCCGGTGTCCGCGTTCAGGGCCATGAGGTGTGCGCGAGGAAGGCTCTGTCCCGTGGGGCTCACGGCCGCGGTGAACTCTCCGCCCAGATAGATCACGTGACCGATCCTGCGGATCGCCCAGACCCGGCCGTTCGTTCCCCAGACGCCGCGCTCCGGAGTCGTCTTGATCGTTGCCGACGCCGGCGGCCCGGCAAGGAGGAGGAACGAAAGGCACAACGTGGCGGCGAGCGCCCGCGTCCGAACCCTCTCTCCTCGCATGTGCGTCTCCCGGCATCGTCCGGACAGAACCGGCGGGCGACGACCCTACCGCAAACGCCCGAGATGTTCTCGCCGGGTCAACGCCGGAGGGACGAGAGCTACGGAGTCAGGCACCGGCGCCGCGTTTTCGCACCTTCCAGATGTGCTCGGAGGGAAACGCGCGCGCCCATTCCTTCGAGGCGTAGTCGCTGTAGGTGGTCGTCGCGTCCTCCGACGGCCGGAGCTCGATCAGGTCCTCGACCTCGAAGCCGCTCGCGCGGAAGAGCCGGATCCACTCGCCGTAGGTGAGCTGCCACTCCACGGAACCGAGGTCGTCGAGCTCCTCCGCCCGCCCGAGACCGAAGTACTCCCGTGTCAGCTCGCGACCGGGCGGCCCCTCCGGGTCGGGCCAGCACATCCAGATGACCGGCGTGGAGATGTTGAATACGAGCCTCCCGCCCGGACGGAGTACGCGAGCGGCCTCCGGGATCGTCTCGTGCGGATCGGTGAACGACGTCGCGCCGTGGTCACAGAAGACGAGATCGAAGGAGGCGTCGGCGAACGGGAGCTCCTCCGCGCTCCCGCGCACGAGCGGCATCCGCGTCCCGGTCGACCCGATGTTCTGGATCGCGAAGGACAGCTGGTTCTCCGAGAAGTCGAGGCCGACGACGTCGGCGCCTCTGCGCGACACCTTGATCCCGGTCTGCGCCGCGCCGCAGCCGAGCTCGAGCGCGCGGAGACCCGCGATGTCGCCGAGCGCCGAGATCTCGTCCTCCGGCACGTCCCACGTTCCCCACCCGAAGACGTCCCATCGGTTGAGCTGCGAGCGATGCTCCTCCTGATAGGAGGGGCTGTCGGCCTCCCACGAACGCAGGTTCGTGCGGACGTCGTCTCTGCTCACGGAGAACGCTCCCCGACGCGGCGGAGGGAGGATCCGCTGACATCGCCGCACGTCGTTCGAACCGCCTCCTCCACGGCCACCACCTTCGCACGTCGCGAGGTCGTCGGGCTTCCGCGCCCGCATCGCTTGATCTGGGATCGCGCAACCACGCCTCGAGCCCGCGCCTGAGCGTGGCCTTCCGCGTGAACTCGCCGGGAGGGTAGGATTATCGACACAGAGGAGACGGCTCCTCGGAGGTCCCGGAATGCACGCTCCCGCCACGACGCCCTACGAGATCCTGATCGACTACCGCTCCGAATGCTCCAGGTCCGTGTCGGTCCGGCGGACGGCGATCGCGTGATGCCGGCCCCGTCATCCTCGAGCAGGTCCTTCGGTCCCGGCACGTCCGCCACCGACATCCAGCGTTTCGTCGAGGGCGCGCTCTCCGACGAAACGGTGCCGCCTGACGGCATCGCCGCGACCGTCGGCTCCGCCACGGCCGCGATGGAGGCGTCGAACGGTGACGGCCGCATCGACGTGACGCTCGAGATCCGCGGCGACGACATCCACGTCCGGGTCGGCCGCGCCGGAGCGAACGGCACGAGGCAGGCGTCGTTCGCGGAGTGGCTGAAGAAAGCGATCAAGCGACAGGGCATGTCGCAGGAGGCAGCCGCTCGCGCGATCGGGGTCTCCCTCAAGACGGTCAACCGCTGGGCGCGCGGCGAGACCGAGCCGCGCTATCGCGAGCTCGGCATGATCTGGGACGCGTTCGGAGAGGGACCCCCGCTGCCGTTGAGGGCTCGGCATTCGCCGACGCCGGAGCGGAGACGACAGGATTCGAACCTGTGAGGGAGCTCAACACCCCCTAACCGCTTAGCAGGCGGCTGCTTTCGGCCACTCAGCCACGTCTCCGCAGCGATTCTAGTGGACACCTTTCCGACGGCCGCCGGCGTCCGCGCGCCGTTTCCTTCCTGGTCCCCCGGGTAGAGAAGCCGACACATCCGCTCGAAAGGGGAAGCTCCATGGTCGCCATCGACTTCCAGGCGGGAGCGTCCGAGGCGTGGCAGCACGTCGCGACGTTCGTGCCGAAGTTCCTCGGATTCCTCGCGATCCTCGTGATCGGTTATTTCCTGGCGAAGGCGCTCGCCCGCGTCGTCGACGGGCTGCTGGAACGAGTCGGTTTCGACCGCTGGGTCGAGCGCGGCGCCGTCAAGGAGGCGCTGGCGCGCAGCCAGTTCGACGCTTCGGACATCCTCGCCATCGTCACGTTCTGGGCGGTGTTCCTGATCGCGCTGCAGCTCGCGTTCGGCATCTTCGGCCCGAACCCCGTGAGCCAACTCATCCAGAGCATCATCGCGTTCCTTCCGAATCTGTTCGTCGCACTCGTGATCCTCGTCGTCGCGGCGGCCCTCGCGAAGGTCGTGACGGAGATCGTCCGCGCGACGCTCGGCGCGATGTCTGCCGGCGACGTCCTCGCGCGGGGGGCCGGAGCGGCGATCCTCGTGATCGGGATCTTCGCCGCGCTGACGCAGCTGCAGATCGCTCCGGCGATCGTGATCGGTCTGTTCTACGCGATGCTCGCCGTGATCGTCGGCTCGATGATCGTTGCGCTCGGCGGCGGCGGCATCCCGGTCGCGCGCCGGTACCTCGAGCGCGCCTCCAACAAGCTGGAGGAGACGGCGCCGCAGATGCGTCGTGCGGCCGAGGGTGCGCCTGACCGGATCGCGCAACGCACGGACGAGCTCAGAACCGAGGTCGTCGGCGCTGCGGGGGCGGACACCACCCAGGAGACGCCGTCGGAGACGCGTTTCTGATGCCGCGCGGCGGAAGGGGACGCAGAGGCGGTTGGCTCGGTCCGGGGCCGCGCCGTGGCGGCGGAGGTCGGCGCGGCTGGGGCGGAGGGCGGCGCTACGCCATGGGCGGAGGCGGAGCGATGGCGGCCACGCGGCCGTCGTACATGCCGCGGAGGGGCGGACGAGGTGGCGGGTTCCCGCTGATCGCGGGCATCATCGTGCTGGCGCTCCTCGGCATGGTGCTGTGGCTGTTCCTGCGTTCGGGCGGCACCGGCGGCAGCACCTCCTCCACGGCGACGAGCGGGAACGGATCGTCCTCCGCGACGGTGGAGTCGAACGGCAACGACCTGCTCGGGCTCGCCGCCGACGGAACCTCCTCCGACTTCGAGCCGTACGAGAACCAGAACGTCCACGCGTCGAACGTTCCCGTTCAGTCGGTCGTCGGCGACGACGTCTTCTGGATCGGAACGAGCTCCACGGACCGGCTCCTCGTCATCGCTCCGGGAGGCTCCGCGCCGAGCGTCAGCTCAGGCGATGTCGTGTCGGTGGACGGAACGCTGAAGGTCCTGCCGGTCGACTTCGCGACGCGCTACGGCGTGAGCGACAGCACCGATCAGTCGGATCTCCAGCGGACCGGGCACTACATCGAGGCGGAACGCGTTCAGACCGGCGGAGCATAGATAGCGGGCTCGACGCGACGCGGATCAGTCCGATAACCGGCCGGCCTTCTCGAGGAGCTCGAGCGTCCGGTCGATCGGAAGCGCGTGGAGGGTGTTCCCGTCCACGCCGGTCGTCGTCTCCGCCGTGAACAGCGCGTTGAGCACCGCCTCCTCGACTGCCTCGACGGTGGCGGCGAACAGCTGGGTAAACACCGTCGGGACATCGTCGGGAGGCCCGTCGATCAACGCCTCGACCGGCATGTGCTTCTCCTCGGCGCCGGCGGGGATGCGATTCGCGGTGGAGAACGCGATCATCAGCTCTCCGGAGCCGTTCGTCGCGACCGAACCCGTCCGGCCGAGACCGAGCCCGGCACGGACGGCGAGCCGGCGCACCTGGTGCGGAAGCATCGGCGCGTCCGTCGCGACGACGACGACGCACGACCCGTCCGGCGGAGACGACTCGGGCATCAGGTCGGGGATCTCCCTTCCGACCGGAACACCGTCGACACGGAGGTCGTGACGCTCGCCGAAGTTCGTGAGAACGAGGGCACCGACGGTGAAGCCGCCCGCATCATCGGGAAGAACCCGTGAGGACGTGCCGATGCCGCCCTTGAAGTCGAAGCACTGCATCCCGGTCCCCGCGCCGACGCAACCCTCCGAGACGTCGCCGCCGCGCGCCCCGTCAAGCGCTTCCCAGACGTCCTCCTCAGCGAGCGGGAAGCTCGTCGCGTCGTTCAAGAAGGAGTCGTCGCACTCCGAGACGACCGGCATGTCGCCGACGCCCTCAGGATGGCGAGCCATCCACCGCGCCGTCGCGTCGTAGGCGCGTCCGATCGCGAGGCTCGACGTCAGCACGACCGGCGAGTGGAGGATCCCCCACTCGTTGAGCTGGTACGTGCCGATCATCTCTCCGTAGCCGTTGAGCACGTGGGTGCCGACGTAGACGCGCTCCTTCCACGGAAGCCCTTCGTGCGGAAAGACCGCGGTCACGCCCGTACGGACGGCGTGACGGAGGTCGCCGCCCGGATCTCGCACCACGGTCGCGTGGCCGACGCGGACGCCGGTGACGTCGGTGATGGCGTTGCGCTCCCCGGTGGGGAAATGGCCGATGGAGAGTCCGAACGCGCGAGCCCTGCCGCGGTCCACAACCCTCCTCCAGCCTCCGACGACGACGACGGGAGCTCCGTCGCGGGGAAGGAACGATGCTACCGCGGCGGATGCGCGCGACGCAGCCGCGGGCTGTGGGGAGATCGGCCGATGGCGCGCCCGAACTCCGAACGAAAGCCCGGTGGATAGACTGGAGCCGGTCATGCCGCTTCTGTCCTTGGGGATCTCCTATCGAAGCGCCCCGGTCGAGCTCCTCGAACGGTTCGCGCTCACCGACGACGCGTTCCCCAAGGCGTATCGGAGGCTCACCGACCAGGAGTCGGTGTCGGAGGGCGTGATCCTCTCGACGTGCAACCGGGTCGAGGTGTACGCCTCCGTCCCCAGCTATCACGCCGGGTTCCAGTCGTTGAAGCGGTTCCTCGCGGACTCCGCGGAGGTCGACCCCGACGACCTCGCCGCCCCGCTCTACTCCCACTACGAGGAGGCCGCCGCGGAACATCTCTTCGAGGTCGTGGCCGGGCTCGACTCGATGGTGCTCGGTGAGCCGCAGATCCTGACGCAGGTCCGCGCGGCAGCCCGAACGGCCGCCGCGGAGGGCGCCACCGGGCCGGAACTCGCTGCGCTCTTCTCGGCCGCCGCGCGCACCGGGAGGCGCGTTCGGGCGGAGACCGGCATCGGCGCCTCTCCGCACGCGTTCGTCGAGGCCGGTGTCGATCTCGCGGAGCGGTCATTGGGCGGCTCGCTCGCGGAACGGCCGGTCCTCGTCGTCGGCGCCGGACTGATGGGCG
Source organism: Actinomycetota bacterium (assembly GCA_045805285.1). Taxonomy (GTDB): domain Bacteria; phylum Actinomycetota; class UBA4738; order UBA4738; family JBJMLN01; genus JBJMLN01. The sequence goes on along the minus strand of JBJMLN010000119.1, from coordinate 24,520 downwards.
GCCTCGCGGTGGAGCATCTCCGGGGGCGGGGCGTGCGCGATGTCCGCATCGCGAACCGGAGCGCCGAGCGCGCGGAACGGCTCGCGTCGCGCTCCTCCGCCACCGCCACCGACTTCGCCGATCTCGCGGACGAGCTGTCGTCCGCCGACGTGATCGTCTCGCTGACGGGGGCGGCGGGAACGGTGATCTCCCGTCCCGAGATGGAACACGGCGCGCCGCACCAGCGGTTCGTCCTCGACCTCGCCGTTCCCCGTGACGTCGAGCCGGCGGTCCGCGACGTCGAAGGCGTGGAGGTCGCCGACCTCACCGACGTGCGCGCGTATCTCGAGGAGACATCGCCCGCGACTGAGGAGGCGATGGCCGCCGCGCGCGCCGTGGTGCACGAGGAGGTCGGGCGCTACGTCGCTCGCCGCCGGAGCGAACGCGTCGCGCCGGTCATCCGGGAGCTCCACGCCCGTGGAGACGCGGTCCGCGCCGCGGAGCTCAAGCGTGTCGCGGCGCAACTCTCCGAGCTGACCGACGACGAGCGGGCCGCCGTCGAACGGCTCGCGGACGGCATCGTCGCGAAGCTCCTCCATGATCCGATCGTCCATCTCAAGAAACGAGCCGCCGCGGGAGCCGCCGAGGATGCGTCCCGAACGCTGGCGGAGCTCTTCCGCCTCGACCGACCGGAGGAGTGACGCTCCGCATCGGCACGAGGCGTTCCCGCCTCGCGCTCGCGCAGGCGCTGGAGGTCGAGACGATGCTCGCCGCGACCGGCGTCGAGACCGAGATCGCCCCGATCGTCACCTCCGGTGATCGCGGCGCGCCGGCGGGTCCCGCCGGCGTGAAGGGGCTGTTCGTGAGCGAGATCGTCTCCGCGCTCCAGCGGGGCGAGATCGACGTGGCGGTCCATTCCGCGAAGGACCTCCCGGCAGAGGAACCCGACGGCGTGGTCGTCGCGGCCGTTCCTCAACGGCTGGATCCGCGCGACGTTCTCGTCCATCGCGAAGAGCGGTGGTCGGGCGGCACGATCGGGACCTCGAGCATCCGCCGTTCCGCACAGCTCGCCCGGAGCCGCCCAGGTGCGACCGTCGTGGATCTGCGAGGGAACGTCGACACGCGCCTCGCGAAGCTCCAGGCGGCGGAGGTGGACGCGCTGGTCCTCGCCGTCGCGGGATTGAGGCGGCTCGGGCTGCAGCCGGAGTTCGCGACTCCGCTCTCCGTCGAAGAGATGGTGCCCGCACCGGGACAGGGAGCCCTCGCGGTGCAGGCGCGAGCCGACGACGAGGAGACGTGCGACCGGCTCCGGGCGTTCGATCACGGGGCAAGCCGCGCCGAGTTCGACGCCGAACGCAGGCTGATGGCCCTCCTCGGTGGCGGATGCGCGCTTCCGCTCGGCGCGCTCGCGCAGGCGAGTGCCGGCGACGTGCGTCTGCACTCGGTCGTCGTCAGCCCCGACGGCGCCGAGTTGCATTCCGCCGAAGCGACCGCAAGCGATCCGGCGACCGCGGCGGGAACCGTCGCGGAGCTGCTGCTCGCCGCCGGTGCCGGCGAGATCCTCGAGCGAGCGCGCGAACAGGGAACCGGAGCGATAGCGTGAGCTCGTCACTCGCCGGGCGCACGATCGTGGTGACACGTCCGCGCGAGCAGGCCGGCGAACTCGTGGAGATGCTCGACGTCCGCGGAGCGCTCTCCATCCAGGCACCGGCCATCGAGATCGTTCCGGTTCCGGAGGACGAGCTGCAACGCGCGGCGCAGGATGTGATCCGAGGGCGCTACGAGTGGGTCATCCTGACGAGCCGGCCAGGCGTGCGCGCGCTGACGACCGCGCTCGGACATTGCGGCGCGAGGCCACGCGACGTCTCCGTTCGGATCGCGGCGATCGGAGAGGGAACCGCGGAGGCGCTCCGCGCCTGGCAGCTCGAGCCCGCCCTCGTTCCGCGCACGTTCACGACGGAGGCGCTGGCTCGCGCGCTTCCTCGAGGCAGTGGAGAGGTGCTCCTCGCGCGCGCGGACATCGCTCCCCCGGGCCTGGACGACGCCGTGAAGGCGAAGGGCTGGACGATCGAGCGCGTCGACGCGTACCGGACGCGCAAGGTGCGATCGCTCCCCAACGACGCCCGCGACGTGCTGCGCGCGGGAGCGGCCGACGCGATCACGTTCACGAGCGCCTCCACCGTCGACGGGTTCGTCTCTGCGGCGGGGGCGCTGGAGCTCCCCCGCGCCGTGTGCATCGGCCCGATCACGGCGAAGGCCGCGCGCGACCGCAGGCTCCGGGTGGCCGGTGTGGCGTCGCCGCATACAATCGAAGGACTGGTGGCGCGGCTGGAACGCGTGTTCGCTCCGACGTCCGGAGGCGGCCGGCGCGCCACATCCGATCGACGCGAAGCACGAAGAGGAGCGCGACCGTGAGCTTCCCGCAGAGCCGCCCGCGCAGGATGCGCCGCACCGAGGCTCTGCGCTCGTTGGCGCGGGAAACCGAGCTCGCGCCGCACCACCTGATCGCGCCCCTGTTCGTGAAAGAGGGCATGAGCGAGCCCGTTCCGATCTCCTCGATGCCGGGACAGTTCCAGCACACGCTGGAGTCGCTCCGCAAGGAGGCCGCGGAGATCGCGTCGCGCGGAGTGCGGGCGATCGTGCTCTTCGGCGTGCCGTCTTCCAAAGACGCGGTCGGATCGCAGGCGTCGGATCCGCACGGCATCGCGCAACTCGGGCTGAAGGAGCTCCGCGACGAGCTGGGCGAGTCGACCGTGCTGATCTCGGATCTCTGTCTCGACGAGTACACCGATCATGGTCACTGCGGCGTGCTCTCTGAGGACGGCGACGTCGACAACGACCGCACGCTGGAGCGATACGAGGAGATCGCGATCGCACAGGCGGAGGCGGGTGCGGACATCGTCGCTCCCTCCGGGATGATGGACGGACAGGTCGCGGCGATCCGCGATGCCCTCGACGACGGCGGCTACCCGCAGACCGCGATCCTCGCGTACGCCGCGAAGTTCGCCTCCGCGCTCTACGGCCCGTTCCGCGACGCCGCGGAATGCGCGCCACAGTTCGGCGACCGCACCGGCTACCAGATGGATCCCGCGAACGCCGACGAGGCCGTGCGGGAGATCCGGCTGGACCTCGAGGAGGGCGCCGACATCGTGATGGTCAAGCCGGCGCTCCCGTACCTGGACGTGATCGCGCGCGCCTCCGCGGAGGTGGACGTTCCCGTGTTCGCCTACTCCGTGAGTGGCGAGTACGCGATGGTGAAAGCCGCCGCGGAGAACGGCTGGATCGACGGGAAACGCGCGACGCTCGAGCTGCTGACGTCGATCCGGCGAGCGGGAGCGGACCGCGTCCTCACCTACTCCGCGAAGGAAGCCGCGGACTGGCTCGCGTGAGGCGGCGGTGAGCCGCGACCCGGCCGACCCCGATACACGATCCGAGGAGCTCTACGAACGCGCCACGCAGGTGATCCCCGGCGGCGTGGACTCTCCCGTCCGGGCGTTCAAGAGCGTCGGCGGCATCCCTCGGTTCATCGACTCGGGACAGGGCGCCTACGTCGTCGATGCCGACGGCAACCGGCTGCTCGACTACGTCCAGTCGTGGGGTGCGACCCTCTTCGGGCACGCGCGCGAGGAGATCGTTCGCGCGGCCCGGCAAGCGGCGACGCGAGGGACGTCGTTCGGCGCGCCGACCGAGCTGGAGGTCGACCTCGCGGAGCACATCACGCGCGCGGTCCCCTCCGTGGAGATGGTGCGACTCGTCTCCTCCGGAACGGAGGCCGCGATGAGCGCGATCCGTCTCGCCCGCGGGTTCACGGAGCGCTCAGGCATCGTGAAGTTCGCGGGCGGCTACCACGGACATTCGGATCCGCTGCTCGCGGAGGCGGGATCGGGAGTGGCAACGCTCTCCACGCCTTCCTCGCCGGGTGTCACCGAGGGCGCCGCGACCGACACGATCGTGCTGCCGTACAACCATCTCGCCGGTGTCGACGAGATCTTCGTCGAGTACGCGGAGTCGATCGCCGCCGTGATCGTCGAGCCGGTCGCGGCGAACATGGGTGTCGTTCCGCCGGTCGACGGATTCCTCGAAGGTCTCCGCGCGCTCTGCGACGAGGCCGGGGCGCTGCTGATCTTCGACGAGGTCATCACCGGTTTCCGCGTCGCGTTCGGCGGTGCGCAGTCGTTGTACGGCGTCGCACCCGACCTGACCGTGCTCGGAAAGGTGATGGGCGGCGGTTTCCCGTGCGCAGCGTTCGGCGGTCGCTCCGACGTGATGGAGATGCTCGCGCCGATCGGACCCGTCTATCAGGCGGGAACGCTCTCCGGAAATCCGGTCGCGGTCTCGGCCGGGATCGCGGCGTTGGAGCTCGCGGAGCGACTCGACCCGTACGCGGAGCTGGAAAAGACCGCGGAGCTCCTCAGCGGCGGCCTCGCGGACGCGTTCGAACGGAACGGCGTCCCGCACGCGATCAACCGCGAGGCGTCCCTGTTCTCCGTGTTCTTCTCCGAGACGCCGGTCCGCGACTACGAGGAAGCGCGCGCCGCCGATCACGAGACGTTCGCGCGCTTCTTCCACCACATGCTCGACGCCGGGGTGATGCTTCCGCCGTCGGGGTACGAGGCGTGGTTCCTCTCCACCACCCACGGGGAGCAGGAGATCGAAGCGACGCTCGAAGCGGCCGCACGTTTCCGTCCGTAGCCGTCTTGCCGGAATCCCGTACGCTCGGAAGCAATATCCCGCCTGCCGTGAAGGAGCTTGCGAATGACCCAGAAGATCACGCCCTGGCTCTGGTTCGACACCGACGCCGAGAACGCCGCGAACGACTACGTCCGCATCTTCTCGAACCGGCCGGGGGCACAGCCAGGCGACTCGAAGATCAACGACATCTCCCGTTACGGCGAGGCCGGCCCGCGCGAGGCGGGCATGGTCGTCACGGCCACGTTCACGCTTGCGGGCCAGGACTTCGGCGCGTTGAACGGCGGCCCGGAGTTCCAGTTCGACGAGGCAACCTCCTTCATGGTCGACTGCAAGGACCAGGCCGAGGTCGACTACTTCTGGAACGCGCTCCTGGAGAACGGCGGCAAGGAGAGCCAGTGCGGCTGGCTCAAGGATCGCTACGGCGTCTCGTGGCAGATCATCCCGGAGGCGCTCGGCCGGCTGATGGGAGACCCCGATCCCGAACGTGCCCGACGCGCGACGGAGGCGATGCTCAAGATGATCAAGATCGATGTCGCGGAGCTGGAGCGCGCCGCCGGGTCCTGAAGTTCGGCGCTTTTGGGAGACGCTCCGAGGGGGTAACCCTTCCCAACTCGAGGAGAACGGAGGACGCAGCGATGGATCTGCGGAAGATCGGCGCCGTCGTGACGTTCGCGCTTGCCGGCTACAGCCTGTTCCGGTCGTTCCAGCGCCTCCGCCGCGAGTTCGCGAAAACCTGAAACGGCGCTGACGCAAGCTCAGCCTGAACCGGGTCGCCTACACCTCGACGATCCTCCCATCATCGCTCTCCGGATTCGCCCCCACCAGCGAGCTGTGCCACGGTGAGCCCCTGACGAACGCTTGACGCGTATCGGAGGGTGATGTCCGAGGAAGCGGTCCCGCTCCCCGTCGAGGGAGAGTTGGCGTCGTTCAAGGGTGCGACGTCGTGGCTGAACTCCACCCCGCTGACCGTGGAGGAACTCCGCGGAAAGGTCGTCGCGGTCGACTTCTGCACGTACACCTGCATCAACTGGTTGCGCACGCTTCCGTACGTGCGAGCCTGGTCGGAGAAGTACCGCGACGCCGGACTCGTGACGATCGGGGTGCACACGCCGGAGTTCTCCTTCGAGAAGAACCTCGACAACATCACTCGCGCTCTCGAGGACATGAACGTCCGCTACCCGATCGCGGTCGACAGCGACTTCGGAGTGTGGGACGCGTTCGACAATCACTACTGGCCGGCGCTGTATCTCGCCGACGCCGACGGGCGCATCCGCTCTCACCAGTTCGGCGAGGGAGAGTACGACCGCTCGGAGCGGGCGATCCAGCAGCTGCTCTCGGAGGCCGGCGTCGAGGGGTTCGATCGCTCGCTCGTGCAGATCGAGGGCGAAGGCCCCGAGGCTCCCGGAGATTGGACCAACCTCCAGTCGCCGGAGACCTACCTCGGGTACGGGCGCGGAAGCAACTCCGCCGGCGCCGAGTCGCTCACGGCGGACGCACCGAGCCGCTACACGATCCAGGAGCCGCTGTGGCTGAACTCCTGGGGGCTATCGGGTAACTGGACGGTCGGAACGGAGGCCGCCGTCGTGAACGATGCGGGCGGGAGGATCGCGTTCCGTTTCCACGCGCGCGATCTCCATCTCGTGATGGGTCCGGTGTCGCTGGACAACCCGGTCCGGTTCCGCGTGATGCTCGATGGCGACGCGCCGGGTGATGCCGCGGGAGGCGACGTGGAGGCCGACGGCTCAGGCCGCGCAGTGGAGCAGAGGATGTATCAGCTGATCCGTCAGCGGGGTCCGATCAGCGACCGAACCTTCGAGATCGAGTTCCTGGAACCCGGTGCGGAGGCCTGCGTCTTCACGTTCGGGTGATCCGCTCCCACACGAACCGGTACTCCTCAACGCTGCTGGTCGTTCGCCTCATCGGTCTCCACGGCGGTGAGCTCGGATAGGGTGACCGAACATGTCTGAGGGTTCCCGGGTGGTCATCGTCGCTTCTCGGATGTGGGCCTGAGTGCGAGTTCCCGAGGTGCGTTACGCGAAGACGACGAGCGGGGTTCACATCGCGTACCAAGTCGTTGGGGACGGCCCGATGGACCTCGTCTTCGTTCCCGGGTACGCAGCCAACCTTCAGTGGCAGTGGGAGCTACCGAGCTACGCGCGGTTCTTGGAGCGCCTGGCGTCGTTCTCCCGTCTGATCGTCGTCGACCGGCGCGGCGCCGGGTTGTCCGATCGCTTCTCGCCTCAGGACCTGCCCCCGCTCGAGGATCTCGTCGACGATCTCGAGGTCGTCCTCGACGCGGCCGGCTCTGAGCGTGCGGCCCTGCTCGGTGCGGAGGACGGCGCGATGATCTGCTGCATGTTTGCCGCCCGGCGGCCCGAACGCACCGAAGCGCTCGTCGTGTACTCGATGGCCGCCCGCAGTCACGATGACCGGCGTAATCCGCCGGGCTTCTGGCAAGAGCTGATCGAACGCGTCGACGCATCCTGGGGAACACGTGAATACGCTCGCTGGGACCTCTCCTGGTCGAACCCCTCTCGTGTCGACGATGAGCTTCTCGTCGGATGGCTGACGGTTGCCCAGAGGCTCGCTGCCAGTCCGGCCACCGCGAAAGCGTTCTTGGAGTTGTACGGGAACACGGATGTACGTGGTCTGCTGCCGGCGATCAGCGCTCCGACGCTCGTGCTGCATCGCATCCGAGATCGGCTGAGCCCGATGCACAATGCGCTCACGTCCTCGTCACTCGTGCCGGGAGCGAAGCTGGTGCAGCTCGAAGGAGACGACCATTACTGGGTGGTGGGCAACGAAGACATCCTCGACGAGGTCGAGGAATTTCTCACTGGATCGCGGGGCCATGTTCAGTCCGATCGGGTGCTCTCGAGCGTGCTCTTCACCGACATCGTCGGCTCGACAGACCGTGCGGCCGCGCTCGGCGATACGGCCTGGAAGGACCTGCTCGCGGCCCACAACCGGCTCGTGCGTGCCGAGCTGCAGCGGTTCGACGGGCTCGAACGGGGGACAGCCGGCGACGGGTTCTTCGCGACGTTCGATGGTCCGGCGCGGGCCGTCCGCTGCGCGTCGGCGATCGCGACGGCGCTCGAGCCCCTGCATCTCGAGATTCGTGCCGGTGTGCATGCGGGGGAGGTCGAGATGGAGGGCGATGAGGTTCGCGGCATCGCGGTTCACATCGGCGCACGGGTGGCTGCCCTTGCTGGGCCTTCCGAGATCCTCGTGTCGTCGACCGTCAAGGAGCTCGTCGCCGGCTCCGGACTCGTGTTCGAAGACGCAGGCGTGCATCAGCTGAAGGGTGTTCCGGACCCGTGGCGGATCTATCGGGTGATCGGCTGAGCCGAGAGCACGGCGCCTACGGTTCCGGGCCTCGAACTGCGATCCCGACAAGCGGCGAAGCGCGCATCCACCGCCAGTGGACCGCCTGTCGAAGCGTGCTAGACGAGATCCGCGATCGCGAGGCGGAGACCTTTCCGGATCCCGGTCACGAACGGGATCTCCTCCTTCGTATAGCGACGTGCCTGGGCGTCGCGGAGACGACGGAGACACTCCACGATGCGGTCGAGCTCGTCCGCCTCGAAGGCGAGGATCCACTCCCAGTCGCTCAAACCGAACGCGCTCGTCGTGTTCGCGAGCACGTCCGGGAACTCCCGGCCCATGACGCCGTGCTCCGCGAGCATCTCGCCGCGCTCCTTCGGAGGCAGGAGGTACCAGTCGATCGTCCGGACGTACGGATAGACGCACGCGTACTTTCCCGGCGGCGTTCCCTTCACGAACGCGGGCGCGTGGTCCGGGCTGAACTCCGCCGGCCTGACCACGCCCATGAACGACCACGTCAGCTCGAGACGTTGACCGAGCTGGGTGCGACGGAACTCCACCATCATGTCCTGCACGTCGTCCGGTGAGTGTGCCACCCACCACAGCATCAGGTCCGCGTCCGAACGGAAACCGACCGTGGAGTACGCCCCACGGAGCGACACCCGATCCGACCACGCCTTGTGGAGGTTCTCCGCCTCCTGCGCGGCATCCTCCACCTCGTCGGGCCCGAGACGGCGCAATTCGGAAGTCGCGCGGAACACCGGGTACATCGCGTACGTCAGCTCGTCCATCCAGCCTTCTCCCGTTCGGTCCTGCGCGCTTCGAGGTATCCGTGCACCTCGGTCGCGGTCTCCGTCGCCTGTCGAACGCAATCGGCGATGCCGATCCCCCGATACGCGGACCCGGTGACGAAGATACCGCCGGGGAGGGAATCCCGGATCCGCTGCACGCGGTCGAGGTGCCCGACCTCGTACTGCGGCATCGCGCGGTTCCATCGCGTGACGCGCGCGTCCTCCGGCGTGCCGAGCTGCAGCAGCGCATCGATCACCTTCGCCGCACGCTCGATCAACGAGTCATCCCTCTCGCCGAGGAGCTCCTCCGCCCCTGCCTTTCCGACGTAGCAGCGCAAGATGGCCCGCGTGCCGAATTCGGGCCGCGGCCACTTGGAGGAGATCCACGTCGACGCGGTGATGTCCGCTTCTCCCTCGGGAACCACGAAACCCGTCGCGTCGGGGAGCTTCGATTGCGTCCCCTCCGGATACACGAGCGTCACGACCGCGGTGGAGGCGTACGGGATCTCGGTCAAAGCGGCGGAGGCCTCCGGCGCGAGCGGCTCCAGCAACGCGGCGGAGGCGAACGCCGGCGTGGAGAGCACGACGGCGTCGAACGTCTCCTCTCCGTTCTCGGTGTCGAGCGTGAAACGGCCGTCGCTCCGTCGGATCGCTGTGACGGCGTCGCCGGTCGTGATCCGTTCCGGCCCGATCCGCAGCTCGAGTCTGCTGACGAGGTGGCCGAGCCCTCCCCAGATCGTCGCGAACATCGCGCGCGCCGCCGGCGTGTCGTCGTCGCGACGCTCCTCGCGGATCTTCAACGCGTGCCGCGCACCGCGGATCATGCCGCGTCCCATCGCCCAGGCCTTCAGCTCGGGGAACGTCGCGTCGACGCTCAGCCGGTCCGGATCTCCCGCGGAGAGGCCGCCGAGAACGGGCCCGACGAGGACCCGCAGCGCCTCGTCGCCGAGACGCGCCCGCACGAGCTTTCCGATCGAGACATCCTTGTCCGGAGCCGACGGCGCCTTCAGCGTGTCCATCGCGGCGCGACGCCGCCCGCGCTTCGACATGCCGGGCCACTTCAGGAGCTCTCCGCGATCCGCGGGGACGCCGAGCGCCTGACGCTGCAGGAACGGGATCAACCGGCCGTCCCGCAGAACAAAGGTACCCGTCGTTCCCGGGACCACCAGCTCCTCGGAGAGACCGAGTTCCGTGCAGAGCTCGACGGCCTGCGGCTTGCGCGTCACGAAGGAGTCCGCGCCCGCTTCGAGTTGCAGGCCGCCGACCTCCACGGAGGCGAGCTTTCCGCCGAGGCGCGCGCTCTCTTCGAAGACCGCGACGTCGATGGAGATCCCGTTCCGCGGCGACGTGCCGAGCCGGTACGCGGTCGCGAGCCCGCTGATGCCGCCGCCGACGAGCGCGACGCGGGCGGAGCCGCTCACGAAGCGTCCCCGGCAGCGAGCTGCTCGCGCACGACGTCGGCGAGGACCTCGACGAAGGCCGGATCAGCGTTCGGCATCTCGGTGCGGACGAGCGTCACCCCGGCCTCGCGCGCGATCTCCTGAGCCTCGATGTCGAGGTCGTAGAGGATCTCCAGGTGGTCGGCGACGAAGCCGGCCGAGCACACCACGATGGCCGGGTGCTTCTCCGCCAGTTCACGGATCACGTCCTCCACCGGCGGCCCGAGCCACGGATCCGCGGTGCGGCCGGCGCTCTGCCAACCGATCGTGTGGTCGACGCCGCCGAGCTCCGCGGAGACGAGCTCCGCCGTCTCGCGCAGACCGTCGACGTACGCGCACGACGACTCGCAGAGGAAACAATGGGCGCACCGCGTCTCCCCGTTCTCGATGGAACGCTGTGGAAGCGAGTGAGCGGAGAAGATGACCGCCGCATCCTCGCGTTCGGTGACCGGGAGCTTCCCCAGCGCGTCGGTAACGCGGCCGGCCAGGAACCGCACGAATCCGGGATGGTCGTGGAACCGCTGCACGAACGTGAAGGACGGGCCTCCGTCCTCCGCGACGGCTTTCTGGACGCGGTCGACGTAGGTCTCGATCGACATGCCCGACCAGTGCGGCGCCATCACGATGCCGACGGCGCGCTCGATGCCGTCCGCCTGCATGCGCGCGACGCCCTCCGGGATGAACGGCGGCGAGTGCTTCATGCCGAGGTAGGACTTGTAGCCGTCGCCGAGCGCGTGCTCGAGTCCCTCCGCCTGCTGCGCCGTGATATCAAGGAGCGGGAACCGATTCCCGATCGCCGCGTATCGCTCCTTCAGCTCCTGGAGGTGCTCCGGCGTCGGAGCGCGTCCTCCGCGGATATCGGTGTAGTAGCGCTCCACGTCGTCGGGACCGCTCGCGGTTCCGTACGCCATGACGAGGATCCCGACCGGCGGCGTCATCGTTCCGTCGCCGTGTGCACGAGGTCGACGAGGCGCTGGAGCGTCGACGGATCCGTCTCCGGGAGAACGCCATGGCCGAGGTTGAAGACGTGACCGTTCCGGTTGCCCGCCGCGGAAAGGACGGCGCGCGCCCTCTCCTCCACCACCGGCCACGGAGCGAGACACGCTGCGGGATCGAGGTTTCCCTGGATGCCGACACCCTCGCCGAGAAGGGACCACGCCTCGTCGAGGGGGAGCCGCCAATCGACGCCAACGATGTTCACCGCGTCGTGCCGCATCTCTTTCAGGAACTGCGATGTTCCGACCCCGAAATGGATCACGGGAACGTCGAGGTCGCCGACCTGCTCGAACAGCCGCCCCATCGACGGCCGGACGTAGCGTTCATAGTCCGCGCGGGAAAGTGCGCCGGCCCACGAGTCGAACACCTGCACCGCCTCCGCGCCGGCATCGACCTGCGCGCGCAGGTACGACGCCGAGAGATCCGCGAGCGCATCCGCGAGCGTGAACCACGGCGAGGACGGATCGAACATCATCGCCTTCGTCCGGTCGTGCGTGCGCGACGGTCGTCCCTCGATCAGGTAGCTCGCAAGCGTGAACGGAGCGCCGGCGAAGCCGATCAGCGGAACGGTGAGCTCCTTGCGGAGAAGCCGGATCGCCTCGAGCACGAACGGGACGTCCGCCTCCGGCTCCAGCGGGCGCAGTCGCGAAACATCCCCTGCGGAACGCAACGGTTCGCCGACGATCGGACCGACGCCGGCCTCGATGCGGACCGGCGTCCCCGTCGCCTGGAGCGGCACCATGATGTCGGAGAAGAGGATCGCCGCCTCGAGCTCCATCCGACGGAGCGGCTGGAGCGTGACCTCCACGACGAGGTCAGGATCGCGCGCGGCCTCGAGGATGTCCCGGTCGCCGCGGAGCTTCCGATACTCCGGAAGGTAGCGGCCCGCCTGCCGCATGAACCAGACGGGAGTGCGGTCCACCGGCTCGAGACGGCAGGCACGGAGGAAGCGGTCGTTCCGGGGGGCCGGGGTCACTCTCCCAGGATATCGGGGCCACCGAAATGGTCCGCGGAGGTCGTTGAGCCGGCCGGAACCGCGGCTTATCGTGCCCCTCCCATGGCGACGACCGTTCGAACCCGGACGATCAAGGCGGCGCCCGGCTGGCCAGCCCGCGTCGGAGGGCTGATCGCGGTCTCCCTCAGCGTGGTGCTGCTCGGCAGCGTCGTGGTGCGCCACCTGACGAACGCCCTGAACCTCTGGACGATCGTGCTCGGCGCCGTCGGCGGACTGCTCGCGCTCCAGCAACGTCCGACGCGACTCGGCCTGATCCTGTGCGATATCTTCCTGCTCGCCGCCGCGCTCCCCGCCGCGATCGGCGGCGTCGGCTTCCTCTACGTGCCGTCGATCCTGCTCATCCTCGCGGAGTTGCTGCTGAAGACTCGCTCGTCGACGGGCTGACCTCTCCGTTCGGTCGGCGGACGCCGAGTACCCGCGCCCGCTCCACCTCGTCCGACATCCGCTTGGACCGAGCGCGAAGGAGATCGCGACGCGAGACGATGCCGATCAGCTTCCCGTCGTCGTCGACGATGGGCGTCCGTCCGACATCCGCCGCCGCCATCCGATCGGCGAGGCGCCCCACCGGTTCGTCGGGATATCCGACGACCGGTTCTCCGACGAGATCGGCGAGCGACTCGTCGGAGGGTCCCTCCTCCGTCGACCAGCGAACGATGTCACCACGCGTCAGCACGCCGACCACCGCGCCCTCCGGCGTCAGCACCGGATACCCCTGATGCCAGCGCGACGGATCGTCTGCCGCGGCTCGGCCGGTGAGGAGCGCGGTCGCCTCCTGGAGCGTCATCGACGCCGGAAGCGTGTCCACGCGCTCGTTCATCACCTCCGCCACACGCAGCAACTCGTAGGGATCAACGGAGTATTCGCGTGACAGGTGGTGACCTCGCCGCGCGACCTTCTCGGTGAGGATCGAGCGCTTCATGAACAGCACGGACACGAGGAACGACGCCGTGCATGCGATCAGCAGCGGCAAGAACGCGTTGACGTCGTGGGTCAGCTCCAGCGCGAAGATCACGGCGGTGAGGGGAGCGCCCATCGTCCCGCCGAGCATCGCTCCCATCGCGATCAGAGCCCAAAGGCCCGGCCCGCCGACGCCGATGAGATGCGCCTCGAGCCCACCCATCGCACCGCCCATGATCAGAAGCGGCGCCAGCACGCCGCCGGACGTTCCCGAGCCGAGCGAGAGCGACCAGATGATCGCTTTGACGACGAGAAGCGAGATCAGCGCCGTGCCGACGATGTTGCCGGCGAGGAGCGCGCGGATGTTGTCGTATCCCACGCCGAGCGCGCGGGGCTCGATCAGGCCACCGATACCGATGAACAGACCGCCGACCGCCGGCCACCACATCCAGTGGATCGGGATCTTGCGGAACGCGTCCTCGAACCCGTAGACCATCGCGGTCACGATCGACGAGGCCACCCCGGCGACGAGTCCGACGCCGACGCAGAACAGCAGGCCATTCCACGGAAGCGGCGCATGGGGCGCCACCGGGAACAGCGCCCCGGAAGGAAACATCAGCGGCCGGACGGCCGCCGCGACGGCAGCCGCGGTCGCGACCGGGATGAAGCTCCGCGGCTTCCACTCGAACAACAGGAGCTCCACCGCGAGGAGCGTCGCCGCCACCGGTGCGTTGAACGTGGCGGACATCCCCGCCGCCGCTCCAGCGACCAGGAGCGTCTTGCGCTCCGCGGCGGTCAGATGGAAGAATTGGGCGAACAGCGATCCGAACGCGCCGCCCGTCATGATGATCGGGCCCTCGGCGCCGAACGGGCCGCCCGTTCCGATCGCGATCGCGGAGGAGACGGGCTTGAGCACCGCGACTTTCGGCTCGATCCGGCTGCCGCCGAGGAGGATCGCCTCCATGGCCTCCGGGATGCCGTGCCCGCGGATCTTCTCCGAGCCGTAGCGGGCCATCACGCCGACGATCAGGCCGCCGACCACCGGGATCACGAGGATCCACGCGCCGAGCGCGTTGTGCGACGGCGGAGTGAGGGTGCTGGAGAGGCGCCCGAAGAACGCGAGATTCGTGATGACCGCGATCAGCCAGAGGAGCGCGTACGCGATGAAGGCAGCGATCGCTCCGATCACGGCCGCCATCGCCGCGAGGAGGAGAACGCGCCGATCCGTCGTGAAGTCGCCGAGAGCAGCGCGAACGACAGGCTTCCGGTCCACCATGAGGTAATCATATCGCGATGCGATATGATTGAAACCGTGGCGACGACGACAACCCGCCTCGCGACGTCCGACTACCGAAGGCTGCTGCGCCTCCGTGACGGCCTCCGAACCTTCCTCAAATGGAGCGAGGATCAGGCGCAGGCGGTCGGCATGACGCCGGCACAGCACCAGCTCCTGCTCGCGATCCGCGGGAATACAGGAACTGAGCCGCCGACGATCGGCGACGTCGCCGACCACCTGCTGCTGCACCACAACAGCGCGGTCGGCTTGGTGGACCGGGCTGAGGAGGCCGGGCTCGTGCGGCGCTCCATCGACCCGCACGACCATCGCATCGTGCGGCTCTCCCTCACGCCGAGCGGTCGCCGGCATCTGGAGTCGCTCTCGGCCGCACATCTCGAGGAGCTTCGACGCCTCGCGACGCATCTCCGGCCCTTGTGGGAGGGGCTCGAGACCGTCTCGTAAGCGAGCGTCGGCGACCGTCGGCACGTTTCCGCAGGTCGCAGAGCTAGGATGGCAGAACTTTGGATCAGCCCTCGCGCCGCCGCTTCTGGGAGCGCGCGCACGTGCGACAGAACGCTCAGATCCTCGTCGCCGTCGCCGTCGGCGCCGCGACCGGACTGCTCGTCGCGGGTCTCCATTGGATCGTCCTCGGCATCTGGGCTCCGCTCTCTCACAAGGACGCGTGGTGGGTCGCGCTGCTGCCCCTCGCGGGGCTCCTTCTCTCCACCGCGATCGTGCGGACTCACCGCCCGGTCTCGACGGAGACCACCGAGGAGTACATCCGCGTGTTCCACGACGCCTCGGGAAGGATGGACTTCCGCGGCGCGCCGAGCCGGATCCTCGCCGCGATCGCGACCATCGGCCTCGGCGGCTCGATGGGGCTCGAGGGACCGAGCATCTACCTGGGCTCGCTGATCGGGGAGCGCGCGGAACACCGGTTCTCCGCCCTGATCGGGGAGCAGGAAGGTCGCAAGGTCCTCCTCGTCGCGGGAGCGGCGGCCGGCATCAGCGCGATCTTCAAGGCGCCCGTGACCGGGATCATCTTCGCGCTCGAGGTGCCGTACCGGGACGACTTCGCCCGCCACGCGCTGATCCCCGCCATCTTCTCCTCGGCGACCGGCTACCTCGTGTTCGTCGCCCTGATCGGAACGACGCCGCTCTTCCCGGTGACTGCGGCTCCGCTCCGGTTCCCCGACCTGATCGCCTCGCTCGTGATCGGCGTCGGCTGTGGGTTGTGTGCGCGCGTGTTCCTCTTCGTGTTCCGGCGGGCGGTCGACCTCGCGGCGCGGCTTCCGGCCGCGGCTTCCGCGGCGATCGGCGGCGTGATCACGGCGGGAGTCGGCGTCGCGGCCCTCGCCGTGTTCCATCTCCCGCTTCCGCTCGGGCCGGGCTACAACGGCATCCTGGAGGTCACTCGAGGCGTCATCACGTCGCCGTGGCTGCTGATCACGCTGCTGGTGATGAAGATCGTCTCCACATCGGCGACGGCAAGCGGCGGAGGCGTGGGCGGGCTGTTCTTCCCGTCGGTGATGATGGGTGCGGCAACGGGTGCCGCGCTCGGCCACGTCGTCTCGGGACCGCCGTCACTGTTCGCGGTCGTCGGTATCGCCGCGTTCCTCGGAGGCGTCTACAAGGTCCCGCTTGCCGGCGTCGCGTTCGTCGCCGAAACGACGGGCGCGCCCGCGTACATCATCCCGGGACTTCTCGCGTCCGCGGTCGGCTACCTACTGAGCGGAAACGAGTCGCTCTCCTCGCATCAGCGGTACCGGTCGTAGGGCCGCATCACCTGACACAGAACTCGTTCCCCTCGGGATCCTGCATCACGACGTGGTAGTGGGTCGGGATCCGGTCGGCTCGCACCTTCGTCCCTCCGAGGCCCTCGATGCGCGCGACCTCGCGATCGATGTCGCGGACCTGTTCCTCGATCGGCGCCGTCCGGTCGGCGACGTCGAGGTCCATGTGGATGCGGTTCTTGGCCGTCTTCGGCTCCGGAACCTTGAGGAACGTGATCCGCTTTCCCGAGCCGGCGCCGTTCGGGTCCTCGATCGAGGCGCCGTCGTCCCACTCCTCCTCCGGGACGTCGTGATAGCGAAGCCAGTCCTCCCACGTGGCGAACCCGGCGGGCGGATCCGCGGGCTTGTAGCCGAGCACCGCGGCCCAGAACTGCGCGAGCATGTGCGCCTGGTCGCAGTCGAAAGTGAGCTGGAACGCCATCGACATGGGTGCCTCCTTCGGATGGAGGAATCATCCTCGCAGCAAGGGAGCGAGGAAGGGCGACTCGGGTGCTACACCGTGGCGGTGGCGGCGACGCCAACATTCCCGGAGCCGTCGACGGTGAACACCGCAACCGCGATCGGTTTCGACGGATCCAGCTGCTGGATGGACGTCTCGGTGCCGCGACCGGAGTACGCGAGGACCCCGGAGTTCGGGAGCATTGGCGGCGTCCCCTGGAAGTAGCGGACGAGGACATGATCGAAGTCGCTCGCGGGGTTCCTCCATGTCACGTGTGCAGAGCCTCCACCGTGGGCACGCGTCAGCGTGAGGTGACCCACCGGATTGGGGGGCGTCGCGTCTCCCACCGGCACGAGGAACCGGATCTTTCCGTGAAGCGCGGGGACATCTCCCTCGCAATGCTGCGTGAAGTCAATGGAGAGTGTCCGGACCGACCCGTCTTCGTTGAAGGCGAGAGCATTGACGGTGAACGGCCCCTTCAGGCTGTCACACCCTCGGCCCTCGCCGTAGAAGTTCATGCCGGCACCGATGCCGTTGAACGGATAGCGCCGCGCGTGATACGTGCTTCCCGGCGCGAGAACGTCGCCGTCGGGCGCATCGAAGCTCCACGTCCAATCCTCTGCCTTCGATTGGATGTTGCCTCCGAGGTGTTCGTAGGTGCCGGATGCCGTGATTGTCGCGTTCCCCGGCCCGTATTGGTAGTCACGGCCGCCACCGATGTAGTCGCCTGCGTCGCTGCGGAGGCTGACCGAGGTCCGACCGCCGATCGCAAAGCCATCCAAGGGCACGCGGCGAAGATGACCCGTCGAGTCCGGGATCTTGAGGAGGGCGGTGAACGGCCCTGCCGTCAGCGGGATGAATCGCACGAAGACGGGGCACGAGCTTCCGGGCTGCACGGTTTGCCCGTCGCATGCGTCCACGCGCACAGCAAAAGCATCGGGGTCCGCGCCACGAAGGTGTGAGCTTCCCAACGTCAGGGCGGGCGAGGAGGGTCGAACAGTCACGTCCACCTCTGCCACCGCTCCGCTCCCGCCCGCGTCGACGTCGGGGAACCAAACGTGGTCGGGCGCCGGAGAGTAGCTCGAGGGCGCTTCGGGCTCATGGAAATCGATCTGGCCGAAGAGGGCCGGAACCCCTCCTTCGCAGTGCTGCTCATAGATGAGCGACAGCCTGCGGATCGCCCCGCCGGACCACGTCGCGAGGTCAAGCACCTCGAAACGGCCTGAGGTGTTGTTGCAGCCGCGCCCGTCACCAAAGATGTCGATGCCCGCGTGGCCGAACGCCCCCCGGGCCGCGTGGAAGTACAAGCCGTCGTGGAGATGCTGTCCATCACGCGGCGAGAAGAAGAACGTGAACGAGGTACCTGAGGCGCCACCGCTGGCAGTGACCGTCATTGACGTGTCGTCACCGGAAACGGAGATCGACGAGTCCCACGCGTAGAAGGAGCGAGAGACACCTCCGCCGATGTAGTCGCCTCCCTGGCTGTACATCGTCACGAATGTTCGCGTGCTCGCGTAGGCCTCGGCTCCCGCTACCGAGTTGGGGAGGCCGGTTGCGAACGTCATCGCAGCGATCGCAACCAGAAGGAGAAGATGCCGGATGGCTCTGATACGCCCGCCCCCGCTCGATGCCATGAGCCACCTCCAGGTAACTCGCTCAACCCCTGCAGGCTCATTCGGACGGGAGCCGCTGCCGCTGAAGTCATCTCCGTCCAGAAATGGACTCTGAACAGAGCTCGGATCACGCTCCAGGCACGACTCCTCGATGAACCCGCCGGGCGAGAGCAGGTATAGACTCGACATTTCCTGCGAGGAGCGGACGCGGCCGAATGCAATATCTGCCCGGAGCGATGGGCCCCACTGGTCCGCGAGGCTACGAGCCGCCGAAATCTCCGCGACGGCCACGCAGTCGCCGCTGGAGGCTCACCTTCCTCGTCGTCGCGCTCGCCATCGGGTTCGCGCTCGTGATGGGCGGCAACGCGCTCGCGCACGCGATGCTTCACGCAAGCGGCATCGGCGGCTGCGGAGGCGGCTAGGTCCAGGGAACCTTTGGCCACCATCCGTAGCCGAAGGCGGAGGGGACCCGCACCACCCAATACAGGAAGGTGAACGAACCCGCCACGAGGAGCGTCGCCGCGGAGACGCGCGCGGCACGGTCGGGAACGGCCTCCAGCCAGCTCCGGATCCGGCTCCGCTCCGGGAGCGCAATCATCAGTGCGACCGCCGCAACGATCAGCATGTTGCCGAGGATCTGCAACGCGAAGACGACGGCGCCGTACAGCGCGTCGTGTCGCGCCGCCGCGTACCCGAACAGCTTCACGAACAGCGGAAACGGCCGGCCGACGAGAAACGCGCCGATCAGCACGCCGAAGACCAGCAGCGGCACCTCGGGATGACGAGCCCCGACCTCGCCGAACGGATCTCGCACCAGACCGGCTGCCGCGAGCCCGAGCAGGACGAACGCGACGCCGAGAACGCCGAAGATCACGGTCGACTGAAGCAGCGACACGGGATACGCGCCGACGTTCCCCTTGGAGAGCTGGGGGATCCGCGTCCCGATCGTCGCCCCGATCGCGCCGTACGCGGCGGCGAGCGCGACCGCGCCGAGCGTGATCCATCCGACACGCGTGAGTCCCTGACGGACGCGATCCCGCGCGTCGAGCGCGGATCGCTCGGCAAGCGGACCGATCACGCCGAATGCGGCAACGTTGCAGGCTGTGAACGAACCGGCCAGTCCGGATGCCAACGCGAACAACGCGGCCATCACTCCGCCGGTAAGCGTCGCCCTTCCAGCGTCGTATCCAACGAGTACCGACGTGCCGTTCGTGCCGATCAAGTCGTCGGCGAGGTGGAACGACCACACGTACGCGAGGAAGGCGCCAACCCCCAGGCTGCCGAGGATCAGCCTGCGGCCCGAACGACGAGGAAGCTTGACGGGAGGTTCGACGGTCAGCTGCGCCATGGACACCTCCCGGCTCGGTCGCGCCATCTTATGCAGGCGCGCATCCTCACGGGATCGGGACGAGGCCGACGTCACCCTCCAGATAGATCGCCACCTCGCCCGGCTCGTCGACGATCTCCCACTCCTCGAAGAACGCGCTCGCGCCTTCACGCGAGTCCCAGTTCGCGAGCGCGTAGAACGCCGAGCCGTCACGCGCGTACCAGGCACGGTGGAATCGACAGCCGTGCTCCCGTGCGCTCGCCTGCATCTCTCGCGTGATCCAGGGGAGCCGGCGCTCATAGAGCTCCCTCGCGGAGCGGCCGTCCGGCGTCGGGCACGGGACCTGGAACAGGACCCACATGGAGGGGGTCCTTCCGATCGACAAAGCGCCTGATGCTACGCACGAAAACGTTTGCCCAGAAGTGTCTCGGGGAACCTCATCCGCATGCCGTCCGAAGCGCAGCTCGTCCTGCGGTTGCTGCTCGCGGCGGGTCTGACCGGCGCACTCGGGATCGAGCGCGAGCTGACGGAGCAGCCGGCCGGAGTCCGCACTCACATGCTGGTCGGGATGGGGGCCGCGCTGTTCGCGATCGTGTCGGCATACGGGTTCGCCGCGCTTTCCCCGGCGCCTGGCTCGGCCGCCGCGTTCGACCCGACGCGCATCGCGGCGCAGATCGTCGTCGGGATCGGGTTCCTCGGCGCCGGCGTGATCGTAAAGTCCGGAGGAAGCGTTCGGGGGCTGACGACGGCCGCAAGCTTCTGGATCACCGCCGCGATCGGAACGGCTGCGGGCTTCGGGATGATCCTCATGGCGCTCGCCACCACCGTGATCACGCTGGTCGCCCTCGTCGGCGGCCGGCCGTTCCGAAGCATCCTGCGCCGGCACGCCTTCCGCAAGAAGGACCGCCAGGCGGGATCGAGCGCCAACGGTGAAGCACACCTTCCCCAGACGAAGAGCCCATGAGCGCGCGGAAGCAACGACGCAGGGTCGCGGTCCTCGATCTCGGCAGTGCATCGTTCCACCTCGTGATCGCGGACGTTCGGACGCCCGCCTCGATCCGCGTCATCGCGGACAAGTCCGAAGACCTCGCGCTCGGCACTTCCGTCGGCGAGACGGGACGCGTGCAACGTTCCGACATGGACCGTGCCGTCTCGGTCGCGAGGCGTTTCGCGGAGAAGGCGGAACACGCGAGCGCGATGGACATCATCGTCGCCGCGACGAGCGCCCTGCGCATCGCGTCGAACGGCGACGGCCTGATCGAGCGGATCGAGGACGCGATCGGCCGCGAAGTGCGAACGATCTCGGGCGAGGCGGAGGCGATCCTCGCCTATGTCGGAGCGCGCGCCGGACTGCGCCTCGACGGAAGTCCGACCGTCGTCGCCGACCTCGGGGGAGGGAGCCTCGACGTCGCACGGGGCGTCGGACCACACGTGCTGTCGACCGCGAGTCTCCCCCTCGGCGCGCTGCGGCTGGCCGCGGAGTGGATCGAGCGGGATCCACCCTCTCCTGCGGAATGGCAGGCGCTCGCTCATCACATCTCCACGGAGGTGGCGGCAGCGCTCGATCGCTTCGATGCGGACGCGCCCCGTCTCGTCGTGACGGGCGGAACGGCGAAGGCTCTCTCGCGTCTGGACGCGGGTGAGGATCTCGTCCGGCCACACGGCTACCGTCTGCGGCGGGAGTCGCTCCAAACGCTGGAGTCGCGGCTCTTGTCGGCGACCCGAACGGAGCGGAAGAAGATGCCGGGGATGCCACGACGACGCGTAGACGCGGCGGGGCCGGGCGCCGCCGTGATTCGTACGTTGACGGAGACGATCGGGGCTTCCGAGGTGACGGTGAGCAGGTGGGGGTTCCGCGAAGGGATCATGCTCACGACGCTCCGACACGGCGGAGACTCGACGCTGGTCGGGACGAACGCCGAGCGGCCTGCCGCGTAGCGGTCGCGCCGATGATCGGAGTCCCCTAAGCTTTCCGGGTTCTCGAGAGGAGGCTCGGTGAAGCGAGGGTTCCGCGTCGCGCACACGTGGATCGCGCTCCTCGTGCTGGCCGGGATCGTGGCCCAGCCGTTCCTGATCGGCCTGTGGCTGTTCGGAGCCGTCGAGACCTCCGATCTGCACGTCGTGGTCGGGTACTCCCTGTTCGAGTTCGGCATCCCACTGCTCCTGATCAGCGCCTTGCTCGCGCGGCTCCCGAAGACCGAGATGCTGCTCACGCTGCTGTTGATGGTCGACATCTTCCTTCAGGTGCTCCTCGTGAACCTTCGCGACACCTCCTCGGTGATCGCGGCGCTCCATCCGTTGAACGCGTTCGCGCTGTTGCTGATCGCGATCCTCGTCATCCGCCACGACCGTGACCTCCTCCGCGAGACCGCGCCCGCGACGCCCGCCTGACGCCGGCGGGGCATCGGACCGCATCCTCACGCTTCGAGATCTCAACCGAGCCACCCTCGCTCGCCAGCTCCTCCTCCAACGGAAACGTCGGTCTCCGGTCGAGGTGATCGAGCATCTCGTCGGGATGCAGGCGCAGTCGCCGCAAGCTCCGTACATCGGCATCTGGACGCGAGCGGCGAGCTTCCGTCCGCACACGCTGGAGCAAGCGCTCGAGCGGCAGGAGGTCATCCGCGCGACGTTGCTGCGCCAGACGCTCCACCTCGTCACGCGACGCGACTACGCGCTGATCCGCTCCGCTCTCGAGGAGACGAACCACTACGACAAGGAGCCGATCGCCAAGCGTCTCGCGCCGGAGATCCGCAAGCTCGTGGAGGCCCAGCCCATCACGACGGCGGAAGCACTCGCCTATCTGAAGGACAAGCACGGGCTCACCGGCGTGACTGCGCGTCGCGCGTGGAGAGGAAGCCGAGTCCGGGCGAACGTCGTGCACGCTCCCGCCTCGGCGCTGTGGAGCACTTCGCGCGAAGGCTATTTCGGGCGATACGTAGCGCTCGAGGAGCCCGAGCGATTCGACTCACTCGAGGCTCGCGTGGAGCTCGTGCGGCGGTACCTGACAGGGTTCGGGCCGGCGACGCCACAGGACTTCCGGGCCTGGGCGATGATGCGGATGGCGGAGGTGAAGCCCGCGTTCGACCGGCTGGCACCGCAGTTGCGGCGCTTCCGTGACGAGCACGGCCGCGTGCTCTTCGACGTCTCGCGCGTGCCCCTCCCCGACCCCGACACGCCGGCGCCGATCCGTTTCCTGCCGCGATGGGACAACGCGCTCCTCGCGTTCGTCGACCGCACGCGGGTCCTCCCGGAGCCGTATCGCAAGCGCGTCATCGGGACGAACGGAGATGTGGCGCCGACGTTCCTCCTCGACGGCTTCGTCGCGGGAACGTGGAGCTACGAGGAAGCTCGCGTCGTGACGGAGCCGTTCTCGAAGCTGCCGCGGGCAACTGCCCGCGAGCTCGAGGACGAAGCCGAACGGTTGCAGGGGTTCCTCGCGAGGTCGTCGCGTCAGAGCTTCCTCCGAACGCGCGGCTCGGGATGATCCACGAGCTCGGGAGCGCCCGGCCGACGCGAGATCCATCGCCCGTAGGTGTCCGCGAGAGGGGTCGCCGAGAGCCCGTGCGCGAACACCGAGAGAAGGATCGTCCACGTCGCCACCTCCACGAGGTGATGCGCGACCGATCCGTGCCGGCGCAGCTCCTCGAAGGCGAGGACGGTGAACACGACGGAGGCGAGCCCGCGCGGTCCGAACCAGCCCATGAACGCATCAGTGGCGCGATGGAATCCCGTTCCGATCAGCGCAGCGGCGACGGGCACCATCCGGATGACCGAGAGACTGAGCAGCGCATAGACCACGGAGGCGAGATCGAACGGTCCCCGTAGGACCGGAGCCGCGAGCGCAGCGCCGAAGATCACCCACACCAGGAACGATGCGAACAGTCCGATCCGCTCGGTGAATCCGATCGCCTCGCCGACGGTTCGCTGCGTGATGCGGCCGAACAGGATGCCACCGACGAAAGCCGCGACGAACCCGTTCCCTCCCAGGGCCAGCGCGAGCAGATAGGAGAGCACCGCCAGGGCCAGGACGGCGAGGTCGCTCGAGGTCTCGGTCGTCCAGCCTCGCTTCGATGCCTGGTGCATGACCCATCCGCCGCCGATGCCGACGATGGCGGCGGCGACACCGGCGAGCGCGATGTCGATCAGAGCCGCGACGAGCCAGTCGGACGGGCCCGCGCCGTGCTCCGCCACCACGAGCGCGAGGAACAGGGTGACGAACGGCGTCACGATGCCGTCGTTCAGCCCGCTTTCCACGTTGAGGGCACGCCGGATCCTGACCGGAACCGAGCGATCGGTGAAAACGGCGAGCCCGAGCGCCGCGTCCGTCGGCGCGAGGATCACGGCGATCAGAGCGGAGGTCGCCCAGCCGTCGCCGGGGAACGCGATGCGTGCGATGAGCGTTCCCGCGAGCATCGTGAGCGGCAGCCCGACGAACAGCAGACGCGCCGGGATGGAAACGTCCGCCTCCACGTCGCGGAGGGCCACCGTCGCGGCGTCCGCGAACAACAGCACGGCGAGCGTGAGTTCCGCGACGACCTTCACGAGCTCCGAGGACGCCTTCACGTCGACGAGACCGGAGGCGCTCGGGCCGAGGATGACACCAACGACGACGAAGACCATCGGCGCCGTGATCCACCAGCGCTCCAGGCGTCCGGCGACGAACGCGTACACGGCAAACGCCGCCGACAGGATCGCGATCCCGGTCATCTCTCGCACCCCCGGGGCGGATGGTATGCCCGCCGGATCTCCACAACGCTCAGGACGTGCGTTCTCACCTCTCGGATCTGCGGGCGACCCCACGTCATGGTTGAGTCCAGTCGGCGGCCGGTATGCTCCCTCGATGCCAAAAGCCATCCGTATCGCACTCGTCGCTGTCGCCTTCGTCGCGGCAGCTTGCAGCTCGAACTCCTCGTCTTCGTCCGGTACGACCACGACGCCG
>JBJMLN010000118.1:0-24716 GCA_045805285.1 Actinomycetota bacterium | reverse complement strand
GCCCGCACGCCGGCCGCGTCGCGTCGGAGTCGCCGGCAGCCAACACGCAGGTGCAGCCGGGCAGTACCGTGACCGTCGACGGAACCGAGGACCAGCAGACGCCGACTTCCCCGCCGAGTCCGTGACCCTGCCGTTCGTCACGGAGGAGTTCTCGCCCCAAGAGCGGGAGCTCCTCTCCCGTCACTTCACGGACCTCGACGGGCCGGTCTTCGCGCTGGTGAATCTCCCGGAGGTCGTGAAGGGCGCGCTGTTCGCTCGGTACTCCCGGACGCGGAAGTCACTGCGGAGACTCTTCCTCGACGAGTTCGCCGAACAGGTGGCATCCGCGGGACCCGGGGACATCTCCGACGTACGGACCGGAAAGGCGGAAACGCTCTACGAGCGCATCTTCGTGGAGTACGGAGACGACTCGATCGCGCAGCTCGGAGGCGTCCACCTCGCCTGCGAGCAGGCGTCGCAGTTGCTGTGCAAGGTCCTGGAGTGGGGACGCCTCGCCGGCTATCTGGAGCAGTCGACGCGCTACATCGCCTACGACGACAAGCCGGGGGGACAGTGGCGCTATCGCCTTCCGCCCGAGATCGCCGGCACCGAGCTCGCGTCGCAGGCGTCGGAGGTCCTCGACGCCTCGTTCGAGACGTACTCCCGATTGCTGGAACCGATGCAGGACTTCTACCGCGATCGATTCCCGAAGCAGCCGGAGGACACCGACGGTGTCTACCGCTCCACGATCCGCGCGAAGGCGTGCGACACGCTGCGCGGACTGCTGCCGGCGGCGACGCGCTCGAACGTCGGCATCTACGCGAGCGGGCAGAGCTACGAGCAGATGCTGATCCGGATGCGCGCGCACCCGCTGGCGGAGGTGCGCGAGTACGCCGATCTCATGCTGACAGAGCTCCGCAAGGTGATCCCGGCGTTTCTCACGCGCGTCGACGGTCCCGACCGCGGCGTCGCATGGTCCGAGTATCTGAAACAGACGCGCACCCGGACTTCCGAGATCGCCGACAAGTACCTCGGCGGGGTCGAGCCCGGCGGCCGCTCCGAGGTGACGTTGACGGACTACGACCCGGAAGGCGAGGAGAAAGTCGTCGCTGCGGCGTTCTACGCGGCGAGCGAGCTCCCGGACGACCGGCTGCTATCGCTCGCGCACTCCATGTCGGCGGAGGAGCGACGGACCGTCCTCGACGCGTACGTCGGGGAGCGGAAGAACCGTCGCCACCGCCCGGGGAGAGCGTTCGAGCGCACCTCCTATCGGTTTGACGTCCTGTGCGACTACGGCGCCTTCCGGGATCTCCAGCGGCATCGGCTCTTGACGCTCGAGTGGCAGCAGCTGTCGACGCTCCACGGAAGCGTCAAGCCGGCGGAGGTCTCCGACGCAGGCTTCGACACGGAGTGGGACGAAGTCATGCAGCGTGCCGAATCGTTGTTCTCCGAAGCGCAAGAGCACGCGGTCGAAGAGGCTGCCTCCTACGTCGTGCCGATGGCGTTCCGGATCCGATTCGTGATGCAGATGAATGCACGCGAGGCGATGCACCTGATCGAGCTGCGCTCCTCGCCGCAGGGGCATCCCGCCTACCGGCGCATCGCCCATGAGATGCACCGGCTGATCGGAGAGCACGCCGGCCACCGCGCGATCGCGGACGCGATGAAGTTCGTCGACTACTCCGATGTGGATCTCGAGCGCCTGGAGGCCGAGCGGCGGACCGAGGCCAAGCGCCGATCGCTCGACGGCTGAGGTCAATAGGGAGGCATCCACGGCGGGTTTGGCGGCCGCCGCGTGCTCGGGGAACGGCGGCCCGGCTTCGGACGGCGCCGGGTGGACACGAGGATCCAGACGACGGCGATCGTGATGCATCCGAGTCCGAAGACGCCCATCGCGACCGCGCCCGCCATCGTCCGACTCTCCGTTGCCTGTAGGGATCGGTCAAGCATCTTCCCGGGACGCTGCGAAGCGAGGAGGCGAGCGCCAGAATGAGCGGTCAGACCCACGAGATCGAAAGGACGCCCGGATGAGCAACTCTCGGATCCTCTCCCTCAGCGCCGCGGTCGTTGTGCTCCTCGTTGGAGCGAGCATTCCGGTGGCGATGGCCGCGTTCCATCTGCCCGGCTCACCGAACGACTGCGTCCGTGAACAACTCAACGTTCGGTCGAACGGAGAGAGCGGCGCGCTCGGAACGATCCACGGCGCGTGGGTGTTCGAGAACCGCTCGAACGACGCTTGCACGCTCCAGGGATATCCGGACCTCCAGATGTTTCGGAAGGGCGGGCGACCGCTCCCGACGACGACCAAGCACACGTTGGCACCTAGCACTCGTCACGTGGAGCTAGACCCAGGAGAGTCGGCGACGTTCTTCTCCAGCTACAGCGACGTGGAGATGGGATCGGAGAAGTGCCGGACCTCGCGCGTGCTGGAGATCACCGCGCCTGACGCCGGCGCCGGTCTCTTCGTTCCGGCAAGGCTGATGGCGTGCGGCGGCGTGATCCGCGTCTCCGCCGTGGAGGCAGGAGTGCACAGCCCGTAGCTCGGGTTCACGATCGACATCGACATCGGCTTCCCCTGTACGCACGTCGTGAGGTCGCGGAAGAACACGGTCGCGTCGACTCCGACCTGCGCTTCGTCAGGCGGCTTCCACTGCTACCCGAGCGACGGCCTCGTCGAAGCCGATCGGAACGACGTCCGGAAAGGTCTTCGCCGCAGCGGCACTGCGTACGACCGTCTCGTTCCGCTGCCCCTCGATGAGCGGGCGCGCCACGGACGTGGGAACGGACGTCACGACGCCGCACCACAACGATGACAGGAACGGCGTCAGCAACGGCACGGAGAGGACAACCGGCGTCCGGCCTCTGGCACCTCCGACGCGTCGCAGCATCTGCCGGTAGGAGAGAACCTCGGGTCCTCCGACCTCCACGATCGTGTGGTGGTGATCGGTGGCGACGCGACCCGCGTCCTCGAGGTACCGGACGACGTCGTCGATCGCGATCGGCTGTGACCGCGTGTCCACCCAGCGGGGCGTGATCATCAACGGGAGACGCTCCACGAGATCTTCGAGCATGCGGTAGGAGGCGCTTCCTTTTCCGATCACGATCCCGGCGCGTAGCTCGATCAACGAGGGGCCGTACTCGGCGAGAACCCGCCCGGTCTCGTGGCGGCTCTCCAGGTGGGCAGACAGATCGTCCGCGTCGTCGCCCAAGCCGCCGAGGTACACGATGCGCTGCACGCCGCTTCGGAACGCAGCCTGGGCGAAGTTGCGCGCGCCGATCCGATCGCGTTCCTCGAAGCCCGCGCAGGCCTCCTCCATCGAGTGGACGAGGTAGTAGGCCGTGGAGATCCCGCGCATCGCCGGCTCGAGGGTCTCCCGTCGGGTCACGTCGATCTCCACAGCCTCGGCGTCCGGGAAACGGCGACGGAGCTCGTCGGGATGTCGCCCTGCGACACGGATCAACGCTCCCCCGCCGATCAGATGCGCGGCGAGCCGGCCACCGACGTACCCGCTCGCTCCGGTGACGAGCGTGGTCGGCGACTCGTTCGTGTGCGTCACGGCTTGCTCCTTTCTCTGGATACAGGAGAACGGCCCGCCGGGGCGAGCCGTCCTCCATCCGAGCGCCGCGGGGGGCGCGGCCTCGTCTCCCCGTCGTCAGGCAGGAACGGCTGCACGCCGACGGTCGACTCCCAGCAGCGTCGCGGCTCGGGCCGCGACCCAGAGCGCGGAAACGCCGACCAGCCCGTAGACCACTCGTGTGATCGCGCTGGTCTCGCCGAAGTCCATGCCGAAGATCGCGGCAACGAGGTCGAACCTCGCGATCGCGATGAGTCCCCAGTTCAGTCCACCGACGATCAGAAGAGCCAGCGCCGCTCCATCGGTCTTCTTCATTACCGACCTCCTTGTCGAGGGTTTGTCGAGGGAGAAGATACATACCGCAGCACTGGGCGTCAAGTGATTGTCCAGGTATCTGTCGAAGCATCGTGTAGAGTTCCAGCATGGCCGAGACGAGGGCGGACCTTCGCATCGGGGAGCTCTCGCGACGCACGGGAGCGAGTCCGGAGCTTCTTCGTGCCTGGGAACAGCGTTACGGGCTCCTGGAGCCGTCTCGCTCAGCCGGAGGGTTCCGCCTTTACTCCGACGCGGACGTCGCTCGCATCCGACGCGTCAAGGAGTTGATCACCGCGGGACTCTCGACTGCGGAGGCAGCCCGTCGAGCTCTCCATCTCGAACCGGTCGACGAGCAGGGTGGTGTCCTGCCGTCCGCCGTTGAGGACCTCCGGCGCGAGTTGCGCTCCGCTCTCGACGAGATGGACGGCGATCGCTCGCACCGCGCGTTCGACACGATCCTCGCCACCGTCTCCTCGGAGACGGCGATGCAAGCGATCCTCGTGCCACACCTCCAGGAGCTCGGCGACCGATGGGCTCACGGAGAGGCATCCATCGCGCAGGAACACTTCGCGTCGAACCTCATCCGCGGCCGGCTCCTCGGGATCGCGCGCGACTGGGCGAGCGGCGACGGGCCCGCGGTCGTGTTGGCCTGTCCTTCGGGAGAGGCGCATGACCTGGGTCTGATCATGTTCGGGATCGAGATCGCCCGGTTCGGGTGGTCCGTCACGTTCCTCGGCGCGGACACGCCGCTCGAGACCCTCGCGGACGTCGCGCGGGCGCAGCGCCCGGCGCTCGTTGTCCTCGCGTCGACGAAGAAGCGCGTCCTCGGGCGCCACGCCGAGGCGATCCGTTCGCTCTCCACCGTCGCACCGATCGCCATCGGGGGCATCGACGTGCCGGATCGGGCAGAGAAGCTCGGTGCGCGCTGGCTGGACGGAGATCCGGTCGAGGCGGCCCGCTCCGTTGCGCTCGTTCGGGGATCCGCTTGACGGCTCGTGCCAACGAGCGGGGCGGAGAGCGCTTTCGGTACCCTGAGCGTTCCCATGGACCGGCAAACCACCTTCCTCCTCGCGCTCGGCATGCTGATCGCGGCCGGAGTCATCGTCTCCGCGAGCGGATGGATCCTGTTCGTCCGTGACCGTCGTGCCGCCCGCGCCGCCCATCCCCATTCCGAGGTAGCCGAGGAGCGGTAGTGCTCGAGCTCCTCGACCTCCGCAGCCGGAGGGAGCGCCTCGAGCCGAGACACCTCGAAGTCGATCCCTCGATCGCCGCCACCGTCGCCGGCCTGATCGACGACGTCCGGCAGCGCAGAGACAAGGCGCTGTTCGACCTGACGTTGAAGTTCGACGGCGCGGATCTCCGGGAGCACGGCCTCGTCGTCACGCCGGAGGAGTTCCTGGGCGCGCGCGAGGCCACCCCCGAGTCGCTTCGGGCCGCGCTGGACGCCCTCGTCCTCCGACTCGAGGCGCTCTGCTCGCGCCAGCTGCCGCTGCCCTGGGAGGTGGAGGAGGGAGGCGTCCGCGCGGGAGAGATCGTCCGGCCGCTCCGCGCCACCGGGTGCTACGTGCCGGGCGGGCGCGCCTCCTACCCCTCATCCGTCGCGATGACCGTCGTTCCCGCGCGTGTCGCCGGCGTCGAGGAGATCGTCGTATGCACGCCGCCCAGCGCCGACGCTTCCATCCCGCCGGCGGTGGTGTATGCGGCCGAGCGCGCAGGCGCGACGAAGGTCGTCAAGACCGGTGGGGCGCAGGCGATCGCGGCCATGGCGCTCGGCACGGAGTCCGTTCCGGCAGTCGATCGCATCGTCGGTCCGGGGAACGCCTACGTCACGGAGGCGAAGCGGCAGCTGATCGGACGGGTCGGCATCGACGGACTCGCCGGCCCGAGCGAGCTCGTCCTCGTCGCCGACACGACCGCTGAGCCGCGACTGATCGCGGCGGACCTCGTCACGCAGGCGGAGCACGATCCGGACGCCGTCGCCGTCTTCGTGACGACCGACATCTCCCTGGTGGAGCCCGTCCGGGCCGCCGTCGAGGAGGAGCTCCTCCGCGCCGAGCGGCGGGAGATCATCGAGCAGTCGCTCGCCAGTTCGAAGGCGGTCGTCGTCGCGGATCTCGACGCGGCCGCTCAGGTGGTCAACGACATCGCGCCGGAACACCTCCAGGTCATGACCGAGGACGCCGGAGCGTTCATCTCCCGCGTCCGGAACGCCGGCGCGATCTTCCTTCGGGAAACCACACCGGTCCCGTTCGGCGACTACGGCGTCGCGTCGAACCACGTCCTTCCGACTGCCGGCACGGCCCGTTTCGCGAGCGGGCTCCGCGCGAGCGACTTCGTGACGGTGTCGAGCGTCGTCTATCTCGACGCCGGCGCCGCACGGCGGCTCGCGCCCGAGGTCACGGAGATCGCGCGCGCCGAGGGACTTTCTGCTCACGCACACGCGGTGGAGATCCGCACCGCCGCTCCCGCGGAGGAGCCGAAACGATGACTCCGGCGCCCGAACCCCGGCCCGGTCTCCGAGATGTGGAGCCGTACGAGTCCCCGCAGATCGACGTCCCCGTGCGGCTGAACACCAACGAGTGCCCGTATCCGCTACCGGAGGACTTCCGCGACGAACT
Organism: Actinomycetota bacterium; assembly: GCA_045805285.1. GTDB lineage: Bacteria > Actinomycetota > UBA4738 > UBA4738 > JBJMLN01 > JBJMLN01. The sequence continues at coordinate 18,229 of JBJMLN010000118.1, read as the reverse complement.
TGCGGATGCCGTCCGAGCAGAGACGCTGAACCGATATCCCGACACCGACGCGACGGAGCTCCGCCACCGGCTGGCGGCGCACACGGGGCACGCCGTCGGCGGAACGTGGGCGGCGAACGGCTCCAACGAGATCATCCACCAGCTCTCGATGGCTTTCGGCGGCCCGGGCCGGAAAGCGCTGCTGTTCCCGCCGACGTACGCGCTCCACCAGCGGATCTGGACACTCGACCACGGACAGATCACGTCGCACGTTCTCCACGCTCCGTTCGTGCTGAGTGACAACGACGTCGACGAGGCGGTCGAGCTGAAACCCGACGCCACGTTCGTCTGCTCGCCGAACAACCCGACCGGCAACGCCCATCCTCGCGAACGCGTCGAGCGGCTCGCGTCCGAGACCGACGCGCTCGTGATCGTCGACGAGGCGTACGTGGAGTTCGGAGGCGAGTCCGCCGCGCCCCTGATCGCGGAGCACCCGAACGTCGTCGTCGTGCGGACGTTCTCCAAGGCGTTCGCCCTGGCAGGAGCTCGCGTCGGATACTGCCTCGCCGACCCCGACGTCGTGGAGGATCTGCGCCGCGTGCGGCTGCCGTACCACCTCTCCGCTCTAACCCAGGCGGCGGGCCTGAGCGCGCTGCACCACATCGAAGAGGCGAGCGCGATCCTCGACGACATCCGAAAGCAGCGCGACAGGATGTTCGATCGGATGTCCGCGACGCCCGGCGTGGAGCCGTTCCGCTCCGACGCGAACTTCATCCTGTTCCGGACCGAAAAGCCAGCGGCCGACGTCTGGCAAGCGCTCCTCGATCGAGGCGTCCTGGTCCGTGATCTCACGCACGTGGTTCCGGGAGCCCTGCGCGTTTCCGCCGGCACCGAGGAGGAGACCACCGTCTTCCTCGATGCCCTTGAGGAGGTCACGTGAGCATGGGCCGGACCGCGAACGTGGAGCGCGTCACGAAGGAAACGTCGATCCGCATCTCGCTCGACCTCGACGGCAGCGGAAACGCCGAGGCCGAAACCGGCATCCCGTTCCTCGACCACATGTTGAAGCAGCTCGGAACGCACGCGCGTTTCGACCTCTCCGTCAAGGCGGAGGGCGACCTGGAGATCGACGCCCACCACACCGTGGAGGACATCGGCCTGTCGCTCGGCGGAGCGCTGAAGGAGGCGCTCGGTGACAAGGCCGGCATCCGGCGGTTCGGAGACGCGCGCGTTCCGCTCGACGAGACGCTCGTGGAGGTCGCGCTCGATCTCTCCGGCCGCGTGTTCGTCGTGCACGAGGTTCCCGTGCCGGCGGAGCTGATCGGTACCTACGACCCGGGCCTCACGGAGGATTTCATCCGCGCGTTCGCGACGGAGGCGGCGATGACGCTCCACGCGCGGCTCATCTCAGGCCGGAGCCCGCACCACATCGTGGAGGCCGAGTTCAAGGCGCTCGCGCGCGCGCTCGCCGACGCGTGCACCGTGATCGGAGGAGCGACGCCGTCGACGAAGGGATCGCTCGGGTGAGCACGGTACGGTGATGATCGCGATCCTCGACTACGGGATGGGGAACCTCCGCTCCGTGCACCGCGCCATCACGCACGTCGGCGGCGAAGCGGAGATCACGAGCGACGCGGATGCGGTCGGCCGAGCCGACGCCCTCGTCGTTCCCGGCGTCGGGCACTTCGGAGCGTGCATGCGGAACCTCGCGGAGCGCGGTCTCGCCGACCCGGTGAAGGCCTTCGCCGCGAGCCGCCGTCCACTGTTCGGCGTCTGCCTCGGGATGCAGGTGCTGTTCCGCGAGAGCGAGGAGGATCCGGCTAAGGGCCTCGGCCTCCTCCCCGGCGGCTCGCGGAAGCTGCCCGCATCGGTCAGGGTCCCCCACATGGGTTGGAACTCCGTCGATTGGCTGCGGCCGCATCCGTACGTCTCCGGCATCCCGAGCGGAACGCCGTTCTATTTCGCGCATTCGTTCGCGGCGCCAGTCTCCGATGCAGTGGTCGGAGCGACCGAGTACGGCGAGAGCTTCTCCGCCGCGATCGCGAAGGACAACCTGTTCGCGACGCAGTTCCACCCGGAGAAGTCGGGAGAGGCCGGCCTCACGCTCTACGCGGCGTTCGTCAAGGACGTCGCATGATCGTCATCCCGGCGATCGACCTCCGTGCAGGACGATGCGTCCGGCTCCGACGCGGCGACCCGTCACAACAGACCACCTACGACGCGGCGCCCGTCGACGTCGCGCGCGTCTTCGAGCAGCGGGGCGCGGAGACGATCCACGTCGTCGACCTGGATGCGGCGCTCGGAACCGGCGACAACCAGGACACGATCACCGAGATCTGCGACGCGGTGATGATCCCCGTCCAGGTCGGCGGAGGACTCCGCTCCGTCGTGAACCTGATGCAGGCGCAGATCGCGGGAGCGTCACGCGTCGTCCTCGGAACCGCCGCCGCGGAGGATCCCGACTTCGTGCGGAGCGCCGTGAACCGCTACCGCCAACGGGTCGTCGTCGCGGTGGACGTCCAGGGCGATCGCGTGATGGTCGACGGGTGGAAACGCGACGCGGGAGCGCTCCAGGACGTCATCCCGGCGATGGAGCGTGCGAACGCGCCGCGGTTCCTCGTCACCTCGATCGCGTCCGACGGGATGATGGAGGGCCCCGACCTCGACCTCTACGACCGCCTCCGCCAGATCACGATGCGCCCGGTCCAGGCGAGCGGCGGCGTGCGGAACTCCGACGACCTCGAAGCGCTCGCGGCGCTCGGCGTTGAGGCCGCGATCGTCGGCCGCGCGCTCTACGAGGGAACGCTCCCGCTCGAGGAGGCGCTCTCGCGATGACGCTCACCAAGCGCCTGATCCCCTGTCTGGACGTCGACGGCGGCCGCGTCGTGAAAGGAACGAGGTTCCGGGATCTGCGCGACGCGGGCGATCCCGCGGAGCTCGCAGCAAGGTACGACCGCGGCGGCGCGGACGAGCTCGTGTTCCTTGACATCACCGCAACGACCGAAGGGCGCGACGCGATGGCCGATGTCGTTTCCAGGACGGCGGACGAGGTCTTCATCCCGCTCACCGTGGGCGGCGGCGTGCGCACCGAGGATGACGTGGAAAGACTTCTGCGGGCGGGAGCGGATAAGGTCTCGCTGAACTCCGCGGCGCTGGCCGATCCCGATCTGCTCGGCAGGTGCGCGGAGCGGTTCGGAACCCAATGCGTCGTGATCGCGATCGACGCGAAGCGAGCGAACGGGCACTGGGAGGCCTTCGCGGCGGCGGGCACCAAGCCGACCGGCCGCGACGCCGTGGAGTGGGCCGCCGAAGCCACGCGCGACCGCGACGCCGGAGAGATCCTCCTCACCTCGATGGATCGCGACGGCACCGGAGAGGGCTATGACGTGGAGCTGCTCCAGGCCGTCGCCGGCGCGACGAAGGTTCCGCTCATCGCCTCCGGAGGCGCCGGCGAGCCGCAGCACTTCGCCGACGCGCTGACCGACGGCCGCGCCGACGCCGTCCTCGCCGCCTCGCGGTTCCACTTCGAAGAGCTCTCGATCGCGGACGTGAAGGCCTTCCTCGCGCAGCGCGGCATCCCGGTACGGACTACCTAGATGGACAGCGTCCTCCTCGAGGAGATCCGCTTCGACGACCGCGGCCTCGTTCCCGCGGTCGTCCAGGACGCCGAGAACGGACAGGTCCTGATGGTCGCCTACATGAACGCGGAGTCGCTCGACCTCACCTTGCAGGAAGGTCGCACCGTGTTCTGGAGCCGCTCCCGCCACGAGCTCTGGCGCAAAGGAGAGACGTCCGGCAACGTCCAGCACGTCAAAGCGGTCCGCGTCGACTGCGACGCCGATACGCTGCTGTTCATGGTTCATCAGGACGGCGCCGCGTGCCACACCGGCAACCGTTCCTGCTTCTACCGCCGGATGGACGGGTGAGACGTTGCTGAAGCTCGTGCTTCCGAAGGGCTCCCTGGAGGAGCAGACGCTCCGCCTGATGGAGGCGGCCGATCTGCACGTCCATCGTGGCTCCTCCCGCGATTACCACGGCAACATCGACGACGACCGCGTCGAGCGCGTCTCGCTCCTCCGTCCGCAGGAGATCCCGCAGTACGTCGCCGAGGGCTTCTTCGACCTCGGCGTCACCGGACGCGACTGGGTCGAGGAGACCGGCGCCGACGTGGAGGAGATGGCCTCGCTCGAGTATGCGAAGTCGGGAACGGGCCACGGCGTGAAGGTGGTGCTCGCGGTGCCGGGCGATCACCCGGCGAATACCGCCAAGGAGCTCCCGCCCGGATCGCGCATCTCCACGGAGTTCGAGAACATCACGTTGCGATACTTCGAGAACCTCGGCATCCCGATCAAGGTCGTCTGGAGCTACGGCGCGACGGAGGCCAAGGTCCCCGAGATCGTCGACGCGATCGTGGACCTCACCGAGACGGGGAACACCCTCCGCGCCCACGGGATGAAGGTGATCGAGGTGCTCCTCGAGTCGGAGGTCCTCCTCGTCGCGAACCGAGAGGCGCTGCGCGATGCGAAAAAGCGCGGTGCTATGGAGGACCTCGCGACGCTCCTCCTCGGGGCGCTCCGGGCCCAGGGCCGGGTGCTGATCAAGCTCAACGTGACCGGAGACGCGCTCGAGGGGTTGCTCCAGGTGTTGCCTTCCATGAAAGCCCCCACCGTCTCTCCGCTCGCGGAGGACGGGAACTACGCGATCGAGACCGTTGTGGAGAAGTCGAGCGTCAACACCCTGATCCCGCTGCTCAGAGCCTCCGGAGCGACCGACATCTTGGAGATCCCGATCTCCAAGATCGTGCCCTAGCAGGCACGGGCGGGCGGCCCGAGGTGCGGGAGCCGACCTTGACCGGCGCAACCGCCTGTGTTTAAACTGCCGTTCAGGATGTCCTGCGAAAAGGTTTCTCGACCGCTGGAGGCACCGCTCCGGGTCCTCGTATCCATCGTCTAGGCGCGAGCACGGCTTCGGCCGTCCGCGCCATCGGCCTTCCGCTCCGTGCGGAGGGTCTTTTTCGTACCGGAGCCGGAACAACGACCGAGGAGGCAGTACCGGGATGATCGACCTCAACAGGGAAGAGCGGATCAGCAAGCTCGCCGAGCAGCTCGAGACCGAGTGGGCGACCTCTCCACGCTGGCGCGGCGTGGAGCGGAACTACTCGGGCGAGCAGGTCGTACGGCTCCGCGGTTCCTTCTCGGTCGACCACACGGTCGCGCGCATGGGCGCCGAGCGCCTGTGGGACCTCCTCGGCTCCGAGGACTACGTCGCGGCGCTGGGCGCGATCACCGGGAACCAGGCCGTGGAGATGGTGAAGGCCGGCCTCAAGGCCATCTATCTCTCCGGGTGGCAGGTCGCAGCCGACAACAACGAGTCGGGACAGACCTACCCGGACCAGAGCCTCTACCCCGCGAACAGCGTTCCTTCCGTCGTGCGCCGACTGAACAACGCGCTGCGCCGCGCCGATCAGATCGCCTGGGCGGAGGGAGACGACTCCACGCATTACATGGCGCCGATCCTCGCCGACGCGGAGGCCGGCTTCGGCGGAGCGCTCAACGCGTTCGAGCTCATGAAGGCGATGATCGACGCCGGCGCGGCGGGCGTGCACTACGAGGATCAGCTCGCGTCGGAGAAGAAGTGCGGCCACCTCGGCGGCAAGGTGCTGGTGCCGACCGACCAGTTCGTCAAGACGCTGACGGCTGCGCGGCTGGCCTCGGACGTCGCCGGCGTTCCGACGGTGCTCGTCGCGAGGACCGATGCGCTGGCGGCGACGCTGCTCACGTCGGACATCGATCCGCGCGACCGGCATTTCACGAAGGGCGACCGCACGCCGGAGGGCTTCTACCGCGTCAACGAGGGCATCGACGCCGCGATCGCGCGCGGTCTCGCCTACGCGCCGTACGCGGACATGCTGTGGTGCGAGACATCGACGCCCGACCTCGAGGAGGCGCGGGAGTTCGCCGACGCGATCCAACACCGGTATCCGGGCAAGCTCCTGGCGTACAACTGCTCGCCGTCGTTCAACTGGAAGAAACATCTCGATGATGCGGAGATCGCGAAGTTCCAGAAGGAGCTCGCCGCGATGGGCTACCGGTTCCAGTTCATCACGCTGGCCGGTTTCCACGCGCTGAACGCCTCGATGTTCGAACTCGCTTCTGGATACGCCGCGGAGGGGATGACCGCCTACGTCCGCCTCCAGGAGCGGGAGTTCGAGATGGAGGCCTCCGGCTACTCAGCGACGCGGCACCAGCGGGAGGTCGGGACCGGCTACTTCGACGAGGTCTCCGACGTGATCACCGGCGGGGAGGGCTCGACGCTCGCGCTGCGCGGCTCCACCGAGGAGGCGCAGTTCGAGGCCTCGAAGGTTTCCACGAACGGCGACGGAAAGGCTGCGGAGGAACCGGCGCTCGACTAGAACGAGCGGCGGGTTGACACCTGCCAGGCACGACGCGAGACTGGTACGATCCGACCCTGGAGATAGGAATATGGTCCGGATGAGGACCGCCGGATTGGTCGCTGCGATGATGCCTTCACGCCTGTGCTGTCCGATGTTCATACGCGCCTGCCCGGGGCGCGGAGAGGCACTCGCGGCCGCCAGCTAGATAACCGGGAGCACCATCAGAGGACCGACGGGGCCGCGGGAGCGGTCCTTTTTCATTTCCCGAACAGGTGACGGAGCGAAGCCCTTGAGCGAGCGGAAGTCCTCACATCGGAAGCGCGGAGAAGGGCAGTGGGCCCTCGGCTACCACGAGCCCCTGAACCCGGCCGAGCGCGTCAAGCGTGACGACGACGGGCTGAACGTGCGCGAGCGGATCGAGAACGTCTACTCCAAGGAGGGCTTCGGCTCGATCGACGCCCAGAACCTCCGTTCCCGCATGCGGTGGTGGGGCCTGTACACGCAGCGGAAGCAAGGACTCCCCGCCGGCGCGACGGCGACCGCGGAGCCGCACGAGCTCGAGGACGAGTTCTTCATGATGCGGATCCGCATCCCGGGTGGGCAGCTGACGTCGACGCAGCTCCGCGACATCGCGTGGGTGAGCGAGCGGTTCGGGCGTGACGTCGCCGACGTCACCGACCGACAGAACGTCCAGCTCCACTGGATCCGGATCGAAGACGTCCCACGCATATGGGAGCGGCTGGAGTCGCACGGGCTCTCCACCCAGGAGGCGTGCGGCGACACTCCGCGGAACATGCTCGGCTGCCCGCTCGCCGGCGTCGACGCCGACGAGATCCTCGACGCGACGCCGGCGCTCCTCGCGACCGAGCACCGGTTCATCGGCGACAAAGCATTCTCCAACCTGCCACGCAAGTACAAGACGACGGTCTCCGGCTGCCGCCAGCAGTGCACGCATCACGAGATCAACGACGTCGCGTTCGTCGGCGTGGAGAAGGACGGCGTCGCCGGCTTCGACCTCTGGGTCGGTGGAGGGCTCTCCACGAACCCGAAGTTCGCGCAGCGCCTCGGCGCCTTCGTGGAACCCGATCGCGTTCCCGACGTCTGGGGAGCGGTGACGTCGGTGTTCCGCGACTACGGCTACCGCAGGCAGCGGAATCGCGCGCGCCTGAAGTTCCTCGTCGCCGACTGGGGTCCGGAGCGTTTCCGCGAGGTCATGGAGAAGGAGTACCTGGGCACCGCGCTCCCGGATGGTGATGCGCCGCCTCTGTCCGCAACGGGCCAGCGCGACCACGTCGGTGTCTTCGAGCAGCACGACGGGCGTAACTACGTCGGCTTCGCTCCGCGGGCGGGGAGGATCGCCGGTCACCAGCTCCGTCAGGTCGCGGCGCTCTCCGACGAGTACGGCGACGGCCGCGTCCGGACGACCACCCAGCAGAAGCTGGTGATCCTCGACGTCGATCCGTCTCGCGTCGAGGAGCTGATCAGCGCGCTCGACGACGAGGATCTCCGCGTCCGGCCCTCCGCCTTCCGCACAGGGATGATGGCCTGCACCGGCATCGAGTTCTGCAAGCTCGCGCTGTCGGAGACGAAGCTGCGTGCGCAGTGGCTCTACTCCGAGCTCGAGGAGCGTCTCCCCGACTTCGACGAGGAGATCCACATCAACCTGAACGGCTGCCCGAACTCGTGCGCGCGATTCCAGGTCGCGGACATCGGGCTAATGGGAGCGACGCTTCCGCGCTCCAACGGGATCAAGTCGGACGCGTTCCTGGTCCACCTCGGAGGAGCGCTCGGCGCGGACCTCCAGTTCGGACAGAAGGCGAAGGGAGTGCGCGTCTTCGGGGAGGACCTGGCCGACTACGTGGAGCTCCTCCTCCGCCGCTACGAGCACCGGCGGAACGGTCACACGAGCTTCTCCGACTACGTCCACTCGTTGGACAAGGAACAGCTGGCGGCGTTCGCCGAGCCGACCGCGGAGATGGTGCGCCGATGAGCGCGCGCGACGGAGGCTCCACGAGCGCGCCCGACGCGACGCCGCGCGTCCAACCGTTCTATTGCCCGTACTGTGGAGAGCAGGACATACGCCCGTCCGTGCAGGACGGAGCGTTCCACTGCCAGGTGTGCGACCGCGTCTGGTCGCTCACGTACCGAGGGCCCGCAGGGCCCGAAGAGAGGAGCTGAGGGATGGCCAAGAACCCGGCCGATCCCATCTTCGAGGAGGAGGACGCGCAGATCCGCGACGCGGCTGCGCGGTTCGAGCACGCCTCCGCGGAGGAGATCCTCTCCTGGGCGCTGGAGCAGTTCCATCCGCGCATGGCGATCTCCGCGGCCGGCGGCGCGGACGGCATGGTCATCGTCGACATGGCGTGGCGGATCGATCCCGAGGTGCGTGTCTTCACGCTCGACACCGGGCGGCTTCCTCCGGAGACGTACACGCTGTTCGAAAAGGTCCGTGACCGCTACGGCATCAACGTGGAGTTCGAGTTTCCCGACCGAGCGCAGGTAGAGGAGCTCGTCAACCTCAAGGGCCCGAACCTCATGTACAAGAGCCTGGAGAATCGGCTCGCGTGCTGCGACATCCGCAAGGTGCTGCCGCTGAAGCGCAAGCTCGCGCAGTTGGACGCGTGGGTCGCGGGATTGCGCCGCGACCAGTGGCGGACCCGGAAGAACGTCGCGAAGGTGGAGCTCGACAAGGACCACGGCGGGATCGTGAAGATCAACCCGGTCGCCGACTGGAGCTCCGACGACGTCTGGGACTACATCCGCAAGAACGACGTCCCGTACCACCAGCTGTTCGACCAGGGTTACACGTCGATCGGCTGCGCGCCGTGCACCCGTCCGGTCGCGCCGGGTGAGTCCGAGCGCGCCGGCCGGTGGTGGTGGGAGGAGCAGACCGACAAGGAGTGCGGCATCCACTGCTCCGTCGGCCTGATCGGGAGCGCGAGCGACTCCGAGCGGGCGCTGATCGATGCCAAGGCAGTCGGGTCCGTCGTGAAGCCCGCTTCGGAAGTTGCGCCTTCTGAGGAGGTCTCCTAGCGATGCCCTTCGCCTACCCGGTGTTCCTCGAGCTCTCGGGGAAACGGGCTTTGGTTGTCGGCCGGCTGGCCGTCGAGGAAGGAAAGGTCCAGGGCCTGGTCGCCGCGGGCGCCTCCGTCCACGTCGTGGTGGAGGGTCGCCAGGGCGTGCAGGAGCTTTCCGAGTTGGAAGGCGTGACCGTCGACTGCCGCGCGTTCCGGCCTTCGGACCTGGATGGAGTCGACATCTGCGTCGCGTCGTCCTCCCGCGCGTCGGAGCGCGACACGATCGCTCGCGAGGCGCGTGCGCGAGGCGTGCTGGTGAACGTGATGGACGACGTTCCGAACTGCGACTTCGCCGCGCCGGCGATCGTCCGGCGTGGGGACCTCGTGATCGCGATCTCCACCGGCGGGAAGTCGCCCGCATTGGCCAAGCGGTTGCGCGAGGAGCTTTCGCAACGCTTCGGGCCTGAGTGGGAGGAGGTCATGCGGCTGCTGGGAGAGGTGCGTCAGCAGACGATGCCGATCCTTCCGAACATCGCGGAGCGCGCGAAACGCTGGAGCCGCGCGCTCGATCTCGACGAGGCGGAGCAGCTCATGAAGGAAGGCCGTGCGGCGGAGCTTCGCGACCGCCTGATGTCGCGGCTGACCGGGACGGACTCTCCGTGACCGGAATCGTCTACCTCGTCGGAGCGGGGCCGGGCGATCCACGGCTGATGACCTTGCGCGGAGCGGAGGTGCTCCGTCAGGCGGAAGTCGTGGTGTACGACCGGCTGGCGGCGCCGGCGTTGCTCGACCTCGCGCCGGGCCGCGCTGAGCGGATCTACGCCGGCAAGGAACCCGGAAAGCCGACGCTCGAGCAGGACGAGATCAACGAGCTGTTGGTCTCGCGCGCGCGAAGCGGAAACGTGGTCGTTCGTCTAAAAGGCGGCGACCCGTTCGTCTTCGGCCGCGGCGGTGAGGAGGCTCTCGCGTGCGCGCAGGCCGGAGTTCCGTTCGAGGTCGTTCCGGGTGTGTCTTCCGTTACTGCGGTCCCGGCGTACGCAGGGATTCCGCTCACCCACCGCGGCGTCGCCTCCAGCTTCGCGGCGGTCACGGCGAGCACCGCGCCCGGTCGTGAGGTCGACCTCCAGCGCGTGTCGTCAGCCGTGGACACGCTCGTGGTGCTCATGGCCGCAGGAAAGCTCGAGGAGGTCTGCGCCGCGTTGATCGCCGGCGGACGCTCTCCCGACGAGCCCGCAGCTGCGATCGAAAACGGAACAACAGTCGACCAGCGCAGCATCGTCGCGACGCTCGCCGATCTGCCGTCTCGAGCTGCGGCCGAAGGAATCGGCGCTCCCGCGACACTGGTGGTCGGTTCCGTCGTCGACCTCGCCGCCTCCATCTCGTGGTTCGCGAGCCTGGCATCAGCTGCAGCGAACGAGCTCTAGCGCCTCCACGGCACGGCGGACCCGCGTCTCGATCCGCTGACGACGGCCCGAGCGGACGACGCTGGGAGGCGTGCCCCCACGTTTGCGCCGTGACCATCCCGGGACGGGTCTTCCTACTCGCCAACAACGTGCCCGAGCGGATCCCCGACGGACCGTCCTGGCGAGAGTCTGACTGCGGTATCGGGAGAATACCGCCCGGCTCCGGGGCATTCAGAGTGGGATCGCGGGAGGAACTACCCAAAAGTCCGTGAGACGGATTGACGGGCTCCTGAACACCTCCCCAGAATCGACCATGACAAGGATGCGGTTCCGCAACGTCCCGGTCAGAGGACCTCTGATCGCGATCGTGGTCGCGGTACAGGTGGTACTCGCCTCGGGGTCGGCGGACGCCCAAGAGATCCGATGGCTCACGCGCATGGGTATCAACCACGTGGATCCTTTGAGCGTGGCGCACGACGACACCGGCGCCTTCATCGCTGGAGTCACCTGGAATGCCCTTCCAGGAGAGATGGAGTTCGGGCTCAGCGATGCCTTCGTCCGCAAGTACAGCCCCAGCGGGGATCTCCTGTGGAACGATCAGTTCGGAGGCTCGCGACATGACATCGCCTACGACGTCACGACGGACGGAACCGCCGTCTACGTCGTCGGAGCCTCCGAGCAGGTCTCCGGGCCCCACATCGACGACGGCTTCGTGCGCAAGTACAGCTCGTCCGGCGAGCTCGAATGGACGAGATCGATCGGTGCCGCTCGGAACAACGTCAGCGTTCGTTCGCTCGCGGTCGAAGGCGACTCGATCTACATCGTGGGAGCAACGGACGGGGCGTTCCCCGGACACACCTCGGCTGGAGAGACCGACGCCTTCGTGATAAAGCTTCGCCCTGACGGAACGCGGGAGTGGATCCGGCAGTTCGGGACAGCCCGCGCCGACGTGTCCACGGGCGTTGCCGCATCGCCGCATGCGGTTCTCGTCGCCGGCACGGCCGGGCCCGATGCCAGCATCCGTAAGTACGCCGACGATGGCGACCTGCGCTGGCGACGATCATTGGACAGAGGCGATTCGGAGACCGAGGTCGACCTGGCCGGCCGAGGCGAGGCCGCCTACGTAGTGAGTCAGGTGACATGTCGCACGGTCGCTTGCCGCTCCGCTCATCCGCACAGTCCGAAAAGCTCTACCTACCTCAGGCGCTTCGATCTCCGGGGCGAGTTGCAGTGGAAGAGGCTCGTCAGATACGGCTCGTTCGAGCATTGGCTTGACGCCACGCGCGGGATGGTCCTGGTGGGAGGCTACGCTCTCCGCGCCTTCACATCTCAAGACGGCACGAACCTCTGGACGTTTCCGTCCGACGAGCCGATCGAGAGCGTGAGCGCGGAGGGACGCAGCGCGTACGTTGCCGCCGCCATCGGCGGGCCTTCGTACATCGCTCGGCTGCGACTCCCTTAGGTCGACGAGCTCGGAGCCGCGGACCGTTCCCTTTCCTGCTCGAGGAGCACTCTCCGGAGCACCTTGCCTACCAGCGTCTCCGGGAGGGAGTCGCGGAACTCCACCTGCTTGGGCACGCGATAGCCGGTCAGGCCGTTCTCGGGGTCACGGCTCCAAGAGGTGACCTCCTCGGCCGTCGCCTGCGCGCCTTCTCTCAGCACGACGAACGCTTTCACGGCCTCGCCGGTCGTGTCGTCCGGAACTCCGACCACGGCGACCTTGGCGATCGCCGGGTGGCGCGCCAGCACGCTCTCCACCTCCGCCGGGTACACGTTGAAACCGGAGACGATGATCATGTCCTTGATGCGATCGACGATCGCGAAGTAGCCCTCCTCGTCCATCGTCGCGACGTCGCCCGTGTAGAGCCAGCCGCCCCGGATCGTCAACGCCGTGTCCTCGGGCCGCTTCCAGTAGCCCTGCATGATCTGAGGCCCGCGGATCAGGAGCTCTCCCGGCTCGCCGACGCCCACGACGCGATCGGGATCCTCCAGGTCGAGGATCCTGCACTCCGTATCGGTGATCGGCAGGCCGATCGACCCCGTCTTCGCCTTCCCGTAGATGGGATTCGCGTGCGTCACCGGTGACGCCTCCGTGATGCCGTAACCCTCCACCAAACGTCCGCTGGTGATGGATGCGAAGCGCTCCGCCACGGACTTCGAGAGTGACGCCGCTCCGGAAAGACACGCCTTGATCGAGTGGAGGTCGTACTTCTTCGTCTCCTCCGCGTCGTTGATCGCGACGTACAGCCGCGGAACGCCGGGGAAGATCGTCGGCTTCTCCTTCTGCACCTGCTGCAGCACCCGCTTCAGCTCGAAGCGCGGCACGAGGATCAGCTTCCCCGCACGGTAGATCCCGAGGTTCATCCCGACCGTCATCCCGTAGGAATGGAAGAACGGCAGCACGCACATGATCGCGTCCTCGCCGTCCTTGAGATCGGAGAACCACGCCGCCGACTGCATGCAATTCGCCACGATGTTGCGGTGGGAGAGCATCGCTCCCTTCGACAGGCCCGTCGTTCCCCCCGTATAGACGAGGCCCGCCGTATCGCGCGAAGGATCGATGTCGGGAGCACGTGGCGGGGTCCCCGCGCCCTTCATGAGCGGCGCCCACCACTTCACCGGCGCCTCCGACGGCACCGCCGGCCAGGGATGACCCTCTTCGCGCGCATCGCGGCGGAACTTCAGCGGCGCGAGGAGATTCAATGGGAACGGCAGGTAGTCCGTCAGCTTCGTCGCGATCACCGAGGCCACCGTCTCCTGCTGCGTCTCCGCGAACGCCGGGTACAGCTGATCGAGCACCACCATCACCTTGATGCCGGCGTCCGCGAGCTGATGCGAAAGCTCTCGCTTCGTGTACAGCGGGTTGTTCCCGACCACCACCGCGCCGAGGCGCACGGTCGCGTAGTAGGCGATCACGTACTGCGGGCAGTTCGGCAGCAGGAGGCCGACGCGGTCATCGCGCCCGACGCCGAGCAACGCGAGCACCGCGGAGAAACGCTCCACGTCGCGGAGGAGCTCCCGGTACGACAGATGCTTGCCGAGGAACGCGATCGCGGTGTTCTCCGGCCACACCGAGGCGGAGCGCTCCAGCATCGAGAACACCGACGCCTCGGGATACGGCTCCAGCGTGTGGGGAACGTCCGAGGGATAGCTGGCCAGCCACGGCCGGTGGTCGGTCATCGGGCCGCATCATACGCTGGCGCCCTCCATGGACTCTCCGCGGCGGGTGGCGTGAGCGGCTGGATCGACGGTCTCCGCGAGCACGCACGGAAGGCCCTGCCGATCGTCGAGGGAGAGCTGAAGCTCGGCGGTCTCGAAGCCCCCGTGGAGATCCTCCGCGACCGCTGGGGCGTTCCCCACATCATCGCGGAGACGCCCGACGACGCCTACTTCGCGCAGGGCTTCGTGGTCGCCTCCGAGCGGCTGTTCCAGATGGACCTCACCTTCCGCTACGCGACCGGACGCCTCGCGGGCATGCTCGGAGAGCTCACGCTCCCGCTCGATCGGTTCGCGCGGACGCTCGGTTGGAACCGCGCCGGCGCGAGGGTCGCGCAGAAGTTCGACGACCGGTCGCGAGAGATGACGCAGGCGTGGGGAGCCGGCGTCCGCGCATGGCTCGACGTGATGCCGGTGCGGCCGGTCGAGTACGAGGTGCTCGACCTCGAGCCCGACGTCCCGACCGCAGAGAAGATCGAGGCGCGCGTCGCGGCCGCGGCCGTCTTCCTCGCCTGGAATCTCTCCGGGAACTGGGACGCGGAGCTCCTTCGCATGGAGGTGGCCGAGCGGCTCGGCCTCGAGGCGGTGCCGGACCTCTTTCCCGGAACGCCGGACTTCGACGAGCAGCGCGGATGGGAGTTCATGGAGCTCCTCCGCAACGCTCCCGTCCGCGCGACAGGACAAGGTTCGAACAACTGGGTCGTCTCCGGCGCCCGGAGCGCGACCGGCGCGCCGCTGCTCGCCAACGACCCGCACATCACGGTCGGGATGCCTCCGATCTGGTTCGAGTGCCATCTGACGACGCCCGAGTTCGACGTCTCCGGCGTGTCGCTTCCGTTCGCGCCAGGCGTCGTGATCGGCCGAACCGCCCGGGTCGCCTGGGGAACGACGAACGTCTCCGGCGACACGCAGGACCTGTACGTGGAGAAACTCGACGGCGAGGCGGCGCTCTACGACGACGCGCAAGAAGCTCTCACGATCCACCGCGAGGAGATCGAGGTTCGCGGCAGCGACGAACCGCATCAGCTGACCGTCAAGGAGACGCGACACGGACCGCTCCTCGACTCCTATCTGATCGGCGCGGGGCGCCCCGAGGTCGTGGAGGGGATCACCCGCCACGTCGCGCTGCGATGGGTCGGCTCCGACCACGCCGTCCAACCGAGCGTCCTCGAACGCATGGCGACGGCGCGCAACGCCGCGGAGTTCCGCGACGCGGTCCGCGGCTGGACGTGTCCCGGCCAGAACTTCGTGTTCGCCGACGCCGACGGGAACATCGGCATGCAGACGACCGGCCTGTTCCCGATCCGCGCGCGGGGACACACCGGTTCCGTCCCTGTCGCGGGATGGAAACCGGTCAGCGAATGGTCAGGCTGGATCCCGTTCGAGGAGCTCCCCGCCGAGGAGAACCCGCCTAGCGGCGCGATCTCCACGGCGAACCAACGACTCCAGTCCGACGACGCGGAACATCAGATCGGTTACGACTACTCGCCACCGTTCCGCGCGCAGCGGATCGAGCAGCTTCTGTCCCACGCGACGGTCCACGACGCCGAGAAGTTCGCCCGGTTCCAGATGGACACGCTCTCGCTGCCGGCGCAGTTGCTCGTCGCTCTGCTGATCGGCGTCGAGCCGCGGACCGCGCGCCAGCAGCTCGCGATCGACCTCCTTCGAGGATGGAACGGCTATCTGGACGCCGACTCCGCCGCGGCCGCGATCTACGAGGCGTGGTGCGTCTCCATCGCGCGGGAGCTCCTCCTGCCGCGCCTCGGAGAGGACCTCTACGACCATTACTTCGCGAAGCGCGCGTCGACGAATCCGTTCCGCTCCGAGGTGCTCGCCCGCCTCATCGCGGACGCCTCTCCCGAGTGGTTCGGCGCGGAGGGCGTCGACGCGCGCGCAGATCGGCTCCGGATCGCACTCGATGCCGCGCTCGATCAGCTGGAAGAGGAGCTCGGCGAGGACATGGAGAGCTGGCGCTGGGGAGCGATCCATCGCGCGCGTTTCCGCGGCCCGATCGCGATCACGCCCGAGCTCGCGGAGCTCTTCACCGGCGCGGATCTCCCCGTCGGCGGCGACGAGCAGACGGTGCTGGCCTCGTCGTTCCTCCCGGGAGAGAGCTGGCGCGCACAGGTCGTGCCGTCCTGGAGGCAGATCGTCGACCTCTCCGATCCGGACGCGGCGCTGGGCGTCCTCCCCACGGGCCAGTCGGGAGATCCCGAGTCACCGCACTGGAGCGACCAGGCCGAGCTCTGGAGGAACGGCCGTCTTCATCCGATGCCGTTCACGCGCGCGGCCGTTGAGCGGGAGGCGGAGTCGACCCTCCATCTGCGGCCGCGCTGACCGTCGATACCCGGCCGAACGACCCGCGGTATCCTCGCCTTCGTGCCCAAGTCCAAGTCGAAGCGGAACCGCTACATCCCGCCCCCAAAGAAGAAGCAGAAGCCCAGCCCGCGCTGGTTCGGGTGGCTGATCATCGGCGTGATGGCGCTCGGCGTCCTGGTGATCGTCACGAACTACATGGGGCTGATCCCCGGAACGAACGGCAGCGCGAGCCAGGTGTACCTCTTCGGCGGCCTCGGCCTGATCGCGTTCGGTTTCCTACTCTCCACGCAGTGGCGCTAGCGGCGGTCGAGTAGCCGCTTCAATCTCCCGAGCCGCGAGTCCCACGTCGCGCCCACATCGACCATCCACTCCATCGCGTCGGAGAGTGGCTCCGGCGTGATCCGATACGTGCGGCGGCGCGTCTCTCCCGAAGCCTCAACCAGGCCGGCGTCCTCGAGCAGCGCGAGATGCTTCGCCACCGCCTGTCGCGAGACCGGAAGCACGGCGGAGAGATCCGACAGCGTCTGCGGTCCCTCCTCCGACAGCGAGCGGAGAACCTCCCGCCGCGTCGGGTCGGACAGTGCCGAGAGGACCGGACCGGGATCGCGTTCCCGCCGTGTCATCCCGCCATCAGCTCCGGCTTCTGCTGCGCGGAAACGACCCCCGCAGCCTCCGTCACGGTAAGCCGCGTTCCGGCGGCAAGGCGCTCCAACGAGAACTGGACGACGCTCGCGGAGCCGAGGGCGCGCACGTCGCGCCATCGGATGCCCAGGCGGCCCGGAGGATCCACCGCGACGACGACACCCCGAAGCTCCGAACCGTCCGGGAACCGGAAACGGACCGCGCCGTTCACCTGCGGCTCGATCTCCGCCTCGGCCTCGAACCAGTCCGAGAGGAGGGATGCCTCCGTGAGCGCTCGCCAGACCTCGGCCGGCGACGCGTCGAGCTCGATCGAGCGGACGACCGGGTCCTGCATCATCGCTCTCACGCAACCTCCTGGTTGCCAACGCCCGCCGGGCGACGTAGCGTGGTCGGCAACCGACAGGTTGCCATCGTACCGCTCGGAGGCTCGACATGGACATCCGGATCGCATCGCCGGCAGAGATCGGAAAGGCCGAAGCGCTCGACCGGCCGCTCGACGTCTACTCGCGCCTGTTGCGGGAGCGTGTCGTCTTCATGTCGGGAGAGCTCGACGATGCCGGCGGGACCGCGATCGTCGCGCAGCTGCTGCTCCTCGAGGCGGAGGACCCGCGGCGTGACATCTCCCTCTACATCAACTCTCCCGGAGGCTCGCCCACCGCGATGTTCGCGATCTACGACGCGATGCAGGCGCTCGAACCCGACGTCGCCACGTGGTGCCTCGGGCAAGCCGCCTCCGCAGGCGCGACGCTCCTCGCCGCGGGCGCCGCCGGGAAACGTCACGCGCTTCCGAACGCGCGCATCCTTCTCCACCAGCCCCACGGCGGACTCGAGGGCACCTCGGAGGACATCCGCATCCACGCCGCGGAGTTCGCGCGAACTCGCCGGCGGCAGGAGGAGATCCTCGCCGGGCACACCGGTCAGCCCCTCGAGAAGGTCGTCGAGGACCTGGACCGCGACTTCATCCTCGAGGCGGAGGAGGCGAGGGCCTACGGCGTGGTCGACCACGTCGACACGCCCAAGCGGCTCCGCATCGCGCGCCCGGCGACGGAACGAACCACACGGCTGTAGTTCTCCACAGGGTTGTCCGCACGTGTGGGAAATGACAGTCGCGTAACTCCGCTGGCGGAACGGTGGAAAAGCTGTTCAGACCTGTGGGGAACCGCGCCGGAAAACCCCTCCGCGGGCACGCTGCAGGCGGTGGAAAACCCCGCGTTCAGTTGAGCGAGGGATCGGCTCCGGCGCCTCGGGGACGGCGGACG
>JBJMLN010000117.1:0-9666 GCA_045805285.1 Actinomycetota bacterium | reverse complement strand
TCGGCAGGCCCATTGGTTCCCGCGGCGGACGATGCTGTTCCGGCAGCGGCCGTCTCCGTCGGACCTGTTGTTGCCTGCTCGCGCCCTCCCCACGGGGCTGCTCGGCCGCCCGGCGGTGCCGTCGCAGGAGGCGGTGGAGCTGCCGCGGGAGGGGGTGGAGCTGCCGCGGGCTGCGTCGCGACCGGAGGAGGAGGCGTCGCGGCCGTCGTCGGTGGCGTCGCCGCGGTGGCTCCGACCGCGACGGGCTGGGTCCTGGTCCTCTTCCCGCGCCGGCTGAGCACGACCGCCACGATGACGAGAACGACCACGACGGCAGCCGCCACCGCGATGATCCACCACGGGAAGCTGCTCCCGGTGTCGAGCGGAACGTCCGCCGCCGTTCCCTTCTTCGCCTGGGCCTGGGAGAGGTAGTCGCCCGCGAGGGGGAATCCGTTGTAGAGCTGCGTCGCCTTCTGGAGTTCCGGAACGGCCGCCGTGTAGTGATGGCCCCAGAAGTACTCCATGCCCTTCTCGAAGGCCGCGTCGGTCGGACCTCGCTGCGCGGTCACGCCTGCTTGTCCGAGCGCCGTCTTGATGTCGTCGACGGTGCGCAGGAACTTCTGGCCCGCGGCTCCGCTCGATTGCAGGAGCGTGAAGGAGACGAGGCCGACGACCTTGCCGCTGCTGTCCACTGCAGGGCCGCCGCTCTCGCCGGGCTCGATGTTGGCATCGATCTCGATCAGCTTGCTCGTTCCCTCGGTGCGGATGTTGCTGACCTTTCCGAAGACCTTGGTCGGAACGGTGACGCCGGTCTGCAGCGCCTGCGTCGACGAGCCGGGATAGCCGAGTGCGACGACGTTGTCGCCGCTCGCGAGGTCGTTGGCGGTCTCCGCGAGCGGAACGGTCGGCAGGTTCGAACCTTCCATCTGGAGGATCGCAACGTCGGTGTTCTCGAAGCCGGTGGAGTTCAGGATGCGCGCCGCGTGGCCCTCCGGGAGCGTCGACTGCGCGACGTCGGTCGCCGTATAGACGGTGACGATCGGCGTGATATCGAACTGGCAGTCGATCGCCTTGTAGCACTGTTGCAGCACGAGGTCCAGGGACTTCGTCGGAAGGTTGTACTGGTCGAACGGGCTGCTGTTGGACTTTGGGTAGGTGTACTTGAGGCCCTCGAGGATCAGCTTGTTCGCGGCGTAGTTCTGCAGGCTCTGCTGGTCCGGCTCCACGACGTGGGAGGCGGTGACGACGACGCCGTTCGGGTTCACGACGAATCCACTCCCCGTGCCGTAGTCGAGCTTGTACGTCTGGCTCACGTGGCCGAGTCCTGAGACGTTCGTGGATTTCTGGTACGTGAGCTGGACCTTGATCGACGCGGACGTGTCGATGAACACGGTCGCCGGGCTCGCGAGCGTGACCGCCTTCTCGATCGGGCTCGGGCCGCCGGTCGATGCGCTCTGTGCGAACGCCATGCCGGGGAGCGTGACGAGCGCGAGGAGCGAGATGGCAAATGCGCCGGCGGCGCGTCGGATGGAAGGGTGGTTCATGACGGATTCCCCCTGTGGCTGGTCGAGCATCGGACGGACACCTCCGTCCGATCGGAAGCGTCTCCCCCAGCGCCCCCTCGGAAACGTGCGATGCGGTCTCGGCATTCTAGGAGCCCCCGCCTCGGACGCCGTGGACGGTCCGGCGCCCTTGCTATCGTTCCCGCGATGACCCACCAACCCGCCGATCTTCCCGACCGGCCGCAGCGGAAACCGGGCCAGGAGCCGACGGCGACGCTCACCGTGAGCGCGTACGAAAGGCTCCGCGACGAGCTCGAGGACCTTCGCGGCCGGGGTCGCGAGGAGATGGCCGTGCGCCTGAAGTTCGCGCGCGAGCTCGGCGACATCCGCGAGAACGCGGAGTACGACGCCGCCAAGAACGAACAGGGTCTGATGGAGGCTCGCATCCGGACGCTCGAGCACATGCTCCGCGACCCGGAGATCATCAAGGCCCCCGTCAACGCCGACGCCGTCCGGAGCGGCATGGTCGTCACCGTGATCGCGGAGGGCGACGACGAGGAGGAGGTCTACCTCCTCGCCGACTCGGCGGAAGAGCGCACCTCCGGCGCGCGCACCGTGACGGTCTCCTCTCCTCTCGGCAAGGCGCTCGTCGGCGCCAAGATCGACGAGCAGGTCGTCTACGAGGCGCCCGGCGGGAGCTTCCGCTACACGATCGTCGGCTTCAAGCCGCGCGACTGAACACGCGCCGGCGTTCCGCTAGTCTGAACGAGACTAGCTTCTCGCTCGGGTATCGGGACACAGCTTCCGCTCGACGTGAGTAGCCTTTCCCCGGATGGGCAGACGCCAGCGATCGTCGCGCGTGGAGAACGCCCCACGGATCCGGGACGTTCCCGCTCCGCGGAAGAATCCGAGCGGCCTCGGCCCGCTGATGCAGCGCCTGTTCGCGTGGCCCTACCGCGCGGCGCTTGCCGGCCTGTACCGCACGGGCGTCCGTGCCTGGCAGCTCACGATCCTGTCGCTCGTGATGAATGGGGTCGTCGCGGTGCTGCTCCTCCGCGGGCAGCGGCTCGTTCCGGGGCTGCTGCTGATCCCGGCCGGCCTCCTCGACATCTTCGACGGCGGCGTCGCGCGGCTGCGCGGTGAGGAGAGCCGCCTCGGAGCGTTCCTCGATTCGGTCCTCGATCGCGTCTCGGACCTGATGCTGTTCGGGTGCCTCTACTGGTCGCTCGCGGGTCAGGGACACCGCACGGAGGCGGCGCTCGCGCTCGTCACCCTCGTAATCTCGCTGTTCGTCAGTCACCTCCGAGCGGAGGCCGAAGCGGCGGGCGTCTCACTCTCCGAGGGCCTCTTCACTCGGCTCGAGCGGTACGTCGCGCTGATCCTCGGGCTCGTCCTGCCCGGGCTGCTGTTGCCGGTCCTCGGGCTCCTCTCCGTGCTCGGCGGCGTCACCATCGTGCAGCGGGCGTGGTCGGCGTGGCACCGCCTCTCCGAGGCCGACCGCCGTGCTCGATCCACGGGCTGACGGCGTTGCGGACGACGCGATGCGGGAAGATGGTCTCCATGGAGTCCGACGCGACCGCCCGCAGATGAGTCGGACGTGAGCGACCAGTTCTCGCGGATCGCGACCCTCGCCGAGGTGCCCGAAGGGGAAGTTCGCGCGTTCGAGCTGCCGGGTCTCCGTCTCGCCGTCGTCCAGCTCGAGGGAGAGGTCTACGCGGTCGGCGACGAATGTCCCGAGGACGGCGCGGCGCTCTCGGACGGCGAGGTCGACGAGAACGAGTGGTCGGTCGTCTGCCCGCAGGACGCGAGCGCGTTCGACGTCCGGACGGGAGAGCCGGTCGCGGGCTCGGCGGTCGATCCCGTTGCGGTCTTCCGCGTGCGGATCGAGGACGGTTGGGTCGCGGTCGCGCTCGCGGGCGCTCCGGCGGAGGAACTCGGGCGATGAGGAGGAACGCATGAAGCTCGGCATGGTCGGCCTCGGCCGGATGGGCGGAAACATGACGGCGCGGCTCCAGCGGAGCGGACACGAGGTGGTCGCTTTCGACCCGAGCGCCGACGCCGTGGCGAAGGCGACGGAGACGGGGGCGTCCGGCGCCACGTCGTTGTCCGACCTCGTCGGACAGTTGGAGGCTCCGCGCGTCGTGTGGCTGATGGTGCCCGCCGGGGAGATCACCGACTCCACCGTGCGGGTGCTCTCCGAGCTCCTCTCCGACGGAGACGTGATCGTCGACGGAGGGAACTCCCACTACAAGGACTCGATCACGCGCGCGAATACCGCCGCCGCGAAGGGCATCCGCTTCCTCGACTGCGGAACGAGCGGAGGCGTCTGGGGTCTCGCCAACGGCTACTGCCTCATGGTCGGCGGAGACGCCGACGCCGTCGCGATCGTCGAGCCGGCGTTCCGCGCGCTCGCGCCGGAGGACGGCTACGCGCACGTAGGGCGCTCCGGCGCCGGTCACTTCACGAAGATGGTCCACAACGGGATCGAGTACGGCCTGCTCGCGGCGTACGGCGAGGGCTTCGAGATCCTCGAGGCGTCCGACTTTGATCTTGACCTGCTGGAGATCTCCGGCATCTGGCGCTACGGCAGCGTCGTCCGCTCCTGGCTGCTGGAGCTACTCCACGAGGCGATGGAGAAAGACCCCGCACTCGAGAAGATCCGCGGCTACGTCGACGACTCCGGTGAGGGCCGGTGGACGATCGAGGCCGCGATGGAGGAGAACGTTCCCGCTCCGATCACGTCGATCGCGCTGTTCAATCGCTTCGCCTCGCGTCAGGACGAGTCGTTCTCCGCGAAGGTGATCGCGGCGCTCCGTAACGAGTTCGGCGGCCACGCCGTGAAGGAGGAGGGCGCGTAGTGGCCGTCCAGCCGCCATCGGAACCGCAGGCGATCGTGATCTTCGGGGCGACCGGAGATCTCTCTCGCCGCAAGCTCCTGTCCGCCTTCTATCACCTGTTTCTGGAGGGTCTGCTCCCCGAGCCATTCGAGATCATCGGCTACGCGCGCAACGACATGGACGAGGACGCCTACCGGCGCTTCGTGCACGACGCGATCAAGGAGTTCGGCAAGCAGGAACCCTCCGCGAAGGAGTGGGACGGGTTCGCATCGCACCTCGCGTACGTCGCCGGGGAGTTCGACGACAAGGGGGCGATGGACCACCTCGTCGAGTATCTCGACGAGTTCGACGAACGCGTCGGCAAGCCGGCGGGCCGCTTCTTCTACGCGGCGACGCCCTCGAGCGTCTTTCCGGACATCGTCGACCGGCTCGGAGAGACGGGTCTCGCCGCCGGCGCCAAGATCGTGTTCGAGAAGCCGTTCGGACACGACCTCGAGTCGGCGAAAGAGCTGAACGCCATCATCCACAGCGTCTTCGACGAGAACCAGATCTTCCGGATCGACCACTACATGGGCAAGGAGACCGTCCAGAACATCCTCGCGCTGCGTTTCGCGAACGGGTTGTTCGAGCCGGTGTGGAACCGCCGGTACATCGACCACGTGCAGATCACCGTCGCTGAGGACATCGGGATCAACGGGCGCGGCGCGTTCTACGAACAGACGGGCGCGATCCGCGACATGATCCAGACCCATCTGTTCCAGGTGATGACGTTCATCGCGATGGAGCCTCCGGTGTCGTTCGAGCCGGATCGGCTGCGCGACGAGAAGGTCAAGCTCCTCCGCGCGACGAGCGTGTGCGACCCCGAGCGCGTCGTGCGCGGACAGTACGAGGGCTACCTCGAGGAGGAGGGCGTCACTCGCGCGTCGACGGTGGAGACGTTCGCGGCGATGGAGCTCGAGATCAACAACTGGCGCTGGGCGGGCGTGCCGTTCTTCCTTCGCACCGGGAAGCGGCTGGCGATGAAGACGAGCGAGATCACGCTCGTGTTCAAGGAGGTTCCGTACAACGTGTTCCGTGCCGTCGGCATCCCTCCGGCGCGTCGCGACCATCTGACGATCCGGATCCAGCCCGACGAGGGAATCACGGTGGCGCTGAACGTGAAGCATCCCGGGCCGGGATTGTCGATCGGCCGCGCGACGATGGACTTCGAATACGAGCGGGAGTTCCACTCCGATCTGCTCGACGCGTACGAGCTCTTGATGATCGAGGCGATGGAGGGAGACCACACGCTGTTCCTCCGCGAGGACGAGGTGGAGCGGGCTTGGGAGATCCTCGACCCGGTTCTTCAGCACATGCCGGTCGTGATGCCGTACCCGCCGGGAACGTGGGGTCCCGTCGCGGCCGAGGATCTGATCTCTCCGCATCACTGGCACGTGAAGGCGACGGACCGGACCGCTGAGTAGCGCGCGTCTCGCCGAACCCGATACGCTCGCTTTCCACTCTTCCCGGGAGGCGGCATGACCGAGCGCACGACCTTCAACCTCGAGCCCGATCAGATCCCGAACGCGTGGTTCAACATCATGCCGCGCATGGTCGGAGCGGGCATCACTCCGCTGCCGCCGCTCCATCCGGGCACCAAGGAGCCGGTGACGCCGGATCTCCTCGCGCCGCTGTTCCCGGAGTCGCTCATCATGCAGGAGGTCTCCACGGAGCCGTGGATCGACATCCCGGGCGAGGTCATCGACATCTACCGCCTGTGGAGGCCGACGCCGCTCTACCGCGCGATCCGGCTGGAGAAGGCGCTCGACACCCCCGCGCACATCTACTTCAAGTACGAGGGAGTCTCTCCGGCGGGGAGTCACAAGCCGAACACCGCGGTCGCGCAGGCCTACTACAACAAGGAGGCCGGCATCAGGCGGCTCTCCACCGAGACCGGCGCCGGGCAGTGGGGCTCCGCGCTCGCGATGGCGTGCTCGTTCTTCGACATGGAGTGCCTCGTCTTCATGGTGAAGGCCTCCTACGAGCAGAAGCCGTACCGCCGCATCTTCATCGAGACGTTCGGTGCGGAGGTGCGACCGTCTCCGACCTCCACGACGGAGGCGGGAAAGCAGATCCTGGAGGGAGATCCCGACTCTCCCGGCTCGCTCGGCATCGCCATCTCCGAGGCCGTGGAGGTGGCCGCGACCAACGAGGACACGAAGTACGCGCTCGGCAGCGTCCTGAACCACGTGTTGCTCCATCAGACCGTGATCGGGCTCGAGGCGCAGAAGCAGATGGAGATGGCGGGCGAGGACCCCGACGTCGTGATCGGTTGCGTCGGAGGAGGCTCCAACTACGCGGGCCTCGCGTATCCGTTCATGGGCGACCGGCTGGAGGGAAAGAAGCAGACGCGGTTCCTCGCGGCGGAGCCCGCCGCATGTCCAACGCTGACGAAGGGCAGGTTCGCGTACGACTTCGGCGACACCGGGATGATGACGCCGCTCCTTCCGATGTACACACTCGGCCACGAGTTCGTTCCCGCGCCGGTGCACGCCGGTGGCCTGCGTTACCACGGCGACGCGCCGTCGCTCTCACAGCTCGTGCACGAGGGTCAGATGGAGGCGAAGGCGTATCCGCAGAACTCCGTGTTCGAGGCCGCGGTGCAGTTCGCGAAGGTGCAGGGCATCGTTCCGGGTCCGGAGCCGGCGCACGCGATCCGAGCGGCGATGGACGAGGCGATCGAGGCACGCGAGGCGGGAGAGTCCAGAGTGATCCTGTTCAACCTCTCCGGGCACGGGCACTTCGACATGCAGGCGTACGACGACTACCTGAACGGCCGCCTCCCCGAGGTCGAGTATCGCCAGGAGGACGTCGACGCCGGCCTCGCGAGCGTTCCGGAGGTGCCGATCGGCTGAGGTCGCCGTCCGGCCGATCAGCCGCGGTGAGCTCGACGCGGTCTCCCGCGACCTCTTTGAGCGTCCGGAGTCGGTTCATCGCGAGCGACTCGATCAGCAGGATCAGGGCGGCTTCCTGTACCTGGTCGCGTGGAGCGGCCGTCACGCGGTCGGTCACGTCTTCGTGGGATGGGACCCGCGCGACGTCGTCCACTGGATCGAGCGGCGGATGGAGCCGTGGGTCCGTGACCTCTGGGTCCGTCCTGAGCATCGACGGCGAGGCATCGGACGTGCGCTGATGGAGCGGGCCGAGTACGAGCTGCGGTCTCGAGGTTTCCGCTCGCTCTGGCTCGACACCGGGATCGACGAGGGCTACGCGGCGGCACGGGCGATGTACGAGGGGATGGGCTATCGCCGCGCGAGTGGGGATTTCGTCATCTCCGCGCGGATCCCGCCGGAAGTGGAGTCCGACCGCGCCTGGGTCGACATCGTGTTCCAGATGAGCAAGTCGCTCACCGGCGTTTCCTGAAGCGGCTTCCGCCGATGCCTCCGCCGCCGATAGCGATGATGCCCAGCCAGAAGCCGAAGTCGTACCAGTTGCCGTTGTTGACGACCTCGTAGACGTTCACCCGGTCGGTGAAGAGCGAGATGAAGAACGTGATCGGAAAGATCAGCCCCTGCCAGAGACCCGACCAGAAGCCTGCCTTGTCCGGGCCGGTCGCCGGATTCGGTCCCGCAGCGCACGAAGCGAGAAGGAACAGGGCGATCACGAGCGCTGCGATGGCGAGGATCGTCCTCGAGGGTCTGGTGCGCATCCGCGACATCCTCGTCGAGTCGTCGCGTACGGGGCAAGTCGCGCTCAGGCGATCCGGACCTCGCGGAGGCGTCGCTCCAGGAACGTTCGGTCGCTCTCGTTGGTGGCGAGCTCCAGGGCGCGGCCGTACGCCAGCGCGGCCTCCTCGTTGCGCTCCAGACGGCGGAGGAGGTCCGCGCGCGACGCGTGGAGGAGGTAGTAGTCCTCGAGCTTTCCGGAGGCGGCGAGGTCGTCCATCAGGCGGAGTCCCTCCTCCGGTCCGTCGGCCATGGCGACCGCAGCGGCCCGATTGAGCTCCACGACGGGGGAGTCCATCACCGACGCGAGACGGCCGTAGAGCGCCGCGATCTGCGACCAGTCGGTTCGCTCGGCGTTCGCCGAAAGCGCGTGTGTCGCTGCGATGCAGGCTTGGAGCTGATACGGCCCGAGCTCTCCTCGACGGAGCGCTGCCTGCAGCACCGTGCGCGCCTCGGCGATCTCCTCGGCGTTCCAGAGCGATCGGTCCTGGTTCTCGAGCAGCACGAGCTCTCCGTCGGCGTCGACGCGCGCCGCTCGACGTGAATCCTGGAACAGCATCAGAGCGAGCAACCCTGCCGTCTCCGGTTCATCCGGCATCAGTTCCGAGAGCAGCCGCGCGAGCCGGATCGCCTCCTCGCACAACTCCCGTCGTTCGACGGCATCGCCGACGGAGGTGTAGCCCTCGTTGAAGATCAGGTACAGCACCATCAGCACGCCGCCGAGCCGGTCGGGAAGGAGATCGTCGGGCGGAACCCGATAGGGGATCGACGCGTCGCGGATCTTCTTCTTCGCTCGCACGAGCCGTTGCTGCACCGCTGTCTCCGTGGAGAGCAACGCGCGCGCGATCTCCTTCGTCGTGAGCCCGCCGAGCGTCCGGAGCGTGAGCGCGGTCCGCGCCTCGAGGTTGAGCGCCGGATGACAGCACGTGAAGATCAGGCGCAAGCGGTCGTCCGAGATCGAGCTGGATGTCGGCGTTTCCATGGCCTCGAGCTCCGTCATGACGCGCAGCGTCGCGGTCTTCGCCTGAAGGTTGGTCTCTCGACGCAATCGGTCGATCGCGCGGTTCTTCGCCGTCGTCGTGATCCACGCCCCGGGGTTGTCGGGAACTCCGCGTTGGGGCCAGCGTTCCAGCGCGATCGCGAAGGCTTCCTGCACCGCCTCCTCGGCGAGATCGAAGTCCCCGAGAACGCGGATGAGGCTCGCGACCGCCTGCCCCGACTCGCGCCGGAACAGGCGGTCGACGACCTCGTGCGCGTCCGTCTACTCCTCCGGGAACTCCATGACGGGCCGCACCTCGATGGAGCCGTACTGCGCTCCGGGGATCATGGCCGCAGCCTTGATCGCGTCGTCGAGGTTCCCGACCTCGATCTCGTAGAACCCGCCGAGCTGCTCCTTCGTCTCGGCGAAGGGGCCGTCGGTCGTGAGGGTCTCGCCGTTCTTGACGCGAACCGTGGTGGCGCTCGAGGTCCGGTCCAGGCCTTCGCCGGCGACCCACGCGCCACGATCCTTGATCTCCTGCGTGTACGCCGCGTAGGCGTCGTACTCCTGCTGGAGCTGCTCGGGCGTGACGTTCGCCATGCCCGCCTCGTCCCCGTAGATGAGGAGCATGTACTTCGGCATCTCCGGCCTCCTTCGGCTGGTGG
>JBJMLN010000116.1:0-9876 GCA_045805285.1 Actinomycetota bacterium | reverse complement strand
GTGGAGCAGAACGCGCGCGAGCTGACCGAGACGTTCGACTTCGTGCTCGTCCACGATCCGCAGCCGGCCGCACTGCTGCCGATCTTCGAGCGGGAGGGTCGCCGCACAGGCTCCTGGCTCTGGCGCTGTCACATCGACCTCTCCAAGCCTTTCCGGCCCGTATGGGAGTTCTTCGCGCCGATCGTGAACCGTTACGACGCCGCGATATTCACCCTCGAGGAATTTGCGCAGTCGGAGATCCAGGGGCCGCAGCTCGCGTTCATTCCGCCCTCGATCGATCCGCTGTCGGCAAAGAACGGCTATCTCCCGGACGACACCGCCTACGAGGTGCTCAAGCGGTACGGCATCGACCGTTCGCGTCCGATCGTGTCGCAGGTGTCACGTTTCGATCCCTGGAAGGACCCCGTGGGGGTGATCGACGCGTACCGTCTCGCTCGCAAGGAGGTGGAGAATCTCCAGCTCGTCATGGTGGGATCGATGGCGCACGACGACCCGGAGGGTTGGCACTACCTCAACATGACGGAAGAGCACCGCAACGGCGATCCGGACATCCATCTGCTGACGAACTTCCAGGACGTCGGGAGCTTGGAGGTGAACGCCTTCCAGCGGCAGTCCACGGTGGTCCTGCAGAAGTCAATCCGCGAGGGGTTCGGTCTCGTCGTCTCCGAGGCGATGTGGAAGAAGCGTCCGGTGATCGGCGGCGACGTCGGCGGGATCCGGCTTCAGATCCACGACGGCGAGAACGGGTACCTCGTCGGTTCGGTGGACGAATGCGCGGAGCGTCTGGTCGAACTGCTCGGCGACGTCGACCTCCGCAACCGGTTCGGAACGGCGGGCAAGCAGCGCGTTCGGCAACACTTCCTGACGCTGCGGGAACTGCAGGACCAGGTCGAGCTGATGGTCTCGCTCACATGAGCGCGCGCACGGGCCCCGTCCTCGTCGCGTCGAACCGAGGACCCGTGACGTTCCGGGAGGACGACGCGGGCCAGCTCGTCTCCTCGCGCGGCCAGGGCGGTCTCGTCACCGCGCTCACGGGCGCCCTGGAGACCGGCGGGGAATGGATCGCAGCAGCGATGACGGACGGGGACCGAGCGATGGTCGCGCGTCATCCCGACGGCCGCATCCAGGTGAAGGAGGACGACACCGTCTACAACCTGCGATACCTCGCCTTTCCGCACGATCTCTTCGACGGCTACTACAACAACATCTCCAACGGCCTGCTGTGGTTCGCGCACCACTACCTGTGGGACACGGTGCACTCTCCGGTCTTCGTAGAGGACACCGTGCAGGCGTGGGAGGACTACATCCAGGTCAACCGCGCCTTCGCGGCGACGCTTGCGGACGAGGCCGACCGGCTGCCCGAGCCGCCGACGTATCTCGTGCAGGACTATCACCTTGCGCTCGTTCCTCGGTTCCTCCGAGAGCTGAAGCCGGACGCGTTGATCGCGCACTTCTCCCATACCGCCATCGCGGGCCCGACGTACCTGCGGATCGTTCCCGACCGGATCAGGGATGCGGTGCTGCGCGGCCTCCTCGGCGCGGACGTGCTCGGGTTCCACTCCGAGGCCTGGGCGGAGAACTTCCTGATGTCGTGTCGCTACGTCTCCGGCGCGAGGGTCGACCTCGGCCGCTCCCGGGTCGTGTTCGAAGGACGGGAGATCCTCGTGCGCGTGCACCCGATCTCCATCGACGTCGCTCCCATGCGGGAGCTCGCCTCCTCGCTCCAGGCTCGGCGTCTGCGGCAGCAGCTCAACCGGTGGCGTGGCAACACGCGGCTCATCCTGCGCGTCGACCGGCTGGAGCTCAGCAAGAACATCGTCCGCGGGTTCCTCGCCTACGAGAACTTCCTGCGCCGCAATCCCTCGTGGAAGGGCCGGGTGAAGTTCCTCGCCCTGCTCAGCCCGAGCCGCCAGGAGATCCCCGAATAC
Source organism: Actinomycetota bacterium (assembly GCA_045805285.1). Lineage (GTDB taxonomy): Bacteria > Actinomycetota > UBA4738 > UBA4738 > JBJMLN01 > JBJMLN01. The sequence continues at coordinate 7,948 of JBJMLN010000116.1, read as the reverse complement.
CGCACGTACCAGGAGGACTGCGTCCGCGAGGCGGACCGCATCAACGCCGAACTCGGGAGCGAAGACTGGACGCCGATCGAGGTCCGGATCCGGGAGGACTACCTGGGCGCGATCGCGGCGTACGGGCTCTACGACGTGCTGATGGTGAACCCGGTGTTCGACGGGATGAACCTCGTGGCGATGGAGGGTCCGGTCCTCAACCGGCGCCACGGCGTGCTCATCCTCTCCCGGAACGCAGGAGCGTATTTCCGGCTCGGTCGTTACGCGATCGGCATCAATCCGTTCGACATCGAAGGACAGGCCGACGCTCTCGCCGAGGCGCTCGAGATGTCGGAGGACGAGCGCACGCGAAGAGCGCGGGGCCTTTCGCGCCTCGTTCTCGCGAACCCGCCGTCGCGATGGATCCGGCTTCAGCTCGACGACATCGAGCGCGTCCGACGGCGTCGCGGCTCCAGCGCCGCGTAAAGCGCCATTCACGACGGAGGAACAAGCTCGCGGAGGAGCTCCACGAGCCCTTCCGGACCTTCAACGGTTTCGTCCGCGTGCGCGATCAGGTCCGACGGGGTCTCCGCGCCCAGCACGGCGACGCGAGCGATCTGTACGCCCTCATCCGCGCGCGCTCGCTCCAGCTCCGTGAACGCCTCGAGGTCTGCGGCGTCGTCTCCGGCGTAGAGGGCGGCACGAAGACGGAGCTCGACGATCAACCGGCGAACGACCCCGCCCTTGAGCGGCACACCGCTCGGAACGAGCTCGACGGTCTGCTTTCCCTCGATCACGCGGCGGCCGGACGCCTCCGCGATCGGCGCGAGCTTCTCGAGGAGCATGCGGCGGGCCTCCGCGGGATCCGGCGACTGTCGGTAGTGGACGGAGACGGCGTCGCCACCCTTTGCCTCCGCCCACGCATTCGGAACGTCGGCGATCGCGCGCTCCACGTCGGGCTCCTCCCGATCCGGAGCGGCGGGCAGTCCGTACAACCCCTCGTATCGGATGCCCTCGACGTCGACGAGCCGGCGCAGGTCGTCAGATCGGCGTCCGGAGATCAACGCGACCACCGCGTACGCGCGAACGAGCTCGGCGAGTACCTGCGAGACGCCGGCCGTCGCCGCGGCGAGCTCCGGATGCGCGACGATCGCAGAGAGCGACCCGTCGAAGTCGAGAAGGATGCCCGCCTCGGCCGGCCGGGCGACGAACGGCGCGAGGCTAGTGGCCCTGCGCTGCGGCGTAATCGGAACCGAGGTAGATCGCGAGCTCCACGCTGTGCGGCACCGTCGCGGTCGCCGGGAGCTTCTGGACGTCGGAGCCCTTGAAGAACTGACCGGCGAGCGCGTCCGCGTCGATCTTGCCCTGCGCGTCGCGGTAGTAGACCGTCGTCGTCGTCACGTTCTGATCCGGCGCATTCGTCGGGTCGAGGGGCGTTACGTACCCGAGTCGCGTCAGCTGCGCGATCGCGTCCGAGGCGAGGTTCGGCGTGGTGGTTCCGTTGTAGACGCCGACGCGCACGTTCGAGGGGTCTTGCGGAGACGGACCCGGTGCCGGTGTCGGGCTGCTCGTTGGCGTTCCACCGCCTCCCTGCTGACCGCCACCTCCGCCGGAGCCGGTGCCACCGGTGCCGCCCCCCGTCCCGGTCGAGACGGTTCCATCGTTGCCGCCCGCGCTCGCGGTGGAAACCGTGAGCCCCGCCGTTCCCTCGAAGGCCTGGGTGAGCACGAAGATGCCGACAACGGCGAACGCCGCGATGATCACGAGGCGGATCGGACCGCCCGTCATGGGCGTCGGAGCCTAGCCGTCGCTGCCGAGACGGTGCGCGAGGCGTTTGCGGCGGCGCGCTTCCCGGAGCCTGCGGAGCCGGCGTACGAGCATCGGGTCATACGAGAGGGCCTCCGGCCGGTCGATGATGCGATGAAGCAGCTGATGATAGCGCGCCGAGGAGATGCCGAAGCGCTCGCGGATCGCGCGCTCCTTCTGACCACGCTCCTGCCACCACGTGCGCTCGAACTCCAGGATGTCGAGCGAGCGCTGGTCGAGCTCCGGAGCGCTTCCCCTGGCGGGGTGCCAGGCTCCGTCGCTGCTCACCAACGCAGGCTAGCAACCTCTCGGCGGAGTGCAAGCACGCGAACGGCTACGGAAAGAGTCCGCGCGTCTTGTGCGCCTCGGCGACGCGGGCGACGCCGAGCATCGTTGCCGCCGTGCGCATCGGCACCTTCTTCTCCTCTGCGAGCTGGAGAACGTCGACGTACGCGCGCTCCATGATCGAGCGGAGCCGTTCGTTCACCTCGTCCTCGGTCCAGAAGAACGCCTGGATGTCCTGCACCCACTCGAAGTAGGAGACCGTCACGCCGCCGGAGTTCGCGAGGATGTCCGGGACCACGAGCGTTCCCTTGTCCTCGAAGATCTCGTCGGCCTCGGGCGTCGTCGGGCCGTTCGCCGCCTCGACGATGACCGGCGCCTTGACCTGCTCGGCATTGTCCTGGGTTAGCTGGCTCTCCAGCGCCGCCGGGATCAACACGTCGCAGTCGATCGTGAGCAGCTCTTCGTTGCTGATCGGATCGCCCCCCTCGAAACCAGCGATGGAGCCCGTCGCCTCGCGTTGCGCCGCAAGGCCTTTCGGGGACAACCCGTGCGGGTTGTACACGCCACCCCCGACGTCGGAGACCGCGACGATGGTGCATCCGAGCTCGTGGAGGAGGTGCACCGCGGGCGCCCCGACCTTTCCGTAGCCCTGGACGGCGACGCGCGTCTCATCGATCGGCGCGCCGCGGTTCTTCAGCGTCGCGCTCGTCACGTAGGTCACGCCGCGCGCCGTCGCCTCTCCACGGCCGAGGGAGCCGCCGATCGACAGCGGCTTTCCGGTAACGACACCCGGGACGGAGTAGCCGACGTTCATCGAGTACGTGTCCATGATCCACGCCATCACCTGGGCGTCGGTGCCGACGTCCGGCGCGGGGATGTCCTTCTCCGGGCCGATGAACGGGAGGATCTCCGCGGCGTACCGGCGCGTCATCCGCTCGAGCTCGCGCTCGGAGACCGATCGCGGGTCGATCACGACGCCGCCCTTCGCGCCCCCGTACGGGATCCCGACGATCGCGCACTTCCACGTCATCCACATCGCGAGCGCCTTGACCTCGTCCATGCTGACGTCGGGGTGGTAGCGGATGCCGCCCTTCGACGGTCCCCGCGAGGTGTTGTGGTGCACGCGGTATCCGGTGAAGACGCGAACCGATCCGTCGTCCATGCGAGTCGGAACGGCGACGCTCAACACGCGCTTCGGGCTCCGCAGCACCTCGTGCACGCCCGGCTCGAGGTCCATGCTGCGCGCGGCGGCGTCGAGCTGCGAAAGCGCGGCGTCCCACGGGGAGAAGCTGCTCAACCGACCCTCCGGAGGAGTCATCCGGGCCGCGGGGCCGCGGCCTCTCGGATGCAGGCACGGGGAGTCTAGCAACGCGCGCGTTTGAACCGCGACACAGCCCGAGCTTCGGACCGGTCGGTTCAGAGTGAGACAATCCGTTTGCGCTGGAAGGCGGAGGGGGCCCCATGGTCCAAGCCCGGAGCGAGGGAGAGTCGGCCCTCGAGCGAGGAGACAACGAGCTGCGGTCACTGGCCCAGCTCAAGATGCTCCACACGCTCGCCGCACGCCTCAACCGGCTCAACGACGTCGCGCAGATCGGCGAAGCGATCACCGCCGAACTCCGCACCCTCCTCGACTATCACAGCTGCCGCGTCTACCTCCTCCAAGCGGACGGAAGGACGCTGATCCCGATCGCGTTCCGCGGCGAGCTCACGGAGTACGAAGACGACACCTTCGAGGACCTCGTCAGTGAGGTCGGAGAAGGGATCACCGGGCGCGTGGCGGCGACCGGCACGTCGTTCTACGCACCGAACACCGTCGACGTCCCGTGGGCGGTGCAGATCGCGGGCACACCGGAGATCGACGAGTCGATGCTCGCCGTGCCACTCCGCTACGGCGACCGAACGATCGGCGTGATCGTGCTGTCGAGCCTCGGGGTGGATAAGTTCGACGACGAGGACATGCGCGTGCTCGAGGTTCTGGCCTCGCACGCGGCGGTCGCGTTCGAGAATGCACGACTCCTCGGACTCGAGCGAGAGTCCGCGCAGACAGCGACCGCGCTCCTGGGGCTGTCCCAGGCGCTGACGCAGCTCCATGCGACGGAGGAGATCCTGCGTCGAACGCTCGGTTCGGTGCCCGACCTCGTCGCGACGAGTGGCGTGCAGATCTACGTTCGCGATCCGGACACGCGAGCGTTCCGTCTCCACGCGCAGCAAGGGTTCGACGAAGAGACCCGCCAAGAGCGCCGGCTGATGCCGGACGTCCCCCCCGAGGTCGCCGCGCAGTTCCTGCTTTCGGTCCGCGAGCCGTTCATCCTCGGCAGTGAGCTGATCACGACGATCCCCGAGGAGGTGCGCGGATCGGCGCCGCTCGGCGACGTCGACGTCCTCGTCGCTCCGTTGCGATGGGAGCCCGACGGGTTCGGCGCGATCGTCGCGGTCTCGGACCCGGGCGGACGGTTCTCCGAGCGCGACCTGCGTCTCGTGGGCGGGATCGCCGACATCAGCTCCCTCGCGCTCGGCACCGCGCGACGGTTCTCGGAGCTGGAGCGGTTCCACGAGCTTGTGGAGGGCCTCGACGCGATCTTCTGGGAGGCCGACGCGGAGTCGTTGCAGTTCACGTTCCTCAGCCAGCGAGCGGCCGACATCCTCGGTACCACGCTCGGGGACGCGGAAACCGAACCCCGCTTCTGGGGCGACCACATCGTGCCGGAGGACCAGGAGGCCATGCTCCGCGAGGTCCGCCACGCGGCCGAGCGGGGCGGCGACTTCCAGCTCGAATACCGGGCGCCGGCGCCCGTCGTCGGAACGCTCTGGCTGCGCGACATGGTGCACGTCGTCCGCGGCGAGGGCGACACGCCGCGACAGCTCCGCGGACTCCTCGTCGACATCACCGACCGCAAGCGCGCGGAGCAGGCCCTGAAGAGGAGTGAGCAGACCTACTCCGACGCGTTCCGCCGGGAGCGCGAGGCCACCCACCGTCTGCGCGCGCTGGACGAGATGAAGAACATGTTCCTCGAGGCCGTGTCGCACGAGCTCCGCACGCCCCTGACCTCGATCCTCGGCTCCGCGCTGACGCTCGAGCAGGCCGACGGATCGCTGCGCGCGGAGGACCAGAGGGACCTCATCGTGCGGATCGCGGCGAACGCGCGGAAGCTCCAGCGGCTGCTCGGGGACCTCCTCGACTTGGACCGGCTGCAACGCGGCATCCTGTCTCCGCAGCGCCGCCCGGTCGACGTCACCGAGGTCGTCAAGGAGGCCGTGAAGGAGTCCGACGTCCTGAAGGACCGCTCCGTGGAGATCGACGCACAGCCGTTGATCGTCTCCGTCGACCCGGCCAAGGTGGAGCGCATCGTGGAGAACCTCCTCGCGAACGCGGCCCGTCACACGCCGGCGGGAACGCGCGTGTGGGTGCGTGTCGAGCCCGAGGGCGACGGCGTGCTCGTCATCGTCGAGGACGAGGGCCCGGGCATCCCGGCCGAGAACCGTGAGCGGATCTTCGAGCCGTTCCAGCAGGCGGGGCACCCCAACCACGCTCCCGGCGTCGGCGTCGGGCTCTCCCTCGTCGCGAAGTTCGCGGAGCTCCACGGCGGTCGCGCGTGGATCCAGGAGCGGCCCGGAGGGGGGGCGTCGTTCCAGGTCCTGCTGCCGGGAGCGGACCCGCTCGACGTCGAAGCGGCGCCGGCCGAAGGGGAGTTCCTCTAAGGGGAGCTCTAGCGGACGAGCAGAACCGGGCACGTCGCCCGGTTGACCACCTTCGTCGCGACACCGCCGAGGAGAAGGCTCCGGATCTCCGACATCCCGCGCGTCCCGAGGACGATCAGCTCGGCTTTGGACTCCTCCGCCACGTCGACGATCATCTCGGCCGTGCGGCCGGGGCTCACGCGGCGGACCGTGCCGGTCGCCGTGATGCCCGCGCTCTCGAACGTTGCGACGACCCGCTCGACGAGCTGATCTGCGGGGATCGGAGGACCGAGGTCGACGTCGTCGCCCTCGTCGCGCTCGTACTCGCGGACATGGACCACCATCACCTCGGAGGAGTAGCGCCCGGCGAGATCGAGCGCGACCGGGATCGTGCGCTCACTCCGCGGGGACCCGTCCACCGCGAGGAGGATCCGCTCGAACATCGCTAGCCGCCGTCGGCCGGCGCGGTGGAGACCCCAGCGGGAAGCACGTCGGCGGGGCGTGCGACCGGAGCGCCGGCGAGCCGCGGCCTGATCTTGCTGAAGTACTGCAGGGCGATCACGAACCCGACGCCGATCGGCGCGGTCAGCACGAGCCGCCGGATCCAGTGAGCCCGAGGGAGGTCTGCGGCGTTCCACATCTGCTCGGGGAACGACGACGCATCGACGGCGGCCCACAGCGGGAGGCCGACCAGAGCGACGATGAGCAGCAATCCGCCCAGGAACGGGGTCGGAACGTTCAGCAGCTTGAGGGCGGACGCGAGGAGGACGAACACGAGCGCCGGGCGGATCACCCCGTCCCGAGCGCGCGCGGAGAGCCTCGCGCCGACGTACACGGCGGGGATCCCGCCGATCAGGATCGAGACCGTGAGAGCGAGCTCGAAGTCGCCGACGATGATGTGCGCGATCGCCGCGGAGGCGACGAGCGGAACGGCCTGGACGAGGTCGGTTCCGACGAGCTGCGCGCCGCGGAGTTGCGGATAGATCAGCATCAGGCACACGATGATGATCGAGCCCGAGCCGACCGACGTCAGACCGACGAGGAGTCCGCCGAGGGCCCCGACGGCGATCGTGAGCGGGATCTTGACGTCGATCTCCTCGTCCGGAACGAGCGTCTCCCGCAGGCCGGCGCGCGCGAGGGCGCTCCGTCGGCCCTGCAACCACGCCTTGAACACCATCGCCGCCGCGGCCAGGATCAGCGTGACGCCGAGGAGGATCTTCGTCACGTTCTGGACGGTCTCGTTGTCGCCCGTCGCGTGGAGGATGAACACGCCGGCGAACGCCATCGGGATCGAGCCGACGCAGAGCCAGCGGACCAGGCCCCACTGTACGGTCTTGCGTCGGACGTGGACGCCGCCGCCCACGGGCTTCATCACCATCGCGGCGACGAGGTCGGAGGAGACGGCCGTCGTGGGGTTGATGCCGAAGAAGATCAACAGGATCGGCGTCATCAGCGCGCCGCCGCCCATCCCGGTCATGCCGACCGTGAAGCCGACGAGGGCGGCAGCGAATGCGATGGCCCAGTCGATGTGCAGGGGATCCTCCCGATGTACTCAGTCGGAGCGGGCGAACGGAACTCTACCCTGCGCCTCCGGGCCCCGGCTACCGGTCTTTAGGATGGCCGCCCTATGGCGGACCTCCTGATCTCGGGCGCCCGGGTGCTCGACGGCGACGGCGGCCCGAGGTTCGCCGGATCGGTCGCCGTCTCGGGAGACCGGATCGAGCGAGTTCTCCACGACGGGGAGGAGCTCCCGCACGCGGCGCGCACGATCGAGGCGCGAGGCCGCGTCCTCGCGCCGGGCTTCATCGACACCCACAGCCATTCCGACGTGCAGCCGTTCGTCGAGCCGTCGATGGACAGCGCGCTCCGTCAGGGCATCACGACGGTCATCGCAGGGAACTGCGGAGGCTCGGGGGCGCCGGGCAACGGCCGGCGTGAGGGAGCGGAGCTGTCCGGCATCTCCGTCGACGACCTGCCGGAGTGGCGCACGTTCTCGGAGTACCTCGAGCTCGCCGAGGAGGCTCACCCCGCGATCAACGTCGCCTCGCTCGTCGGACACGGAACGATCCGCGGCAAGGTCCTTGGATCGGAGCGTCGGCCGCCCGACGGCGACGAGCTCGCCGAGATGCGCCGCCAGCTCGAGGAGGCACTCGCGGCCGGCGCCGTCGGCCTTTCCACCGGGCTCGTGTACGCGCCCGGG
>JBJMLN010000115.1:0-17176 GCA_045805285.1 Actinomycetota bacterium | reverse complement strand
GACCGGCTTGACCTCGTAGTCGGTGTGGATATCCACCTCGGTCTTGGTGAACGGCATCTCAGATCACCTGCGCTCTCATCGGTAGCCGCCGGTCGGCCGCGTGTCGCCGGTGGTGCCGCGGACCTTCCGCCGGATGTTCTGCATCTGGGAAGAGACGATCAGGAAGATCGCGAACCAGGTGCCGATCCAGCCCGTCGCGATCGCGTCCCGCAGGATCAGCAGCCAGAACGAGGTCCAGCGAAGCTTCTGGTTGGCGAAGTACAGGAACCAGGACGGCACGATCGCGAGCGTCACGAGGATCGCGAAGCCGAAGACGAGTCCGAAGATGCCGGCTTTGGTCCAGGTCCATTCCCAGTCCCGGATGAGGAGCTCCACCCGCCGGAAGGCGGGATTCAGCCTCTTTTCGAGCTTCGGCGGAAGTGGCAGGCTCATGCGGACACATCCATGCTAGGCCGGAACGCGGCGATTATAGACACCCCTGCTTCGTGCCCCGTGCGTGGGCTTCCCTCCCACGACGGCTTGTGAAGACGTTCACAAGCCCCTCCACTATGGAACCTACGAGCACGAGCTGCAACCTGGATGGGCTCCATAGAATCGAAGCGACCCGGAGCTCCGACCCGACCCGGAGATGGTGCAGATGCTCGCCGACTACGTCCGGACGGGGCTCTCCTCGTGGTGGGCTCCGGCCCTCGCCTTCGTCGCCGGGATCGTCTCGTTCGCATCCCCGTGCGTCTTTCCCCTCGTGCCCGGCTACCTGTCGTTCATCTCCGGCGCCGAGGGGCAGGAGGACCGCCCGCTCATCCCGATCCTGCTCTTCATCGGGGGCTTCTCGGCGGTCTTCACCGCGCTGGGCGCCTTCACCGGGAGGCTGATCCCGGATTGGATCCTCTCCCCGGCAGGTCAGAGGATCGCGGGCATCGTGATCATCGCTTTCGGGGCGTTCATGATCCTCTACGCACTCCGGAGGGGAGCTGCCGCGATGTACGCCGAGCGCCGCCCGTTCCTCGAGCGGATCAAGCCCGGGCGGGCGGGAGCGTTCCCGCTCGGGATGGCCTTCGCCGCAGGCTGGACGCCCTGCATCGGTCCCGTCCTCGGCGCGATCTTCGCGATCGCGGCTTCAGAGGGGGGCGCAGCGAGGGGAGCGGGCCTGCTGCTGGTCTACTCCCTGGGGTTGGGAGTGCCGTTCCTGCTGATCGGGCTCGGGGCGCACCGCCTCGTACGCTCCCTGTCCTTCGTCCAGCGGCACTACCGCTGGATCGCGGGCGTCTCCGGGGCGGTGATGGTGGCGATCGGGGTGCTGCTCGTCTCCGGGCTGTGGTTCACGGTGCTCCAGCCGTTCCTTCGCGCCGGAACGAACCTGTTCCCGGGGCTGTAGTGCCGATCGCGAAGGGCGGCGGGGGCTGCCGAAGGCCGGACCGGCCGATCGAGGGCCGGTCTCCTAGAATCGAGGAGCGCGGATGTCGCAACAGGCCCACTCTCTGACGCTCCGGCAGTCGCTCGCGCTGGTCTGGAGAACGCTCCGATCGATGCGGACGGCGCTGATCTTGCTGTTGTTCCTGGCGGCGGCCGCGATCGCCGGCTCCCTCGTGCCGCAGGCGGACGTCTCTCCGCTGCGGGTGGAGTCGATCTTCCGTGACCATCCGCTCCGCGCGCGGATCTACGACGCGCTCGGGCTGTTCCACGTCTACGGATCTCTTTGGTTCACGTTGATCTACTCGCTGCTGCTCCTGTCGCTCGCGGCATGTCTGTTCCCGCGTACCCGCGCGCTGATCCGCAACGTCCGCGCGAAGCCGCAGCCCGCACACGAGCTGGAGATGATGCGCCATTACGCCGTCCGGACGGTCGTCGCGCCACCGGCGGAGGTCATCCCGTCGTCTCGGCGAGTGCTGAAGCGCCGGCTGTTCCGCGTGAGCGTCGCCGACGGCGCCGTCGCTGCCGACAAGGGCCTCGCGCGCGAGGCCGGGAGCCTGCTGTTCCACTGGTCGTTCTTCCTGGTGCTGATCGGGATCATCTACGGCAAGGGCACGGGCTTCACCGGCCAGGCGGTGGTCGCGGAGGGGCAGACGTGGGTTGAGGCGCACGCGAACTACGACGGGAACATCCGCGAGGGCGCGTTCTTCAACGGCCAGCACACGGGCATCGGAGTGCACGTCGAGAACTTCTCGGCGACCTTCCATCCGGACGGCATCCCGTCGGATTTCGTGACGCGGGCGCAGATCCTCGATCCGGACGGCAACGTCGAGCGGACCGTCGACATCCGAGTAAACCATCCCGTATCGGTGGACGGGTTGCACATCTATCAGTTCGGGTACGGATGGGCGCCGGTGATCGACGTGACCCAGAACGGAACGCCACTCGCGACTGGCCCGGTCGTCTTCCAGCAGCCGCAGGCGCCCGCGGGCGTCGACCAATCCACGATCCCGTGGAACGGCGTCGTGAAGCTCCCGTCGATGCATCCGCAGGTCGGCATCGAGCTCCAGCTCTGGCCCGACGGCCGCGGTCTGGCGTCGGTGCTCGCAGGTGGATCGCCCGTGTCCATGCGGGACGCGTTTCACCCGGTGATCACCTATACGGCGTATCGCGGGAACCTCCACGCCGGCCAGCTCCAGAACATCGCAACGCTCGACACGACGGACATGAGGAAGTTCCAGCAGGGGCTGCTGCGGTCCGGAGTCGCCGCGAACCTCGGGAACGGGCTCTCCGTGTCGTTCCCCGAGCTCCGCCAGTACACGGTCCTGCAGGTCAGTCGCGACCGCGGGCTCCCGATTATGCTGATCGCGGCGGTCCTGATCCTGTTGGGATTGCTGCCCGCGCTCTACACATCTCGACGACGACTCTGGGTGCGGGCCGAGGCGGGAAGGAACGGAACGGTTCTCCAGGTGGCCGGGTTCGCGCTCCAGCGCAAGGAGCAGTTCGAGGAGGAGTTCGCGCACGTCGTCGACGACCTCGAACGTGCGGCCGGTGGCCCCCCTCCCACGCCGGAGGCACCCCTTCCCGCGGCGACCTCGGTGGCGTCCGGCGTCGACGGAGACGTGACGCCGTGACCGAGACGCAGCTGCACCTCGCCTCCCTCTCCAAGACGGCGTTCACGGTCGCGCTGTTCGCCTACGTCCTCGCGATGGTCGGATATTTCCACTACCTGGCGTTCCGCCGTGAGCCCGTCTACGTCTGCGCCCGCGTGATCGCGATCGCGGGCGCACTCGCGCACGTCACCTCCATCGTCACGCGCGGGTTCGCCGCCGGCCGCGTGCCGTGGGGGAACATGTACGAGTACTCCTCGCTCCTCGCGCTGCTCGTCGTGCTCGTCTCGCTCGTCTACATCGAGGGCGTCCAGCACGTGAAGACCGTGACGGGTTTCTCGCTCGCGTTCTCGGTGCTTACGATGGCGGTCGCGCTGACCGCGTTCTACGTCGGCCCCGTGGAGCTCGTGCCGGCGCTGAACTCGTACTGGATCAAGATTCACGTCGTCGCGGCGATCACCGGCTCCTCACTCTTCGGCCTCGGCGGGATCCTGACGATCCTGTACCTGATCCAGAGCGGCCGGGAGCGCAAGCGCGAACGTGAGCAGGAGGCGGCCCGACGGGAGCTCGCCGCCCGCGAGCCCGCGCCGATCATGGGCGGTTCCCTCGACGATCCGCCGGACCTCGAGGGGAGCGCCGACGAGACGGTTCGCGTCGCGACGCGCCGCAGCGTCCTCCCGCCCTCGGAGACGCTCGACCGGCTCGCGTACAAGACGATCGCCTTCGGGTTCCCGATCTGGACGTTCGCGGTGATCGCCGGCGCCATCTGGGCGGAGTCAGCGTGGGGCCGTTACTGGGGCTGGGACCCCAAGGAGACGTGGTCGTTCATCACCTGGGTGGTCTTCGCCGGCTACCTCCACGCGCGCGCGACCGCCGGATGGAGGGGGCGCAAGGCCGCTTTCGTCGCGCTGGTCGGCTTCGCTTCGCTCCTCGTCACGTATTACGTGGTGAACCTGTGGATCGTCGGTTTGCACTCGTACAAAGGGTTCTAGTGCGGGTGGTATCGTTCGGCCGGGTCCGGTTCCGGTGCCCACTTTCGTGCTTGCGGGGGAGCAGATGACGGTGCGGAAGAAGGTGCGACTCATCCTCGGATTGGTCGCGCTGGCGGTCGTGTTGGCGGCCTGCAGCACCTCTTCGTCGTTGCCGCAGAACTCCCTCAACCCGCAGGGTCCGTACGCCCGGAAGATCGACAACCTGTTCGACCCGGTCTTCTGGATCGCGGTCGTGGTGTTCGTCCTCGTCGAGGGCGCGCTGGTCTTCGCGATCTTCCGTTTCCGCCACAAGCCGGGGAGAGCGATCCCCGCGCAGACGCACGGGAACTCGAAGCTCGAGATCACGTGGACGATCCTCCCGGCCGTCCTGCTCGCGGGCATCTCCGTCCCGACCGTCGCGACGATCCTGGAGCTCAACCGTCAGCCCGCGGGCCAGGTGCTGAACGTCGACGTCTCGGGGCACCAGTGGTGGTGGGAGTTCGACTATCCGCAGCAGAAGCTCCGGACGGCGAACGTGCTGCACATCCCCGTCGGCGAGAACGTCTACGTCAGCCTCTGCGGCGTCGGCCAGACCGCGAGCGGCACTCCCTACGGCGGCACGTGCGGCGATCAGCCGCCGCCGGGAGTCGGCGACGCGGTGATCCACTCCTTCTGGGTCCCCGAGCTGAACGGCAAGCAGGACGTCGTGCCGGGACGAACGAACCATCTGACGCTCTACGCGGACCATCCGGGGACGTACGCGGGCCAGTGCTACGAGTACTGCGGCTACTCACACGCCAACATGAAGTTCAAGGTCGTCGCGCAGACGCCGTCGGAGTTCGAAGCGTGGGTCGCCGGGCAGCAGGCGCCTGCGATCAAGGCGCAGGCCGGCAGTCTCGCCGCGAAGGGCGAGGGACTGTTCTGGGGCCAGAACGGCCAGGGCGGTCAGTGCATCGCGTGTCACACGATCTCCGGCTTGGTCAACGACGAGGGACGGCCCGTCGCGACGGCCACGGGCGGACCGAACCTCACGCACTTCGCGAGCCACGACTGTTTCGCCGGATGCATGCTCGCGAACACCCCGGAGAACGTGGCGAAGTGGCTCGCCGACCCGCCCGGGGTGAAGCCGGGATCGTGGATGCCGAACTACCACCTCACGCCCGACGAGATCCAGGCATTGACCGCCTATCTGGAGACGCTGAAGTGAGACGCCCGAACGACGAGCCGGAGGTCGCATGGCGAGCGTGAGCATCCCGAGCGAGGGAGGTCTTTCCGGCCTGCTGCGTCGGCCGTCGTCGAAGACCGGCTTCTGGAGCTGGATCACGACCGTCGACCACAAGCGGATCGGCGTCCTCTACGGCGCCACGGCGTTCCTGTTCTTCCTGACCGGCGGCATCGAGGCGCTCTTGATCCGCCTCCAGCTCGCGCGACCCGATGGAACGGTGCTGACGGCAGCGGCCTACAACCAGATCTTCACGATGCACGGGATCACCATGATCTTCCTTGTCGTGATGCCGCTGTCCGCGGCGTTCTTCAACTACCTGACGCCGCTGATGATCGGCGCGCGCGACGTCGCGTTCCCGCGCCTGAACGCCTTCAGCTACTGGGTGTTCCTCTCCGGCGGCCTGTTCCTGTACTCGAGCTTCATCCTGGGTGGAGCGCCGAACGGCGGCTGGTTCGGCTACGCGCCGCTCTCGACGACGTTCCTGAACTCCAACAACATGAACTTCTACGCGGTCGGGCTGATCATCACGGGCATCGCATCCACCGTGTCGGCCATCAACCTCGCCGTGACGATCATCAACATGCGCGCGCCCGGGATGAGCCTGTTCCGCATGCCGGTGTTCATCTGGATGACGCTCGTCGTGCAGGCGCTGCTCGCGTTCGCGCTGCCGGTCATCACGGTCGGGCTCTTCGAGCTCCTCTTCGACCGTCGCTTCGGAACCCATTTCTTCGACGTCGGCGCCGGCGGAGATCCGGTCCTGTGGCAGCACCTGTTCTGGGTTTTCGGCCACCCGGAGGTCTACATCCTGATCCTGCCTGCCATGGGCATCGTCTCGGAGGTCCTGCCGGTCTTCTCCCGCAAGCCGCTGTTCGGCTACCAGTTCGTGGTTTTCTCCGGCATCGCGATCGGCTTCATGGGCTGGGGAGTGTGGGCGCACCACATGTTCACGACGGGCCTCGGCCCGATCGCGGAGTCGGCGTTCTCGGTCTCCACGATGCTGATCGCGGTTCCGACCGGGGTGAAGATCTTCAACTGGATCGCGACGATGTGGAAAGGCGACCTCCACTTCAAGACGCCGATGCTGTTCTCGATCGGGTTCGTCGCGATGTTCATCATCGGAGGTCTATCCGGTGTGACGCATGCCGTCGTGCCCGCGGACTACATGCAGACGGACACGTACTACATCGTCGCCCACTTCCACTACGTGCTGTTCGGCGGCGCGATCTTCGGATTGTTCTCCGGCTTCTACTACTGGTGGCCAAAGGTGTTCGGCCGGCTGCTCAACGAGACGATCGGCAAGCTCCATTTCTGGCTCATGTTGATCGGGTTCAACATCACGTTCGGGCCGTTCCACATCCTCGGGCTGGAGGGGATGCCGCGCCGGATCTACCGCTACGGCCCGAACCAGGGGTGGAGCTTCTGGAACATGGTCTCGACGATCGGCGCGTTCGCGATCGCGGCGTCGATCCTGCTGTTCATCGTGAACGTGATCATCACGATGCGGAAGCCCAAGGACGCTCCCGCCGATCCTTGGGACGCGCGCACGCTGGAGTGGACGACGTCGTCGCCGCCGCCCGAGTACAACTTCGAGGAGGTCCCCGTCGTGCACTCCCTCGACGACTTCTGGCATCGCAAGTACGCGGAGGACCAGCGCGGCCGCGTCCTGCCGGTTCCGGCCGGCGCTTCCGACGAGCCTGCGCCGGAGGAGCACACCGCGACGACCACTCACGAGGAGGAGGACGCAGGCGCGCACGGACACGGCATCCATCTCCCGTCGCCGTCGTACTACCCGATCATCGCGGCGCTCGGGTTTCCGCTGCTCGGGTACGGCGTGATCTACCACTGGTGGATGGCGTTCCTCGGCGGAGCAGTCCTGTTGGGCGGCCTCTACGCGTGGGCCCTGGAGCCCTCGGCGGAGTAGCGATGGACGCATCCGTCGGGGAGCACATGGCGCCGCACCAACCCTCCGAGGACGAGGTGGAGCTCGAGACCAGCACCGGCCTGCCGAACGTCAAGCTCGCGATGTGGATCTTCCTCGGCTCGGAGTGCCTGCTCTTCGGCGCGCTCATCACGACGTACGTCCTGTATCGGGGACGGAGCACCGTCGGTCCGTATCCGTCCGACCTGTTCGACATCGGGTACACGTCGGTGAGCTCATTCGTGCTCCTCGCCAGCTCGCTCACGATGGTGCTCGCGCTCGCGGCGATCCAGCGTGGTGATCACGGCCGCCTACGCGTCTGGCTCCTGGCGACCGCGCTGCTCGGGATGACGTTCATCGGCGGACAGGTCTACGAGTTCACGAGCTTCGTCCGCGAGGGTCTCACGCTCCACACGAACCTGTTCGGAACGACGTTCTTCGTGCTGACGGGGTTCCACGGCGTCCACGTGACGGTGGGGATCCTGATGCTGCTCTCGCTCGTCGCGCTGTCGCTCGCCGGCCGGCTCCCGCAGGATCGAGCCCTGACCGTCGAGCTCGTCGGCCTCTACTGGCACTTCGTCGACATCGTGTGGATCATCATCTTCACCGTCGTGTACTTGATCCCGACCGGGCACGGAACGGTGGTGCCACGATGAGCGGCGAGAGCGTCGAGGACCCGGGGCGGGTGAGCACCGCGGCGACGCAGGACGCGCCGGACCCCGCGGTTCGCTCCCGGCTCGCCCGCAGGAGTCGCAGCCGCCACCCGAGCGACGCGGAGTACGTCCGCATCGCGCTGATCCTCGCAGCGATCACCGGAGCGGAGATCGCCGTCTACTACCTCGACTCGGTCAAGTCGCTCCTCATCCCGCTGCTGTTCACGTTCGCGGCCATCAAGTTCGCCCTCGTGGCGTTGTGGTTCATGCACCTGAAGTTCGACAACAAGCTGTACGCGCGGTTCTTCACCGGCGGCATCCTTTTCGCCCTTACCGTCTACGCGATCGTGCTGCTCACGTTCCGCGTCTTCGCCTCGAGCTAGGGGAGCGGGATGGCGCTTCCACCGTTCCATATCCACCCGACCGTCGAGTTCGTGTTCCTCCTCGTCATCGGGACCTACCTGCTCGCGATCAGGGACCGACGGCGGAGCCTCGGCGTCGGAACGCCGGGCGCGTCGCTCGCGCGGGATCAGGTGGCGTCGCGGCGACAGATCACGCTCTTCTCGATCGGCGTCGGGGTGCTCTGGATCGGTGCCGAGTGGCCGCTCCACGACCTCGCGGAGCGCTACCTGTACAGCATGCACATGGTGCAGCACCTGCTGTTCACGTTCGTGGCTCCGCCGCTCCTGATCGCCGGGATGCCGGTGTGGATGCTCCGCAAGATCCTCTCTCCGCGCCCGGTCGCTGCCGTCGCTCGAGTGCTGACGCGTCCGATCGTCGCGCTCGCGATCTTCAACGGCATCTTCCTCTTCACGCACTGGCCCGCGATCGTGACGCTCTCCGTCCAGTCGGAGCTGTTCCACTTCGCGCTGCACGTGCTGCTCGTCGGCGCGGCGCTCCTGATGTGGTGGCCGGTGATGTCGCCGCTGCCGGAGATGCCGGCGCTTCCGGCGCCCGCTCAGATGCTGTACCTGTTCGTCCAGTCGATCGCGCCCACCGTTCCGGCGTCGTTCCTGACGTTCGGCTCGAAGCCGCTGTATCCCATCTACGAGACGTTCCCTCGCATCTGGGGCATCTCCGCGCTGTTGGACCAACAGATCGCGGGACTGATCATGAAGCTCGCCGGAGGCGCGATCCTGTGGGGCGTGATCACCGTGATCTTCTTCCGGTGGCACGCGCGTGAGGAGCGCGACGGCATGGACGCCCTGGCGTTCCGAGACGTGGAGCGCGACGTCCGCGCGGAGTTGAGCTCGCGATGAAGAAGGCGACGCGCGACCGGCTGGTTCTCCCGCTGCTGATCCCGCTCGGGGCGCTCGTGGTCATCGCGATCCCGGTGATCGGGTTCTCGCGCATCCTGCTGTCGCTCTCGGCCCACGCGGCGACGGTGACGGCCTTCGTGGTCGTCGTCGCCATCATGCTGCTGGCGATCCGGTTCGCGTCGCTCCCTCGGATCCGCGCCGCGACGCTCGTCGGGATGCTCGGCGGCGTCGCGGGCGTTGCGATGGTGGCGGGCGGGATCGCCCTCGCGTCGATCGGGAGCGGGGAGGAGGCGCCCTCCGGGCCGGCGCCGCCTCCGGCCACCGTGATCGCGGTCGCTGCTCCCGTGGGGGCGGCGTCGAAGGGGTACGTGGACACGAAGCTCACGGCTCCCGCTGGGCCGGCGGAGATCAAGTTCGACAACCAGGACACCTCGCCCAGCACCGACCACAACGTCGACGTCTACACCGACAAGGACTACACCTCGAGCATCGGGTCGGTGACTCCGTTCCAGGGGCCGGCCGTCAAGACGTTCAGACTCTCGACGCCGCTCAAGGACGGAACGACGTACTACTTCCGCTGCGAGGTCCATCCGACGACGATGGAGGGGACGATCGAGGTCGGCGGCGCTCCGGCGGGCGGAGGACAGCCCGCTCCGGCCGGAGGCGGCGGCCAGCCGTCCGCACAGCCGCCCGGAGGCGGCGGCCACCCCTCCGCGGGCGGACAGCCCTCGGGCGCGCCGTCGTCCGCGAGCGCGCAGCCTCCGGCGGGCGGAGCGCCTTCCGGGCCGGTCGATGTCACCGCCCAGAACCTCGCGTTCGACAAGACGACGATCGCACTCCCGGCAGGCGGCCAGGACTCGATCCATTTCACCAACAACGACGCGGGCGTGCCGCACAACATCGTGATCTTCTCCGCCGATCCGTCGACGGATCCGAACGCGAAGACGCTCTTCACCGGGGAGCCGGTGACGGGACCGGGCAGCACCGACTACACCTTCAAGGCGCCGCCGCCCGGGCAGTACTTCTTCCACTGTGAGTTCCATCCGGACACGATGAAGGGCACGGTCACGGTCGGATGACCCCGCGGAAGGCCGGGCGTCGACCGGCTCGTCGCTCCGCGAGGGGGAGGATCGTGCGCGCCGTCGTTCCGCTGGTGCTCCTCGCGCTCGTCGCCTGCACCGGAAAGGACGCGGAGTCGACGCTCGGCGTCTCCACGGTGTCGAAGCCGTTCCCGCAGGTCTCCGGGCCGTCGCTGCATCCCGACGGCGGGAGCATCTCCGCCTCGGAGTACGCCGGCAAGGTGCTCGTCGTGAACTTCTGGGCGACGTGGTGCGGCCCCTGCCGGAAGGAGCAGGGGATCCTCCAGGGCGTGTGGCAGCAGTACAGGGACCGTGGCGTGCAGTTCCTCGGCATCGATCAGCGGGACGACGAGGCGGCGGCGGCGGCGCAGCTCCAGGACCTCGGCGTGACCTATCCGAACCTCTTCGACGAGCATGGCCGATACGCGACCGACTTCAACTTCGTCGGCCTCCCGGACACCTACGTGGTCGACCGCAACGGAACGATCCGCTACCAGGTGATCGGACAGATCCACAGCGCCGCGACGCTGGAGACGCTGCTCGACCGGCTGCTCGGCGGAACGGCGACGCCCTAGAGACGGCCGAGCGGGACGAGCCGGTCCGCGGCGACGGCGGCGAAGAGCAACGACAGGTACAGGATCGAGTACTTGAACAATCCCATCGCGAGCGCTGGGGTGGAAACTCTCCAGAGCTTCGCGGCGCGGTAGACGAAGATCCCGCCGAGGACGATCGCGGTGAGGAGATAGATCGCTCCCGTGTGCGCGACCGGCGCCAGCACGAGCGACGTCGCGAACAGCACGAGGGAGTACAGGAGGATCTGCCGCATCGTCTCCTCGTGGCCGCGGACGACCGGGAGCATCGGCACCCCGGCCTGCTCGTAGTCGCCGGTATAGCGCATCGCGAGCGCCCAGAAATGCGGCGGCGTCCAGACGAACACGATCGCGAACAGCACGAGCGCGGGAAGCCCGACGGTTCCCGTCACCGCGGCCCACCCGACGAGGACCGGTACCGCTCCCGCCGCTCCGCCGATCACGATGTTCTGCGTGGTGGAGCGCTTCAGCCACGCGGTGTAGACGAAGACGTAGAACCCGATCGCGGAGAGCGCCAGCACCGCGGCCAGCACGTTCACGGTGATGCTAAGGAATACGAACGAGCACGCGCCGAGGACGAACCCGAACGTCAGCGCGGCGTCGGGGGAGACGGCGTGCGCGGGCAGCGGCCTCCGTCGCGTCCTGCGCATGACCTCGTCGATGTCGCGGTCGAGGTAGCAGTTGATCGAGTTCGCGGAGCCCGCCGCGAGCGTCCCTCCGAACAGCGTTGCGAACATCAGGGGGAACGGAGGCAGCGATCCCGCCGCGAGGATCATGGCGGGGATCGTCGTGACGAGCAGCAGGACGATGATGCGCGGCTTCGTGAGCGAGAAGTAGGCCGCCATCTTCTCCTTGAGCTTGCCGTGACCGTTGGAGCTCGGGTCGGCGGCCGGCTCGGCTTTCCCGAGACGCGCGCGGCGCGCAGCGAGCGTCGCGATCGCGACCGTCGTGCCCCAGATCAATCCGGCGAGCGTGACGTGGGCGACGACGGCGGCCGGGGCCAGCTGGGTCCAGACGTTGAGCGCGCCGACGAGGATCTGCGCCGCGAAGAGCGCCACCAGCGCCACCGCGAGCCGCGAGAGCGTCCGGTCCTTCTCCTGGAGGGTCCAGATGCGGATCGCGAGGTAGAGCACCAGGAGCGCCACCAGCGCGGCCGCGACCCGGTGGACGAAATGGACGGTGGCGATCCCTTCCAGCGCCGGGACGAGCTTGCCGTTCATCAACGGCCAGTCGCCGAACGCGAGGCCGGCTCCCTCTCCGCGGACGTAGGCGCCGATCAGGACGAGCACGTACACGGCGCCCGCCGTCGCGATCGAGAGCCAAGCGAGCGACCGGGGAACCGACGCGCGCGGGAGACGGTTCTCCGAAAGCAGGGAGATCTGCACGAGGAGGAACACGAGGTCGCCGGCCAGAAGCATCGCGGTCGCGAGGTGCGCGGTGACGAGAGCGGGCGGGAGCGCTCCTTCCACGACGATCGCGCCGAGCGCCGCCTGGCCAATCACGAGGATCGCGGCCGCGACGGAGGGCCACAGGATCCTCCGCTCGGAGCGGTGCCGGCGGATCGCGACCCCGAGCACCGCGCCGACCAGGACGACGACGACGGTCGCCAGGAATCGGTGGCTGTACTCGATGATCGGGTGGTACTCGAGCGGCGGGATCCAACGGCCGAAGCAGCGCGGCCATCCCGGACAACCGAGCCCCGAGCCCGTCGCCCGAACCAGGCCGCCGACCGCGATCAGCGCGAAGGTGGCGACTGTCGCCGCGAGCGTGAGGTTGCGGATCCGGCGCATCTGCAGTGAGGTCCGAGCTTCGCGCGTTCGCCTCCGCCCGGGCCACGCGCATTCTACCCACCGTCGCTGATCCGGCCCGCGGGGGGAACGGTCGCCCGCGCGCCAGCTGCGATACTGGACCTCCCATGAGGCCGGACGCCGCTGACGGTCCGCAACGAACGGCCGAGGCTCTCCTCGACCCGCTCCGTTCCCGGATCGACGACGTCCTCTTCGGGTTCCTCGACGGCCGACGAGGAGAAACGGCCGCGCTCGCTCCGGGCGCGGCAGCGCTGATCGACGAGATCTCGAGGTTGGTGCGGGCCGGCGGCAAGAGGCTCCGCCCGGCCCTCTGCTACTGGGGCTACCGAGGGACCGGCGCGCCCGACGGTGAAGAGATCCTCCGTCCGGCCGCTGCGTTGGAGCTCCTGCACACGTTCGCGCTGATCCACGACGACGTGATGGACGAGGCGTCGACACGACGCGGCGTGGAAACGAGTCGCCTCGCCTTCTCCTCCGCGGGGCCGGTGCCGGGAGAGCGGGTGGCGCGCGCCGCGGCGATCCTCGCCGGAGACCTCGCCGCGGCCCTCGCCGACGAGCTGTTCTTCGAGGCGAGCTTCCCGCGTGACGTGCTCGAGCGCGCCTTCACTCGCCTCGGGCGCATGCGGCTGGAGATGGCCGCGGGGCAGTTCCTCGACGTGATGGCCGCGGGCGCCGCTGCCGCGGACGAGGAGACGGCGCGTCGAGTCTCGGCGCTCAAGACGGGCAGCTACACGATCGAAGGGCCGCTGGAGATCGGCGCCATCCTCGGAGGCGGCTCGATCGAGCTGCTTGCGATGCTCTCGCGCTTCGGGGCGCCGCTCGGCGAGGCGTTCCAGATCGGCGACGACCTCGACGGCGTCGTCCGGACCGACGGAACGCTCGAGGCGGGAGGAGCGAACGTCGTCCTCGCGATCGCCGCGCGACTCGCGACGCCGACCGAACGGCGGACCCTGGAGGACGCGGAGAGCCGCACCGCCGACGACGTTCGTGCGATCGTCGCGTCGACGGGCGCGGCGTTCCGGGCACTCGAGCTCAGGGACACGCTCGTTCGGCGCGCGCGGGCCGCACTCGATCCCGCGCTCCTGCCGGAGGAGCCGCTCCACGCGCTCGAGCAAGCGGCCGACCTGATCGGTTCTCCGGAGGGCTGAGGATGGTCGTCGCCGGCGATCGGCTGCTGAAGGAGCTCCCACGCGCCCGCCGGAGCTTCGCCGGTCTCCCGGTCACTCACGTTGCCTCGAACGGTCCGGACGGATATCCGCACGTCGTGCCGCTGTGGTTCGTGTGGCGCGAGGATGCCGTGTACGTGTCGAGCCGCAAGCCGAGCCGCACCTGGCTGAACCTGGAGCTCGACTCGCACGTCGCGCTCTCCTTCGACGTCGGCCGGACGTGGGCGGAGCTCGCGGGCATCACCGTGACCGGCCGGGCGGAGCTCCGGTCCGGCGTCGACGCGTCGCTCCGCGCGATCATGTCGGCCTGGTACGAGAAGTACCGCTCGCTCCTGCCGGGGGAGGGTTTCCAGCGCCTGACCGAGCAGGTGGAGGAGCTGGGCTTCGCGATCGTCCGCCCGGAGACCCTCGTCTCCTGGAACCACGCGGAATGAGTTCCGCGAAGCGGCCGATCTCCCTTGATGCACGTCGAACGCGGGGTCTAGATTGCTTGTGAAGGCCTTCACAAGAGCGAGTAGCATCGTCTTGTGAAAGTTTTCACAAGCGCCGCCGGAGGCCGATAGCCGCGTGAGCCCTGCTGGAAGTTCCGCTCCGAGTCATGCTCCTCCGACTCCTCCTTCGCGCCCGGCGTCAGGTCGGGCGTTCCGAGAGGTCGACGTCCTCGTCATCGGCGCCGGGCCCGGCGGCTCCGCGGCGGCGTACCACCTCGCCCGGCACGGGATCGACGTTCTCCTCGCCGAGAAGGCCTCCTTTCCCCGGGAGAAGGTCTGCGGCGACGGCCTCACGCCCCGCGGCGTCGTCGCGCTGGATCGGATGGGGATCGATCTGCGAGATCCCGGCTTCGAGCGCGCCAACGGCCTTCGGATCTACACGCGCAAGCTGACGCTCGAGCTCCCGTGGCCCACGCTCCACGATTTCCCGGACTACGGCCTCGTCCGGACACGCCACGATCTCGACGAGCTCCTCGCGCGCCGGGCGGAGAAGGCCGGCGCCCTTCTGTGGGAGAACGCCGAGGTCCTCGAGCCCACGGTGAGTGACGGCTGGGTCACGGGTGCAACCGTCCGAAAAGACGAGGAGGAGATCGAGGTCCGCGCGCGCTACGTGATCGCGGCCGACGGCGCCGCATCGCGGATCGGCGCTCGAGCGGGCGTCCGGCGTGACGGAACGCGGCCTCTCGGGATCGCGGCGCGGCGCTACTACCGCATCGACCGCTCTCCGGGGCCCTGGCTCGAGGTCTGGATGGATCTGTGGGACGGCGCCGACCTGATGCCCGGGTACGGATGGCTGTTCCCGGTCGCCGACGGAAGCGTGAACCTCGGCGCCGGGCTCCTGAACACGTTCAAGAACTTCAAGAATCTCTCGGCCCAGCACGTCTTCGAGGCGTTCGCGGGCATGCTCCCCGCCTCCTGGAACATCTCCGAGGAGACGGCGGAGGGGCGGGTGCTCTCCGGCCCGCTGCCGATGGGCTTCAACCGAGTTCCCGCCGCCGTTCCCGGGATGCTCCTCGTCGGCGACGCCGCCGGCATCGTGAATCCGTTCAACGGTGAGGGCATCGCATACGCGATCGAGTCGGCCGAGCTCGCGTCGGAACTGGTGAACGAGGCGCTCCTCAAGGACCGGCCGGCCGTCGCGCACCTGTACCCGACGCTGCTGAAGGAGCGCTACGGGCGCTACTACTTCCTCGGCCGCAACTTCGTGAAGGGGATCGGCCATCCCGCGGTGATGCGCGCGTTCACGGAGTACGGGGTGCCGCGGGAGCGCCTGATGCGCTTCGTCCTCCGCCTGATGGGAAACCTCTCCGACGGGCGCGACGGCGACGCGCAGGACAAGCTGATATACGCGATCGAACGATTGGCGCCCGCGTCGTGAGCGTCGTTCGCATCGTGGGCGTGAGAGGGTGGCGGACGTGCTGAGCTCCTACCTGCCGATCCTGATCCTGGCGGCGTTGGCGCTGATCTTCGCGGTGGGCTCGCTCGGCGTTTCGGCTCTCGTCCGCCCCAACAAACCGAACCCCGCGAAGCTCTCTCCGTACGAGTGCGGCATCGTTCCCGAGCGCACACCGCAGGGCGAGCGCTTTCCCGTGAAGTTCTATCTCGTCGCGATGCTGTTCATCATCTTCGACGTCGAGGCGATCTTCCTGTTCCCGTGGGCGATCACGTTCCGCAAGCTCGGGTTGTTCGGCCTCGCGGAGATGGCGATCTTCATCGGACTGGTGTTCGTCGCCTACGTCTACGTGTGGCGCAAGGGCGGCCTCGACTGGAGCTCCCCCGCGATCGACCGCGCGCTGCAGCTCGGGGCGGAGATGCGCCCTGCTCCGACGGCGACCGCGACGGAGGCTTCGGATCCGAGCAAGGAGGTCGCCGGTGCCCGTTGAGCGCATCGCCGGTCACCACACCGGAAAGGACGCCGACGCGCCGGCGGAGGACGAGCTCGAACGCGGCCTGCTGCTGACGACCCTCGACAAGGCCGTGAGCTGGTCGCGCAAGCAGTCGATGTGGCCCGCGACGTTCGGCCTCGCGTGCTGCGCGATCGAGATGATCGCCACGGGCGCCGGAACCTACGACCTCGCGCGCTGGGGGATGGAGGTGTTCCGCGCGTCGCCGCGGCAAGCCGACCTGATGATCGTCGCCGGGCGCCTCTCCCAGAAGATGGCGCCGGTGCTCCGACAGATCTACGACCAGATGGCCGAGCCGAAGTGGGTCATTTCGATGGGCGTGTGTGCCTCCTACGGCGGCATGTTCACGAACTACGCGCTGGTGCAGGGCGTCGACACGATCGTTCCCGTCGACATCTACGTGCCGGGATGCCCGCCGCGGCCGGAGATGCTGATGTACGGCATCCTCAAGCTCCAGGAGAAGGTCCGCACCGAGGGGCACTTCCGCTAGATGGACGCCGACGCGCTCGCGACCCGGCTGGAGGGCCGGCTCCCGGACCTCATCGTCGCGCGAGGAGAGGTGACCGCGGTCGTCGACCGGCTCGACCTGGTCCCGACGCTCGAGATGCTCCGGGACGACGACGAGCTCGCGTTCGACCGTCTCCCGGACGTCTCCTCCACGGACTGGCCCGACCGCGAGCCGCGCTTCTGGGTCTCCTACCACCTGGCGTCGCGGAAGCATCACCATCGCCTCCGGCTGAAGGTCGGTCTCCCGGCCGAGGATCCCGACGTTCCGACCGTGACGGGCGTCTTTCCGAGCGCCGACTGGCAGGAGCGCGAGGTCTTCGACATGTTCGGCATCACGTTCGACGGTCATCCGGATCTGCGGCGGATCCTGATGCCTGAGGACTGGGACGGGCATCCGCTCCGCAAGGACTATCCGCTCGGCGGGGTCGGCACCGCGTACAAGCCGGACATCGTCGTGCCGCCCGTCGACCAGAGGTCCTATCCGTGACGGTCCGGGGCAGCCGTGGCATGAAGACGTCCGAGCGCGGTCCGACCGTCGTCCGCGACCAGCTCACCACCCTCGTTCCTCGGAGCGAGGAGACGATG
>JBJMLN010000114.1:0-12136 GCA_045805285.1 Actinomycetota bacterium | reverse complement strand
CGTTCGTCGAGCTCCAGCTCTCGGAGGGGTTCCCGCCGGCGGCGATCGAGCGCCTCCTGCGCGTCCAGGGCGACAGCACGCGCCGGATCGCCGAGCAGGAGGCCGCGTGGTGGACCTCCGAGGTGATCGAGCCGGCCGCCGCCGCGGGAAAGGGCCCGGAGGAGATCGGGGCGTCCGACTTCTCCGACCGGATCGCCCCGCTCTCGGAACGATCGATGCTCGCCATCTACCACGCCCACCAGATGCGGACGTGGACCGCCAACATCGTGGAGGGCTTCGAGATCCTGATGGAGAAGGCGGGCATCCACAGCCGGCTCGCTCGGCTGCCGGCGATCTGCTTCCTCGACATCACGGGCTACACGCGGCTGACGCAGGAACGTGGTGACGACGCGGCCGCCGAACTTGCCGCGACGGTCGCACGGCTGGTGCAGCGCAGCTCGGTGCGGCACGGCGGCAAGACCATCAAGTGGCTGGGCGACGGCGTGATGTTCTACTTCGCCGACCCGGGCCCCGCCGTGCGCGCCGCCCTCGAGATGGTGGACGGGTTGGCAGCCGCCGGGCTGCCGCCGGCGCACGTCGGTCTACACGCGGGGCCGGTCCTGTTCCAGGAGGGCGACTACTTCGGGCAGACGGTCAACCTCAGCGCGCGCATCGCGGACTACGCGCGGCAGCGAGAGGTCCTCGTCAGTCAGGCGGTCGCCGAGGCCTCGAAGGAGGACGGCATCGCGTTCGAGGACATCGGGCCGGTGGAGCTCAAGGGCGTTTCCGGAACCGTGCACCTGCTCCGCGCTCACGACGAGCCACCGAGCGTCGGCTAGCGCGGGCCGACGCCGAGCCGGTCACAGCGCCTTGTCTCGGCGGATCTCCCGCACCGCGTGATGGCCGGGAAGTCCGGTCACTCCTCCACCCGCGTGCGTCGCGGATGACGCCTGGTACAGCCCCCTGATCGGCGTGCGGTAGTCCGCGTATCCGACGGCCGGTCGCATGTGGAACAGCTGATCGACGCTGAGCTCCCCGTGGAAGATATTGCCGCCGATCAGGTTGTAGGTGTGCTCCATGTCGTAGGGCCCGATCACCTGGCGGTGCAGGATCGATCTCTTGAAGTTCGGCGCGACGACATCGAAGCGATCGACGAGGCGATCCGCGTACGCCTCCAGCTCCTCGCGGTGCGGCTCGTCCGACCACGACTCCGGAACCCACTGAGAGAACATCGACATGATGTGCTTCCCCTCCGGCGCGAGCGTTCGATCGAACACCGTCGGGATCTCCACGTCGGCGAAGGGGAGCTCCGCCGGCCTCCCCGCGCGAGCGTCCTGGAACCCGCGCTCCAGGTAGTCGAGATCGTCGAGGACCTCGACCGCCGAGCCGTGGACGTCCACGTTGAAGCCGGGATCGGCGGTGAACTCGGGAAGCTCCGCCAGCGCGAGGTTGACCTTCACGACGCCGGAGCGCGTCCTCCAGTGCTCGATGTCGTCGACGAACTCGCCGGGCAGCTCGCTTCGCGGGATCTGCCGGAGAAACGTGATCTGCGGATGGCACGTCGTGATCACGACCTTCGCGCGGAGCTCCTCACCGCCTCGGAGGACGACACCTCGCACGCGGCCGCGTTTGACGAGCACGCGCTCGACCGGCGCGTTGACGCGGATCCTCGCGCCGAACGACTCTGCTGAACGGCGGATCGCACCGGCGACCGCGCCCATCCCTCCCTCCGGCATGCCCCAGGAGGAGACCTTGCCCTCGGCCTCCTCTCCGATCGAGTGGTGGAGGAGCACGTATGCGGTGCCGGGCGCCTCCGGCCCGGACCACGTTCCGATAATCCCGTTCACAGCCATGAGGCCCTTCACGACCGGACTCTCGAACCAGCGGTCGAGGAGATCCGCGGCGCTCATCGTGAACAGGCGCGTGATGTCTGCGACCGTCTGCTCGTCGTACTCCTTGCGGAGCGCCCACGCGAGCGCGCCGACGACGCGGAGATCTCCCAACTTGCGCGACCCGAGATGCGGCGGAGTTCTCTCCAACAGCGGGTGGAGGATTCCCGCGATGCGGCCGAGCCATTCGAAGTACGGGCCGTACGCGTCGGCGTCGTGCCGGGAGAACCGCGCGTAGGACTCGTAGGTCGCTCGGGGGTCGTCGGACTCCACCAGCGAGCCGCCGTCCGGGAGCGGCAGGTAGCCGAGACCGAGCGGATTGATCTTGTAGCCGAAGTCGCGGAGCCGGAGCGCGTTGATGATGTGCGGCGGCATCAGGCTCATCGTGTACGAAAGCGTGGAGACCTTGAACTCCGGCGCATCCGGCCATGGCTGGGACGTGTCGGCGGCTCCGCCGGTCTTCTCTCGCGCCTCGCAGACGACGACGTTCTTGCCGAACTTCGCCAGGTAGGCGGCTGCGACGAGCCCGTTGTGGCCGCCGCCGATCACGATCGCGTCGTAGGTGTTGGCTCGAGGCATCCTCAGGCGCCCTCCGTCTCGCGTGCGAAGCGGATGTTCGCACGTTCGGCGATCCGCGTGCCGACGCTCATCCGGCAGTCGCGTTCATCAAGCAGAGCCGCCTCCGTCGACGGGGAGCGCGGCGCCGGTGACGAACGAGGACTCCTCCGATGCGAGGAACAGGACCACGCTCGCGATCTCCTCCGGATCGCCCATGCGCCGGAGCGGGCGCTCGGACGCCCACCGAACGTACTCGTCCCAGTCCCAGCCGCGATGCGCCGCGTCGGCCTCCTCCATCGGCGTCACCGTGTCGCCCGGACAGACCGCGTTCACGCGGATCCCCTGCGGGCCGTGGTCGAGCGCCATCGCCTTCGTCATCCCGATCACGCCGGCTTTCGCGGCGCAGTACGCGACGGCCTCCTCTCCTCCTTGGAGACCCCAGCCGGAGCTCATGTTCACGATCGCTCCGGAACCTCGCTCGATCATGTGCGGGAGCGCGAAGTGGCTCATCAGGAACGCTCCCTTGAGGCTCGAGTCGATCTGCTCGTCCCACTCCTCCTCGGTGCACGCCACCGCGTCCGCCGCGACGTAGACGCCTGCGTTGTTGAACAGGACGTCGAGCTGCCCGAGCTCCTCGAGCGTCGTCTCGACGGTGCGGCGGCACTCCTCGGAGGAACGGACGTCGGCTTCGACGAAGACAGCGGGACGACCGGTCGCACGAAGCTCCGCCACGACCGCGTCGCCGCGCTCTCGGTTCCGTCCGGTGACCGCGACGCCCGCTCCCTCCTTCGCGAACAGCATGGCGGTCGCACGTCCGATGCCGGAGTTTCCTCCGGTGATGAGCGCCGTCTTTCCCTCGAGTCGCATGCGATCTCCCTTCCGATCCGCCGCGTGGCGAGCATGACGCCATGCGGACCGTCCGTCGAACGAGCTACACGACGGTCCGGACGGTCGGATGCTGTGGATGTCCTTGAGTCCACCCGATGCCGGGTCTACGGTTCTCTCCCCCTCGAGAGCGGAGGCTTCCCCATGAGGTTCCGCGGCATCTTCATCTCCCTCGCGACCGCCGGCATGATCGCGGCGCCCGCATCCGCTCACGGCATCTTCTCGAGCGTCGCAGGTGCTCGCGGTGAGTGCACGATCCGCGGCACCGCTGCCGACGACACCCTTTACGGCACGACGCGAGACGACATCATCTGCAGCAAGGCCGGCTCCGACACCGTCTACGGCGACGAGGGAGACGACAACATCCGTCTCGGCCAGTCGCACGACAGCGGCTACGGGGGCGAGGGTTCCGACGGCGTGAAGGGCCAGGACGACGACGACCTCGTCTACGGCGGCGGGATGAACGACAAGGTGTACGGCGGGCAGGGCAACGACTCGGTCTACGGCGAAGGCGGCGACGACTTCGTCAAGACGCGCGACAACGTGTCGAACAACGACAACGCCGACGGAGGCCCCAATACCGACGTCTGCATGATCGACTCCGGCGACGTCGCGACGGCCTGCGAGGCGTAGCCGCCCCGACGCTTCTCAGAACGCGTTCGTCCACGCCCTCCGGCCGGTGTCGTCCTCCACGACCAGTCGCCGATAGGGCAGCTCGATCGGCGGTGTGAACCGCGCTCTCGTGAGAAGGCCGGCGGCATCGCGTTCCAGGATCCGGGAATCCTCCTGACGACCGCGGTGGTCGGCGCGGACCGCCCATCCCGTCTCGTACCTCGCCATCAGGACGATCGAGCGCGCCGGACTGCAGCGGATCTCCACGGCGCTCCCGTCGGTCTCGACGCCGGCGATCGTCGGGCCTGCGGACGCGTAGGTGTGACCGCTGCGGAGCGCCTCCAGCACCGCGGGCTCGGAACGTTCGGCCGCGCGCACCATCGTCCACGCGTCGCCGATGTCGAACGCCGGATAGTGACAGTCGTCGGTCGCGAACCCCCACGGACGCCGGCCCGCCTCCAGCATGAGATCCCACACGTAGGAGGAGTCGCCCCTGCCGTCCTCGCGAGCGGAGGCGCTGTTGAAGACCTCGATCCCGTCGACGTTCTCCGCGGCGAGGAGCACCTCCGGCGGGAGGCCGCTCCAGTAGGGGTGCGCGACGAAGGAGACGCCGCCCTGCTCGGCGATCGCCGCGCCGGCCGCCGAGAGATCGGGGAACGTCTTGAAGACGTAGTTGTCGATCGGGCCCCAGTTGGACCGGTCGCCTCCGGGATCGTCGGGGATCTCCCGGATCCCGATCGCCAGGATCTCCGTGAACCGGCCGGGGCCGAGCGGATCCGCCGCGAGCTCCGCGCCGGGAATCACGAGGCAGCGATCCGTCGACGGCTCGGATGTCAGCGTCCAATGATCGGTGATCGCGCACACGTCGAACCCCATCCACTCGTGGTGACGGATGTGCGCGTCGGGAGCAAGATCCCCGTCCGAGCGCGCGGTGTGGGTGTGGAGGGCGGCCTTGAGCCAGACGCCTTTCTCGAGCGAGAAGGGGTCTCCCTCGGTCATCGAACTCTCCTTCCGACCCGAGGACGCTAGCGGCGGCGGACACCGACCAGCAAGCAGGCGTTGCGCGGATCGCGTTTCCGACTGCGACGCTACGGCAGGCGGATCTCGAACCAGACGAACGCCGGCGCGTCTTCGCTCACGCCCCAGCGATCGGTGAGTGCCTCCACGATCGCGAGGCCGAACCCACCCTCTCCCGTCCGGTCTGCCGAATCGACGAGAGCGGCCTCCTCGGCCCCGGTCGGCTGCTCCACGATGACCCTGACAACGTCAGATGTGACGTCAATGGTCAGGCGGATCTCCTCGCCCGATGCGAGGCCGCCGTGCCGGACGGCGTTGGAGATGAGCTCCGAAGTCGCGATCCGGACGGAGTCCACGACGGCCGACTGGGAGGAACCCTCCAGGCACTCGTCGAGCGCGCGCCTACCGGCCGAGCTGGCGTCGGCGTCACAGGCGAGGGAAGTCTGGAATCGCATCGGATCGAGCCCCTGCCATCACGAGCGCCAGCGCGCAAATGTCCGCGTCCGGACATTATGCCCGTCGTCCCTGCTCGCAAACCCGTCGCCCCTGCTCGCAGACCAGATACGCTGGCTGCTCCTGATGCTCCCCGGGGTGTGGGGCGAGCACTGAACTCGCTTCGGGCGTCGCAGAGTGTCCCGACGAAGGGACCACGCATGGACGTCCGACACACGGGAAATCTTCTGCTGGACGCGATCCCAATCGACGATCGCGAGGCCGTGCTCATCGACGTGGTGGAGCGCCCGATCGACGTCGGAGGAACGTGGCTGGCGGCGGGCGATCAGATCGAGACCGTGCTGTTCCCGACCTCGGGAACGATGTCGCTGATCGCGGAGACGGGCGACGCCAGCGTCGAGGCGGCGACAGTCGGCCGCGAAGGAGTCGTGGACGTCTTCGCGGCGCTCGCGTCGCGGATCGCGCCGCAGCGGGTGATCGGGCAGGTTCCGGGATCGTTCCTGGCGATCCCGGTGGACCAGTTCCAGAAGATCTACGACCACGCGCCGGTGGTCAGACGGCTCATCCAGGGCTATATCGAGGCCCTCTTCGTGCAGATCTCCGTGAACGCGGCGTGCCTCGCCGTGCATCACCTCAATGAGCGCTGCGCGAGGTGGCTCCTCCAGACCCACGATCGGGTCGACAGCGACACGTTCGAGCTCAAGCAGGAGTTCCTCGCCATGATGCTGGGGGTCCACCGGCCCTCGGTCTCGATCGCGGCGAAGACGCTCCAGGCGTCCGGCCTCGTCACCTACAAGCGGGGGAAGATCACCGTCCTCGACCGCGAGGCCCTGGAGGACGCCGCGTGTCCCTGCTACGAGACGATCCGGTCCGCGTACTCGCGGCTCGTTCCGCTCAGGTGAGGGGCCGCATTATGTCGGGTCCGCGACGGACGAATCAGCCTTCCGCGAATAGCGTTCATCCCATGAACCGACGGTCTGCAAAGCTGACGCGAAGGTTCCCTCTCCATCCAAGGGGGGAGACCCGGAGCGTCGCGGCCGAGCGACAGGCCGTGGTCGACGAGGTCGTGCTGTGGCTCATCGAGACGTATGCGGTCGAAGACCTCGCCGTCGGATCCGACCCCTCCGGTCGGAGGGTGCTCGAGGTCACGATCAGGGTCCCCGAGCCCGGCATCGACCCGTCCAGCAACTAGCGCCGCTCGCCGAGAGGCGTCGGCCAACCGCTTCCCGGGTACGACCACCTCCGTGGAAACGCTTGCCGCGATCGTCGACGTCGACGGAACGCTCGTCGACAGCAACTACCAGCACGTCCTCGCATGGGAGGAGGCGTTCCGCGCGAGCGACGTCTTCATTCCGAACTGGGTGATCCATCGTCACGTCGGCATGGGCGGCGACCAGCTCGTCGCGGCCGTCGCGGGGGACGAAGTCGAGCGCGAGAAAGGCGACCGCATCCGTGATGGTCACACCGAGGCGTTCGAGCCCTATCTGAAGGAGATCGAGGCGTTCCCCGACGCTCGCTCGTTCCTCGAGGAGCTCAAGCGCCGAGGCCACGCCGTGGCGCTCGCGACGTCGGCGAAGGGAAACGAGCTGGATCGCTACCTGGAGCTCCTCGGCGCGGAGGGCCTCGTCGACGGCTGGACGAAGGCGGAGGACGTCGACCGGACGAAGCCGCATCCGGATCTGCTCCACCAAGCGATGGAGATCGTCGGGGAGCGAGGCGTTCTGATCGGTGACTCTCGCTTCGACGCCGAGGCCGCGAACCGGGCGGGTCTTCCGATGATCGGACTCCTCACCGGCGGCTTCGGCGAGGCCGAGCTCCGAGACGCCGGAGCGACGGCGGTGTTCCCCTCCCTGACGGAACTCCTCAGGGCGTACGCCGATACGGCGTTGTCGACGCCGGAATCGCGCTGACCGACGGTCAGCAAGGGGTCAGACCGGCGCTATGCCGCCTTGGCCCGTGTACGACGCTTTGCCGTGCGCTTCGCGGCGGACTTCTTTCGCGTCGTCGACTTCACCGCGGTCTGCTTCGAAGTGGACCCGGGACGGCGCCCGCGCTTCGGCGTGTGCGTTCCGGCCAGGATCTCCCGGAGATGCTTCCCGCACAGGTCTTTCGCGAAGTTCCGGCCGGCGGCGCGGATGATGATTCCGTCTTCGGCCACCGCTCCGCACACATCACACACAACGACTACTGACTCTGACATGGCTCTTTCCTCTCCCCGTGAGGCCGGGAACGCTAGCACGCTTCGATCGCGCGCGCGGTCATTTCAGCGGACGTGACTTGGAGTCATTCGCGATGACATCTCCTCTCTGATCGGGCTCGTTCTGGAGCGTCTCGTCATCGCGTCGCCGATATGTTCGGTGGTTGCCGCTCCGAGCTCGAAGCGGATCCCGACGTCGTGCTCACCGACGAAGCCGAGGACCTTCTCCGACTTCCGCGTCACCTGGGGTCCGATGCTGTCGCCGCGGATAACGGCGGTGCGATGCGTAGTCATGCGCTCGCCGTGCGGGCAGCGATGGCCTCGATCAACAGCTCCAGGCCGAACTCGAACTGCTCGTCATCGCTCGGGAACAGATGCGGCGCGGCGGCGACGCAGTTCGGGAACTCCGACACGTCGAGCGACGCGTACACGCGCTTCCAGGCGCCGTATCCGGCCTCGGCGCCCTGAACCGCCGCGTCCAGGCTGGAAACACCGGATACGTAGTTCACGTTCGCGTGGAACGCCATCGCGGCATCGGCCTCGGAGAGGCCAGCGGCCCGCAGGGCCGCGAGCAACGCCTCGGAGATCCGGAGGTGGTTCCCGAGCACCTCCGGCGACAGGGAGAGGATCCGCGCGAGACCGGGATGGGAGAGGTACACGCGGCGCCCTTTCCACGCGTTGTCCCGCAGGACGTCGCGCCAGTCGTCGTGGGCGCGGATGCCATCGGCCATATCTCCGAACAGACGGTCGGCCATCGCATGGAGGAGCTCGTCCTTATCGCGGAAGTGGCGATAGACCGCGGTCGGGTCGACGGCGAGCGCCGCTCCGAGGTTCCTCATCGTGAGCCCGTCGGCTCCTTCAAGCTCGACGAGGGCGAGCGCCTCGTCGACGATGCGTTCGCGGGTGAGTCGGTGCGGGTCGGCGACGTGCTCTTTCGACGCGCTCATCTGGGGCGCATCTTCGGCCGTCGGCGAACGCCTGTCAACGCCGTTGACAACGCCGATGGCGCCGTGCTCCGCTCCGGAGCGCGGGCACTGTCGCGTCTCCCGAAGGAGCTCGAGGGTGTCGACTGAAGTCCCGGAAACGCGCCGTTCGAGCATCGGCCCCGCGCCGCGTACCATCCCAATAGAGATGTCGACGATCGCTGGGTGGGGACGATGATGGACGGGAGCAACGGACCCGTCGAGGCTGCGACCTTCGCGCACCCCTGGGACGCCGACCTCGCACGGAACTACCTCGAGGACGCGGGCGTCGAGGCCTGGGTCGAAGATCCTTACCGCATCTCCGGCGGGACCGGGCTCGTGCGATTGCTGGTGCCGGTGGACCGCGTCATCGACGCGAGGCTCCTCCTGGCGGAGCTGGAGTCCGACCTCGACGACGAGCCGGAGGGCGCGGCGGGCGCTCGACATCCGCTCTGGGTGACGTTGGCCGCCGTCGTGCTCCTCGGCGGAGTCGTCTCGGCTGCGGTTCCACGATTCCTGTGGGTCCCCACGGCGGCGATCGGTCTCATCGGCTATTGGCTGTTCCGTCGACTCCGACGGGTCGAGGACGCCGCCGAGCCGTCGCGACGGATAGACGACTCTCCCTAACGGCGCCGGGCGACCGCCGGAGCCGCTCTGGGATACTCGACGCTCACCCGCCCCCGCGCCCCGTGCCGAACACGGGCATCGCCTCGGTGCGCCGCCGTTCCGTCAACGTCATAGAGGAGTCGTCGTGCAAAAGGTCGCCCGCTGGTCGTACCGCCATCGCCGGATCGTCGTGGGCGCATGGCTCGTCGCTCTCGTCGCGACGATCGTCATCAGCAACTCCATCGGCCCGGCCTTCTCGAACGACTTCAATCTCCCGGACACGGAGTCGACGCGGGCGCTGAACCTCCTAACGGCGGTGGCGCCGCAACAGTCGGGCGACACCGAGCAGGTCGTCGTCGCAACGAGCGGCGGCAGGAGCGTGACCGATCCCGAGATCGAGCAGCGGGTCTCCGCGATGCTGAAGAAGGTCGCGGCGCTTCCGCACGTCTCGAGCGTGGGCTCCCCGTATGCCGCCGCCGGCGCTCAGCAGATCAGCCCGGACAAGTCGGTCGCGTTCGCGAACGTGAACCTCGATCAACAGGCGCAGAACTCGACGGTCGGCCAGGCGAAGACCTTCGTCGACACCGCGACCGCCGCGTCGGGCAACGGGCTCAACGTCGCGGTCTCCGGCCAGATCGCGCAGGAGGCCAACCAGCCGGCGATCGGTGGGATGGGCCTGGGCATCATCACGGCGGGAATCGTGCTGTTCCTGGTGTTCGGCTCGCTGTTCGCGATGCTGATGCCGCTCGCCTCGGCCCTCGTCGCGCTGGGGACGGCGATCTCGCTGATCGGACTATTGAGTCACGTCATCGGGATGCCCGACTTCTCCACCCAGCTCGTCGGGCTGATCGGCCTCGGCGTCGGAGTGGACTACGCCCTCTTCATCGTCTCCAGACAGCGGCAATCGATCCAGGCGGGCCGCGACGTGGAGTCCTCCGTGATCCTCGCGCTCGACACGTCCGGACGAGCCGTCCTGTTCGCGGGGACGATCGTGTGCATCGCGCTCCTCGGCATGTTCGCCCTGGGGATCTCGTTCCTCTACGGCCTCGCGGTGTCGGCGAGCATCGGCGTGTTCTTCACGATGATCGCCGCGCTGACGTTCCTGCCGGCGATGCTCGGATTCGTCGGACCGAAGATCCTGTCGCGCCGGCAGCGCCGGAAGCTGGCCGCTCCGGCCGACGGCGCCGCACGGCAAGGCTTCTGGCAGTGGTGGTCGAAGATCGTCGAGCGGCGTCCGTGGCTCGTCGGCGCTGCAGGCCTGCTGATCCTCGTGTTCGTCGCGAGTCCGTTCGCGAAGCTGCGTCTCGGCTCCTCCGACGAGGGGAACGACCCGCAGGGAACAACGACGCGGGTGGCCTACGACCTGCTGGCGAAAGGGTTCGGGCCCGGCTTCAACGGACCGCTCCAGGTCGTCGCGAAGGTGAACGGGACCGCTCAGCAGGCAGCCGCCGCAAGCGTCGCGAAGGCCGTCGCCTCGACGCCCGGCGTCGCGGCTGTGACGCCGCCCGCTGTGCTCACGGGGAAGGACGGCACGAAGGTCGCGGTCTTCCAAGCGTTCCCGACCACGGCGCCGCAGGCGGCAGCGACCACGGACCTGATCCATCGGCTTCGCGACGAGACGATCCCGACCGCGGTCGGTTCCTCAGGATTGACGGTCTACGTCGGTGGTCTGACGGCGATCTTCGCGGACTTCGCGACGGTGCTGAAGCAGAAGATCCCGATCTTCATCGGGATCGTCGTACTGCTTTCGTTCCTGCTGCTCGCGGTGGTCCTGCGGAGCATCGTCGTTCCGTTGAAGGCCGCCGTGATGAACCTCCTATCGATCGCTGCGGCGTTCGGCATCGTCACCGCGGTGTTCCAGTGGGGGTGGCTCGGAGGGCTCTTCGGCGTCAGCCGGCCCGGTCCCGTGGAGTCGTTCCTGCCCGTGATCCTGTTCGCCATCCTGTTCGGGCTGTCGATGGACTACGAGGTCTTCCTCGTGCTGCGGATCCACGAGGAGTGGCTCAAGACCGGCGACAACCAGGAAGCCGTGCGGAGCGGTCTC
Source organism: Actinomycetota bacterium (assembly GCA_045805285.1). GTDB lineage: Bacteria > Actinomycetota > UBA4738 > UBA4738 > JBJMLN01 > JBJMLN01. The sequence goes on along the minus strand of JBJMLN010000114.1, from coordinate 934 downwards.
GCCGCGACCGGCGGAACGATCACGGCGGCCGCCGCGATCATGATCGTCGTCTTCGGCTCGTTCATCCTCGGCGGCCAGCGCATCATCAAGGAGTTCGGCCTCGGCCTCGCCGGAGCGATCTTCGTGGACGCCGTCATCATCCGCACCACGCTCGTGCCCGCATTGATGCTCCTCATGGGCAAGGTGAACTGGTGGTTCCCGGCGTGGCTCGACCGGTGGATCCCGCGGGTCCACGTGGAGCCCGAGGACCATGCGGAGCCCGGCGCCGAGCCGGTGCCCGTAGCAACCGGGCCGTAACCAGGCCGGTTGCGGCGGGCGGCAGGCTTGGAGTTCAATCTGGAGCGATGCGTCTGCGACACGTAGCCGTCCTGCTGATGATCGCGCTCCTCGGAGTGGGCCAGGCGAGCGTTTCCGCCGCCGGAACCCGCCCCGCGCGCGCGACCCTCGATCCGAAGCCCGTGCCGTGCGATCGCTCCGCGGGATCCTGCTGGTCGCCGTCGGTCAAGGCTCGGTGGCAGTACCAACTCCAGGGCTCGCCGGATCCGAAAGGCCTGTGTCGCTACGCGAAGACCGGCTTCGTCAACATCGGCGTGACGGGAACGTCGTTCGCGACGGGCCGCACCGTCGCCCCGACGGTGTTCGACATCGACATCCTCCAGGACGGCAAGTGCTACTCGCCGCAGGATTACTCCGTCCTCAACTACGCCGCGGTGGACGCCCTCCACGTCCGCGGCGCGAAGGTCATCGGCTACATCGACGCGGGCACCGCGGAGACGTGGAGACCAGACTTCCCGGAGATGCAGGCGTTCGACCAGAGCTGCGACGGCTGCCTGTTCGGAAACCCGCTCAGCCACTTCCCGGACGAGTACTGGCTCAACATCAACACGAACGTTCGCGGGACGAATCCGAACACGGGCAAGTCGCAGACGGCGCG
>JBJMLN010000113.1:0-32275 GCA_045805285.1 Actinomycetota bacterium | reverse complement strand
GGTCGAGGGCGTCTACCGGATACGCGAGCTCGCCGATCGTCTGTACGCGAGACGTCAGCCCCGATGAGCTGAGGGCGACACGCGGTCAACAAGACCGCGCGTCAGCACCCTGAGCAAAGGTCAGACCTTTCGCAGCCTAACGTTCACTACGCGGCGTACCCGACGCTCTTCGCGAGTTCGGCGCCTTCGCCCAGAAGTGTTCGTAGTACTCGTATTCCCCAGGTACGTCACGACTCCGCGAGCTCCGGAGAACAGCCGCAGCGGGACGCGTCCTGAAACCGTCGGGGATCTCGCTTCGACCTCGTATGACGACACTCGCTGGGCCCAACCGTGCCTCACCGGCCAACTCAGGCCGTCGCGGTCCGACCTCGAAAGAGAGGGCTCCCCCCTGAGGAAGCGATCGAGGAGCTCGACCGGACGATTGGGGAGGCGTTGAGCTTCGGGCCGCTGCCTACCTCCGCTGGCGCACGACGGGGGAGGTCGACCGGACGTTCCGAGTCCTTGCCGAGCGAGCATGCGATGCTCGCGAACGGGGCTGGACAGCCCGAAACACGGCGAGGTTGCGGAGAGCGTCGCTGACCCGATTTCGATTGTGCAGCTCGGGTCAGCCTCACGACGGCGAGGCCGTCCAGTCCTTCCAACGCCTCGTGAAGCGCCGCGATAGCTTCGCGGCTGTAAGGGTCCGTCGGTCGTCCGCTCCGCAGCATCTCCCATCCGCAAGATCGCGGCGACGTAGTCGGCATCCGCCTTCTGAACGGCCATCGAACGTCCTCCAGCATGCATGCCGGTAAAGCAAGCCGGACTCCGGTAGCTAGCAGGGATCGACCTCCACCGTCGGAGCGGAGGCCCATCAGCGTGTCGTGCGTGGTCGCCGACCCCGGAACGCGGGTTCCCTTCTGACGACCGCGATGCACTCCGCTTACCTCGGTTTGAGCTCGCGCGGGCTCTGTCTTAGAGTCGTTCGCGGCGAGGTTGATGGGAGGCAGCGATGATGATCAGGCGTCGGATCGGGGTGCGCGTTGCAGCGGCGCTGGCATCGGTCACGATCCTCGGAGTGACTGCCCTGGGCTCCACACCAGCTCGAGCTTCACAGGTCCCTTCGTTCTCGCATGTATTCGTGATCGTCGGCGAGAACGCCGAGCTCGCAAAGGTCAACCGGAACACGATGCCGTACTTCACCGGAACCGTACGGCCCGAGTCCGCCTGGCTGACCAACTACTGGGCCATCACACACTTCTCTGCGGCGAACTACGTCGCGATGACCTCCGGGCAATACACGCCCTGCGAGCAGTTCGACTACCCGCCCGCGCGGTGTCATCAAGACGTCGGGAACCTGTTCGGCCAGCTGACGGATGCTGGCATCGGCTGGACGGCTTGGAACGAGTCGATGCCGCAGCCCTGCTTCCTTTCCAACAGCGGATCGGACAAGCAGCGCAACTTCTACGCGGTCAAGCACAACCCGGCCGTGTACTACGACGACGTCGTCGCCGCGGGAGGCACGTGGGACGCATCGCACCCGTCGCAGCTCTGCAAGAGCCACGTGCTTGGAACGGGAGACGTCACTGTGCCGAACAACATGAGCGCGTTCAACGACGCCCTCTCCGCCGGTACCGTTCGGCGGTTCAACTTCATCACGCCGAACATGTGTGAGGACGGCCACGACACCTGCCCTCCGAACCCGCCGAGCGCACTCGGCCAGTTCGACTACTTCTTGAAGCGCGAGGTGCCGCAGATCCTCGGCTCACCCGCGTTCGACGCCCGCTCGGTGCTGATCGTGACGTTTGACGAGGGCGCCTCGACCTCCGGAGGAGGCGGCTCGAATGGCGGCACGCCGTGCACGGCGTGGGACTCGTGCCCGAACGCGTTTCACGGCGGCGGTAACGTGGCATTCGCTGCGATCGGCGACGGCGTCCGTACCGGCATGTACACGAGGTTCGCGAACCACTACAGCCTCCTTCGGACGCTTGAGGAGGGGTTCCGGCTCACGTCGTTCGTTGGCGCAGCGGACGAAGCTCACGCAATCAACATCTGGAGCTGATTGACGCAGCGTCGAAGACTGCCGCCGAGACGCGGTTACCGCGACCGCGCCTCAGCATCCCAAGCGGCCAGAATGTCAACTTTCCGCAGCCTAAACTTGACCACCCGGCGCAGGCCGACGCCATTCGAGTCGGCCGCCTCTGCCCAGAAGTGCTCGTAGTACTCGCAACGCCTCGGCCGCGCATCCATCGACCCGGCATTCGCGACGCTCGCTGCTGCATCGGAAGCGAGAACACACGATTCAATGGGAATGCTGCAAGCTCGGGCTAAGCGCGGCCGCGACAACGGTGAAGAAGGTCCTCGAACGCCGGAGCTCGAGCCGGGCATCCAATCGGCCCGGATTTCGAGCGTGTTCCTGCATTCCAGGCAGATGCCCCGTACGGGGGATGCGCTTCGGGGCACCCTCAGGAGGATACGCGGTGGTTCTTCCCGGCGCCGCCCGGGTAAGCACAACAGGCAACACGGAACCGATCGAAGGGAGGTCCTCGATGCCGGGCAGGCGAGCGAACGTGAAGAACGAGAAGCAATACGAGGCGCTCAAGGACAAGGGGATGTCGAAGGAGCGCGCGGCGAAGATCGCCAACTCGCCCGGAGCCTCGAAGCGTGGAGGCAAGAAGTCTGGCTCCGGGGCAACTCCCGCCAGGGCGGAACGACGGCCCAGAAGAAGGCCGCTGGGCGCAAGGGTGGAAAGGCGGCGGCCAAAAAGCGATAAGGCGCAGTGGCCTCGGCCCATTGCCGGAGCTTCGGGGGGGACCTGCCGCTCGTAGTATTCGAAGAAGCCGCGTGGTCAGGTCCGATCTGATGGACCGACGCGATGATCGAGCGCGACATGCCGGAAGGTGCCTTCGGACGCCTCCTCGACGCACTGAACGAAGCACTCGCGGACAGGTTCAATGCGCGCGCATTCGGGATGCCCCAAGATTTCGTGGTCGGTGCGGAGATCGAGGCGGAGAACGAAGAAGCCGCCCGGGGATTCTGGTTCGGATACATCGACACCTCGCTCGACAGGGTGGGCCTGGCGTCGGTCTCCCGGTACACGACGCGGCTCCGCTTCGAGCTGATCCAAAGGGACTGAGACGAGAAGGCCCGGTGAGCTTAGGGGCTCATCCAGGCGGGCCTCGCCAAGTGGCGGCCACCAGTAGGGAATCGCGACCTCCTAACAGCATGGATCCGTGGCAGTCCAGACTGCGGTCGTGCATCGCCACGCAGCAAGATCGAGTCACGATCCATCTGAGAGGCGTAGCGGCCGAGACTCGGGGTCCGGTACTTCGTCCCCAATAAGGAGATCCGGGGGACAAGCACGCCATGATCTCGCGGCGCGCAGGAGCTGTGAGGGACTTTGCGACTCGCCTCGAGGACGATTGCGCATAGAACGCACCCGCCGTAAGGAGCCGTTCAGGTTCCCGAGCGATCCCACACGACCACCCAGCCCTTGCCGAAGTTTGAGTGAGCCCAATCGCGTTCACCCGGCGGAGTTCTGAGAGGCGCGGCCGGATTCCGATAACGGCCCCCGGTGGTGCGGTGACTTGCTCCTGGGTACATCTCCGCTACGCGGCGAACGTTGCGCCGCGTCACCAACGCCCTCGGAGTGTCCATGGCCCGCAGCGAACGGCTCAAGGCGGACGAGATCTTCGGCGCCGTCCGCGACGAGGCGCAAGACGAGCTCGGGCGGAGCTCCTCGTCGCTCGCGTTCTCCGGTCTCGCTGCGGGGCTCGTTCTGAGCTTCTCCGTCATCGGAACGGCGGCGCTCACGGCCGCACATCCCGGTGCGAGCACGGCGTTCACCGCGCTCCTGTATCCGGTCGGTTTCGTCGCCGTGGTGATCGGTCGGGCCCAGCTGTTCACCGAGAACTCGCTGTACCCGGTCGTCGTCGTCCTCAAGGATCGCCGGCAGCTCGGCGGGATGCTCCGCCTGTGGGCCATCGTGCTGGTCGCGAACATCGTCGGAGCGTTCCTGTTCGCGATCCTCGCGACGAAGACCCCGGCGCTCGAAGCGAGCATCCGGACGGAGCTCGTTTCCGCGGGCGCACGGTTGCTCGGGGAGAGTGCGGCATCCCAGTTCTGGAAGGGGATCGTCGCGGGATGGCTCATCGCGTTCGCGGCGTGGCTCGTTACGGCTGCAGACTCGACGATCGCGCGGATCGCGGTCGTCTTCGCCGTCGTCTACCTCATCGGGCTCGGATCGTTCCCGCACTCGATCGCGGGGAGCTCCGAGACGCTCTCGATGGTGTTGGACGGAGGCGCAGGCATTGGCGACTACCTCCGGTGGTTGGCGATCGTCGCCGCGGGCAACATCGTCGGCGGCGTCGTGATCGTGACGCTCGTCAACTACGGCCAGGTCGACGACGCGTTCTGAGGTCTCAGCTCAGCACCAGCTTGCGAAACCCGGATGCCGATGTTCTGCATGTGCGCGATGAGCTGCGGCGTCAGCGAGCACGTATCGCCTCGCTCATATACAAGAGCGGGTCGACGAGCACGAAGACCTGCAGCAAGTAAATGTTGTTCAGGGGGACAGGCATCCTCGCTAGGGCAGTGTCGGGGTGGACGCGACGGGTCGGTGACGGGATCAATAGAACGAGCACCGGTGCGGGTGCCGGGCCGGTCACGGCTCGTATCGAGGACCGGGCCGCTCCGGGACCGGATCGCGAGCCGTGCTCATGGACAACAACGTCGTTATGGCTAGGGTTTCGACAGTGTTCAGCATCCACGAGCGCGAGCGGGTCCGGGAGCGACTCCTCGACAGGGCTCGGACTGACGCCCGTATCGTCGCGGCCGCTGCGGTCGGCTCGCTGGCGGTCGACGAGGGGGACGACTCGTCTGACCTCGACCTCATGTTCCCCGTATCGGATAACGATCTAAGCGACGTCGTCGAATCGTGGACTCAGTTCGTCATCGCGGACGTCGTCGCGGTTTACCTGTTCGATCTCCCAAGCGGCCCGATCCTCTACGGGGTCTTCCTCCTTCCCGATGGTCTGGAGTTCGACCTCTCGTTCGTGCCAGCATCCGAGTTCCGACCCGGTGGCCCGAAGTCAAGCTGCTGTTCGGGGAAGCTCTCGAGCGCACGAAGGAGCCGCCAGCCGACGCGCAGGAGCTCTTCGGCTACGCCGTCCACCACGTGCTCCATGCGAGAGCCGCGATCGAGCGTGGTCGCTATTGGCAAGCCGAATATTGGATCAGCGCTGTGCGAGACCACGCGCTGATGCTCGCCTGCCTTAGCCGAGGCCTCGACGGCTCCTACGGCAGAGACTTCGATCGGCTTCCGGTCGACGTCCGTGACCTGGCGACCGCTTCGCTCGTGGGTTCGCTCACGCGAGACGAGCTTGATCGTGCCCTGGGGACCGCAGTCGCTGCACTCCTTCGAGAGTCAGCTCCTGCTGGAGAGCTGGTTGAGAAGGTCTCGGCTCAACTGCACCAGGCGGCGTCGGGTCGATCATCGATCCCTGAGACTGACGGAGGCGGATGCGCGGACTGCTTCCCCTGAGAGCCCGGAACACCTACTCGGCGTCCGCTGCCTTCGGCTGGCGGCCAATGACCGCGGTGGCAACGCTACTTCCGCCCCCGCGCGATCCTCCAGAGGAACGCGCCCTGCTACTCAGCGATCAAGCTCCTGCACGACGGCCTGTTTGTGCGTTGGAGCATGTGTCGTAGGCGATTCTCCATGAGGCGGTGCTCGACCTCCGCCGCAGGACGGACCCCCCGCGCGGACCGGGACCGCCGAGAAACAGAGTGACAAAAGAACACCTCTGTCTGGACAAACTGAGCGATGAGTCGGATCCTCCCAGCAAAGGGCAGGCGCCCCGGGCCACTCCCGGCCGGCCGCGCTTCGGGGTCACGGAACCATTCTGCGCGGGGTCCGTGAGTGGATGGCCCGGGGAGCTCGCCGTTCGCCCCTAGGATTTCGACGTCGGGTCTCATCACCGCCTGCGCTGTGGCATGGCTCCGGTAACCCTCTTGTGATCGGCTGAGCAGAGCTTGCGAAGGTTGGCTCGCTCGTGCGCTCCGCCCACGCGGGCGGGACGATGTCATCCACGCCGGAAGGGGAGCTCTGCAGATCCCGCAGCGGGGGTCTTCGGGTCGGACCTGAGTGCGGATCACCGGCCAGTTCCCACGTATGGCTCGGGGTGCTCGAAGGAAGCTCCGTCCCTCCGCTCGCTCCCGGAAGCTCCGATGCTTCGGGCGTCCGACTCTCGCCGCCTACACCTCTTGTTTACGAAGCTCGAAGCTGAGCCCGCGTGCTTCGGCCCTGGCTCTTGACCCAGTCGCCGCCTCTCCCTCATCCCGCTCAGGCCGGGATGTCCCTCGGCTCGCCCGGGAGACGAAGGCGCGGTTCGGAGGTCACCTGATGGAAGGCGTCAAGGACCTCCAGGACGGTGATCGCGAGAAGGGAGTCCGAGGGCTCGTCTCCATGCGGATCTCCGGCACGCCCGTGCCAGATCGCGCGGTGGATCATCCGGTCCGGAGGTGGCCCCCACGTTTCCGGCGACGTCGGTCCGAAGAGCGTGACGCTCGGCGTTCCGAGAGCGGTGGCGAGATGCGAGACGCCGGTGTCGCCGCTCACGACCGCGTCCGCACTCGCCACGAGCGTCGCGAGGTCCGCCACGTCGGTCGAGCCGGCAAGGACGTCCGGTCGACGCAGCCCGGCGGCACGGCCGATGCCGCGCGCGAGGGAACGTTCCCCGGGTGCACCCGTGACCACGATGCGGTAGCCCGCGGCGACCAGCGTCGCCGCCAGCGCGCTCCAACGTTCCTCGGGCCAGCGGCGCGCGCCGGCGGAGGCGCCGGGGTGGACGATCACCGCGCGTTCGGCTCGACTCGGCGCGTACGGTTCCGGCGAGAGAATCTCCAGGCGATCGGGGTCGCCATCGATCCCGCTCGCGGAGAGGAGGCGACACCACCGGATGCGCTCGTGCTCCCGCGGGTTCCAGCGAGGCCCGCTCCAGGGAACGTCCTCGTTCGCGAACGCGATCATCCGGCGTGGCCTCGCGCGCAGGAGCGTGCGATGACTCTCCGGCCCGCGGCCGTGGAGGTTCACCGCGACATCCGGGCGCTCCGCGACGACGGGCATCTCGAGCTCCCCGGCGGGGAGCGTCTGGTAGCGCCCGGGGATCCACGCGACGAGCGGTTGGAGCCAGGCCTGCGTCGCGAGGACCCGACGGTGCGACGGAAACGCGAGCGCGAGCGCACGGAGCGCCGGCACCGCCGTCAGGAGATCGCCGAGGCCGAGCGTGCGGTACGCGAGCAGGAGCGGATGCGGGCGGTCGTCCGCCGTCACGCGCTCCGGAGCGTCTTCGAGCCCGACGCGAGATCGACGAGCTGCGACGTCGAACGGCCGTCGAGGTACGGGAGCACGACTGCTTGTCCTCCCCAGAGGCGGACGAGGTCTGCCTCGGGAAGCGTCTGCGCCGTGTAGTCGCCGCCCTTGGCGAAGACGTCGGGATGCAGCCGCGCCAGGATGCCGAGGGGAACGTCCTCCTCGAACGGAACGACGGCGTCGACACAGTCGAGCGCGAGGAGCACCTCCCTGCGGTCCTCCAGGGGAACGATCGGACGTCCTTTCCCCTTGAGCCGCCGGACGGAGGCGTCGGCGTTGAGGCAGACGACGAGACAGTCGCCTAGCTGGCGCGCTGCACGGAGATTCGCGACATGGCCGGCATGCAGCAGGTCGAAGCAGCCGCTCGTCGTGACGACGGTGCCGCCCCGCGCCCGGACGCGCGCGACGAGCCGCCACGGGTCGTCGTCCCGATCGCCCCGGGCTTCGGCGTCGTCGGAGAGCGATGACGCTCCGCCGCGCGCGACGAACTCCGTCGCTGCGGCCACTGCTCCGCACACGGCCTCCGACGGCAGCGCTCCGCCGGCGAGGAGCGACGCCGCGGCGGTGGCGAACCGATCGCCCGCGCCGCACGGGTCGCCTGCCGTCCGGAACGGCGGCGGCACCACGAGCGGTACGTCGCCGTCGTCGGCGTAGAGCGCTCCACGTTCGCCGAGCGTGACCGCAACGCCTCGCGCGCTCCATCGGCGAAGGAGCTCCTGCGCCGCTCGCGTGAATGCGCCCAGCGATCCGTCCACGTCGACGTTCGCGGAGCGCGCCGCCTCACGCAGATTCGGCGTTGCGAGCCGGACACCTCGTGTCGGGGCCGCTCCGTTGGGATGCGGGTCCCACACCGTCGGGCGAGAGCGCTGCTCGATGGCGCTTCGGATCTGCGGATGGGCGGTGATCCCTCGGCCGTAGTCCGAAACGAGAACGACCGGCGCGTCGCGGAGGAGACCCACGCCGCTGTCGTTCAACGAGCCGGGTGGGCCGGATCTGCCCTCTCGGCGATCGAGGCGGAGGAGCGAGCGGCCCGCCGGTCCCGGCGTGCGGACGCGAACCTTCTCCTCGGTGGAGCCGCTCCGACCGACGTCGAGGAGATCGACGCCTGCTTCGAGGAGCAACGTTCGGAGCTCCTCTCCGCCGGCGTCGCCAGCGAGCGCCGTGACCAGCGTGACGTCGTGCCCGTCACGAGCAGCGAGCGCCGCGGCGAGGCCGGCGCCGCCCGGGCGGGAGCGCTCCGACGAGACGTCCACGGCCGGAACCGGCGCGTCGGGCGTCAACCGCTCGGCGCTGCCCTCGATGTCGCGGTCCAACAGCGTGTCGCCGAAAACGACGATGGAGGTCGCCATCATGCCGTTGCCTCCTCCAGGAGCTGGTTCCAATCGGCGAGGAACCGGTCGAGGCCGAAGCGCTCGATCGCGACGGCACGCGCGCGCTTGCCCAGCAACGCGGCTTCCTCCGGCTCCTCCACGAGTCGTCGAACGGAACGCACGAGCAGGCCGACGTCGGTCGACGTCACCCCCGCATCGGCAGGTACGGCCCCGGGGACCTCGGTCGTCGCGAGCGCCACCACGGGCATGCCGAGTTGCATCGCTTCGATCAGCGACAGGCCGAGCGAGGTCCAGCGGATCGTGTGCACGTACACGCGCCGGCGCGCGAGCTCGCGATGCATCACCTCCTGGGGAGGGTCCTCGACGCCGCCGAGGTCGGCGGTTCCGATCCCGAAGAGGTCGACGGGCGCGGCGTCGCGGAAGCGCTCGATCAGGTCGGTTCCCGTGATCCGGGCCCGACGGACCGGCTCGTTGATCGCGACGGCGGCGCGCGGTAGCTCGCCGGTGTAGCGGTGGCCGGGATCGACGATGCCGTGTTCGATCACGCGCGTTCTCGTCGTCCCTGCGTCCCAGAACAGCTCGTTGAAATGCGTCACGTGCGCGATCGTCAGATCCGCGCGGTCGGCGGCGGGGTGCCGCAGGTCGTTGATGCGTCCCTGCGGCGCGTTGTGCTCCAGGTAGATCGCGGGAACGTCGCGGCCGGGCGCGCGTCCGTCAAGCCATCGCTCCGCGAGGCCGAAGAGCTCCTGGGGACGCTGGAGAATCACGACGTCGACATCGGCCACGGCGGCGTCCTCGGGCGTGACCTCGATGGCGTTGTGCGGCCACTCCCACGTCCGAGCCCGTCCGCGGCCGTCGGGCCCACGGTCGGGAAGCACTGGGAGGAGGTACCGATGCGGACCGTGGACGAACGCCGTCGTCCACGATCCGTGCACGTGCCACAGCAGCACGTTCATGCGACGCGCTCCGGAACGTCGCCGAGAATCGAGCGCGCGGCTTCGAGGAGCGAGCCCGCGACCTCCGGAGCGCGCAGGATCTCCGCCGGCCGCGTCACCTCGTTCGGGACGAGGATCGCGCGAGCGCCCGCCGCGAGCGCCGCCTCGACATCCGCTCCCGTGTCGCCGATCATCACGCAGCGCTCGGGATCGACACCGAGAGCGCCGGCGGCCCGGAGGATGAGGCCCGGGTCGGGTTTGCGGCATCCACATCGCTGTTCCTCGCGATGGGTGCAGATCATGCGCGGACCGAGCTCGCCGAGCAGCTCCTCGACGCGCGCGTTGATGCTTACCACGTCTTCGAGCGTGAGGTCGCCGCGGCCGACGGCGGCCTGGTTGGAGACGAGCGCGAGCGGGATGCCCGCGGCACGGAACCGCTCGAGCGCCTCGAACGCTCCCGGCATCGGAACGACGCGCGAGCGATCCCGATTGCAGGGAACGTCGACGATCAACGTTCCGTCGCGGTCGAGCAGCACCGCGGCGGGGAGCGCCCGGTTCGTTCCCGGAATTGCACGGCGATCGGAGACGAAGATCATCCGAGCCGTCCTCGGAGCCACCAGGCCGTCGCGGCCGGAGGGATCGCGACGCTCGAGATCGCCATCGCGCGCACCTCTCCGGATGTCCTCGGGCCCGGCTCGATGCGCTTCCATGCGAACGCCGCAGTGCTCGCCAGCCACGCCGTCAGCGCGATCGCGCCGAGGCGGCGGCGGCCTGCTGCGAGCGCGATCAGTCCTCCGGCGAACGCTGCTGTCGTCGCCACGTGGCGGGAAAGCGTTCCACGAGGCGCGTCGGCCCGTTCGCGCCATCGCCTGCCGTGAAGAGCGAGCATCCTCGCGTCGTCCGCATTTCCCGCTTGGAGGCGCACGCTCGTCCACGAACCGGCGGGGCGGACGGGGTGCACGATCCGGCGTCGGCCCAGCCGGAGCTCCCATCCCCGGTCGCGGATACGGAGCGCCAGGTCCGCGTCCTCGCGGTAGGCGCGCGGGAAGCGCTCGTCGAACCCGCCGACCTCGTCCAGCGCGGAACGGCGGTACGCCATGTCCGCTGTGGCCCAGCGTGCGGTCTCGAGGCCCCGGACGTTGCGCTCCCAGTCCGTCGGCGGCCGGTGCGAGGGCAGCGGGACCGAGATGCGCCCTTGCGAGCCGGCGACGGTCGGCGGCACCTCAGCGAGATCGTGGAGCAGCGCGTTACTCCATCCGCGCGGGACGCGAACGTCGTCGTCGAGGAACGCGATCCATCCGCAGTCGCTTGCGTGCCACCCGGCGTTGCGTGCAGCGGCAGGTCCCACTGCGCGGCCTTCCACGACGGTGACGGGAAACGGCACGTCTGCGATCGCGAGTGGTTGCGTCCGGTCGCGGCGATCGTCGACAACGATCGCTCGGTGAACGGGCGTGCGATCGTCCGCCAGCGTGCGGAGGAGCTCCGCGAGGGACGGCCGCCCGATCGTCGGGATCACGATGTCGAACGGAACCGCGAGGCGTCCGGCGAGCGAGGGGATCGCGAGGGCGCTCATTTGAACAACGACGCGCGGCGAACGAGGAAGGGCCCGAGCGCGAGCGCGTCCACGGGGGAAGAGCCGAAGCACTCCAACGCGTCCGACGGGCTGTCCACCATCGGCCGTCCCGAGGTGTTGAGGCTCGTGTTCACGACGACCGGTACGCCGGTTCGCCGGTCGAAGGCGTCGAGCATCTCCGCGACGACCGGCTCCTGCTCGCGGTCGACGGTCTGGATCCGTGCGGTCCCGTCGACGTGCACGACCGCGGGGATCCGGTCGGCCCAGCCCTCCCGCACGTCGTGGGTGAAGAGCATGTAGGGGCTCGGGAGCGGGCCCTCGAAGATCTCCGCCGCCCGGTCGGCAAGGACCATCGGCGCGACGGGACGGAACTGCTCCCGGCCCTTGATCGTGTTCAGTCGCTCGAGATTCTCGGCGCGCCGCGGGTCGGCGAGGAGAGAACGATGCCCGAGCGCGCGCGGGCCGTACTCGCTCCGGCCCTGGAACCACGCGACGACCCCGTCGCCGGCAATGACCTCCGCGGCGGCCTCCGCGACATTCCGCGGCCGTTCGAACGGAACGTTCGCCTCGCGCAGCCAGCGTTCCAGCTCCTCGTCGGACCACGATCGACCGAGGTCCGCACGCGTCATCGGCGCGACGTCGTCGCCGAGCTCTCGCGCCAGGAACATCGCGGCGCCGAGCGACGTGCCCGCGTCGCCGGCGGCCGGTTGCACCCAGATGTCGCGGAACGGGCCCTCTCGGTGCAGGCGGCTGTTCGCCACGCAGTTCAGCGCGACTCCGCCCGCCATCGTCAGCCGCTCGTCGCCGGTGCGCTCGGCGAGCCAGGTCGCCAGGTCGAGGAGGACTTCCTCCACGCGAGCCTGAAGACTGGCCGCGAGGTCGGCGTGCTCCTGGTCCCAGTCCTCTCCGGTGCGGCCTTTCGCGAACTGCGACAGATCGAATGGCTCGACGGTGAATCCGCCCCGGCCGTCGGTCGTGACGAGGCGACGGAGCTCCTCCAGGAACACCGGGCTCCCGTGGGCCGCGAGTCCCATGACCTTGTACTCGTCCGAGGAGCGATGGAAGCCGAGGTGTTCGGTGACGTCCTCATAGAGGAGCCCGATCGAGTGCGGCAGCGGCTGCTTCGCGAGCGTCTTGAGACGACCGCCTTCACATCGTCCCGCGAGGTAGGAGGTGCGCTCCCCGCGCCCGTCCAGCACGATCACGCTGGAGGAGTCGAACGGCGCCGCGAGGCACGCCGACGCCGCGTGCGCGAGGTGATGCGGAACGAACCGCACGACCGCCGGGTCGAGCCCGGGAAGCCCGCTCGCGAGGAAGAGGGGAGCTCTGCGGGCGTAGAGCGTCCGGAGGCCTTCCCAGTCGTTCGCGGTGATCGAGGCGGGCGCTGCCGGCGCGAGGTCGGGGTCGTAGGAGTACCCCACGGCGTCGATCTGCTCCGGAGCGATCCCCGCCTCGGAGAGACACCACGCCGCGGAACGCTCCGGAAGCTCCCACGTCGCGAACGGGACCGCGGGCTTGCCGTGCTTTCGGCGGGTGAAGCGCTCCTCTTCGGCCGCGGCGACGGTTTCGCCGTCGATGACGAGCGCGGCGGAAGGGTCGTGGAAGACGGCGTTGATGCCGAGGACGATCGCCATGGCGCGGGGCTCCGGGGCGCCGGGTCCGTGATTGCTGCGTTCGGTTCTCGGACCGGGCGACGGTTTCGATCGGGATCCAGGGTCGCTTCGAAAGCCGCCGTACCCGGTAGCGTCGGGACAGAAACGTCGTTTCCGCGCGGAACAGCCGGGTACCAACCGCGCATGGCGTCCTCTTCCGCCTCTCATTGGCGGCCGGCTCGTGTCGTCGTCACCGGAGGCGCCGGATTCATCGGCTCGCACCTCTGCGAGCGCCTGCTGGACGAGGGCGCGTCGGTCGTCTGCGTCGATCGATTCCTCACGAGCTCGCCGGAGAACGTCGCGCACCTTCTCGACCGCGCCGGTTTCCGGCTCGTCGAGAGCGATGTCGCCGACGGGCTCGCGATCGACGGACCGCTCGACGCGGTGCTGCATCTGGCGAGCCCGGCAAGCCCCGTCGACTACGGTCGCCATCCACTGGAGACGCTGAAGGTCGGCTCGATCGGAACGCTTCGGGCACTCGAGCTCGCCGCCGAGCGACGCGCGCGGTTCCTGCTGACCTCGACGTCGGAGGTCTACGGCGACCCGCTCGTGCATCCGCAGCCGGAGACCTACTCCGGCAACGTCGATCCCACGGCGCCGCGCTCCGTCTACGACGAGAGCAAGCGCTTCGCCGAGGCGCTGGCGTCCGCGTACGCGCGCGCCGGCACGGAGGTCCGCATCGCGCGGCTGTTCAACACGATCGGACCGGGGATGCGCCCCGGCGACGGGCGTCTGCTGCCGACGCTGCTGACCCAGGCGCTGCGCTCCGAGCCGATGACGATCCACGGCACCGGTGAGCAGACGCGCTCGCTCGCATACGTCTCCGACATCGTGGAGGGCCTCTGGCGCTTGCTCCGCTCCGAGGTGCGCACGCCCGTCAACATCGGCAACCCGGACGAACACACGGTCCTCGAGATCGCGCGGGAGATCGCGCGAGGCGTCGGTGCTCCGGAGCGGTTCCGTTTCGTCGAACGCCCGGCCGGAGATCCCGAGCGGCGCCGTCCCGACATCTCTCTCGCGGAGCGGGAGCTCGGCTGGCGGCCGGAGGTATCGCTTTCCGAGGCGTTGCGGAGGACCGTTCCGTGGTTCGCAGAACGGGTTCTCGTCGATGTCGGAGCGCCGATGTGAGCCGCGGCGTTCCCGGAGCCCGGGTGTGAAGGTCGCCGTCGTCGGCACCGGTTACGTCGGATCCGTCACGGCGACGTGTCTCGCCTCTCTCGGCTGCGACGTGACCGGCCTCGACGTCGACGCGGCGCGAGCGGAGCAGCTCTCCGCCGGGCAGGTGCCTTTCTACGAGCCCGGCTTGTCCGAGCTCCTCACCTCCGTTCGCGCCACCCGGCGGCTGCGGTTCACCTCCGATGAGCGGGAGGCGCTCGCCTCGGCGGACGTCGCGTTCGTCTGCGTCGGAACGCCAGAGGGGGAAGGCGGCCGTCCCGATCTCCGCGCGTTGCGCGCTGCCGCCGTCGCCATCGCGCGGCATCTCCACCGCGGTGAGGTCGTCGTCACGAAGTCGACGGTTCCGGTCGGGTCGGGCAATTGGATGCGCTCGACGATCGAGGACGCTGCACCGCGCGACGTCGGGTTCTCGATCGTGTCGAACCCCGAGTTCCTCCGCGAGGGTTCGGCGATCAGCGACTTCCTCCGCCCCGACAGGATCGTGCTCGGCGGAGATCCCGACGGCATCGATCGCGTGCTGGAGCTGTACCGGCCGCTCCTCGACGTCGAAGAGCCGCCACCGGTGCTGAGGATGGATCTCCCTTCGGCCGAGATGGTGAAGTACGCCTCCAACGTCGCGCTCGCTACGAAGATCTCGCTCGCCAACGAGCTGTCCGATCTCTGCTCCGCGACGGGAGCCGACGCGCGCGCGGTGCTTTCCGCGGTCGGAGCCGACGCGAGGATCGGACCGGCGTTCCTGCGGCCGGGCCTCGGATGGGGCGGCTCGTGTCTTCCGAAGGACGTCGCGGCGATGATCGCGATGGGGGCGGAGTACTCGACGCCGACGCCGCTCCTCGAAGCCGCGCGCACCGTCAACGACGCTCGCATCGAGCGCCTCGTCCATGTCCTGCAACGCGAGCTGAAGGCCATGCAGGGCAGGCGGATCGCGCTCCTCGGTCTCACGTTCAAGCCGTGCACCGACGATCTTCGCGCGTCGCCGGCGCTCGCGCTGGCATCGCGGTTGGTGGAGGGCGGAAGCGTCGTGACGGCCTACGATCCGGTGATCAAGTCGGTCGCCGGAGCGGACGGCGTGCGCATCCGCGCCGACGCCTATGAAGCCGCGGACCGGGCCGACGCCGTCGTCGTCGCGACGAAGTGGCCGGAGTTCTCGACGCTCGATCTCTCCGTCCTCGCCGAGAGGATGCGCGGTGACCTCATCCTCGACGCCCGGAGCGCGCTGCCGGCGGAACGAGCAAGAGCGGCGGGCCTCCGGCTGCTGGAGATCGGCGCTCCGGCGGCCTGAGCTCGAGGAGCTCGATCGCTGCGCGTACCACGGAGGAAGGCGGCACGAGCGCCAAGCAGTTGTGGTGTCCCTCCGGGCAGACGCTCCGGTAGCAGTTCCGGCACGGGACGTCGACGTTCAGAACGCGGTTCGGAACGCCCCACGGCGTGTGCTGCGGATTCGTCAGCGCGTAGAGGTCCACGACCGGGGTTCCCACGGCCGCGGCGACGTGCGCGGGCCCGGAGTTGTTTCCGATCAGGACGTGAGCGCGCCGCAGCACCGCCGCGAGCTCCGGGAGACCGAGCTTTCCCGCGAGCGACCGCGACGGTGCCCGCATGCCGCGCCGGATGCTTTCCACCAGGAACAGGTCGTCGGGGGAACCGGTGAAGAGGACGTCGATCCCCTCGGCGGCGAGGCCGTCGGCGGCGTCGCGGAAGCGCTGCCAGGGATACCGCCGCGAGGATGCCGTCGCCCCCGGATGCACCACGACCCAGGTTCCGCTCCCGACGCCGACCGAATCCAGGAGCTCCGCGGCTCGCGCCTCGGCCTCCTCCGGTACGCGGAGTGACATCCGCTCGTCGGAGCTGGAGAAGCCGGCCGTCGCGACGAGGTCGAGCTGACGCCGGACCTCGTGGCGCGTGATCGTCTCCGGCTCGGTCTCGGCGACGCGGTCGGTCAGCACTCCGTAGACGTTCTCGCGGGAGTGGGCGAGGCGAAGGGGGATGTCGGCGAGCGCGCAGACCGTGGCCGCGGGGAGCGCGCTCTGGCTGTAGACGGTGAAGACGACGGCGGCGTCGAAGCCGCTCGCGCGCAGCCGCTCGACCATCGCGCGATCCCGCGCGTGGTCCTGGCGTGCGACGGAGGACTTGATCCACGGCGCGTCGTACTCGATGACGTCGTCGATCTCCGGGATCAGCCGAGCGGCGGCGGCTCCTGCGCTCGACGCGAGCAGGGCGACCCGTCGTTCGCCGTCGCCCCGCAGTGCTCGGATCGCGGGAGACGTCATCAGCACGTCTCCCAGACCGTCGAGCCGGACGGCGAGGATGTTCCGCGCGGATCGCCACCCCGAGCGCCCGGGAGCGCCGTCGGTCAGGGCCACGAGGTCTCTCGGGTCGGAAGGACCATGACCTCGGGGATGACGGTTCCCTCCGGCTGGGTCAGCAGGAAGCGGATCGTTTCCGCGACGTTCGCGGGCTCCTGGAGGACCTCCAGATCGAGGTCGGGGAAACGGTCGAGCAGGAACGGCGTTCGCATCCCGCCCGCGATCACGGCGCTCACCTTGATCCCGTGCGCGCGGCCCTCCACGTGGACGGCGTGGCTGAGGCCGAGCAGCCCCCATTTCGTCGCGTGATAGAGGGAGGCGTTCGCCCACGCTCTCCGTGCCGCGGTGGAGACGATATTCACGATGTGGCCGCTCGCGCGCTCGCTCATCGGAGGGAACACGAGCGAGCACATCAGGAACGGCCCCCGGAGATTCACGCCGCAGACGCGGTCGAAGTCCTCCACGGAGAGCTCCTCTAACGCGGCGGTGCGGTCCACTCCGGCGTTGTTGACGAGGACGTCGATCCGGCCGAAGCGGCCGAGGGCCTCCTCCACGGCTGCGCGTGCCGAGCGCTCGTCGCGGACGTCGAGCTCGACGGCGTGCGCGTTTCCCCCGTCGTCTCGAAGCTCGTCGGCGAGCGCCGCGGCGGCGTCGCCGTGGACGTCCGCCGGGATCACGGTCGCTCCCGCTCCGGCGAGCACGCGGCAGGTTGCGGCGCCGAGACCCTGCGCGCCTCCGGTCACGAGAGCGACGCGGTCCTCGAGGGAGCGTTCGGCCGAAGGGGCGACATGCGAGCGGACGTCCTGCATCAGGCGCCCCGCGCCTCGATCCGCTGATCGACGTCCGGGAGTAGGACCCCGCGCGTCGCGGCGATCTCCGTCTCGTCGACGTTCGCCCACCCCTCGGGGAACATCCGCTCCTCCACGAGCTCGCACAGCAGGTGCAGGAGGATCAGGTGCACCTCCTGGACGCGCTGGGTGTCCTCGGACGGAACGACGGCGGCGACGTCCGCGAGGTTCCGCGCGAGTCCTCCGTTGCCGCCGACGATCGCGATCGAGCGGACGTGTCGGGCCCGCGCAGCCTCGAGCGCCTGCACGAGGTTGCGGGAACGACCGCTCGTGCTGAACGCGAGGAGGACGTCGCCGGGGCGGCCGAGCGCCTCCACCTGCCGGGAGAGCGTCTGGTCGAAGCCGACGTCGTTGGACCACGCCGTCAGGACCGCCGTGTCGGCGTTGAGGGAGATCGCGGGGAGCGCCGGGCGATCGGGCCGCTTGAACCTTCCAACGAACTCCGCGGCGAGGTGCTGGGCCTGCGCGGCGCTCCCGCCGTTCCCGCAGACGAGGAGTGTCCCGCCGCCGCGGAAACAGCTCTCCACGGTCTCCGCGGCACGGACGAGCGTCGGCGCGAGCATCCGGTTGGATGCCTCGAGCGTCTCCACCGCGGCGCCGAAGGCGATGTCGATCCGGGCGAGGTCGTCGGCTGAGGAGATGCTCTCGAGATCGCGCGCGGCGATCACGCGCTCGTAGAGCGCCGCAACCGCGTTCGTGACGCGCCTCCAGGTGAAGAGGTCCACGGCCCTGCCGATCGCCTGACGTCGGAACACGCTCAACAGGTTCGGTTGCCGGAACAGATGCGCCATCCGGTCCGCGAGGCACTCGGGGTCCCGCGGCGGGACAAGGTAGCCGGTCTCGCCGTCGCGGACCGTGAACTTGATGCCGCCGACGTTCGAGCCGATCACCGGCGTGCCGCACGCCATGGCTTCGAGCGGCGTGATCCCGAACGGCTCGTACCACGGCGTCGTGAGGAACAGGTCGGCGGCGCCGTAGTAGTACTTCAGCTGATCGCGGCTCGGACGGCCGACGAACGTGACGAGGTCCTCGAGGTGCTCGTCTGCGACGATGTGCTGGAGGCGCCCGATCTCCGGAGTGATCTCCGCGTCGGGTCGCTCGGAGCCGCCCCCGACGATGAGGAGGCGAGAGGGGAGCTGATGCTCCCGCGCGAGGATGCCGGCCGCGCGGATCACCGTGTCGATCCCCTTGCGCTGCACCATGCGACCGAGCTGCAGGATGATCCGCTCGCTCGCCGGGAGACCGAGCGCCGCGCGCGCGAGCGCCGTGCTCATGGGGCTGAACTCCGTCGGGTCGAAACCCGCCGGGACGATCGTGATCTTCGCCGGATCCGCGTTGTAGTAGCGGATGAGGTCCTCCTCCTCCTGGGGGCACTCGGCGATCAGGTGGTCGGCCTCGCGGATGATCCGGTCCTCGACCTCGAAGCGTTCGTCGGGGAAGTCGTCGGCGTCACGCTGGTGCAACCGGCGCACGCGGCCGAGCGCGTGGAACGTGACGACGACGGGGATCCCGAGCGCTCGCTTGAGGGAGATCGCGACGTCTCCGGACATCCAAAAGTTCGCGTGCAGCAGGTCGTAGCGGTTCCCCGGCCGGGAGCAGAAGCGACGTATGTACTCCGTGAACGCCGGCATGTGGCGCAGGAGTTCCTCCTTGCGAACGAACTCCGGCGGGCCGGCGGGAACATTGACGATGCGCACGCCGTCGATCCACTCCGCTGTCTCCGGCAGGCCGTCGCTGTCGCGCCTGGTGAAGACGTCGACCTCGTAACCGAGGGCCGTCAGATGACGGGCCAGCTGACCGACGTAGACATTCTGGCCGCCGCTGTCCACACCGCCGAGGACTGCGAGCGGCGACGCATGTTCGCTGATGAGCGCGATCCGACGTCCCATGAATCCTCCCGGAACCCGCGAGCGAACCGCCCCCGTCGGGGCCGGCCGCGAGGTGCTCGGATGCCGCCGTCATACCCGGCGAACCGTTTCCCACACGGAAATGCGAGAGAACTGCGCGGACAGAGCTGGGTTCGCGGGCCCCCCCTGAACTCCGGCCTACGGCAGGTCGCCGACGTCCGGGCTGAGAGACGAAATCCGTCTCGACGTGCGAGTCGTCGCAGAACGGCATCGACTTGGAGGCTCCGCAGGGGCAAAGCTTGAACCGCTCGCCCACAGCTGTTCCATCGTGACGCCGTCGTGGATCAGCGGCAGATCGTCGCCGAGGACCGAGCGCGCGGTCGTATTCCAGCCTAGGGAGCCCTCTCGATCAGGGTCACGGCGGCGAGCGCGGTCACACCCTTGACGCTGCTCGGGATCGCGAAGGGGCCGCGTCGCGTTCGGGATCACCAGGGCCCGGTTCGCGAACCCGTGCGCACGCCCGACCACGATGTCGTCGCCGCGGTCGACGCGAACGACGACCGAGAGCGAGCAGGGGACTGCCGACCGTTGATCAGTTGGTTCTAGGGGAACCCGACGAGGCTTCTGGAAGACTGGCGGCGCGTAGGGTTCAGCGGACGGTCGATCCGCGACCGATGCGGGCCCATCGGATCTGCCACCGGAAAGGGCGGCCGCGTCAGGGTCTATCTGGGATGGGTGGCCCGCCCACGGCGAGGACGTCTGTAGGAGCGGGCGGTCGAGATCACCTATACGCTCACCGAGGCGGGGAGCCGTCTGCTCATCTCGCCCATCAGACCGGCAAGGGCTTGTCGGTTCCCGGCGCCGTCGGGAACGTCCGTGTGGCCTCGGGACGCAGCGCAGTCGGCTCTACGGGGACGCGCCTCGGAACGAGGACACACGAAGCGCTTCGCTTCGACGGAGGCCTCGCATCGAACGGGGCCTCCCAAGCTCGCTAGAGGCGGAGCCGCTCAGTCGCCGTTGCTGTTCGGTGAGGAGGCCACGGTCGTAACGTAATCGGGGACTCGTTGAGGCCAACAGTGGGCGCGCCTCCGCGCCGAATCCGTTGCGGTTCGAACCGTCACTCCTATTCGCGTTCGCTCGGGATTCCGGAGGCATCCGCCACTACATCGTTACGCTCGCGGAACGACGGCTTCCCCCGCGGCCCCATGTTCGGCTCGGCGCGCCGCAGTTCGGCCAGTTGATCCTCCAGATAATCAGGAACGCGTTGCCGCGCCCGGAGTACCCAGGGGAGCCCTCGAGCCGCGTCCACCAGCGCACGGCGGACAAGCGGGTCCGAGCACCCGCTCCCGAGTCGGAGAGTTTCTCCGATGGCGATGCGGAGCGGGCGGCGAAGCCATGCTGTCCAGACCCCGTTCCGCAACTCTGCGAGGCGCCGCCCATCATGATCCCTCGACGTCACGGATGGGTAGTGATGCGCGACCACCTGCTCGGCCCACACGAGGCCCCATCCGTTCCGGACGATATCGAGGGCCAGGAGTCGTTCCTCTCCGCCCATGCCGTAGCGGGCCTCGAACCCGCCAGCTTCCAGGAATGCCTCCCGGCGCACGACGACGCCGCAGGCGAGGAATCCGAGGACGGGTCGACCCGGTAGCGATGGATCGGCTGAAAGCCCGTTTCGCATCCGATCCACGACGGGGTCGGGATATTCCTCCTTGCCGACCAGCACCGTGGCGGCGATCGCCCCGAGACGCGGATAGTGGTCGAACAGCTGCTCCGCTTGGCCAAGCGAACCGGGGTGCCACCATGAATCATCGTCACTGAAGGCGACGAACGGCCGAGTAGCGTGCCGAACCCCGATCGTACGGGCTCCGCAACCGACGTTTTGGCGCAGGCGGAGGAACAGAACATCGGGGTATTCGCGCGCTAGTGGATCGAGCACCTCTCCAGTAGATGCGTTGTCCACGACAATGATTTCTGCCGCCCCAGCGGACCGGCGAAGATTCCCAAGCGTCCGACGCAGGTCGGCAGGTCGATCTCGCGTCGCGATGACGACGGCGGTTCGCCGCGCCGAAGGGAACTCCGACGCACCCGGGTGGCGCGAATCTACGTTCACGATAGGGAGTGTCGTATCTCCTCGGGCTGAATCAAACCGTTGCGTCCAGCCTTATCTCTCCAGAGACGTCCAACCAGATGCGGCCCGGAGACCCTCAGCGATGCCGCCGTAGCGTGGGAGGTTCACGACGGCAGGCCGCACCGCGCCCGGCCGCGTCTGCCCGCTCCAGCGGGCCCTTTCATCCTCGGACCGCTAGGGCTCGCCCCATACGGCCGACCTATCGAACGCCGCAGGCGAGATGAGAGAGTAGATGCGGATCGCGATCACGCTGCTCATCTCGTAGCAACTAAGACCGGAAGCGCGTGATCACCGGCCGACTTCGCCACCCAGCCGTTCCACACAGACCGTGCGCCACCAGGTCGATGAACCGTCGCCGTCGAGGGCCTTGGCGAGAGACGCTCGCCGAAAATCTGTTTCCCGAGACGTCTCGCCTCAGCTGTGGCATCGTCGAGCGCCTCCTTTACTTGGACCGCCCATCGATCGAAAGCTCCAAGTACTCGCTATTGCTGGTGTATCGGCAGTTTCCAGGCCTGTATAGGACGAACGAAACCAGGGTCAAGGCTCGCGGGCCGGGAGGGGGAACAGCCCGCGAGCCTCGACTACCTGCGGGCCCGCAGCTCGTGCTGGGTGGGACCGTCGGACCCGTCTCCCTGCTGGATCATTGGTTGTGACCCCTCGCACCGCCCCACCAGCGAAGTGGCCGATGAACTCAGTACCCGCCGTCATCCCGCCCAAACGTCCCGGGACGGAAGCCACATCAGACACTGACGTGCGGAGCGCAGTCCCGCTATCTCGGGGAGCGCGATCTCGAACCGGACGTGGCCGCGCTCTCCCCCCGCGACGTCCCAAGGCTCGCTCAAAGCCTGGACGATGACGAGACGAGCCGTAACTCCCCGTAGGAAGTATCGACGAACGGCAACTCGATGCGGCCGAGGGTACGGCATTCCCTATAGGCGCCGGACGAAGCGCGCCGCTGAACCACCCACACGCTGATGTCTCGGGACGTGGTCGTGATGCCGACGGCCGCAACCATTAAGGATGCCGGACGGGGGATGTGCAAGCGAGACATCGGGAACGTCATCGTCCTCGAGGACGACAAGGTCGTGGGGATCCTGACCGCCCGAGACATCGTTGTGCGCGCGGTCGCAGACGACAGGGCACCGAGCGATACACGGGTTGGCGAAATCGCGAGTCGCCATCCCCGAGACTTTGAGTCCCGACGACACGGTTGAGGATGCCGCCGGCAGTATGCGGGCGATGACTGTGCGCCGACTTCCCGTAGTGGAGGAGGGTCGCGCGGTGCGCATCTTCTCTATCCGAGCCGTGGCGGTTGCGCGCGACAACGATTCGGCGCTGGCCGACATCAGCCGAGCCGAGCCGAACAAGTGACGAGCACGGCCTGAGACCCCGATTCATATACAACCGTTCGATCCTCTGCCGCGAGTAAGGCGACGGAGGCGCGCCGGATCCGAAAGTGCGCGGTGACAGGACCGCCGGTCGATGAAGCGCCCGTAACCACGACATGTCCGGCATCCCCCGTGGATGCTCAGGACGTCGCCGTTGTGCTCGTGTGAGCAGCGTTCGATCAGCCTTTAGGATCAGCCGCACGCGCTCCTGCGCGTTCGACTGCTGGATGTTGTGAGCTACCTCTTTACAACCTTTCGACCTGAGTGGAGGTCGGCCGTTGGCACACTGACCCGCCCCGCCGCGTGCGTTGATGCACGGCTCATTGGGTATGACCGGGTTATCCACCCGGAAGGGAAACCTCATGCGTCGAGCATCCGAAATCATCCAGGCCTGGCCGGAGGAATCGCGTGAGCCGGCGCAGGTCGTGATCGACAAGTACGGGGAGCCGACGGAGGAGACCGACTCCTCCCTGATCTGGCACGGCGTCGGCCCGTGGAAGCGGATCGTCGCATCGAAGGCCTTCTACAAACACGAATTCCCCCGCGCCGCACGAGGACTCGGTGGAGTCCTTCATCGCCTACCGCGTGCCGCCTGAATCCTTTACCGCGCTCGCGACGTTCGACGGCAGCGTGATCGTGGAGCGCACCGCCGGAGAAGTCTCCGCCCGGTGCCACGACGAGGAAGCGAACATGCTCGCCCTCAATCTCATGGACGACATCGTCACGGGGCGCAAGGACGTGGGTGAAGCGCGGAGCTACTACACGAAGGAGTTCGTGGACTATCGTCGTAAGGAACCGACCCCCTACATGCAGAAACTCCACTTTCAGCCGGGGACGGACACAGCGGATCCCGACGAGCGCGTGCTCTCGGACGAAGACCTTGAGCGCGCCGCGGACGAAGGCAAGGTGAAGGAACGCAAGAGCGCCTGACCTTAGGCGCGTCGCCGTATGGCACGAAATCAGGAGAACGGGCCGGTGGGCGAGGACACGCTCAAGCGGAAGCTTCCGGAGATCGACGTGGAACTCTCGATCCCCCTCTCGGCGCTTGCTCCACGCGCCGCACGACTCCTTCTGAGCTAGGTCATCGACATCTCCGAACCTGCGCTCCCGGTCGCGCAGTTTCTCCTGAGCGAGGTCCTTTCGAACAGCGTCGGCGAGTCCAGACTCGCCCCGAACTCACCGATGCGCGTCCGGGTAACGACCGACCCCGGGACGATCAGGATCGAGCTGGAGGATGCAGGATTCGGCTTCGCGCTCCCGCCGAGCCCGGGACAGCTGAGCGAGGAGAGCTGGGCCCTCTACCTCGTGTCCTACCTCGCGGACCAGTGGGGCATCGATCGTCCGGGCAATGCCACGCACGTCTGGTTCGAGATCAGGCTTAGCTGAAGGCGTGCAGCGCCGGGCCGCGCCTTATGATTCCGCTCGATGAAGCGGTCCTGGAGCTCGGTCTTCGTCATCGCCTTCGTCGCGGCCGCGTGCACAGCGGGAAGCCCCTCCTCGAGCCAGACATCGGCCGCGCCGAACAGCTCTGCCGTGCCGCATACGCCGGTGACGCTCACCATGTGGAGCCACTTCTCCGGCCGCGAGCTCAACGACCTGAACGGGTTGATCGCGCAGTTCCACCAGCAGTACCCGTGGATCACCGTCAAGTCCGTCGGAGCGAAGAACGAGCAGGAGGTCCTCCAGGCCGTCAACGCGGGGAATCCACCCGATGTGATGTCGACGCAAGGGCCCGAGCAGGTCGCGCAGTTCTGCGCGTCGCACGCGTGGGCGGACCTGAACCCGTTCCTGCAGGCCGACGGCATGGACCTCGCGAAGGTATCTCCGCCCGCGGCGACGAAGTACACCTCCTATCAGGGCGACCAGTGCGCGTTGCCGCTTGAGAGCGACGCGTTCGGGCTCTACTACAACCAGGACCTCTTCGCGCAAGCGGGCATCTCGGGTCCGCCGAAGACGCTTCCGGAGCTGGCTTCCGACGCGAAGAAACTGACGGAGTACAACGCTGATGGATCGATCAAGGTCGTCGGCTTCGATCCGCTCTCGGATTTCTACGAGAGCTACAACCTGTACCTCGGGAACTACTGGAACGCGGATTGGTACGACGCGAAGGGCCGGTCTGCGCTCGCGAGCGACCCGGCATGGGAACAGATGTTCAACTGGGATCGCTCGATGATCGCGCTTTACGGACCGGACGGGTACTCGAAGCTGGAGCAGTTCCTCGCAAGCCTCGGCGGAGCGAACTCCGAGTGGTCTTCCGCGCACGGGTTCGAGACGGGCCGCGTTGCGATGATGATCGACGGAGAATGGCGCACCGCGTTCATCAAGGACGACGGCTCGAAGGTGAACTACGGAACTGCGCCGTTCCCGACGTCGGATCCGTCGCGGTACGGGCTCGGGGAGATTGGAGGAACCGTGATCGCTGTCTCCGGCACGTCGCCGCATCCTGAGCAGGCGTGGCTCCTCGTGAAGTACCTCGCAACGGAGACGAAGCCACTGGAATCGCTCGCGCAGACGCTCGGGAACGTTCCGACGACGTACGCGGCGCTGAAGGATCCGACGCTCGCGCACGACCCGCATTTCAAGACGTTCCTCGATGTGTTCTCGAACCCGAGCTCGGGTCTCTATCCGCTGACGCCGATCAGCACATACCCGGTCGATCAGGAGATCGGGCTCCTCTCGAAGTTCGAGGCCGGAGATGTAGGCGATCTCCACGCGGGCCTTGAGCAGGCAGCGAAGAACATCGACGATCAGATGAACCTCGGCGCCTGAGGACCTCCTCAAGCGTCGCACCATGCGCGCACTACACCATCGCGCGTGGGCGCAAGGGCAGTATCCGGATCGCGTGGCGGCCAGCCGCGCCTCTTCCGAACTCGCGCCACGACGCTCGGTGAGCCCCAACTGTGTGTTAGCTCGATGCTGCTACTGGGCGATGCACGGTTACCGCGGCGGCCGTGTCTCCTCCGGGCCAACGGATTAAGAGTTCGTTCGAGGTCGAACCACCCGAGGCTGAAGAACCACATGAGGGCGACGACCCGATTCGTGCCTCGCGTGCGGTTCTGCGTCCTCGTCGTGACGCGTCGTATCGCGTCCCTACGCGGGGCCATCGCGGGACGTTCGAGCGCAACGCCAGGAATGAAGGGGAGTCCAAATGCTTGCGAGGTCGCCGGCACCACATGCTTCCTCCTCATCTACCCGCACGCGGATGCATAGATCCCGGCGCGCCGGGGAAGACCGCAGTTCTCGGTACCGAAAGGAGGGGGGATGCGAAGGCTCCTCGGAGTATTCATCGGAGTGTTCAGCATCGTCGCTGTGGTGGGGTCGCCCGCTGGCGCCATCACCGGGAACTTCGTCAAGGACTTCGAGCATCCGTATGTAGGCCTGGTCGTCTTCTACGACCAGCACGGCGAGTTCGTGCACCGTTGTTCCGGCTCGCTGCTCACGCCCACCGTATTTCTCACGGCCGGCCACTGCACCGACGCCTCGACCGGCGTGGTCTCTGCCCGCGTGTACTTCGAGCAGGACGCCGGCGTCAACTACGACCCGGTGACCGAGCTCGACTCGACCACAGGCTACCCCGACTACTGCGCGACGGGGACGCGCGACGTCTGCGCGCCCGCGCATCAGCTGTACAACTACGGGTTCAACGACTTCGCCGGCTTCCCGAACAACCGCGACGTCGGGCTCGTCATCCTCGACCGTCCGATCGAGCGTCCCGAGTACGGGGTCCTGGCGGCAGCCGGCACGCTCGAAGAGGTCGCGTCGAGGGCCGCCCGAAACAAGGACGTCACGTTCACCGTCAGCGGCTACGGGGTGAGTCGGACGAACCCGGCGCAGACGCTGTCGTTCCGCGAGCGGCTGATGGCGAAGGTACGGCTCGTGAACCTACACAACGCCCTGACGAGCGGCTTCAACGTCCAGCTCAGCAACAGCCCGGGCGGTGGCATGGGCGGTACCTGCTTCGGCGACTCCGGCGGCCCAACGTTCTTGGGCGGCTTCGATTCGAACCTGATTGTCGCTGTGACCTCCTTCGGTCAGGGATGGGCCTGCGGCGGCCAGGGCTGGGCCTACCGGACCGACACCCGGGCGGTTCTCCGGTGGATCCTTCAGACGGTCCCGCAGAGCCAGGTCAACAACATCCAGATCGCCTCGGCCTGACGCTCCTTCGCAATGGTCTCTGCGCCGGGCTCCTCGCGAGCCCGGCGCAACGGACCTCAAGGGCGCTCGAGCATGAGCACACTCGCGCCGGAGGTGCGGCCGGCGACGGCGGCCTCGAGCGCGGAGGCCGCCTCGGCGAGCGGACGTGTCGCCCCGACGTGGAGCGAGAGCTCTCCCTCTGCGAGTGTCGCGACTAGTGCGGCAAGCCGTGCGCCGTCGGCTCGGACGTAGACGTCCTCGACGGTGATCCCTCGTTCGGGCGGTGGCGGATCGCCGGTGATCGTCGCGAGTCGGCCGCCGCCCCCCACCGCCTGCATGACGATCGCTGCGCCACCCGGAGCCGCGTTCACCGCGGCCCTAACTCCACGTCCGCCCGGGGATGCGTCTCGCACGCGGGCGGGCCACTCGGGATCGTGATAGTCGAGCACGAGGCTCGCGCCGTAGCCGCGGACGCGCGCCTCGCTGGAGGGGCCTGCCGTCGCGACGACGGTCGCTCCACGCGTTATCGCGAGCTGCGCAGCGAGTCCGCCCGTCACGCCGCCGGCGCCGTGCACGAGAACCCACTCCCCGGCCGGGACAGGTGCGGCTCCTGTGAGCGCCTGGTCCGCCGTGAGCGCCGGCACCGGAAACGTGGCCGCTGCCTCCCACCCAACGGAGGCCGGCTTTCGCGCGACGAATGCGGCGGGAGCGACAAGCCACTCCGCCCACGAGCCCTGGTATCGCAGCGGGACGGGGTGGGTGAGCACGTCGTCGCCCGCTGCGAGGCTCGTCACGTCCTCACCGACCGCGGCGACGACTCCCGCCGCCTCGACGCCGAGCGCGAGCGGAGGTCGGCGGCCGACGTCCCAGCCTCCGACGCGGACGATCTCGTCCCAGTTGGCGACCCCTGCCGCGTGCACCGAGATCACGACCTCGTCGGGCGCGGGAGATGCCGGCGCAGCGAGCTCGAGCATGCGCACGTCGCCGCCGAATGCGACGACCCCCGCGGCTTGCATCCATTGCCTCGCTACCACGTGCACGGATTTTAGAGCCGTGACCGACGAGTCCTGATCCGGGAAGCGGTTCGTGGACCGGCGCCGACGGGAAACGGCTTCGGCTCATGTGGCGCTGACCCGCGGTGCTATCAAGCCGCCGAGACCCGCGACCGCGCGGCGTCTGCTGATCCATAGTGACACACGGCGCCTCGGAACTACGGGGCGAGGAGATGCGTCCACGGCGCGACCCTCGGTGAAGCCCTGCCGTGTATCGCTTCCTGCAACAAATCGACGGCAACCTGTTTACAAGGAGGTCACCACTCGGTAAAGGCGTCACCGGTCGGGAGGCCTTTAAGCTCTTGCTCGCCTACGTCTTCGGAAGCCGGTCAGCGGGCCGCTTCGAGCACCGAGACGACCTCGGGCGCCGCGAGGTATCGCGCGCCGTTCGGTGTCGCGGTCGTCGACATTACGACCACGTCGTCGGTCATCACGTCTCGGATCGACTGCGGCATCGAGGCACCTCCCTGCGTTGAGGTCTCATTAGGTACCCGACCGAAGTCGGTACATGCCTAGTGCCTGGGGCATCATTCGGGACGGGTTCGGGTGACAGGCGCCCATGCAGAAGGTCTGTCCCGAAGAAGCCGATGCGCTTGTCCGGACGACCGGAACGGCGGACGGAGGTAGCGGATGCGGATGGCTTAGCGTGACGGTGAGGTCAAGCCGCTCTGTTTCTTCCTTCTCGGCCTCGGGTAACGTCGCGTCGCTCCGACGAGACGCACGAGTGGGCGTCCCGGTCAGGTCTTAGGAGGCGGCGTGAGATCGGCACGTGAACTGTTCCAACACGAGGTCGAGGAGATGTACGACGGCACACAGCGGCTCGTCGAAGCCCTCGGACCGATGGGCAAGAAGGTCTCCCATCCGGACGTCTCGAAGATGCTCGACGAGCTTCGGACGGCGACGGAGGAGCAGGTCCGTCGACTCGAGGAGACGTTCCAGCTGATGGGAGAGGAGCCCCGACGCTCAGAGTCGAAGATCATGAAGGGGTTCATCGACTCGTTCTCCTCGTTCGTGTCAGAGGAGAAGCCCGAGAAGGAGGCGCTCGACCTCGAAGTGGCGGAGGTCGCGAGCGACGTTGCCTCGTACCTGATGGACACGTGGGAGTCGATGCTGCTGCTCGCGGAGCGCTCCGGCGTGTCGTCGGCGGCGCCGAAGATCGGCGATTTCCTTCACGTGAGCCACAAGGAGGAGAAGAAGCTCTCCAAGGACATCGGAAAGCTGCTGGAGCCGCTGATCGAGTTGCTCCCGGCGGCCTAGGCGGAGGCCCGAACCTCGAGCGTTCCCGGGTTGAAGGAGTGCACCTGGTCCCAATCCAGGTAACGCAGCTGGCGCTCGACGCGCTTCCCCCACCACCTGAACACCCTTGGTCCTTTGACGTCATTACGCGTCATGCCGAGTCGCGCCCTCGGGTGGCTCCCGACGAGGACGCCTTGGATGCGGAACGCAGGCCCGAACCCCTCCACCTCTGGGCCGTCCTGCACGAGACGCACCTCCCGCACCGCGCCGATCACGCGACCGTTCGCGTGGCGGACCTCTGAGCCGAGGAGCTCACTCAGGCGCATGGTCCGCTCCGGGGATATGCCCGACGAACGTGTCGACGATCCATGCGTCCAACCGCCCGATGCCGAGATCGGAGCGTGAGACGCGAAGGTCGACCCGGCCGTTGATGTTCTGGATCTGATCGAGACCCACGCGGATCGGCTCGGCTTCCTTCGCGTCGTGCAGGCGCCGGTACAGGCCTCGGATCCACGCGCCGAGCCGCCCCTCCAGTCGATCCGCGAGTGCCGGTGCCCCGGAGAGGAGCGTCGTGAGCACGGGGCGCTCGCCGCGTTCGTCGAACTCGAGGTCCTCGACGCGGCCGCTCGGACGCTCCTCCGTGTCGGAGAGCATCAGGTCGAGGAGATCCTGCACCGCGTCGAGGACCCGCGGCTCGTCGCTCATGTCGAACCTCCCTTCGTGATGATCATCAGTGGGATCGTCGCGATCGAGGCGAGGACAAGGATCGCGAAGAAGATCGTCGCCAGTGCATTGGACACGAACGAGTTGACCTTGGTGCCCACGTAGCGAGGGTCGTTCGCGAGCAGCAGGATCGGCAGGTAGGTGAACGGTGCCGCCACGGCGACGAGCGCAATCGCATACTCCGTGACCTTGATCGGATCGATCGACGTTTGGATCAGGACCGCGGCGCCGACGAGCGTCACGAGGATCACGAGGTGGAAACGCGGCGCGTCCTTCGGCTTCACGATCTTGCCCCACGGCCACCCGAAGTACTGCGACACGATGTACCCCGCCGAGAGGGCCGTCTCGAGCGCGGCCGCGAACACCGCGCCGAAGGCGCCGACGAGGAAGAACGCTATCCCGGCGCGGCCGAGCGCGGCGCCGACCGGAAGGCCCGTCTGCGAGAGGTGCTGAGCGTCGATGCCGCGTGGAAAGAGGAAGATCGCCCCGGCCGCCATGATCGAGAGCGAGACGACTCCACCGAGCGGGAACCCGAGATAGACATTCGTCCGATTGACGATCAGGTCCTCGCGACCCCACTTCTCCTCGATCGCGCCCGAGGAGTAGAAGACCACCTCGTACACGGTGATCGTGGCGCCGAGCAGCGAGATCGCCCAGTACCAGTAGTCGGCATGGGTCTGGCTCGCCGGAACGTACGGATGCGTCGCCGAATTCAGGAGCGATCCCCAATCGGGATGGAGCCGCCACACCGTCACGACCATGACTAGGAGCGCCAGTCCGACGAGGCTCACCGTCTTCTCCATGATCGAATACTTCACACGCCAGACGACGATCCAGAGCGCGACGGCCATCGGCACGACCCAGAACAGGTAGTTCAACGACGTCAAGAGCGCCACGACCAGAGCGAGGCCTCCGACCTCCGCGGCGAGCGTCAGGAAGTTGACCAAGAACGATGCGCCGAGCGTGACGAGACCGAGCTTCGCACCCATCCGTTCGCGGACGAGATCGAAGGTCGTTCGCTTCGACATCGTCGCGATGCGTCCGGCCATCTCCGCATACAGACAGATCCCGATCGTGCCGAGGACAAGCACCCAGGCGAGCCCCATCCGGAAGCGCGACCCAGCCTCGGCGCTCGCGACGAGGTCGCCGATGTCGACGAACGCGCCGATCGCGACGAGGACGCCGAGCGAGATCTCCAGGAGCTTCTTCATCGATGCTCGACGACGAACCGGTTCAGGGTGGAGACGAGCGACGGGAGATCCCCGTTCAGCCCTCGGAGCGTCAGCACGTCGTCGGACCGGATCGCGATGCGCGCGCCCTCAACGGCGGTGCTCGCGCGGTGGAGGAGAGCCGTGGCCTCGTTCCGGAGGCGGATCGACGCTGCGTCGGGCGGCTGGATCGAAGAGAAGTGACCCTCCGCCGTCGTCACGTCCTCCTCCGCGTCGTGCATCGTCTCCGACAGGTACGGCGCAAAGTTCCGATCGTCGAGCGCCTGGGAGATCGCGACATGGACGCTCTGAACCGCCGAGACGGCCTGCTCGACGCTGACAACGGCCTTCGCCTCGTAGACGGAGAACGTCCTCGCTGGACCGACGCATGCGCTCGCGACCATCGCGAGCGTGCAGATGCCCGAGAGGGCTCCGGCCCGTACCCACCGCCGAGCGTTCGGGAGCTCCATCGCGGAGGACCGTTCCCGAGGCCGACCCCGGCAAACGAGGCGGTTCATCGCCTGGACGCAAACACGAGTTCGCATGCATGAGTGTGCGTTCGGCGAGGTAGGAAACAGACGGAGCGCCGAGCACCGCCGCGTAGAACGGCGAGACGTCATCCCGTGGGAGGTGGAGATCATGAAGGACGTATCACAGGAACGAAGAGAAGAGCTGGACCAAGCCTGGGAGCCGACACACAACCCGCGGTTCAAGCCGAAGACGCCGAGCGAACTGAACTACCGGATCACGACGGTGATCCGCTCGTATCTCGAACACGTTCCAAACGCGACGGTGGAGGACGTACTCGCCGTTCTGTCCGACGTGAGGTCCGAGGTCGCTTCGTGAGTCGCACTTCGCCGACGAACCGGGACACCGGACAAAGGCTCTAAAGGCCCACGAGGAGTAGCACTAAGGCTCGCAGCGAGCGTGAGGCCTTGTGCCGATGGAGCGGCCTGTCCTGCACCTGGACCATGTTCAGACGATGTTCCGGCATCCCACGCAAGGCACGGAGTCGTCATGTCAGCCGCGCTTGTCAGTCATGCTCCGCTACCAACCAGGAAGCACGCCTGCACGACCGACGCGCCAACCAAGAGGTCCCGTCGAGGCGCACGGAAGGCGTCGCTCGGTACTGGGGACGAAGTCAGCCGCTCGTCACGAGCACGTTTGCCGTTGCGTAGCTTCGCGCATTGTTCGCTCCGGCCGCTCGCGTGCTCGAGGGTGCGCTCATGTACCCGGAGCTTCGTCGTAGGCCAGGGGACGAGGACAGCTCGCGGTAGAAATCGGCCTGGGCCTGGAGTTCTTGGCCTTCTGCTCGACCGCGGCGATCGCGTCAGCGCCTGCCACGAAACGCGTCGGAGGTTCGGTCTGGCTCGCGAGCTGGGCAAGCGCG
>JBJMLN010000112.1:0-3672 GCA_045805285.1 Actinomycetota bacterium | reverse complement strand
GCGGTACTCGAAGGTGAAGGACTCCCCTGCGTCTCGGCCTCGCAGGTACTCCGCGAGCGCCCGCTCCTTGTCCTCGGGGTGCAGGTGCTTGTACCAGCAGTCGGGGTCGGCGATGTACTCCTCGGGCCGCACCCCGAGCAGCGTCGTGATCTGGGGCGAGACATAGGAGGTCGACATCGTCTCGTCCACCACGTCGATGTAGACGATCGCGGGGATCTGCTCCACAAGGGCTCGGTATCGGACGTCGGCCTCGCGGAGGAGCTGCAGCGCGCGATCCCGTTGCATCGTCTGAGCGATCAGCGCGCCCGCGCTTTCCAGAAGCTCGACGAGGTCCTCGTCCGGCGGCTCGTGCTGGCCGCTCTGGAGCTCTACGACGCCGACGAGCTCGTCGCCGCTGCGGATCGGAAAGCCGACCGCGCTCACGAGTCCCGCAACCATCGCGGAGATGCGTTGCGCGTCATCGAGGTCCATCCCCCACTGCGCGGACCGCTGCGCCCACACGCGACCGGGAAGCCCCACGCCGCGGGGGAGCCTGACGCCGCTGAGCGGCCCGGAGTAGTTCCGAGCGACCAGGCGCGGATGCCGCCACGAACCGACGCTTCGCAGCATGTCGGCCTCGGGATCGATCACCCAGAGCGTTCCCACGTCCCAGCCGAGCTCCAGACACAGCGTCTCGAGGAGCATCGGAGTCGTTGTGCCGACGTCGCTCGGCTCGGAAAGGATCCTGCTCAGCGAACGCAGGACGGCGAGCCTGCGGCCCGCGCGGCTGTGCTCGTTGCGATCTGAGGGCACGCGTATCCCTTCAGTTGCGCTGCGAGTCATATCGGCTGATGCGTGGCTGGCCTTGAACGCCCGGCCAAACCGCCCGTTCGGGGGACAGAGAGGGTTCCGCGAGTGCGGAACCGGCGCTGCCCGCGCTCCTCAGCAGCCGTGCTCGTCTGGGAGCAGGACCCTGAACGTCAGCGAGTAGTCGTTGCCATTGCTCCGCCACCGCGTCAGCTGGTTCGCGGACACCGCGAGCTTCAGAAGCGGTGCAAGATCCGACCCGGAGACGGTTCCGCATCGCACGGACGGCGTGGACGTCTCCTCTCCGAACGTCGCGAGCGGATCGGAGAGCGGCCAGGCGATCTCCGGCTCGTGCAGCATCGGGTCGCGCTGGCCGTCGTACGACTGTACGAAGACGCGCAGGCCGTCCGGCGTGTACGCCCGATCGGGTCCGACGGAACCCGTCGGAAGCGTGTGCCGGAGGTCGCCGACTTCGGTGGAGAGGTGCTCGAGCGCCGCGCGCGCGTTCCTCTCGGCCGCGCTGATACCGGGCTGGCCGCCGGTTCCGGCTCCGAGCCCGTAGACCGTCGTCGTGTGCGTCTTCCCGCCGGCGTCGAGTGTGAATGTGGTCGTGGGCATATCCGAGACGGGCATCGTCGAGTACGACCGATCGTTCCGAAGGCCTGCCGCCACCGCGTCCGCGACGAGTGCCTGCACGCCTGCCGGGGTGATCGACGTGACCACCAGGCTGGGGAGCGCCGGACCCGGGTAGATCTCGATCTGCGCCCGCTGGGTGATCGCGCGGCCGTCTCCGTAGAGGGAGAACGACGGCGTCTGCTGCAGGGTCTGCTGCGGAGCGACGAATCCGCCGGCGGTGGAGATGCGGAACACGAGCTCATCGGCGCCCCGCGGATACGACGTCGCAGACCCCGCAGGCGAGACCGTCCGACGATCCCCGCACGCGCTGGCGAGAGCGGCGATCGTCACGGCGAGGACCGAGATCGTGCGTCTGCTCCGCGTCATGGTGCTTCGACGCCTCGCGGACCCTCGGAGGTTCCGGCGGTACGCTCGGTTCCGTGCCAGCCACGATGCGGGCGCTCCGCAAGGCCGGTTCGGGGCCGGGGGCCGAGATCGCGCGCGTTCCCGTTCCGGAACCCGGCGTCGGCGAGGTGCGCCTCCGCGTGGGCGCCGCGTCGATCTGCGGCACGGATCTCCACATCTTCTCGTGGAACGAGTGGGCGGCCGAGCGCATCAGCCGGTTCCCGCTCACGTTCGGACACGAGGTGGCCGGATTCGTCGACGCGACCGGTCCGGAGGTCCATCACCTCGATATCGGCACGTTCGTGGCGGCGGAGACCCACATCGCCTGCGGATACTGCCGCACCTGCCGCTCCGGGAGACAGCACATCTGCGAGAACCTTCGCATCCTCGGCGTCGACGTCGACGGTGCGTTCGCCGAGTACGTCGTGATCCCCGCCGCGAACGCATGGGTCGTCGGCCAGGGGATCTCGCCCGACATCGCGTCGGTGATGGAGCCGTTCGGGAACGCCGTCCACGCTGCTTTCGGGACCGCGGGCGACGGCGCCGATCTCGTAACGGGCGCGGTCGTCGTGCTCGGCTGCGGCCCGATCGGCTGTTTCTGCGTCGGCATCGCGCGGGCCGCCGGAGCGCGTTCGGTGATCGCGGTGGAGCCGAACCCGTTCCGTATCGATCTCGCGAAGCGGATGGGCGCCGACGTCGTGGTCGATCCCGCCGCGGAGGACATCGTCGACGCGGTCCTCGGAGCGACCGGCGGGCACGGCGCCGATGTCGTCCTGGAGATGTCCGGCAACGCGGCCGCGATCGACGCGGGCACGCGGATGCTCTCCCGCGGCGGGCGGATGGCGCTGCTCGGACTTCCGGACGGACCGGTGTCGCTCGACCTGAACGACGCGGTGATCTTCAAGGAGGCGCGCCTCGAGGGCATCACGGGCCGGGAGATGTTCCGCACGTGGCAGCAGACGACGACGTTCCTCTCCTCCGGTCTCGTCGACGTCTCGCCGGTGATCACGCATCGCTTCGCCCTGGAGGACTTCGCGGAGGCGTTCGAGGTGATGGCGAGCGGCCGGTCGGGAAAGATCCTGCTCGTGCCGAACCCGAAGGAAGGATCGGAGGAGGCTCCGGACGCGTGACCGACCCGTTGGCGTACCTCAAGGAGGAGCTCTCCGAGCTGGAGGCGCAGGGGATCCGGCAGCATCCCCGTGTCCTCGAGAGCGAGCAGCACGCCCGCACGCGCTTCGACGGTCGCGACGTCGTGAACCTCGCCTCCAACAACTACCTCGGCCTCGCGGCTCATCCCCGACTGAAGGAAGCTGCCTCGCGCGCCGCCGCGGAGCTCGGAGCCGGATCTGGCGCCGTCCGCACGATCGCGGGAACGATGTCGATGCACCTGGAGCTCGAGCGCCGATTCGCGGAATTCAAAGGAGCGGAGCGCGCCCTGATGTTCCAGGCCGGGTTCACGGCCAACTCGGGGACGGTCGCGGCGATCCTCACGAAGGAGGACGTGATCGTCTCCGACGAGCTCAACCACGCGTCGATCATCGACGGCGCTCGGCTTTCGCGCGCGCGGATCAAGGTCTATCCGCACAAGGACGTCGAGGCGGCAGCAGCGCTCCTCGCGGAGAGCACCGACGCGAAGCGGAAGCTCCTGATCACCGACGGCGTGTTCTCCATGGACGGCGACATCGCGCCGCTCCCCGGTCTCGTCGAGGCCGCCGAGGATGCCGGAGCGATCATGATGCTCGACGACGCGCACGCGAGCGGCGTGCTCGGAGCCACCGGCCGCGGAACCGTCGAGCATTTCGGCCTCGACGGCCGGGTCGACATCCAGGTCGGAACGCTCTCCAAGGCGATCGGCGTCCTCGGCGG
>JBJMLN010000111.1:0-29160 GCA_045805285.1 Actinomycetota bacterium | reverse complement strand
ATCCCGCGTGAGAGGCCTCCGGGATCAGGTGAGGGTCGTTTCCTCCCGGCGGGCTCGCAGCCGGTTGACGAGCTCGTCGCGGACGCCGAACACTGCGAAGAGGATCGCGAACACGGCAACGAACAGCCCGATGGCGACGAACGTCGCGCCCGTGCGAGCGTCGCGCGGCGCCGACCCGGAGCTCACTCCGTCGATGATCTTGTCGAGACCGATCTTTACGACGAACGCCGGGATCGCTGAAAGGACCGCGGCGACGAGGAAGGCTCCGCCCATGCCGTACCGGGAGCGTTCCTCCGTGGGTCCGCCAATTTCGTCCATCGGGCTCGAAGCGTAGGCCCTGTCACTGCTGGGCGCTATGGTCCGGGCTTCGTGCGACGCGGAATCCTCGCCTTTCCCCGGTTCGCTCTTGCGGTCGAGCTCCCGGAGACGCGCGCCGAACGACGGCGGGGTCTCCTCGGTCGGACGGCGCTCGCGGACGATGCCGGCATGCTGTTCTCCGGCTGCCGGTCGGTTCACACGTTCGGGATGTGTTTCCCGATCATGGTGGCGACGCTGGATCGTGAGATGCGGGTCGTGGAGGTCCGGCGGCGTCCTCCGCGGCGGCTGCTCCTGCCGAGGCGAGGAGTCCGCCACGTCTTGGAGTGCGGTGCGTCGACGGAGTTCGTTCTCGGCGACCGGGCGGAGCTCCGCCTATCTGACGAGCTGCAGGAAGAGCGCGCCGAACAGCCGGCCGACGACCGCCCCGACGGCGGCGGCGGAGACGATGATCAGCGGCAGGATCCACCGGATGGAGCTCGGAAGCGCCACGGGGTCGCGGCCTCGTTCCGGGGTCCGGAGGCCGAGGATCTCGAGCAGCTGACGCATGGCGTACCTTCGGCACGCACGGAAGGTCGGTTGAGCGAGGGGAGACGCGGGCCGCGGCTATACTTTCGCGGCTGAAGCCCCCGTCCGGGGGTCGTCGACCGATGGACGCTCGAGCCCCCATCGTCTAGCGGCCTAGGATACCGCCCTTTCAAGGCGGCGACGCGGATTCGAATTCCGCTGGGGGTACAACTCCATAGACACACCATGCGGGTGTAGAGGAGCCTGGCCGTCCTCACCGCCCTGTCAAGGCGGAGATCGCGGGATCGAAGCCCGTCACCCGCGCTGAAGGCCAGGTAGCTCAGTTGGCAGAGCACGCGGCTGAAAACCGCGGTGTCGGCAGTTCGATTCTGCCCCTGGCCACCACGGCGAGCGTCGTGTTCGCGCCTGGTCCTATGCTGATTTCGAATCCCGATCGAGCGAGGGCCGCATGCCGACCGATCAGAAGGAATCCGCGGATGCGCCGTTCCAGCTGATCGCGCCGGACGGAACTCCGAACGGAACCGTCGACGTCGGCCTCTCGCAGGATGAGCTGCGAGAGCTCCTCCGGCTGATGATCCTCTCGCGGGCGATCGACCGGGACTGCGTCGCGCTCCAGCGCCAGGGAGAGCTCACCGTCTATCCCGCATTCCTCGGCCAGGAGGCCGCCCAGGTCGGAAGCGCGTTCGCGCTCGCACCGCAGGACTTCGTGTTCCCGTCGTTCCGGGAGCTCGCGGCGGCGATCGTCCGTGGCGTCGACGTCGTTGAGTATCTCCAGTACCACCGCGGGACGTGGCACGGCGGTCCGTACGATCCGTACGAGCACGGATTCGCGCCGATCTGCGTTCCGGTCGCGACGCAGATCCCGCACGCGGTCGGGTACGCGATGGGCCTCAAGCTCGACGGAAAGGCGGCCTGCTCGCTCGCTTACTTCGGTGAGGGCTCCTCCTCGGAGGGCGATTTCCACGAGGCCTGCAACATGGCGGCGGTCTTCGAGGCGCCGGTCGTGCTGTTCTGCCAGAACAATGGCTGGGCGATCTCCGTTCCGACTTCGGATCAGCTGGCCGCGCCGGTGTATCTCCGCGCGGAGGGGTACGGCTTCCCGGGCGTGCGCGTCGACGGCAACGACGTGCTCGCGGTCCTCCAGGTCACGCGCGAGGCTGCCGAGAGAGCTCGCTCCGGCGGCGGTCCGACGTTGATCGAGGCGATGACGTACCGGATGGACGCCCACTCGACCGCGGACGACGCGACGCGGTACCGAACGCAGGAAGCCGTCGACGCGTGGCACGAGCTCGATCCCATCGAGCGGTATTCGAGCTATCTCCAGCGAGAGGGCGTCGCCAACGGGGCGTTCCGCTCCGCGTGCGAGTCGGAGGCAGCCCTCCGCGTCGGCGAGATCCGCGCCGCCGTCATCGCGACCCCCGCGCCGCCGGAGGAAGACCTGTTCCGCTACACGTACGCGCGGGAGCGCTAGTGCCGGACGTCACGATGGTCGGCGCGCTGAACGCCGCGCTACGGACGGGACTCCGCAGCGACGAGCGGGTGCTCGTGTTCGGAGAGGACGTCGGCCGGCTCGGCGGCGTCTTCCGCGTGACGGAGGGCCTCCAGGGCGAGTTCGGGCGCGACCGCGTCTTCGACACGCCGGTCGCGGAGGCGGGCATCGCCGGCGTCTCCATCGGCCTCGCGCTCGCCGGATGGCGACCCGTCGCGGAGATGCAGTTCGACGGCTTCTCCTATCCGGCGCTCGATCAGGTCATCTCTCACGTCGCGAAGTACCGCTATCGGACGAAAGGGCGCGCGCCGGTTCCGATGGTGATCCGCATCCCGTTCGGCGGCGGCATCCGCGGAAAGGAGCACCACGGCGAGAGCCCGGAGACGTACTACGCGCACACGGCAGGCCTTCGCGTCGTCGCTCCCTCCACACCACTCGACGCGTACCGGATGCTCGTGCAGTCGATGCGCGAGCCCGATCCGGTGATCTTCCTGGAACCGAAGAGCCGCTACTGGGCGAAGGAGACCGGAGAGTTCGAGACCGACGGGCTCGCCCTCAACCGCGCGCGCACGGTGCGAGAGGGCGATGCCTGCGTGATCCTGTCCTACGGCGCGATGGTCGCTCGATCCGTGAAGGCGGCGGACAGCCTCCGGGAGGAGGGCGTGGACGTGGGCGTGGTGGATCTCCGTTCGCTCGCGCCGCTCGATCTGGAGACGATCTCCTCCGCGGTCCGGGCGACAGGCCGTGCCGTCGTCGTCCACGAGGCGCCGATGACGCTCGGCCTCGGAGCGGAGGTCGTCGCCCGCATCATGGAGCTCGCTTTCGACTCGCTCGAGGCGCCTGTCCTTCGCGTGACGGGGTATGACACGCCGTATCCGCCGGCATCGCTCGAGCAGCGGTGGCTCCCGAGCGTGGAGCGCATCGCGGAAGCCGTCCGGCGCACGGTGGCGTACTGACCGAATGGAGTTTCCGAGATGGCGACGCTGACGCCGTTCGTCCTTCCCGACCTCGGCGAGGGTTTGGAGGAGGCGACGGTGTCCGCCTGGCTCGTGAAACAGGGCCAACGTGTCGCGCTCAACGAGCCGATCGTGGAGATCGAGACCGCGAAGGCGACGGTGGAGATCCCCTCGCCGCACGCCGGCCGGATCGCGCAGCTCCACGCGCTCGCCGGCAACGTCATCCGGGTCGGCGAGCCGCTCGTCACCTTCGAGGTGGAGGGCGTGAACACGATGCCGGTCGCGCCACCGGCTGCGATGGGCGGCGTGGCGACGCGTGCGACCGTCCCGATCAAGCGGCGGCCGGTGTCGGCGTCTCCCGCGGCGCGGAAGCTCGCGCGCCAACGCGGCATCGACATCTCCACCGTTCAGGGAACGGGACCCGGCGGCCGGATCGGCGTCGACGACGTGGAGAACGCCGCGGAGATGGGCACGAACGCGGTGGGCTCTCCGGAGCCGCTACCTCCGGGCGCGAACGAGGTCGCCGTCGAGCCTCCGTTCACGAACAGCAATTACGACGCGCGAAACGCCGACCGGAGCGGCTGGACGGTGACCACCCCGGTCGACGTGGTCCCGATCCCGGAACGCCGCAGGGAGATCGCGGACCGACTGACACGCCTCGTGCGCGAGGTTCCGATGGTGACGACCTGGCGGACGCTCGACTGCACCGCCCTGGAGACGTTCCGCAGCGAGATCGGAGTGGGTCCGCTGCCCGTCGTCGTCCGCGCGCTCGCGGAGGTGTGCAACGACCACCGCGCGCTGAACGCCTCGTACCGTGGCACGCTCGGGGAGATCCATTTCCATCGCCACGTCAACGTCGGCATCGCGACCGACACCGGACAGGGTCTCGCCGTCCCCGTGCTCTCGAACGCACGCGCACGCAGCATCACGCAGATCTCCAGGGAGATCGCACGCCTCGCCGACGCCGCCCGCCACGGAACCCTCAGGCCCGAGGAGATCGCCGGCGGCACGATCACGGTCTCCAACACGGGAAGCTACGGCTCCGAGGCCGGCACGCCGCTCCTCGTCTCCGGGGAGTCGGCGATCCTCGCGCTCGGCATCATCGCGCTACGCGCGGTCGTCGTGGAGGGAGAGGTGGTGGCGCGCCCGGCGTGCACTCTCTCCCTGACGTTCGATCACCGCGTGCTCGACGGAGCGGATGCCGGTCGTGCGCTGACGTCGCTCGTGGAGCTGCTCTCCGACGCCTCGGCGCTGCGGAACCTCCCGCGATGAAGATCATCTCCCTCATCCCGTCGGCGACGGAGATCGTCTACGCGCTCGGCCTCGGCGACGACCTGCAAGGCGTGACCGAGGAGTGCGACTTCCCCGCCGACGCGAGGACGAAGCCGGTGGTCTCGCGGAGCACGATCCCGTCAGAGCATCCGCGCTCGGCGAGGGAGATCGACGACGCCGTCCGCGACCGGATGGCGGAGCAGCAGCCCCTCTACTCGATCGACCGCGACCTGATCCGGCGCGTGCAACCCGACGTGATCCTGACCCAGGACCTCTGCCGCTCTGCGCGGTGCCCTCCGGCCAGGTCCAGCGCGCGCTCGAGGAGCTCGGAACTACGGACGCGGACGTGGTGTCGCTCGACCCGCACTCAGTCGAGGAGATCCTCGCGTCGATCGTTCGGGCCGGTCGGGTCCTGCATCGTGAGGAGGAGGCGACGGACCTCGTCGACAAGCTGCAGCAACGCATCGAGGCTGTGAAGGCGACCGCGTCTCGGCTTCCGACGATCCGCGCGTTCGCGCTCGAGTGGGCTGATCCTCCGTTCGTCGGCGGCCACTGGATCCCGGAGATGGTGCAGGTCGCCGGAGGAACCAACCTATTGAACGAGCCGAACCGGCCTTCCGTGACCGTCACATGGCGGGAGATCGCCGACGCCTCGCCCGAGGTGGTCGTGTTCATGCCGTGCGGCTACTACCTCGAGGAAGCGGTCGACGAGGCCGCGAAGCTGTTCGATCAGCCGGAGTTCGCGTCCACGCCGGCGGCGCGCGACGGAGCGGTGTTCGCGGTGGACGCGACGTCATACTTCTCCCGTCCGGGTCCGCGCGTCGTCGACGGCCTGGAGATCCTTGCGTGGGCGATCCACCCGGACGCGTTCCCGGAGTCCACGGCCGGCGCGATCCAGCGCGTCGGCAGATAACCGATAGGGTTGCCGCCGATGAGCACGCGGAACCTCGTGACACCGGAGGACGTCGGGCGGAGGGTCTCCTTCCAGTTCGAGCTCCCGAACGGCTATCAGAGCGAGGTGGTCGGCATCCTGGAGTCCTACGACGCCGCCGCGGACACGTACTTCGTTCGAACCAAGGCGAACCGCGTCGAGCGGGTTCCCGGACGTGGGATCCGCTTCGGCAAGGTCGTGTCCTGACCTTTCACGAGGAGGGGAAACCGCATGGCACTGCCCGAGGCGTTCATCCGCCGCCGGATGGGTTCGGAGGACGCGCACTACGGCGGCGATCTCGTCGCCGGCGCGACGATGCTGGAGATCTTCGGCGATCTCATCACGGAGCTCGCGATCAAGCAGGACGGTGACGAGGGACTGTTCCGCGCCTACGAGTCGGTGGAGTTCCTCGCGCCGGTGCACGCGGGCGACTTCATCGAGGCGCGCGGGCGGATCGTGAGCGTCGGGAACACATCGCGGAAGTGCGAGTTCGAGGCGTGGAAGGTGATCACGGTGCGGCCGGACATCAGCGAGTCCGCGGCGGAGATGCTCTCGGAACCGGTGCTGGTGTGCAAGGCGGTCGGAACGACGGTGGTGACCAAGGAGAACCAGCGCTTCGCGTCCAGCGACGCGTGAGTCAGGACTGCGTAGAGAGCGTTCCCGGCTCGAGCTCTTTCAGCACGCGGAGCAGCTCGTCCACGTTGAACGGCTTCGCGACGAACGCGTCGGCGCCGAGCTCCTTCGCCTTCTGTCGATCGCGCGAGCTCGCGCGCGCGGAGACCACGATGACGCGCGGACGCTCCTTGTCGTCGAGCTCCTGGAGCGCTTCGAGGACGCTCCATCCGTCCATGACCGGCATCATGATGTCGAGCAGCATCAACGTCGGCCGGTGCTCCCGGAGGACCTGCAGCGCCGCAAGGCCGTTCCGCGCGCTGAGCGTGCGGTAACCCTCCGCCTGGAGGGAGAACTGCAGCATCCAGA
Organism: Actinomycetota bacterium; assembly: GCA_045805285.1. Classification (GTDB taxonomy): domain Bacteria; phylum Actinomycetota; class UBA4738; order UBA4738; family JBJMLN01; genus JBJMLN01. The sequence goes on along the minus strand of JBJMLN010000111.1, from coordinate 22,688 downwards.
TCACCTGCGGCTCGTCGTCGACGAGCAGGACCTGGGTGGCGTCCGGGGCGGGTTCCTCCACGATCTGTTCGGCCTCCTCGTGCCTGCGGGGCTTCTCCTCAGGAAGGAGAACGTCCGCGTAAGCATCGGCCCGATGAGCGAAATCCTGAGCCGAAGGCCGGCTTCCAGAGACGTGGGGCGTTCAAGACAGGCATGAATCCCGCCGATGTCTGGGCCACATCTCGTCGAGGGGTTCCATGCGCCACATCACGAACGCGATCGCCCTGATGCTCTTGATCGTCATCGTCGGAAGCGCGCAGGGAACGGCATCCGCGCACCGAGCGAGGGCGTTCGTTACGACGTCGCCGACCGACTCCGTGACTTATCAGTCCACGATCTCGCACGATGGCCACGTCGTCGATCCGACCATCACGCTTCCGCTCGTACAGCGCTGGACGGTGTCCCTAACACACCCGTCGTACCCGATCATCGCCCAGGGGCTCGTGATCGTTACGTCGTACGACGCCACCACTGGGTCGAGTTCCCATCTCAGCGCTTTCGACTCTTCCATGGGCACCGAGGTATGGAGCGACGACATCAGCGGGAGGTACGGTTGGGCAGCGGCAACCTACGACAACGGTTTCGTCTTCGTCGTGAACTTCGACGGCGTCCTGCGCGCGGTCAACGCCGCAGATGGAACGACGCTGTGGGTAGTGCAGCTTCCCGGCCAATACGCTTTCAGCGCAGCGCCCAATGCGGACTCCGGCGTCGTCTATCTCGCCGGATCCGGGATCGGGGGAACTCTTTACGCCGTCGACGAGACGAACGGTGACGTACTCTGGACGCGCAGCGTCGAGAACGGCGACGACAGCTCACCGGCGCTGTCGGACAACTCGGTTTTCGTCTCATACGCTTGTTCGTATTCGTACGGGTTCGCGCGCGTTTCCGGCGCCCCGATCTGGCAAACGAGCGGGTCTTGTGTCGGCGGCGGAGGATCGACGGCGCCCTACTCTCGGGGCCGCGTGTACGTCCGCAACGGCGAGTCAGCTGGCGGTGGTGGTCTGGTCCTTGGCGCCGGATTCGGCCGCGAGTGGGGCACGTTCTCCTCGTCCACACTCCCTGCTTTCGCGCACGGCATGGGACTGTTCCTGCATTCCGGCTCGCTTCTCGGCAAGACGCTCCCCGATCTAACGACCGCGTGGTCGTTCGACGGACCTCGCGATCTCAGCACGCCACCGCTTGTCGTGAATGGGTGGGTCTTCGTAGGGTCGCGGTCGGGGCGCGTCTATGGTCGCCGCGCGACGAGCGGCCACGGCGTCTGGCACGCGGACATCGGCGCTCGAATCAGCGCGAGTCCCACGACTGGACTGGGAGCGGGCGGAGGCTTGCTCGTCGTCCCAGCAGCCGACCGACTCGTCGCGTTCGGATCCGCCTAGGCAGGCGGTTCGGAACGCTGTCCTTGGACCGAGTCACTGCAACGCTGCTATTCGAAGCGGATGCCGGAACCGGCGACGACATGGCCGACGCGAAGGGCGGCGGGAGCTTTTGCGACCGCGTCATTGAGCGTTTCCGCGCTGGTAACGAGCACCATTCCTAGCCCGAGATTGAACGTCGAGCGCATCTCGTCATCGGTGAGGTTCGCCTCCCTACGGAGGAGCTCGAACACCGGCGGGATCTCCCACGAGCTCGTGTCGAGCTCAGCGCCAAGGTGATGCGGCAGCGCACGCGGGATGTTCTCCTCCGGGCCGCCGCCGGTGATGTGCGCCGCCGACTTCACTAGTCCGCTCTGGACTAGCTCGCCCACGACCGGCGCATAGATCGCCGTCGGCTCGAGGAGCTCTTCTCCGAGCGAACGCGAAAGGCCCTCCACGGTGTCGCCGAGCGAGAATTTCCCGGAGTCGAGCAACGCGTGCCGCACCAGGCTGTACCCGTTGGAGTGCAATCCGGTCGACGGTAGCCCGATCAGAACGTCTCCCTCCTCCACCTTCGACGGATCGAGCACGGCCGACTCCTCCACGACGCCGACGCAGAAGCCCGCGAGGTCGAAACGGCCGGGCTCCATCACGCCGGGATGCTCCGCCGTCTCCCCGCCGAGGAGCGCGCAGCCGGCACGTCGGCAACCCTCCGCGACCCCGGAGACGATCGCCGCCACCTCTTCCGGAACAACGCGCTCCACCGCGAGGTAGTCGAGGAAGAACAAGGGCTCGGCGCCCGTGCAGACGACGTCGTTCGCACACATCGCGACGAGATCGATGCCGATCGTCTCGAGGCGGCCGGCCATCCGCGCGATCTCGGTCTTCGTCCCGACTCCGTCAGCTCCGGCTGCCAGGAGACGACCTCCGCCGATGCGGTACAGCCCCGCGAAGCCGCCGATGCCGGTCGCCACCTCCGGACGAGAAGCGCTCGCCGCGACGTCTCGGATCAAGTCCACCGCGGCAGCCGCCGCCTCGAGGTCAACGCCCGCTTCGCGATACGCGTGGATGCCGTGGTAGCCGCCGGACGGCTCGGAGCCGCCGTGCGAGCGCGAGCTCATTCCTCGAGCAGGAACTTGCCGGCGTGCTCCGGGATCGGCACCGGATACTCCCCGTCGAAGCACGCGCGACAGAAATCTCCCTTCGGAGATCCCGTCGCGCCCACCATCCCGTCGAGCGACAGGTACGCGAGCGAGTTCGATCCGAGGTAGGAGCGGATCTCCTCGATCGCGAGGTCGGAGCCGATCAGCTCGGCGCGTGTCGGCATGTCGATGCCGTAAAAGCATGGCCATCGGATCGGCGGGCTGGTCACGCGCGTGTGGACCTCCGTCGCGCCGGCTTCACGGAGCGCTGTGATCAGCTGTCGCGTCGTGGTTCCACGGACGATGGAGTCGTCGACGACCACGAGGCGCTTTCCGCGGATCGTCGCGGGGATCGGATTGAGCTTCAGCTTCACGCCCCGCTCACGGAGCGACTGCGTCGGCTCGATGAACGTCCGGCCGACGTAGCGGTTCTTCATCAGGCCCTCGCCGTACGCGATGCCGGACGCCTCCGCGTATCCCTGAGCGGCGGAGACGGCCGTGTCCGGCACGGGGATCACCATGTCGGCCTCCACCGGCGCCTCGGCGGCGAGGCGGCGGCCGAGCTCCCTTCTGACCTCGTGCACCGTCTCCCCCTGCATGCGGGAGTCGGCCCGCGCCAGGTACACGAACTCGAAGATGCAGAGGGCCTTGCGGGGGCTCTCCGCGAAGCGGTGGGTTCGCAGGCCCCGGTCGTCGACGGCGACGAGCTCTCCGGGCTCGACTTCCCGGACGTACGTGGCGCCGACCATGTCGAGGGCGGCAGTCTCGGAGGCGAACACGAAACCGGTCGGGAGCTTTCCGATCGCGAGCGGCCGGAAGCCGAGGGGGTCACGCGCGGCGAAGACCGTCCGCTCGTCCATCATCACGAAGGAGAACGCTCCGGAGAGCGTTGGCAGGACCTTGAGGGCCGCCTCCTCGAGCCCGCCGCCGTTCATGGAGCGGGCGAGGAGCGTCGTCACCAGGTCTGTGTCGCTGGTCGCCGTCGTGCGCGTTCCGACCCGTTCGGCCAGCTCAGCGGTGTTGACGAGGTTCCCGTTGTGGGCGAGCGCGATGGAGTGCTCTCCATCGGTCTTGAACGCCGGCTGCGCGTTCTCCCAGGTCGTGGAGCCGGTCGTGGAATAGCGGGTGTGGCCGATCCCGAGATCGCCCTGGAGCGTGGCGAGCGTCGCCTCGTTGAAGACCTGGGAGACGAGCCCGAGCTCCTTGTAGACGAGAAGGTTCCGGCCGTCGGAGACCGCCATGCCGGCCGACTCCTGGCCGCGGTGCTGCTGGGCGAAGAGGCCGAAGTAGGTGAGGCGGGCGACCTCTTCTCCGGGAGCCCACACCCCGAAGAGGCCGCATTCCTCTTTTGGACTCTCGCTTCCCACCCGGCCGATGCTAACACTGGTCTGTGCGGCCGCTCGTCACTCCGGCCACGACGGCGGCATCAGAACGAAGCCGGTCGGCGACCAGGTCGCGTGGAGGCGTGTCCACCATGTGTATCGCGTGTCCAGATAGTGGACATGCTGTCGGCGAGACGAGACGCGCCGCGACCGCGACTACCGAATATGACGGAGGCCCACACCCACGGGTGCGAGCCTCCGCCGCTTCCGATCGCCGGCGAACCGCCGGCCGACCTTCTTAGCTGGCCGCGCGGTTCGGGTCGCGCGTCACCGTCTCCGACCGCGTCACGTCGACGTACTCCCCGTCGCGCGCGTACCGGTCGCGATCCGCCTGCGGGCCGTACATCCCGTCGGCGCGCGGGGTCGCTCCGCCGACGGCTCCGCCGATCGCGGCAGCCGCGAGGGCACCGAGCATCGACCAGAACGTCGCCCACAATGGGGCGTTCGACACGCCGAAAGCACGGAGCGTCGCGCCACCCGTCGCAGCGGCCGATCCGACGTTGAACACGTTCAGCAGCGTCGGGATGCCGACGCCGAGCGTCGCGATCACGAGGAGGCCCCAGATCGCGAGCCCGTTGATCATGCCCGCTCCCCACCCCCGGGTGGATGAGAGCCAGCCGGCAAGGTACCCGGCTACGAACAGTGAGACGATCGCGGAGATGCCGACGTACCACTCCAGGTTGTTGCGGACGCCGCCGATCTTCGAGCCGTACGCGAGCGCGAACCAGAATGCCGTCAGGAGCGTCAACAGCCCCAGGCCGAGGACGGCCCCGCCGAAGATCGCGCCCCACCGGATCAGTGCCGGCCGGGTCCTCTCCACCGGTTCGTAGTCGCGTTCGTAACCCCGTGCATATGCCATACCAACCTCCTGGGTCGTGGACTGTTTCGCGCTGGTGCCCTCGTCGGCGCCGATGCGCCGGGACACAGCTGTCTTTCCCGGGGGTTCGGAGTGTCAATCCTCCGACGGAACCAAGAAGGGAGAAATTTCGCGCGGCGGAGCCGCTACCCCGCCATCAGCTTCGGGATGGCTCCCTCGTAGATCGCCCGCGCCTCGCCGACGGAGATCTCCACGTGCGGCGCAAACATCATCGACGGGCCGCCGGTCTCTCCGAGTCGCTCTGACGGAACTCCGCGGCTGGCCGCGAGCGCCTCCAGGGCGTCGGCGCGCTCGGGCCGGCAGGACACCATCGCGCGCGACGCCGACTCCGAGAACAGCGCGACGTGCGCCGGAACGTCCGCGCGGAGCGATACCGCGAAGCCGTGGTCACCCGCCACCGCGCACTCGGCGAGCGCGACCGCGAGGCCACCCTCCGAGCAGTCGTGCGCCGACGTGAAGAGATCCTCGGCGGCCGCGTCGACGAGCATGGCGTGCAAGGCCCGCTCCTTCTCCAGATCGAGCGCCGGCGGGCGGCCGGAGACGGTCCCCAGGACGGCCTCCGCGAACGCCGAGCCGCCGAGCTCGGGGAACGTCTCCCCTAGCTGGAGGATCACGAGGCCCGCCTCCGGGAACGCCGGGCGAAGCATCAGGCGGTAGTCCTCCATCAGCCCGAGCATCCCGACGATCGGCGTCGGCCAGATCGCGGAGTTCCCGGACTCGTTGTAGAAGGAGACGTTTCCGCCGGTGACCGGCGTCTCGAGCGCCGTGCACGCGTCCGTCAGGCCGCGCACCGCCTCGGAGAACGCCCACATCACCTCCGGCCGCTCCGGGTTTCCGAAGTTCATGCAGTTCGTGATCGCGATCGGTCGCGCGCCGACGGTTGCGACGTTGCGGGCCGCCTCCGCGACGGCGTGCGCCGCGCCGAGATACGGATCCAGATGGCCGAACCGGCCGTTGCCGTCGGTGGAGAGTGCGAGCGCCTTCAGCGTTCCTCCGACGCGGATCACGGCGGCGTCCGCTCCGGGTTGGCCGACCGTTCCGCCCTGCACGAGGAAGTCGTACTGCTCGATCACCCACCGCTTGCTCGCGATGCCGGGCGAGCCCAGCAACGTGAACAGCGAGTCGGAGAGCGGCGTCTCCACGTTCGCGAACGTCGGATCCTCCTCCAGGACGTCCTCGATCGTGGGCGGCGGCTCCATCGGGCGGCGGTACGTCGGGCCCTCGTCCGCCAGGGAGGCGGGGGGAACGTCGGCGACCTCGTCGCCGCGGTGCTTCACGCGAAGGCGATCGCCGGTAATCACGGCGCCGACGACGTGTGCCGCAAGGCCCCAGCGATCGCAGACCTCTCCCACGGCGACCAGATTGGCCGGCGCGACGACGGCAAGCATCCGCTCCTGCGACTCCGACGTGAGGATCTCGAACGGCTCCAAGCCGGGCTCGCGGAGCGGCACCGCGTCGAGGTCAAGCTCCGCGCCGGCCTTCCCGTTCGCCACCGTTTCCGAAACGGCGCAGGTGAGCCCCGCGCCGCCGAGGTCCTGCAGTCCTTCGAGGAGATCGCGCTCCACGAGCTCGAGGCACGCCTCGATCAGGAGCTTCTCCGCGAACGGGTCGCCGATCTGCACGGAGGGGCGGCTCTCCTGCGCGTCTTCCTCCAGCGTGCGAGAGGCCAGCACCGAGACTCCGCCGATGCCGTCGCGACCCGTCGACGCTCCGATGAGGACGAGCAGCGAGCCGGCGCGGAGCTTCCCCGCGCGCATCAGCCGGTCGGCGGGAGCGACACCGACGCACATCACGTTCACGGTCGGGTTCGCCGAATGCGCCTCCGCGAACCCGACCTCGCCGCCGACGGTCGGGACGCCGATCGAGTTCCCGTACTGACCGATCCCGGAGACGACGCCGCCGAAGAGATAGCGGTTGCGTTCCTCGGTGAGCAGCCCGAACCGGAGCGGATCGAGCAGCGCGATCGGACGCGCGCCCATGGAGACGATGTCGCGCACGATCCCGCCGACGCCGGTCGCCGCGCCCTGGAACGGCTCCACGGCGGAGGGGTGCGAGTGGCTCTCGATCTTGAAAACGACCGCGAGGCCGTCGCCGACGTCGACCGCTCCTGCGTCTTCGCCGGGACCGACAAGGACGCGCGGGCCTTTGGTCGGCAGCCGCCGCAGGTGCACCTTGCTCGATTTGTAGGAGCAGTGCTCGGACCACATCGCCGCGTACATCGCGAGCTCCGTGCGGTTCGGATCGCGGCCGAGACGATCGCGGATCGAATCGAGCTCCTCGTCGGTCAGCCCGAGGGCTCGGTGGAGCGGTTCGTTCGGTTCGGAACCGGCGCTCAGCTGACCCGCTCCAGCACGCGGGAGAGGAGCGACTCGAACAGCAGGCGTCCTCCGGTCGGGCCGACATCGGGATCAACGGCGTGCTCGGGGTGCGGCATCATGCCGACGACGTTGCCGCGAACGTTCCCGACGCCGGCGATCGCGTCGCGGCTCCCGTTCGGGTTCGCGTCGTCCGCGATCGCGCCGTCGGGCGTCGCGTAACGGAAGACGACGAGCTCCTCTGCCTGGAGCCGCTTCAGCTCCTCGTCGGAGCACACGAACTGACCTTCGCCGTGCTTGACGGGGATCTCCAGGACATCTCCGGGCCGACACTCCGCCGTGATCGCGCTCGACGTCGTCTCCACGCGGACGTGCACGAAGCGACAGACGAAACGGAGCGAGCGGTTCCGGATCAACGCGCCGGAAAGGAGTCCCGCCTCGCAGAGGATCTGGAAACCGTTGCAGATGCCGAGGACCGGGCCGCCGCGGTCTGCGAACTCCCGGACCGCGCCGAGCATCGGCGCGAACCGAGCGATCGCTCCAGTCCGCAGGTAGTCGCCGTAGGAGAACCCTCCGGGAAGGATGACCGCGTCGACGTCTCCGAGCTCCGCGTCGCCGTGCCAGAGCGGAACGCCGGTGCCGCCCATCTGCTCCACCGCGCGGAGGGCGTCGCGGTCGTCGTTCGAGCCCGGAAACGTGACCACGCCGACCCGGGCGCCGGAACGCGAAGCCATCTAGGCGATCTCCTCGACCGCGAGGATCCGGTAGTCCTCGATCACGGGGTTGGAAAGGAGCCGCGTCGCCATCTCCTCGACCTGGGCGCGCGCCGTCGACTCGTCGGCGGCGTCCACGGTGAGCTCCACGACCTTCCCGACGCGGACATCGCGGACGTTGGTCCAGCCCATCGCCGGGAGCGAACCCTGCACGGCCTTGCCCTGCGGGTCGAGGAGGCTTGGCTTCAGCGAGACGACGACCTCGAAACGATGTCTCACGCCGGAACCCCCATGCGCTCACGATACGCGGCGAACGGCTCGCCGGTGACCCGCTCGTACGCCTCGCGGTAGCGCGCCGCCGTCTGCTCCACGACCTCGGCGGGGAGCGAGGGCGGCGGCGGCTCGCGGTTCCAGCCGCTCGCATCGAGCCAGTCTCGGACGTACTGCTTGTCGAACGACGGCTGCGCGCCGCCCGGCGCGTACCGGTCGGCGGGCCAGAACCTGGAGGAGTCGGGCGTCAGCACCTCGTCGACGAGGATCAGCTCCCCGTCCGCGAAGCCGAACTCGAACTTCGTGTCCGCGAGGATGATCCCGCGTTCGAGGGCGATCTCCGCGGCGCGCTCGTAGATGCCGATCGTCAGCTCGCGGAGCTTCTCCGCCAAGCCGCGGCCGACGACGTCGACGGCCTCCTCGAACGTGAGCGGAAGGTCGTGACCTTCGGAGGCCTTGGTCGTCGGCGTGAAGATCGGCTCCGGGAGCCGGTCCGATTCAACGAGGCCCGCGGGGAGCGGAACGCCGCAGACGAGGCCGCGCTTGCGGTACTCCTTCCAACCCGAGCCGGAGAGGTACCCGCGCGCAACGCACTCCATCTTGACGACGTCGGCGCGCTTCACGAGCATCGCGCGGCCGCGGAGCTCCGGGTCGGCGTCGAACGGCGGCGGGAACTTGCGTGCGTCGGCGGTGATGACGTGGTTCTCGATCAGGTCGCTCAAGCGATCGAACCAGAACAGTGACAGGCCCGTCAGCACGCGGCCCTTGTCCGGGATCGCGGTCGGCAGGACGACGTCGAAGGCGGAGATGCGATCGCTGGCCGACATCAGCAGCGCGTCGCCCGCATCGTAGAGGTCCCGAACCTTGCCCTGTGCGGAGAGCTGTCCGGAGACGTTCACAGGTCGGCGACCTCGAGCTTCTCCAACCCGTGGAAGACGCCGTCGAGCTCGCTCACGTATACGGCGGGATCGAACAGCGCCTCCAGCTCGTCAGCGTTCAACACCGCGCTGACGGTCTCGTCCTGCGCAAGCTGCTCGCGGAAGCTGACGTGACGATCCCACGCCGCGGCGGCGGCCTTCTGCACCGCGGCGTACGCGTCATCGCGCGACATCCCGCGGACGACGAGCGCGAGCAGCACGCCCTGCGAATAGGCGAGTCCTCCCGACGCGTCCAGGTTGCGGTGCATCGTTTTCGGGAAGACACGGAGGCCATCGAGGATCTCCGCGAACTCGAAGAGCATGAAGTCAACCGCGATCGTGGAGTCGGGCAGGATCACCCGCTCCGCGGACGAATGGGAGATGTCACGCTCGTGCCAGAGCGCCACGTTCTCGAGCGCCGCCTGCGCGTTCGCGCGCACGACGCGCGCGAGGCCGGTGATGCGCTCCGACCGGACCGGGTTCCGCTTGTGCGGCATCGCCGAGGAACCCTTCTGTCCCTCGGAGAACGGCTCCTGCACCTCGCGGACCTCCGTGCGGGCGAGGTGGCGGATCTCCGTCGCGAAGGAGTCGAGCGACGACGCGAGGATCGCGAGGGCGGTGACGTACTCCGCGTGCCGGTCGCGCGGGATCACCTGGCTCGCGGCTTCGGCCGGCTTGAGGCCGAGCTCTCCACAGACGTACTCCTCCACGCGCGGGTCGAGACGCGAATAGGTTCCGACCGCGCCGGAGAGCTTCCCGACAGAGATCTCCTCACGGGCGCGACGGAGTCGTTCCCGGTCGCGATCCAGCTCGAACGCCCAGAGCGCGAGCTTGTGGCCGAACGTGGTCGGCTCCGCGTGGACGCCGTGGGTCCGGCCGACCATCACGGTCGCGCGGTGTTGCAACGCTTTTTCCCGGGTGATCGCGAGCGCGCGCTCCAACCGGTCGAGGAGGATGTCCGCCGCTGCCCGAAGCTGCAGAGCGAGGCCGGTGTCGAGCACGTCGGAGGACGTCATCCCGAAATGGATCCATCTCCCGGCCGGTCCGACGTTCTCGGCGACGGCCTGGACGAAGGCCGCGACGTCGTGCTTCGTGATCTCCTCGAGCTCGTTCACTCGGTCGACGGTGAACGACGCCTTCTCCTTGATATCGCGAAGGTCGTCCGCGGAGATGTGGTCGAGTCGAGCCCATCCCTCGCACGCGAGGACCTCGATCCGGAGCCAGTTCTCGAAGCGGGCCTCGTCGGACCAGACGGCGGCCATCTCGGGGAGCGTGTACCGCGGGATCACGCGGCTCTCCTCAAAGCTTCAGGCCCTCGGCGAGGTCGTCCTTGAAGACACGGAGCCGGCGACGGACCTCCTCGTCGCGGACTCCCACGATCTGGGCGGCGAGGATCGCCGCGTTCACGGCTCCGTCGATGGCGACGGTCGCCACCGGCACGCCGGAGGGCATCTGGGCCGTGGAGTACAGCGCCTCCGCTCCGCCGTGGTGCTTGCTGGAGATGGGAACGCCGATCACCGGGAGCACCGTCCGGGCCGCCACCGCTCCGGCGAGGTGGCCCGAAAGTCCTCCGCCGCAGACGATAACGGCGATGCCGCGGTCCTCCGCGGTGCGAGCGTACTCGTCGACGAGGTCGGGGTTCCGTAGCGCCGACATCACTCGGATCTCGTGCGGGATCCCGAACTTCTCGAGCATCGCACCGGTCTGCTGGAGGACCTGGAGCTCCGACGGCGAGGCGAGGAGGACTCCGACCAGCGCGTCGTCGCTCATGCCTGCCCTCCTCCGTCGATCCCGGCCGCGATGTCGGTTCGGTACCGCATCCCCTCGAAGGAGATGTGCTTCGCGGCCTCGTAGGCGCGGGACCGCGCCTCGGCCGCCGTGGAACCTGTGCCGGTCACGGCGAGCACGCGGCCCCCGGTGGTGACCACTCTACCGTCTCGCATCTCCGTGCCTGCGTGGAAGACCTTGACGCCCTCGATCTGCGCGGCTTCGCGGAGGCCGTCGATCGGCTTCCCGGTCTCGTACGCGCCCGGATAGCCGCCGGAGACAAGGACGACCGTCACGCAGGCCTCGTCGGTGAAGCGGACCGTGTCGCGGATCTCGCCCAGGCGGCCCTCCGCGGTCGCCAGGAGCAGCTCACCGAGGTCCGACTCCAGGCGCGGGAGGAGCACCTCCGCCTCGGGGTCTCCGAAGCGCGCGTTGAACTCCAGGACCTTGGGACCCTCCGTGGTCAGCATCAGGCCGGCGTAGAGGACGCCGATGAACGGCTCTCCCTCGTCGCGGAGCGCTTCCGCCGTGCGATGCAGGACGTCCTCCTCGATCAGCTTCTTCGTGGAGTCGTCGAGCACCGGATCGGGCGAGTAGGCGCCCATGCCGCCGCTGTTCGGACCTTCGTCGTTCTCGCTCGCACGCTTGTAGTCGCAGGCGAAGCCGATCGGAAGCGTCTCCACGCCGTCGAGCAGCGCGAACGCGGAGACCTCCCGGCCGTCGAGGAACTCCTCCACGACGACGCGGCCCTGGTGACCGTCGAGCGCGGAGCGGATCGCGCGCTCGGCGTCGGCGCGATCCTCGGTCACGGTCACGCCCTTGCCCGCGGCCAGACCGTCGGCCTTCACGACGTACGGCGGAGACATGGCGTCGAGCGCGTTCATCGCCTCGGCGGCGTCGGAGAACGCATGGCTCCCGCCGGCCGGGATGCCATGGCGCACGCAGAGATCCTTTGCCCACGACTTCGAGCCCTCGATCCGCGCCGCCGCGGCGCTCGGACCGAGGACGAGACGGCCTCGATCTCGCAACCGGTCGGCGAGCCCGGCGACGAGCGGCACCTCGGGTCCGACGATCGTGAGGTTGATGCGCTCGTTCTCGACCGCTGCGACGAGCGCGTGGAGGTCGTCCGCCGCGATCGGAAGTCGCGTCGCGATGTTCTCGATGCCCGCGTTGCCCGGCGCGGCGAGCACGTCGTCGACGATGGAGCTCCGAGAGAGCCCGTCCACGATGGCGTGCTCCCGCCCTCCACTTCCGATGACGAGAACCCTCACAGCGGCAGGCTCTGTTCTCGCGACGGTCCGACGGAAACGACGCCGACCTTCACTCCGCCGAGGTCCTGGAGGTGTTCCACGTACTTGCGCGCCGCGGCGGGGAGATCCTCGAACGTCTTCGCGTCGGCGAGCTCCTCCGGCCAGCCCTCGAGCTCCTCGTAAAGGGGCTCCGCGCGATGGAACAACGACTGGTGCGGAGGGAAGTCCTCGTAAAGATCGCCGTCGGCACGGTAGCCGGTGCACACCTTCACGGTCTCGAAGCCGGACAGGACGTCGAGCTTCGTGAGGAACAGCTCCGTCAGGCCGTTCAGCCGCGCGGCGTAGCGGAGGATCACCGCGTCGAACCATCCGCATTGTCGCCTGCGACCGGTAACGGTTCCGAACTCCTTCCCGCGCTCGCCGAGACGTGCGCCATCCGGACCTTCATCCTCGGTGGGGAACGGACCCGCGCCGACGCGTGTGGCGTAGGCCTTCGTGATGCCGATCGCGCGTTCGAGCTCCCATGGGCCGACGCCCGCCGACGCGAGCGCGGTTCCCGCGACGGTGGAGGAGGACGTCACGAACGGATACGTGCCGTGGTCGAGGTCGAGGAGCGCACCCTGCGCGCCCTCGAACAGGACCTGCTTGCCCTCCCGGAGCGCGTCGTGAAGCAGCTTCGACGTGTCCGACATGTGTGGCGCGAGCCGCTTGGCGTACTCCATGTAGTCGCGGACGATCTGCTCCGGCTCGAGCGCGAGCCGATTGTAGATCTTCGTGAGGACGAGGTTCTTCTCCTTGAGGGCGACGTCGAGCTTCTGTCGGAAGATGCCCTCGTCGAACAGGTCCTGCACGCGGAGACCGATCCGCGCCGCCTTGTCCGCGTACGCCGGGCCGATGCCACGCTTCGTCGTGCCGAGGGCGTTCCGGCCGAGGTAGCGCTCCGTCACCTTCTCGAGTTCGAGGTGGTACGGCATGATCAGGTGTGCGTTCCCCGAGACGCGGAGCTTCGAGGTGTCGATGCCGATCGCCTCGAGTCTTTCCATCTCCTCCAGGAGAACGCGCGGATCCACGACGACGCCGTCGGCGATCACCGACGTGATGTGCGGATACAGGATCCCGGAGGGGATCAGCTGCAGCTTGAGGAGCGTGCCGCCCGCGAGGATCGTGTGGCCGGCGTTGTTGCCGCCCTGGTAGCGGACGACGAAGTCCATCGAGTCCGCCAGATAGTCGGTCGCCTTGCCCTTGCCCTCGTCACCCCACTGGGTCCCGAGCACGATGGAGGCTGGCACGGCCGCATTCTAACGAGGAGGCCTCAGCCGTCTGCCTGAACGGCGAGGCCAGCCTCTTGCAGCGCAAGCCGCATCGCCTCGTCGCCGTCGATCCAGGCCATCTCCTCGTGGGCGATAGACGTCAGCCACGGAGCGCCATCCGCGAGGAGCAGAGACAGGTCTTCCGGTCGGCCCGGCTGCCGCCATTGGAAGAGACCATCGACCGAGTGCGCCAAGAGCGAGGAGGACTCTTCCTCCAAGCGGAAGGTGATCAACCTCTCCGGCGTCCGCGTTCGAGTGCCCGGCCACTCGGTTACGAGCTCGTCAGCTTCAATGAACGGAGCGATCTGCGTCAGGAACGCCTTTCCATCCGGACCCAACGGCATCTGACGCCGTCGAACGAGGCAGCCGTGACTGCAGTGGCGGGCCGCCTGAGAGATCAGGGCTGTGTACGAAGACCCACCCGGTTCTTCACTCAAAGAATCCGCATACGCCCTGAGCGTCAGGACAGCGGGCACGTCTCCGCTACCGCTCCAAACGGAACTGGATCTGCACGTGCGTGTGGTACTCCTTGATCTCGTTCCCCTCGACGACGGCGCTCGTCTCGAGGATGTCCATCGCCTCGATGCCGCGGATCGTCTTCGCGGCCTCCGCGAGCGCCTGCTGCGCCGCGTCGCGCCAGGAGTTCGGAGAGACACCCACCAGGTCGATCGTCTTGATGACGGCCATCGCACGACTCCTTTCGATCAGGCGGGCTTCGCGGCGGACCGGTACACGTCGATCATGTGGCGGTACCGCTCGGAGATGATCTCCGCGGCCTTGCCGCGATCCGACTCCTTGTCGACGTATGCCTTGAGCGCATCCCACCAGATCGTCCGGCCGATCGCGAACCCAACGTAGCCGGGAACGCCGGCGCCGGTCTTCAGCCAGTGCGCCACCGCCGCGTCGTCGGCGCCGCGGCCGAGCATCACGCACACGACCTGATCGCGGCCGCCGGAGCGGACCTGCTGCGCGATCCGCTCGCAGGCGGCGCGGTCGTCTATCCCCTCGATCTTCCAGATGTCCGCCTCGACACCCTGGTCCTGGAGGTCCGCGATGGCCCGCTGCATCAGCTCGGGACGAACCTCGCGGTCATAGCGTCCGACGTCGCCGCCCACGCGATCGAGCTGCGACTGCTCCGCGGGAACGAGGAGCTCGAACAGGAACTTCCGGTCGTGCTCGTGGAGCCAGCCCCCGAGCCGCTTGAGCCGTTCGGTCTGCCGCCGGTTCATCCCTGGGTCGCCCTTCGGGTTGTACCGGACGAGCACTTTGGAGAAGTCCGGGTCGAACTCCTCGATGTGCTTGCCGAAGTCTTCGCCGTACTGGAAGTCGAACTCGTTCTGGCCGCTCTTCTCCACGGGCATCGCGGTCTTGATGCCCTCGGCCTTTCCCTTCCGAACGATGTCCGCGCCGAACTGCTCATCGACGAGGAGGCCGGCCGCCTCCTTGGCCGCGCCGTCCTGCACGGCGCGCAACAACCCCTCGTAGATGACCGTCTTCGCGTCGGAGATGCGGTTGCTCTCCTCCGGCGTCGGCTCGCCCGCGATGCCGAAGAACTTCTTCTGGAACGAGCCTCGATGGTCGAACGCGAGGATGTAGAGCTCACCCTGATAGCCCAGCGTCATGGTCGTCTCCCCGTGTGCCTGAACGACCTGACTCTACTCATTCAAGCGACCCTCCCGATAGCGCTCGATCGCGTCGGCGTGGCGGTCCTCCTCCATCCGCTGGGAGGTCCGCATCAGGCCCGCGACCAGCAGAAGCACGAAGATCGTCGCGATGCCGGCGGCTACACCGGTTCGCACGGCGAGGCTTCGCACGAGTCCCTCACACGACTGCAACGAAAGGCCGGGCGCCTCGGAGTCTGGACAGTCGGAGCGTCCGAGCAGCGCCGACGTTCCCGTCACGAGGCCGCCGACCAGCACGCCAGCAAGGACCAGCCAGCCGACGAGCCGGCGACCACTCACCTCAGCATTCGAACGGGTTCGTCGGCCGGAGGGTCTCCACCTTCACCGGCGCGGCCTGCTCCCGGAACGCCCGCTCGTCGGACGGCGTTCCCACGATGAACCCGTAGTGCATCGGAACCGCGATCCCCGGCTTCATCGCCTTCGCGAGCTCCGCCGCCTGCGGGACGTCCATCGTGAAGGTGCCGCCGATCGGGAGGAACGCCACGTCGGCGGAGAGGGTCTCCAGCTCCGGGAGATGGTCGGTGTCGCCCGCGTGGTAGTAGGTGTGGCCGCCGAGCTCCACGAGATATCCGACCCAGTTGTTCTCCTTCGGGTGCTTCTCGAGGCGCTCCTCCACGATGTTGTACGCGGGCACGGCCTGGATCTTGATCCCGAACGCCTCCGCGACGTCTCCCGGAGCGATGGGCGTCAGGTCTCCCTTCAGCGACTCCGCGGTGTCGTGCGGCGCGATCAACCGCGTGCCGTCGACGCGGAGGCGGTCGATCTCCTCGGGCTGGAAATGGTCCTGATGCGCGTGCGTGATCAGGATGAGATCCGCGGGCGGCGACCCCTCGTCCACGCCCCACGGATCGATGTAGACATTCAGCTCACCGTCGGTCCACCGGTACGCCGACTGACGGAACCACGTGAATCCCTCGAGCACCTTCGCACCTCCTGTGCGCCTGTAGGCTGGCTGCCTGCATGGACGCCCCTTACCTCCACGAGACGCCGCGGACGCAGGGCGTTCGCGGCGCGTTCTCGCTTCTGAAGCGGAACCGAGACTTCCGCAGACTCTACGTCGCTCAGCTGATCTCCTTCGGGGGCGACTGGTTCCTGATCGTCGCGTTGTTCCCGTTGATCCTGCAGCTCACGCACTCCCCGGTGATGGTCGCCGTCGCGCTCGCCGCGCAGGAGATCCCGTTCTTCCTCGCCTCGCCGTTCGCGGGAGTGCTCGCCGACCGGCTGAACCGCAAGCGGCTGATGGTCGTCTCCGACCTCGCGAGGGCCGTGCTCTGCTGCGGGTTCCTGTTCATCCACGACGAGAGCACGGTCTGGCTCGCCTTCGTCCTGCTCGTGCTGACGAGCTCGTTCAGCTCCGTGTTCGAGCCGGCCTCGACCGCCGCCGTCCCGAACCTTGTCGACCCCGAGGACCTGAGCGCCGCGAACGCCCTGACCGGCTCCGCCTGGGGAACGATGCTCGCGGTCGGCGCCGCGCTCGGCGGCATCGTCGCCTCCGCCTTCAGCGCGCACACGGCGTTCCTCGTCGACTCCGCGTCGTTCCTGCTCTCGGCGCTGGTCCTTTCCGGCATCCACCGCGCGATGTCCCGCCCGCGCGAGCCGGAGGAGGAGCACCCCGGCGTGGTCGAGGCCACGCGGGAGACGTTCCGCTACTCCGCCCGAGATCACCGCGTGCTCGCGCTCCTGGTCGTGAAGGGAGGTTTCGGGCTCGCGGCGGGCCTCCTGATCCTGCTTCCGGTCTTCGCGACGCAGGTGTTCAAGGCCGGCGCGATCGGCTACGGCATCCTCATGGCTGCGCGGGGCGTCGGAGCGCTGATCGGACCGTTCCTCGCCAGATGGTTCGCGGGGCCGAACGACCGGAGGCTCTTCTCGGCGATCGGGTTGTCGCTCGCGACGTTCGGGGTCTTCTACGGGGTCTTCTCGGTCACGCCGACGCTGATCCTCGCGTCGGTCGCCGTGCTCGGAGCGCACCTGGGCGGCGGAGCGCAGTGGATGCTCTCCACCTACGGGCTCCAGCGGATCGTGCCCGACCGGATCCGCGGACGCGTGTTCGCCTTCGACCTCGCGTTCATCACGGTCACGATCACGGCGTCCAGTCTTCTGACAGGCTGGGCGGCGGACCGGTTCGGGCCTCGGGCGACGGCGCTGGGCCTCGCGGTCGTCGCGCTCGCGTGGGCCGCCGCGTGGTGGACGGCCACCCGTCGCGTCCGGAGGATGCCGCTCGTGCCCGCATCCTGAAAGACTGAAGGAACGCGCGCATCCCGCCGATGAGCGCGGAAGGTACTGGGCAGCGGACGGAGGAACAACCGATGACAAAACGACTTTCCGGATGGAACGCGGCGGCAGCGCTCGCAGGCGCGGTCGCGATCGTGCTGCTCCCCCTCGCGGGAGTCGGACACGCGGACCTCGTCCGCGGCAGCAAGCTCGAGGAGACCGTTCCGACCGCGAACGCGACCTACCTCGCGTGGACACAGAACTCGCGTCGCCGTGCCAAGCATCACGACGTCTACGCGCGTGCGATCGGCCCGTCCTCGGTGAAGTTCCAGGTCAACGGGAAGGGGACGTCCGGATTCACCGGCGGCATCGATCAGTCGACGAACACCCTTGTCTACACACAGATCCGCCACGGGCAGGCGGACCTGAAGCTGTTCGACCTCGACACGAAGACTCGCCTCGGCGTTCCCGGTGCGAACATGAGCGCGACGGAGTTCTTCCCGACGATGTCCGGAAACGAGATCCTGTACACGCGCTACACGAACGCGACGTCGACATACGCGATCGAGCTGTACGACCGTGTGTCGCACGTCTCCACGGAGCTCTGGCACGGGAACGCCTTCGCAGCCTCCGGTCAGGTGAACGGAAACTGGGCCGTCTGGAACATCTGCCCGAACGGCGCGCCGTGCAACGTGTACCGATACAACGTCACGACCCAGAAGACGATCCGCGTTCCGAACCTCCAGGGCCTCGACCAGTACGCGCCCTCGGTGACGCCCGGGGGGACGGTCTTCTTCTCCCGGTCGGGGACCGACTTCACCGCTCACGACCGGCTGATCCGCTATCCGTTCGGCGGCCCGTCGGAGATCGTGCTGGCGATGGAAGGCGGAACGGGCATCGGGAGCACGTTCGCCTACACAGGGGCCGGACCCACGACGACGATCTACTACGACCGCTACGACCGGGACGCGAACCAGTGGGACATCTTCGACCTCGTCCGTGCGAGCGAGGCCGGACCGATCGAGCGGTCGGCGAAGTCGTCTAGCCGGTCGGCGGGGACGGCGGAGCGCCCGGCGAAGCTGGGGGCGGGCTTCCCGCTCCGGTAGCGCCGCCGGCAGGAGCCGGAGCGCCGCCCTGCGAGAAGTCGACGCGCGGAGGACCGGCTTCGCGCACGGCCTCGTCGACCTCGAAGAACTGCTCCTCGGCGAAATGGAAGTTGCTCGCGATCAGGTTCGACGGGAACGACTGGATCCGCCGGTTGTAGTCCATGACGTTGTTGTTGTAGAAGCGCCGCGCTGTCTGGATCCGGTCCTCGGTGTTGGAGAGCTCCGCCTGCAGCGCGAGGAAGTTCTGGTTCGCCTTCAGGTCCGGATAGTTCTCCGCGACGGCGAACAGCTGTCTCAAGGCGGCGACGAACGGCCCTTCCGCCGCGGCCTGCTCGGCCGGTGAACCGGTCGCGCCCGCCGCCATGGAGCGGGTCCTGGCGACCTCCTCGAAGACTCCCGACTCGTGGCTCGCGTAGCCCTTCACGGTCTCCACGAGGTTGGGGATCAGGTCGTATCTGCGCTTGAGCTCGGTGTCGATGTTCGCCCACGCGTCGCGGATCAGGTTCCGCTGGCTGACGAACCGGTTGTAGGACGCGACGAGGGCGACCGCGATGATGACGACGATGGCGATGAGGACGATCCAGACCCACACGGTGCGACTCCTCTCAGGAGAGGCCGAGCGTCACCCTATCGAGCGCCGTCCACCCCGTACAGCTCGGAGACGACGCGCGGGATGTGGTCGGTGAAGCCGCGAAGGGTTCCGAGGAGGGGGATCAGCTCCTCGGGGTCGACGAGCTTCCGGTAGCAGAGCGCCCAGCAGCCCGCGACCTCGAAGGTCCATCCGCGTCCGTGCGCGAGGAGCCACGACATCATGCGCGGGTCGACGAACGCTGTCGCGAAACGTTCGTCGCCGCAGTCGACTTTGAACGCGCGCTGGAACTGTTCGGACTCGAACGGAACCTGATGTTCGAGAACGCGGTCGGCTGCGCGCGCGATCGCGCTCTCCGTATGGATGGAGATCGTCCTGCACCACGCGGGGACGCTCGTGACCGCGCAGGAGTACCACGTCGTGCTGGAGCTCCGTCCCTCCTCTTTCACGATCGCGAGATCGAACTCCTGGAGGTCGATGCCGCCCCATCTCCCGGCGAGGAGATTCCGGAACCGCTGCTTGTCGCCCTGCGAGAGGAGCGGGAGCGGGAGGACACGTGCCTCCATCGGCACGACCGGGGAGTAGGAGAGCCCGAACTGGGTGCCCATCATCCGGAGCGCCGCCGTCCGCCTCCGGGCACGGGCGAAGCCGAGCACGACGACGCCGGCGATCAGCGCGAGGCCGAGGAGCAACCACCCCATGATCGAGATATCGAAAGGCAAAGCGGCTCGGTTGAGCGCGCGCGATGGGGCGGCGCTACTCGCCTGCGATCGGTGGCACCTCGTTCGATGTCTGACCCGCTGGCTTGCCGGTACCGGCCAGAGCCGACACGGACGACGCACCCGTCATGACGAGCGCGATCCAGAGAGCGACGCCGCACGCGACGTTCACGAGTCCGCCGACGACGTAGGTCGGACGCCACCCAACCGCCGCCACGATGAACCCCGAGACGGAGAACGCAAGCAACGTTGCGAGCGCATTGAGGCCGGACATGCCGGCGAACACCCGCCCGCGGGTCGCGTCGTGCGTCTGCCGCTGCACGATGCCGGCATAGCCGATGAACGAGAACGCGTCGCTCAACGCGTAGAGGAACGAGAACACTGGCACCAGGATGAACACCGGAGAGACTCCGATCAAGCCGAGGAAGACACCGAAGAACACGATCCCGAATACCGCGGCGGCCGGTTCCCACCTGTCGCGGATGATGCGGGCGGCGAGGACCGCGCCAACCACACCGCCGGCTCCCCAAGCGGTGTTCATGACGCCGTAGCCGACTCCGCCCACCCCGAAGTCGTGGATCAGCGGTAGCTCCGCTACGAGCGAGATCTCCGCAGCGAGGAACGTGACGGCGCCGACGACGGCCAGAGCCAGGATCACCGGCGTCCGCCGGATGAACCGCAGCCCCTCCCAGACACCCACAGCTTTGTCGGTCTCCTCGTCGGGGGAATGGAACTCACCGCGGATGCGTCCGACGACCGCCGCCGACGCGAAGAACGAGACGGCATTGATCGCGAAGACGGAGCCTGCGCCGACGAATGCGTACAGCGCTCCGCCGACAGCCGGCCCGATCAGGGTTCCGAGGCGGAAAGCAGCGGTGATCGTCCCGTTCGCCCACGAAAGGTCGTCCTCTGCGACGAGGTTCGGAACGGCGGCGATCGCCGCCGGGCCTGCAGGAAGCTCGACGAGCGCAGCGACCGATCCGAGCCCGATGAGCAACACCGGATCGTTCGCGAGGACCATCCCGATGTACGCGGCTCCGGCCATGACAGCGCAGACGACGATCACCTTTTTTCGGTCGAAACGATCCGCGACCATCCCGGCGACGGGGGAAAGGAACCCCCTCGGAGCTTGGATGAAGAAGAAGGTCGCCGAGAGCCAGACGGTGGAGTGCGTCTTTGCGTAGATCGCCAACGATAGGGCTACGGAAGCAGCCCAATCTCCCGTGCCGGAGACTGCTGTCGCGCCCGCAAGACGACGGATGCTTCCGCGCCGACTGACTCGCGTGCCTTCCATCTCCGGAGTTTATTCGGACGCCGCCCCGCTACCGAGATGAGTCAGACGGCCGTCGACATGCCGGAAACCGGCTTAATAGAACGAGCCATCGGCCATGCGACGAGATGCGCCGCGCGCGCCGATCACTCTGTGCCGGACTATCTTTCCACCGCACTTGCGACCGAGAATGTGAGGCCTCCCTCGCCGGCGTCGATCCGGACCGTGTCGCCGTCCTTGATCTCCCCGGAGAGGAGACGCAGCGCGAGCGCGTCCTGGATCTCCCGCTGGATCAGCCGCTTCAACGGCCGCGCGCCGAACGCGGGGTCGTAGCCCTTGTTCGCGATGTACTCCCGCGCGGCGTCGGTCAGATCGAGCGTGAGCTTCCGATCCGCGACGCGCTGCTGGAGCTGCCGCAGCTGGATGTCCACGATCTGCGCGATCTCCGCCCGGCCGAGCGGCTCGAAGACGATGATCTCGTCGACACGGTTGACGAACTCCGGACGGAAATGCGAGTACACCTCGTCGAGCACCTTCGTCCGGCGGTCCTCCTGAGAGTCCGATGCCGCGAACAGATGGCTTCCGAGGTTCGACGTCATGATGATGACGCTGTTGCGGAAGTCCACCGTGCGGCCCTGCCCGTCCGTCAGCCGCCCGTCGTCCAACAGCTGCAGCAGGATGTTGAACGCGTCCTGGTGCGCCTTCTCGATCTCGTCCAGCAGCACCACCGAGTACGGACGGCGCCGGATTGCCTCCGTGAGTTGGCCGCCCTCCTCGTAGCCGACGTAGCCGGGCGGAGCTCCCACCAGCCGCGACACGGCGTGGCGCTCCTGGTACTCGCTCATGTCGATCCGGACCATCGCGCGCTCGTCGTCGAACAGGAAGTCCGCGAGGGCGCGGGCGAGCTCGGTCTTTCCGACGCCCGTCGGCCCGAGGAAGATGAACGAACCGATCGGCCGGTTCGGATCCGAGAGCCCCGCGCGGGAACGAAGGATCGCGTTGGCGACGGCCTCCACGGCCTCCGTCTGGTCGACGACCCGATCGTGGAGCGCGTCCTCCAGGTGGACGAGCTTCTGCATCTCGCCCTCCATCAACCGGGAGACCGGGATGCCGGTCCACTTGGAGACGACCTCCGCGACGTCCTCCTCGTCGACCTCCTCCTTCAGCATCTTCTTGTCCGACTGGAGCTCCGCGAGCCTCGCGTTCTGCTCCTCCATCTCCTTCTGAAGATCCACGATGCGCCCGTACCGGAGCTCCGCGGCGCGCTCGAGGTTGCCCTCACGCTCCGCGCGCTCGGCCTCCGCCTTCGCGTTCTCGATCTCCACGTTCAGCTCGCGGATGCGGTCGATGAGGTCCTTCTCCTGCATCCAGTGTGCCTTCATGGAGTCGGAGCGTTCCCGCAGCTCCACGATCTCGCGCTCCAGCCGCTCGAGACGCTCGCGCGAGGCCTCGTCGGTCTCCTTCTTGAGAGCCGCGCGCTCGATCTCCAGCTGCTTGATCCGGCGTTCCACCTCGTCGATCTCCACCGGCATCGAGTCGATCTCGATGCGCAGACGCGACGCGGCCTCGTCGATCAGGTCGATCGCCTTGTCGGGGAGGAACCGTCCGCTCACATACCGCGACGACAGCACCGCGGCTGCCACCAATGCGGAGTCCTGGATGCGCACGCCGTGGTGCACCTCGTAGCGCTCCTTCAGGCCGCGGAGGATCGCGATCGAGTCCTCCACGGTCGGCTCGCCCACGTAGACCTGCTGGAACCGCCGCTCGAGGGCGGGGT
>JBJMLN010000110.1:0-74610 GCA_045805285.1 Actinomycetota bacterium | reverse complement strand
TGCTGTACTCGAACTTCTCGGTCTTCCTCGTCCTGTTCTATGCATGGATCCCGTTCGTCGCGCTCCCGATCTTCGCGGTGCTGGAGAACATGGACCATCGCCTGATCGAGGCGGCCACCGACCTCGGCGCGAACCGCTTCATCTCTTTCTGGCGCGTGACGTTCCCGCTCAGCATCCCCGGAGTGATCGCTGCCTTCGTGTTCGTGCTCATCCCGACAACCGGCGAATTCATCGCGCCGCTCTACGTGGGCGGAACCGGGAACCAGCTGTTCGGCAACGAGATCCAGGCGTTCTTCGGCGACTCCCCGAACTGGAACTACGGCGCCGTGCTCGCGATCGCGCTGATCGCGATCGTCCTCGTGCTGATGCTCGTCTTCGGGCGGTTCCTCGACACCGATCTCCGCAACCCGGTGGGACGAGAGACATGAACGTCCTCCACCGGCTCGGCCGGATCTCGATCGCCGCGTACTACTGGATCTTTATCGTCTTCCTCTTCTCACCGCTCGTCGCGCTCGTGGTGTTCGCGTTCAACCAAAGCGCGACGCCAACGCTTCCGATTAGCTCCTTCTCCACGCGCTGGTTCCATCTGGCGTTCGCCGACTCCGAGCTTACGACCGCGCTCGTCCGGAGCGTCGAGATCGCCATTGCCGTCGGGGTGTTCGCGACGGCACTCGGCCTGATGGCCTCGCTCGGGTTGAGCGCGCGACGGCTGCGGATGCGAGCGCTGGTCGTTGCGACGCTGCTGCTTCCGCTGGTCGTCCCCTATATCTCGCTCGCCGTCGGGCTGCTGATACTGCTGAACGAGCTCGGGGTGCCCATCTCGCTGTGGGCGGTCTTCCTCGGGCACTCCGTCGTGGCGCTGCCGTTCGCGGTCCTCGTGATCCTCCCGCGCCTCCGCTCATTGGATCCTTCGTTGATGGAAGCGGCCCGCGACCTCGGCTCGAGCGAGTTCGGATCGTTCCGCCGCGTCACGTTCCCACTGCTGACACCCTCCATCGTGTCGAGCTTCCTGATCTGCTTCATCACGAGCTTCGACGAGTTCGCTATCGCTTCGTTCCTCGCTCCCTCGGGGCGCCCGACCTATCCGGTGTTCCTCTACTCAGGATCGCGGACGCCCGGGCTCCTCCCGGAGCTGATCGCGATCGGCTCGATCGTCATCGTCCTCTCGCTGCTGTTGATCGTGGTCGCGGAAGGCGGGCGCCGGTGGGCGGAGCGGAGGCTCCGGGGCAACGCTACCGACGCCGCGCAGGCCGACGGGCTCGAGCCCGTCCTTCCCTAGGCGGGCGAAGGCGGGAGCGTTGCTCGTGAGAGTGATGGCGGCGGTCGCCAGCGTGCTATTGGTGGCCGTCGGCTGCGCCCGCGGGCCACGCGCTCTTCCGGAGCATCCGGCGCGGACTACGACGATGAGCGTTCTCGCTCGCTCCGCTGTTCCCGGCGTGCCGTCGGAAACCACGGATCTCCCGGCCTCGGAGCTCGCGAAGGACGCCCCGATCCCGGAGCTGGCGTCGAAGCTCGGTGCCTGGGGGTATCAGGGCGGGCGGCAACGGACGTTCCAGGGACAATCGCGCCGCCTGACCCTCGTCGTCAGCAGATCACTCGCTTTCGACGACCACCTAGGAGCATCGGCGTTCGCGACGTTCGTGCGCGCGAACGCGCCGATGTATTTCGGCACCGGTGTGGAGGTTCACCCGCTCGTCACGCGGAACCGATCGGGCTGGGAGTTCGTGCCACCGGCGTGCGCGTGCCACATGGCGAATCCTGAGGAGGTCGGCGTCGTCGTCGCCGGTTCGGCCGCGTCGTGGCTCGAGATCGATGGGCCTGACGCGACGAAGCCGCTCCTCGTGCGTCTCCTCGATCCGCGACGCAACGTCGCCATTCCGTAGTCAGACGGCCTGCCGTTCCCTCCGATGCCGGGCGCCGGCTACCGTTCCGAGAGGTACACGTTCTTGACCTCGGTGTAGAGGTTCACCGCGTGCATCCCCATCTCCCGGCCGACTCCACTCTGCTTGTAGCCGCCGAACGGAGCCTCGGTGTGCACGCTGCTCGCGGAGTTGACGCTGATCGTTCCGGTCCGAAGCGCCTTCGCGACGCGGATCGCCCGCCCGAGATCTCGCGTCCAGATCGATCCGGAGAGCCCGTACGGAGAGTCGTTCGCCATCCGGATGACCTCCTCCTCCGTCTCGAACGGGATCATCGAGGCGACCGGCCCGAAGATCTCCTCCTGCGCGACGCGTGAGGAGTTGTCGACGTCGGCGAGCACGGCAGGCCGTAGGTAGAAGCCGTCGCCCTCCGGGACGTCGCCGCCCGCGACGCGTCTCGCGCCTTCTCCCGCGGCGATCTCGAGGTAGTCGAGCGACGTCTGCCGCTGGCCGGCCGAAATCAGCGGGCCCATCTCGGTGTCCTCGTCGAGCGGAGCGCCGAGCTGCACCTGCTCCGCGCGCTTCGCGAAGCGTTCCACGAACTCGTCGTAGACCGGCCGCTGCACGAACTGTCGGGAACGCGAGCAGCAGTCCTGCCCGGCGTTGTCGAACACCGACCACAGGGAGGGTTCCACGGCCTCGTCGAGATCGGCGTCGGCGAACACGACGTTCGCGGACTTTCCCCCGAGCTCGAGGGAGACGCGCGCGATGTGCTGCGCCGCCGTCTGCATCACGGTGCGACCGACCTCGGTCGAGCCGGTGAAGCTGACCTTGGAGACCCGCGGATCGGACACGAGCGCACCGGCGACCGTCGAGCCCGGGCCGGGAAGGACGCTCAGGGTTCCCTCCGGCAGTCCCGCCCCGGCGAGGATGTCGGCGATCTTCAGTGCAGAGAGCGGCGTCTGACTCGCTGGTTTCAGCACCGCCGTGTTCCCGCACGCGAGCGCCGGCGCGAGCTTCCAAGACGCGATCACGGCGGGGAAGTTCCACGGCGTGATCAGCGCACAGACCCCCACCGGCTCACGGAGGGTCAGGTCGAACCCCGGCTGCGCGATCGGCACCGTCTCGCCGAGGATCTTCGTCGGCGCCCCGCCCCAGTACTCGAAGACGTTCGCGACGAGGGAGATCTCTCCGCGCGCGGCGGAGATCGGCTTCCCGGCGTTCCGCGCCTCCAGCCGCGCGAGATCCTCCGCCCGCTCGCGGATCAGCTCCGCGGTCCGGAGGAGCACGCGGCCGCGGTCACGAGCGGTCGTGCGGGTCCAGTCGCCGTTCTCGAAGGCCTCGTACGCGACATCGACGGCGCGGCGAGCGTCCTCCGCGCCGGCCCGCGAGACCGAGGCCATCGGGCGGCCGGTCGAGGGTTCGACGACGTCGAACGTCTCCCCTTCCGCGGCGTCCGCGTGCGTTCCTCCGAGGACGAGCTGTTCGGCCAACGACGCCTCCCCTGCGTTCCGGCGATGATACGGGCTCGGCGTGTTGCGACGGGAGGGGACATGCGGCTCGACGGCAAGGTGGCGCTGATCACGGGAGGCGCGAGCGGCATGGGACGCGTCGCGTCGGAGCTGTTCGCGAGCGAGGGTGCGAAGGTCGTCCTCACCGATCTCAACGACGACGCCGGAGAGGAGGCTGCGGCGGCCGCAGGCAACGGGGCACTCTACGTCCACGCCGACGTCTCCAAGGAGGAGGACGCGGAGCGGATGATCTCCGAAGCCGTCGAGCGCTTCGGGAAGCTCGACATCCTCTACAACAACGCCGGCATCATGCCCGGGGACGACGGGTCGGTGCACACGACCGAGAAGCGAGTCTGGGATCTCGTCCTCGACGTGAACGTCAAGGGCGTCGCGTTCGGCTGCAAGTTCGGCATCCCCGCGATGCTGAAGTCGGGCGGCGGCTCCATCATCAACGTCGCATCGTTCGTCGCGTGGATGGGCGCGGCGACTTCGCAGACGGCGTACACCGCGTCGAAAGGCGCGGTCCTTTCCATGACCCGGGAGATGGCGGTGGAGTACGCGCGGAAGGGCATCCGCTGCAACGCACTGTGTCCGGGCCCGATCGAGACTCCGCTGTTGATGCAGCTCCTCTCCGACGAGGAGAAGAAGCAGCGGCGGTTCGTGCACATCCCGATGGGCCGGCTCGGTCAGGCGGAGGAGCTCGCGAAAGCGGCGCTGTTCCTCGCCTCGGACGACTCGAGCTTCATGACCGGCGCGTCGCTCATCGTCGACGGCGGGGTGACGGCCGCGTACGTGACGCCGCTCGACTGAAGCCCGGGCGGTCCCGTAACCGTCGGGAGAAGCGCCAGACGCAACCGCCGTCTTGACTCCGCCGGTCCGGGAGAGTCCTAATACCGCAGCGAACCGACGGCTCGCTCGAGGGAGGGGACACGCATGGACGAGGTCACCGACCGCCCGCCCGAGACCGGACACGCCGCGGAGAGCGACGTCGAGCGTCTCCACAGGCTCGGCTACGCCCAGGAGCTCAAGCGCGGGATGGGCGCGTTCTCGAACTTCGCTGTTTCGTTCACCATCATCTCGATCCTTTCCGGGTGC
This sequence comes from Actinomycetota bacterium, assembly GCA_045805285.1. Taxonomy (GTDB): domain Bacteria; phylum Actinomycetota; class UBA4738; order UBA4738; family JBJMLN01; genus JBJMLN01. Next base: position 70,145 of record JBJMLN010000110.1, on the reverse strand, counting down.
CTGACGCTGTTCGGCTACGGGATGTACGTCGGAGGGCCAACCTCCTCGGCATACGGCTGGCCGCTGGTCGGGATCATGGTCACGTTCGTCGCGCTCGCGATGGCGGAGATCTGCTCGAGCTATCCGACGGCGGGTGGCCTGTACTACTGGGCCGCGAAGGTCGCGCCCAAGAACGGGCCTGCCTGGGCATGGTTCACGGGATGGTTCAACCTTCTCGGCCAGGTCGCCGTCACCGCCGGGATCGACTTCGGATTCGCCGCCTTCTTCTGTGCGCTGCTCCATTTCGCGTTCAGCGTCGAGGTGACGAAGCTGATCCTCATCGGCACCTATACGGGGATCCTCGCGATCCACGCATTGATGAACACGTTCGGGATCAAGCTCGTCGCGCTCCTCAACGATGTCAGCGTCTGGTGGCACGTCGCCGGCGTCCTCGTCATCTTCGGGATCCTGTACTTCGTCCCCGATCAGCACACGGGCTTCGGAGCGATCTTCAGCCTCAGCTCGACGGCACCGAAGGGCGAGGTGCCGGGATTCATCAACGGCACCGGCTTCACGAACGGGATCTTCGGTTCGATGGTCTACGTGTTCCTCATCGGCCTGCTGCTCGCGCAATACACACTTACCGGGTATGACGCCTCGGCGCACATGACCGAGGAGACGCATGACGCGGACATCTCCGGGCCGAAGGGGATCTACCGGTCGGTCGTCGTCTCGGTGATCTTCGGATGGATCCTCCTGCTCGGAGTTTGGCATGCCGTGCAGGGCCAGGCAGGCTACGGCCGCGCGCTCGCGTTCCAACCGGCTACGAGCTATGTCGCGGCTCCGGCTCAGATCTTCTTCGACGCCGTCGGCAAGGGCACGACGATCTTCATGCTCCTGATCGTGGTCGGCGCCCAGTTCTTCTGTGGCATGTCCTCGGTTACCGCTAACTCACGCATGATCTACGCTTTCTCGCGGGACGGCGCACTGCCGGGATCCAAGTTCTGGCACAAGATCAACAAGCGGACGCGCACGCCAACGAACTCGATCTGGTTCGCGGCCGTCGGGGCGTGGTTGTTGGTCGCGCCCGCGTATTGGCTCGGGAGCACTGTCGCCTACTTCGCGGTCACGTCCGTCGCCGTCATCGGGTTGTACATCGCGTACGTCATCCCGACATTCCTTCGGCTCCGCGCCGGGGACGCATTCGTTCCCGGGAGGTGGAACCTGGGGAGATGGAGCAAAACAGTCGGCTGGATCGCCGTGGTTTGGGTGGTCTTCATCTGCATCATGCTGATGATGCCGCAGTTCGCTCCGGCGGGCGGCAAGCTGATCGACTTCCTGAACTTCGCTCCGATCGCAGTCGTAGTCGTGATCGGGTTCGCCGGCATCTATTGGCTCGCGTCGGCGCGGAAGTGGTTCACGGGCCCGAAGGTCATGGGCTCGCCCGACGAGCTCAAGGCGATCGAGCAGGACCTGGAGCAAGTCTAGGTTCAGGGAACGACGTCCGAGGAGCGCGGCCGGCCGGGCCGCGCTCCTCGCATCAGGAGGAGTCATGGAGCTGCACGGCAAGATCGACGCCGAGGAGCTGAAGCACCTCACCGACTCCGGCGAGATCGACACGGTCCTGTGCATGTTCACCGATCTCCAGGGCCGCTTCATGGGCAAACGCGTGCTCCCGGACTTCTTCCTGGAGGAGATCCTCGGGGAGGAGGGACTCCACGCGTGCCTGTACCTCCTCGCCCTCGACATGGAGATGGAGCCGCTCCCCGGCTACGACTACGCGAGCTGGGACACCGGCTACGGCGACTTCCGGATGGTCCCGGATATGGAGACGATGCGCATCTGCTCGTGGCTCGACAAGACCGCGATGGTGATCTGCGACATCGCCGACGAGGAAACCGGCGAGCCCGTGGAGGTCTCCCCGCGCCAGATCCTCAAGCGCCAGATCGAACGCGCGGCCGAGCAGGGATTCCTGATCAAGACCGGATCCGAGCTCGAGTTCTACCTCTTCAAGGACTCGTTCGACGAGCTCGCGGAGCGCGGATACCGGGACCCCCGGCCGTCGTCGAGCTACATCATGGACTACCACATGCTCCAGACGACCAAGGATGAATGGATCATCCGCAAGATCCGAAACGACATGCGCGCCGCCGCAATCCCCGTGGAGTTCTCCAAGGGAGAGTTCGGCAAGGGCCAGCACGAGATCAACATCACCTACTCCGACGCGCTGTCGAACGCCGACCACCACTCGATCTACAAGCACGGCGTGAAGGAGATCGCGGCGCTCTCCGGTGTCGCCGCGACGTTCATGGCGAAATGGACGATGGCGGAGGCGGGCTCCTCGTGCCATCTCCACTCGAGCGTGTGGAACGGAGACGGCTCCGAGTCCTTGATGTGGAGCGACGATGGCACGCACCATATGTCGGACCTCTACCGCTGGTACCTCGGCGGGCTGCTCTCCACCGCAAAAGAGATGGCGTGGATGTACGCGCCGTTCGTGAACTCCTACAAGCGGTACCAGCTGGGTTCCTGGGCGCCGACCGCCATCGTGTGGAGCCACGACAACCGCACCTCCGGCTTCCGGACCGTCGGCGAGCACGGAGGTTCCCGCGTCGAGTGCCGCATCCCCGGCGCGGACGCCAACCCCTACCTCGCGTTCGCCGCGACGATCGCGAGCGGCCTCTACGGCATCGCCAAGAAGATCGAGCCGCCGGAGATGTTCGTCGGCAACGCCTACGAGGCGAAGGACGTGCAGCGCGTGCCGTCCTCCCTCCACGAGGCGATCGACGTGTTCAAGGACTCCAAGGTCGCCAGGAACGCCTTCGGCGACTTCGTGTTCGAGCATCTCCTGAACACCGCCGTTCAGGAGCAGGTCATGTTCGACAACCTCACCGTCACCGACTGGGAGCTCGCCCGCTACTTCGAGCGCGGCTGAAGGCTTCGGAACTCCTCCGCCTCCACCGGCGTCAGTACAGCGACGTTCCGGAACCGGAGAGGAGGAGTCCCGCCCCTGACCTGCGGGTTCGCGCACAGCGACGGATCCGCCGGAGATGGGAGGGCGCTAGGCTTGCTTGTCCCGCCCGCCTGAGGGAAACCGCATGCAGGATCCCGACCCCCGTACCCTCGCTCGCGCCCAGGGCGGCGACGTGTCCGCCTTCGAGGAGCTGGTCCGCTCCTACCAGGGCGACATGTGGCGCTTCGCCTACCACCTCACCCGGGACCGGGCCCTCGCCGACGACGTCACGCAGGACGCCTTCATCCGCGCGTTCCGCTTCCTCGGCTCGTATCGTGGCGACGCGAAGTTCACGAGCTGGCTCTTCCGCATCACGCGGAACTGCGGGATGGACGCCCTCCGCGCACGGAAGGCGAACGCGCTCCGCGAGCAACCGCTCCCGGCTCCGGTCACGGATCCCGTCTCGCGTGCGGAGCTCGCCGCCGCGCTCGAGGCCGTTTCCGAGGACCACCGCGAGCCGTTCCTCCTGATCGAGGTGTTCGGACTCTCCTATCAGGAGGCGGCCGACGTGCTGCAGGTGAAGGTCGGCACCGTGAAGAGCCGGATGCATCGCGCGCGGCTCTCTCTCGCGCAGGCGCTCTCAGAGGAGGAGGACGCCGGTGGAATGTAGCCGTGCTCAGGCCGCCGTCTCCGAGCGCATGGACGGAGAGCACCTCTCCCATCGCGTCTCCGACGCGCTCGACCGCCACCTTCCGGGGTGCGCGGAGTGCTCCGCGTTCGAGTCGAACGCATGGCGACTTCGCGAGCGCGTCCGGTTCTCCGTGGCGGAGAGCGTTCCCGACCTCGTCGATCCGATCATGGCGTCGGTCCGCGCGGAAGCATCGAGCGGCGGCATCGCGACGCTCGACAAACCGCTTTCCACGACGAGGCGGCGGGCTCGCCCGATGCGGACACCGTGGAGTCGCACACGATCGCTCGCTCCGCTCGTGACGGCGGCGGTCGTCGGCGCCATCATCGGGAGCGTCGTCGCGGGCGGCCTCCTCTCGGCGGAACCGACGCCGCTCGCGGCCGCCGAGGTGGTTCGCGGTGTGGACGGCGCTGCGAGCCGGGTGCAGAACTACTCCGCTACGTTCGCGGTCACGGAGTACCACTTCGCCTCGAACGTCCCCGTTCGCGACTTCACCGTCGGCGTGGACTTTTCCGCTCCGGAGAAGCTCCGACTCGCCGTCTCGGATCAGACGCCCTATCCGAGCGCGCGGTTCACGCCGAACGACCTGACGCTGGTCGTGAACGGCTCGCGCTGGTCCTCCTCCGGCCCGGGAAGCTGCGGCTCCGCGCAGTCGCGTTGCGCCGTCCGGAATCGGCCGCCGTTCTCCTCGACGACGCCGCTGCCGACGGATCTCATCGTGCCGGTCTCGACGCTCGGCCAGGCGGACGGCGTGTCGGGACTCGAGCGCGGTCGCGTCTCCGGCCGGCCGGCGATCCGAGTGGAGCTTTCCTACGCGCGCGCGGCGCCGCTGTTCCCCTACCTGGAGATGGGCGGCGCGTGGCGCCCGTACTTCCCCGACGACCGGGTGGTGTTGTGGCTCGATGCCCGGACGTACCTGCCGCTGCGCACCGCGATCTTTCCGTCGACCGATCCCGCGCGCAGCGGCTGGGAGCGTGAGCACGGTCTCCAGGCGGAGTCTCCGGACCGTCCGATCCTCCAGTCTTCGATCCTTTCGTTCGACCGTGGCCGGCCGCCGGGCGGAACGTTCAAGGTCGGCGGCGGCACGCCGGCGTCGAGCGAGGGAGCGCAGGCGCTGCAGCTCGCCGGCGTCCGCGCCGACGCCGGGTTCGCTCCCGTCTTGCCCGCGGATCGTGCGGGACTCGGGCTCTACCGCGTCGTGGAGATGACCGGTGCGGATGCCGGAAGCGTCCTCGTCACCTACGCCGACGGCCTCTCGTATCTGAAGGTGCAGGAGACCCCCACGTGGAGCGGCCCGACGCCCTACGGAGGCGTCGCGGCGGAGTCGCAAGGCATCGCGCTTCCGAACGACGGACTCGCGCTGTACGCTCCCGCGACGCCGGTGCTCGGCCGACGGATCTCGATCCACACCGACGACCTCGACGTCTACCTCGAGACGAATCTCCCGCGCCGGGAGCTCGTCCACATCGCGGGTTCGCTCCCGCTCCGCGGGCTGCCACTTCCCGCGTCGTGGAACGCGCAGGGAGAGCCGCAGCGTTTCCCGCTCGACCGGATCGCGGATGCCGTCTCGTTCCGCCCGCTCGTTCCCGCGCGCCTTCCGAGCGGCTACGACGTCGCGAGCGCGCAGCTCGACCCCTCCGGAGGGGCCGCCGGCTTCACGGTGTTCTATCAGCAGCGGAGCTCCGACCTCGCCGGAGCGACGCTGCGGATCCACGAGGAACCGGCGACCGCGCTGCCGCCCGCATCGTCAGCCCACCAATCCGGCGTCGACCTACGAGGCGTTCACGGCCGGTTCACGCCGGATCGCAACGAGCTCGAATGGGTGGAGAGCGGCGTCTACGTCGCGATCGACGGGAACGGCCTCGAGCTCCCCGAGCTCCTCTCGATCGCGCGGACGCTCCGGTGAGCCGACTGCCCAAGGCGCGTCTCGCGACGGGCCTCGTCGTCGGCTTCCTCCTCGGCGCGATCGTCACGCTCGCGATCCAGGGTTCCGCCGGAAACGACCCACGTATCGGAAAACCCGGCGCCGGGAAGACACCCGTCGGATCGTCGGGCGGCGCGCTTCCGAAGACGACCCCGGAGCCGCCCGCGACGTTCCTCGCCTGGATCCCCGGCGGCATGCCGGCCGACTTCGAGCAACGCGCCTCGCACCTCGCCGGCATCGACCGCGCCGTCGTCGTCGGAAGCGACAACACGTGGCTCACCAAGTCCTACTCGGCGCAGGGGACGCTGGTCGACGACCCGCCGAAGCCCTACATGATCCCGCTCGAGTCGGCGGAGGTGACCCCCCGGCAGTACGCGTCCTTCCTGCCCCCCGCGGACCGGAGCGTCACCGCCGACCTCGCAGCCGGGCGCGGCGTCCTCGGAGAAAGCAGCGCGAAGCTCCGCGGCCTGGGCGTCGGGTCGATGCTCGAGTTCGGATTCGGGAACGGCCCCACGGTTCGCGTCCGGATCGCCGCCGTCCTTCCCGACGAGCTGGTCGGAGCGAACGAGCTCCTCGTCTCCCGCAAGATCGGAGAGAGGATCGGTATCGCGCACGATCGCTACGCGCTGCTGCAGCCGACGCGTCATCCGACCGACGCCGCGCTGACGCAGGAACTCCGATCGATCGTCGCTCCGGGCACGCCGATCCAGGTCCGTGCTCCCGGGGAGACGCCGTACTTCCGCCAGGGAGACGCGGTCCTTCCCCCCGTCCAAATCAAGCAGATCTTCGGAGAGTTCTCCGCCCGGCCAAGCGGCGGCTTCCTCAAGATCGACCCGCGCTGGGTCCACGAGCACATCGCAACGCAGAGGGTTCCGGTCCTCGGAGCCGTCACGTGCAACCGCGTGTTGCTCCCCCAGCTCCGCGAGGCGATGCAGGCCGTGAAGCGCCGCGGCCTCGCCGGAGACATCCACGAGTTCGATGGGTGCTACTCCCCGCGCTTCATCCTGCGGAATCCCGAGGCGGGAATCTCTCACCACTCCTGGGGCATGGCGTTCGACATCAACGCGTCGACGAATCCGTACGGCGAGACGCCGCACCAGAACCCGCGCCTCGTGCGGACGATCGAGCACTACGGCTTCATCTGGGGCGGATCGTTCATCGTTCCCGACGGGAACCATTTCGAGTACCGGAGCCCGCCGCCCGGACGGTGATGCTTCGGGCGGAGGGCGGCTTACGTCGCGTCGCGTCCGATGCGCGGGCGCAGGAAGATCCAGCCCACGATGATCGCGGCGATGGCCGCAGCGACGGCCGCTGCGATCGGCGTCGGAGGACGTGGAACGCTCGCGAGCCGCGCCCGCATGCGAACCGGCCGCCGGAAATCGCGGATCTGCCAGCCGTTCGCCTCCGCCTCGCGCCGGAGATCGCGGTCGGGGTTCACCGCGACGGGGTGTCCGACGGCGCGGAGCATCGGCAGGTCCGTGACCGAGTCGGAGTACGCATACGACCGCGAGAGGTCGATGCCCTCCGACTCACCGGTCTCGCGGATCGCCTCGGCCTTGCCCTCGCCGTAGCAGTAGAACGCGAGCTCGCCCGTGTACTTCCCGTCGACGACCTCGGCACGCGTCGCGATCACGTCGGTGATGTCGAAGTGCGCCGCCAGCGGTCGAACGACCTCCTCCGGGGACGAGGAAACGATGTACACCCTCCGTCCGAGCGCGCGATGGAGCGCGATCAGGTCGAGCGCCTCTTGATAGACGAACGGATCGATCACGCGGATGAGGACGTCGGCGACGAGCTCCTCCACGGTGGAGCGCTCCCAGCCGCGGGAGAGCGCGAGCATCGCCTCCTTCGCCTTCTCCATCTTGCGCTCGTCGGCCCCTACGAGGAGATAGACGAGCTGCGCGTACGCCCCTCGCAGGATCGCCGTCCTGGAGACGAGCCCCGCGCGATACATCGGACGAGAGAGCGCGAGCGAGCTCGACTTGGAGATGATGGTCTTGTCGAGGTCGAAGAACGCAGCCTCCACGTGTTCCATGGTACGGCCGCCCGGTGACAGTCCCGCCCGACGGGAGGCGAGCTCGTTCGGCCCGTTCACCGGCGCAGCCGTCCGAGGTCCTTGCGGAACGACGCCAGCCACGCCGACTCCGCCGACGCGAGCGCCTCCTGGAGATCGAGCATCCGCGACGTCACGCTCCGGTCATCGGAGAGCTTCGCCCGTTCCTCCGCGATCCGTCTGCGGAGCGCCGCGAGGGCGTCCTGCCGCGTCGCGAGACCGCGCTTCGCTTCCTCCGCGGTGAGGAGCGGAGAGAATCCGAGCGCGAGATTGGAATCACCCTCGTAGGACGCCTCCGCGCCGAGCCGTTCGGCGACGCCCTTGCGGAGACGATCGCGTCCCGCGCGCGTGATCTTGAAGACGCGGCGGTCCGGCCCCTCGCGACCGTCCTGCGCCTTGCCGGCGACGAGGCCCTCCTGCTCGAGCCGACGCAGCGCCTGATAGACGGAGGCGCGCCCGACGTCGATCAGCAGATCGAGGTTCCGGCTGCGGAAACGCTCCAGGAGCTCGTAGCCGTAGAGCCGCTCGTCCGCGAGCAGTCCGAGCACCACCACCTCGACCTTCGAGACCTCCACCGCGTCCTCCTCGCCTCCGGCGCGTCGCCGGTCCGGGGAGCCGGAGTCTAGTCTGAGCGAGACTAGTCGGCAAGGCGGCTCCTCAGCGAAACGATGGACGGGAGCCCCGCTGCCCTCAGGGGGTCCCGTCCATCGCGTTGCGCGGTTGGTGCTAGATCGAGGCCGTCGCGGTGCAGACCTCGCCGGTGCTCAGGTTGCGGGCGCGAGCGCGGATCGTGTCCGTGCCGGTCGCGTCGTTCGTCCGCTTGCGGACCTCGAAGGAGCCGCTCGGCGCCTGCGTGGTACGGGTCCCGGAGAAGAACCGGTCACCGTTGTCGGAGAGCTTCACCCTCCACGTGTCGCCGACCTTGTTCTGGTCGACCTCGAACTCGACCTCGATGCGGCCGTCGTCCTTGCTGAGCTTGATCTTCGCCGTGCTGTTGCCGGTGCAGGTCCCCTGCCGCACGACGTCAGCGCCCTTGGCCATCGCCGCTGGTGCCGCCGCGCTGAAGAGTCCTGCCACCATCAGGCCCGCGATCGCGAACCGAACCGCCTTCCGCATGAATCCCACCTCCTCGTGGTGTCGTGTTGCGTCTCGGTATCGACGCTACGGGGGGAATACGAAGGGCCCGGTTGCGCGGTCGTCCGGGGATGGTTAGGAACGGGTAAAGCTTCGGTTCGGAGGGCTTCCTACCCTCCTCGACCTGCGGCGGAGCACGGTATGAGTAGAGGCATGATCCTGATCGTCGAGGACGAAGAGTCGATCTCCGATCCGCTCGCGGCCGCCCTGGAGCGCGAGGGGTACGCGACCGCGATCGCGCCGACGGCGGAAGCGGCGCTCGAGGCGGTCCGCACGACGTCGCCGGACCTCGTCCTTCTCGACGTCATGCTTCCGGACGGCGACGGACGCGAGATCGTCCGCGAGATCCGTTCGCGGGGCTCCACGCCGGTGATCATGGTGTCTGCCCGCGGCGAGGAGACCGACATGGTCGTCGGCCTGGAGCTCGGTGCCGACGACTACGTGTCGAAGCCGTTCCGCGCCGCCGAGCTGATCGCGAGGATCCGCGCGGTCCTGCGGCGTTCCGGAGAGAGGCAGGCTCCGTCGGCATCCGCGATGGACATCGACGACGTGCATCTCGATCTCGAGACGCGCAGCGTGAGCAAGGGTGGAGAGTCCCTCGACCTCACGCTCAAGGAGTTCGATCTCCTCCACGCGCTGATGGAACGCGCCGGCCGCGTCGCGAGCCGGCAGGAGCTGATGGACGAGGTGTGGGACCCGCACTGGTTCGGGCCGACGAAGACGCTCGACGTGCACGTGAGCTCGCTCCGAAAGAAGCTCGACGACGACCCGAACGAGCCGAGGTACATCCACACGGTCCGCGGCGTGGGGTTCCGCTTCGCGTCTCCCGCGGAGGCGGCATCCGAACCCGAGGCATGAGCTTTCGTGCACGGCTCGTTCTCGCCGCCGCGTACCTGCTGACCGCCGTCGTTCTCGTCCTCGAGGTCCCGCTCGCGCTCGCTGTGGAGCGCCGGGCGACGTCGGAGTTCCAATCGGGCGCGCTGGGGAACGCTGCCGTGATCGCATCGCAGATCTCCGGCGACGTGCGGCCGACGGAGCGTTCCGGCGCGGCAGTGCGGGAGGCCAACGCGACGGTTCGGGGGATCGCGCAGACAAGATCCAAGGCGATCGGCGCGCGCATCCTCGTCGTCGACATCGACGGGGACGTGATCACCGACAGCGCAGGCATGGCGTCACCCAAGACGCTCTATGCGACGGCGGAACGTCCGGAGTTCTCCGCGGCGCTGCAAGGCAGGAACATCGATATCCGGCGACGGTTCAGCGAGTCGGTCGGAGGCGAGCTCCTCTTGGTCACGGTTCCGGTCGTCGATCGAGGAACGGTCGTCGGTGCGGTGCGGGTCTCCGAGTCGCTCGCGGAGGTGAACGCGCGCGTCCACCGGACGTGGCTCGGGCTCGCAGCGATCGGCATCACGGTGATCGCCGCCGGCCTCGGTCTCGCATGGTTGCTCGCCACGTCGGTGACGAAGCCCGTGCGGGCGCTCGAGCGAACGGCGGTCGCCCTCGGGAAGGGAGATCTCCAGGCGCGCGCGGACGTCGCAGGGCCGGAGGAGATCAAGACGCTCGCGGCGTCGTTCAACCGGATGGCAGACCGGCTCTCGGCGAGCCTGACGTCGCAGCGCGACTTCACGGCGAACGCGTCGCACCAGCTCCGGACGCCTTTGACCGGCCTGAAGCTGCGGCTGGAATCGATCGAGCACGAAGGCGGGCGCGTCGGCGAGGAGGCCCGCAAAGCGGAGGCGGAGGCCGACCGTCTCTCGCGGCTCGTGGACGACCTCCTCGCGCTGGAGGCCGCGTCGACCGGATCTCCGACGGCCGGAGCGCTGATCGATCTCTCGGAGTGTGTCCGGGAGGCGGGAGACCGGTGGTCCGATGCCGTCGCGAAGTCGGGGCGGGAGTTGCAGCTTTCCGACGGCGACGTCGCGGTCGCGCTGACGGAGACGCGAGACGTGGCGGACATCCTCGACAACCTGATCGAGAATGCGATCCGCTACTCCCCCGACGGCGCGGAGATCCGCGCCGAGGCCGGCCGGCGCGACGGTCGGGCGTTCGTGGCGGTGTCGGACACCGGCCCGGGGATCCCTGCGGCGGAACGGGAACGGATCTTCGAGCGGTTCTTCCGAGGTGCGCACGGCCGCGCCACCGGAGCGGGCACGGGCCTCGGCCTCGCCATCGTGGAGGAGCTCACGCGGCGATGGGGCGGCGAGGTTCGGCTGGAAAACGGGCCGTCGATGCGGGTCGAGGCCTCGTTTCCGCCGCCATCTGCCGACGGTTAACGCTTTCCTTGCCGAGCCCTTTCCCGGGCGCTGCTAGCTTCGAAGCATGCGCGGTCGCACCCTTTCCATCACGCTCGCAGCGGTCCTCATCCCGCTGATCGTCGGCGTGGCCGTCTATGCGATCTCCGCGGGCTCGTTCGGGGCGGATGCCGCTCCGGTGCCGCTCCCGACCGGGCAGGTGAACCCGCAAGAGAAGCCGGCGCCCGACAAGCCGTCGCCGTCCAACTCCCCGGAGCGGAAAGACGATCACGGTGGCGGTTCCTCCGGCAGCTCGAGCGACGACCACGGCGGCCATGACCACCACGGCGAAGACCACCACGGAGCCCACGGCGGAGACGACCACGGCGGCAACTCCGGGTCCGGATCGAGCAACTCGGGTTCGGGCTCGCCGGGTTCGTCCGGTTCATCTGGATCCGGTTCGAGCGTCGGCTCGTCGAACTCCGGCTCGTCGAACTCCGGTTCCGGTTCGAGTGGATCCGGAAGCTCCGGCTCGGGCAGCTCCGGCAGCTCCGGCTCCGGCAGCGCCGGTTCCGGCAGCGACGACTGACGCCGCTGCGGGCGAAGAACTCCTACCAACTCTTGGTCGAGCGCTGATCGCGCGCTGGTCCGGCCCTTGCACGCGCCTCCGTAGGTTGGGACCGTAGCCAACAGAAGGAGGATCCGATGGGGATCTTGAAGAAGGGCATCATCGCAGTGCTCGCCGCAGCGGCGGTCACGACCGGAGCGATCACGGCCTTCGCCGTCGGCGGCAACGAGCCGGCACCGAAGCCGACAACCTCGGTCGACGCCAAGGGACCGTGCGACGAGGCGGAGCATGCGAACGACGCGCGTTGCGACGGAGCCCAGGGTGCCGAGGACCGGCCGAGTGCCGACGGCCGGAACGACGACAAGGCCGGGGCCAACGAGGCCGAGCTGACAGACGACCGCGGTGCTGCCAGCGAGGCGGAGCGTGGTGACGACAACGGCGGAGCGAACGAGGCCGAGCCGAAGGACGACAACGGTGGCGTGCAGCAGGCGAACGACGATGGTCCGAACCACGACACCAACGACGACCACGGCGGGGAGAACTCCGGCCCGTCCGACAACTCCGGTCCCGCCTCTGGCGGCGAGGACCACTCAGGGTCGGACAACTCGGACTCGGGATCGGGCTCCTCGAGGTGGGGTTCTAGCGGCGGCGACGACTGAACGCGAACGTCAGGCTGTTCCAAGGAGGCGGGAGCCCGCAAAGAAGGCGGGCTCCCGCTTCGCGTTGTCAGCGCTCCGCATGATCGAGCCCGGCTATCCTCGCGGGCGGAGGCGAAAGGGCGCCTGGTGGGCCTCCCGGTCTTCAAAACCGGTGAGGGGGCGAAAGCTCCCTGGCGGGTTCGATTCCCGTCCGCCTCCGCCACGACGTACCTCTGTATCGCGCGCGGCCGAGAGCGCGCCGATACGGTCGCCCAGAGGGCAAGGCTCATGCCGTGCCCACGACGGCGATCGGATGCGAAGCCCGGCCGGCGTTCTGCGGCTACCATCCGCCGCGATGAGGGACCTCCCGACCGGCACGGTCACGTTCCTGTTCACCGACGTGGAGGGTTCCACGCGACTGGTCCAGGCGATCGGCGTCGAGCGGTTCCGCGACGTCCTCGACCGGCACGACGAGATCCTACGGAGCGCGATCGCCACGGGTGACGGAACCGAGGTGCGAACGGAGGGAGACTCCTTCTTCGCGGCGTTCCCGACCGCGACGGGAGCGCTCGATGCCGCGATCGAGGCCCAACGCGTCCTCGCGAACGAACCGTGGCCCGAGGACGCTCCGATCCGAGTGCGGATGGGACTCCACACCGGAGAGGGGCGCCTCGGCGGCGACGACTACGCCGGGATCGACGTCCATCGGGCCGCGAGGGTCTCCTCTGCCGGGAGCGGCGGGCAGGTCCTCATCTCCGACACGACCCGTGCCCTCGTGGAGAGCTCGCTTCCCGCCGGCGTGGACCTCCGCGATCTCGGCTCGCACCGGTTGAAGGACGGCGAGCATCCCGAGCACGTGCACGACCTCGTGATCGTGGGCCTGGCGAGCGACTTCCCTCCGATCCGAACGACGGAGGTGCCGACCAACCTTCCGCTCGAACCGTCGTCGTTCGTCGGCCGCGCGGAGGACGTCGATAGCATCGCGAAGCTCCTGCGACAGAACCGAGTCCTGACGCTCACCGGCCCCGGCGGAACTGGAAAGACGCGGCTCGCGCTCCACGTCGGGCGCGAGAACCTCGGTTCGTTCGGCGACGGCGTCTTCTTCGTCGCGCTGAGCTCCGTCGTGGACCCAGGGCTCGTTCCGTCCGCGGTCGCCGGCGCGCTCGGTGTCCGGGAGGATCCGACGCGGCCGCTCGTCGACACGGTGGCGGACCACCTCCGCGAGCGGGAGATCCTCCTCGTCCTCGACAATTTCGAGCAGATCCTCGACGCCGCATCAGTGGTCGATTCACTCGTGACCAAGGCGCCGCGTGTCCGAGTGCTGATCTCCAGCCGAGCGCCGCTTCGTATCCCGGGCGAGCAGGAGTACCACGTCGCCCCGCTCGCCTTGCCCGAACCGGAGACGAGCAACCTGGCCGCCCTCGCCGCCTCCGAAGCCGTCGCGCTGTTCGTGGAGCGGACCAAAGCGGTCCGTCCGGATTTCGCGCTGACGGCGGAGAACGCCCCGGCCGTGGCGGGCATCGCGGCGCGACTCGACGGCCTGCCACTCGCGATCGAGCTCGCAGCGAGCCGCAGCCGCACACTGGCGCCCGCGGAGCTGCTCGAACGCCTCGACCGGCGGTTGGCGCTCCTCACCGGCGGCGCGCGGAACGCCCCCGACCGTCAGCGCACGCTTTCCGGCGCGATCGAGTGGAGCTACGAGCTCCTGCAGCCCGAGGAGCAACGAACGTTCGCGCGGGTGTCGGTGTTCTCCGGCGGTTGGACGCTCGACGCCGCGGAGAACGTCTGCGGCCCGGGCCTCGGCATCGAGGTCCTCGACGCGATCGAGTCGCTGATCGATCAGAGTCTCGTGCGCCTCGACGTCCTCTCCGCGGAGCGAACCAGGTACCGGATGCTCCAGACGATCCGCGAGTTCGCGAGCGACCGCCTCCGCGAGAGCCAGGACGAAACCGAGATCCGGCGGCGACATGCCCGGCAGTTCGTCGCGATGGCGAAGGCCGCGGAACCCGAGCTCCTCCACGAGGACCGCTCGTGGCTCGACCGCCTCGAACAGGAGCACGACAACATCCGCGCGGCACTCCGATGGTCGATCGACAGCGGAGACGCGGAGCCCGGCCTCTGGCTCGCCGGACACCTCTGGCGGTTCTGGCAGGTCCGCAGCCACATCGGAGAGGGCCAGACGTGGGTCGCCGAGCTCCTCGTCGCTCCGGCGGCGCAGGAGCGAACGGCCGCGCGCGCGAAGGCTCTCGGAGCCGCGGGGAGCCTCGCCTACTACCACCGCGACTGGAAACACGTCCGCCCGGCGTACGAAGAGGCCCTGGCGATCAGCGAAGAGATCGGCGACACGCGGGCGCTCGCCGAGGCCTGTTACAACCTCTCGTTCGCCGAGATCCTCGACCGCAAGGCGCCTCGAGCGAAGGAGCTGCTGACTCGCGCCGCGGAACTCTATGAGCGCCTCGGCGATGATCTCGCAGCCGCGCACGCCGACGCCGGTCACGCGCTCGTCCTGGCCGAGGAGGGCGACTTCGACGGAGCGTTCGAAGAGCTCGAGGGCGCGCTTGAGACGTTCATCGGCGCCCGCGACTGGTGGGGCGTCGCGTTCGCATCGGGACAGCGAGCCGCCTACGCGCTCCGTGGGGAGGACTACCCCGCCGCGCGGCAAGCGATGCTGATGTCGCTGGACGCCTCGGATGCGCTCGAAGTCTGGGGATGGAGGTCGGTCGCGGTCCAGGGATTCGCGCTCACGGAGATCCTCGACGGCGACGCCGAGCTCGGCGTGCAGCTCGCCGGCGCGGCGGAGCGGATGGTGGAGCTCGGCGGAGGCGCTGAGCCGCCACCCGCGATCATCATGATGGAGTCGCCGTTGGAGGCCGCGAAACAGAAGCTGCCGCAGGACCGCATCGACGCGCTGTTCGCCGAAGGCCGCGCCATGGACCCCGCCGAGGCGATCGCGGTCGCGCACCGCCTCGGCTCATCTCCTGAGGATCTCCGCTGCTAGGGTGGCGCCGGACGCCCCGCGGAGACGCGAGCCGCGCGCGCTCCCCGGCGGCGATCCCGTTCCTCGAGGGAGTGAGCAGCCGATGCCGGCGAAGTCGGAGACGCTGAACAAGCGCTTCACCGCGAAGCTCCAGAAGAGCCCGGCGAAGGGCGGCCACACCTATGTGGTCTGGCCGAAGTCGGTGGAGTTCTTCGGCACACGCGGCCTCGTCAAGGTCCGCGGAACGATCGACGGCGAGCCGTTCCAGAGCTCGTTCATGGCGATGGGCGACGGGAACCACAAGCTCCCCGTGAAAGCCGACATCCGCAAGGCGATCGGGAAGGAGGCAGGCGCCACCGTGGCGGTCCGCCTCCTGGAGCGACTGGGGGGCTAGCACCCCTGTCCGAAAGCCGATGCTGCGGGAGAATCCCCCGGTCGCCATGGCTGCCGCAACCGCGCTCTCCGGGTCCACCCCGGACCTCTCCGTCGAAGGACCGAGCCGTTTCCGGGGCCTCGCATGGCCGATCGCGATCCTGTGCCTGCTCGTCTGCGCGACCACGGCGACCTTCGCGTTCCTGAACCGCTCCGCGATCCACTCCTTGGACAAGGCAGATCCGACCGAGGTGATCGTCCCGATCGGGTTCGCGATCATCGGCGCGATGCTCGCGTCTCGTCTTTCCCGCAACCCGATCGGCTGGATCTTCCTCGGCATCGCCTTCTTCGCCGGCGTGCCGGGCATCGCCACGCAGTACACGTTGCGGAGCACCAGGATCCATCCGCTTCCGGCGACGGCCTGGGTCGCGTGGACCCACGATTGGATGGCCTGGCTGGTGTTCCCTGCCGGGCTGGCCTTGTTCTTCTTCCTGCTGTTCCCGGACGGGAAGTTGCAGTCCCCCCGCTGGCGACGGTTCGCGTGGGTGTCCGTCGCGATCCTCGTGGTCGGATTCGTCTGCAACGTCCTGGAGAAGGTGATCCAGCTCCAGGGATCGCCGCCGATCAAGAATCCGCTCGGGTCGATCGCGGTGGTCGACGTGCAGAACGGCGCTGCCGGACTCATCTGGCTCTTCGCGCTCATCGCGCTGCTCGCGGCGATGGGCGGCACGATCCTCCGGATGCGCCGAGCGACCGGAGACCTCAAGCAGCAGCTGCGATGGCTCGCGTACGCGAGCGTCGTGATCGCCGTAAGTCTCTTCGCGGCGCTTTTCTTCCCCAATAGCCCGAGCGGCGTCTGGGACGCCATCATCGTCCTGGGATTCGGCGTCGCCGTTCCGGTCAGCTGTGGCATCGCGATCCTCAAACACGGCCTCTACGACCTCGACGTCGTCATCAGCAAGACCGTCGTCTACGCGCTGCTCGCGGCGTTCTTCACGATCGTGTACGTGGCCGTGGTCGTCGGGATCGGATCGGCGATCGGCTCGACCCACAACACGTTCCTGACGCTCCTCGCGGCGGCCCTGATCGCGATCGCGTTCAATCCGGTGCGGGAACGGGCGAAGCGGCTCGCCAACCGGCTGGTGTACGGCCATCGAGCGTCTCCGTACGAGGTCCTCTCAGAGTTCTCCGACCGGATGGCAGAGACGTACTCCCTCGAGGATGTCCTGCCGCGCATGGCGCAGATCCTCGGCGAGGGAACGGGAGCGGCCGAAGCGCGTGTGTGGCTCCGCATCGGCGAGGAGCTCCGGCCGGCCGCGGCGTGGGGCGAGGAGAACTCGGCGGCGGTTCCGGTCGCGTTGACGGACGGCGAGCTTCCCCCGCTCGAGCGCACCTCGCGGGCCGTCCCCGTCCGGGACCGCGGAGACCTCCTCGGCGCACTCGCGGTCCGCAAGCCGGAGAGCGATCCGCTCTCCCCCGCGGAGAGCCGCTTGGTGGATGACCTCGCCGCGCAGGCGGGTCTCGTGTTGCGGAACGTGCGGCTGACGGAGGAGCTTCGCGCCAACCTCGAGGAGCTCCAGGCCTCCAGGCAACGGATCGTTTCCGCGCAGGACCAGGAGCGGCGTCGCCTGGAGCGGAACATCCACGATGGCGCGCAGCAGCAGCTCGTCGCCCTCGCGGTCAAGCTGCGGCTCGCGGACGGCCTCGTCGACCGGGACGCGCAGCGCGCGCACAACGTGCTGACGCAGCTCCAGCAGGACACGCAGGACGCCCTGGAGAACCTCCGCGACCTGGCGCGAGGGATCTATCCGCCGCTCCTTGCCGACCAGGGGCTCGTGGCGGCGCTCGACTCGCAGGCCCGGAAGAGCCTGATACCCGTGTCGCTCGAGTCCGACGACATCGGCCGCTACGGGGCAGACCGCGAGGCCGCGATCTACTTCTGTGCCCTCGAGGCGCTCCAGAACGTCGGGAAGTACGCGTCGGCGAGCGCGGTCACGATCCGTCTGGACGAGCGCGACGGCCGGCTCGTGTTCGAGGTCACCGACGACGGCGTGGGCTTCGACCCGAAGGAGATCGGCTACGGGACGGGGCTCCAGGGGATGGCCGACCGCCTCGCAGCGCTCGGAGGAACGCTCGAGGTTCGCTCCACGCCGGCCGGAGGGACGACCGTCGTCGGCAACGTGCCGGTTCCGAGAGAGAAAGCGAAGCAGGAGCGCGTCGGATCCGACGGAGCGCTCAGTCCGTCGACGGCGTGACTCGGGTTCGCGGTTGACCGAGGAGCTCCGACACCGCCCGATGACCCTGTTCGATCGCAACGTGCGTGAACGCTTCCCACGCGCTGTCGGCGTTCGCGAAGGCAACGCGACCGACGCGTTCGCGAGCGATCTCCCAGGGCCTCGCAGCGTCGTCGCCGGCGTCGAACACGGGATCTCCTCCATAGGCGTACCCGTGCCCCCAGCGGTTCACCGTGATCGCCGCGACGTCACGGGCGGCGTCGAATCCTCCCGCCGCGAGCATCCGCGTGAGCTCGTCGCGGACCCGCTCCTCGAAGTCCGCCAGCGTGAGGTCGTAGAGGAGATCGCGGCCGCGGCGGAACCGCTCCCGGACCGTGAGGTCGTCGCTCCGCACCGACGGCGCGTGGACGAGGTGGAGAACCATCGGCTCGTCGGGAGTACGCGCGCACCGATAGTCGCCGAGCGACACCGGGTAGTCGAGCTTCAGGCGCGAGAAGAATCCCATCGGGTTCGTGATCTCGTGGACGCCGACGCGGACCCACGGGTGCCAGTTCCGGACGGCAACGTTGACGTAGACGATCGGGGCCTTGACGTTGCCGGAGAGGGCGGCCGCCTGCGCGTCGCCGATCTCCGGCATGATCGCCGGCGCCATCATCGCGTACCCGGCGAGGATGCAGCTCTTCGCGCGGACACGGTGCAGCGTCCCGTTCGCCACGTAGCCGACGTCCACGCCTCCGCCGGCGTTGCGTACGTCGACCGCGGTGGAGCGCAGGCGCAGCCGCACCGGGCAGCCCGGAAGATCCAACGTCGAGTAGTCGAACCCCGCGGTGAGGACGTCCTCCATGCCGAAGCCCTCCGCGACCCGGGGCATCAACGACCGGACGAGCAGTCGCGCGATCGTCGCGTTCCCGTCGGGGAAATGGAACGTGTACGGGTCGTCCATCTCCGCTGTGGCCTCGCGGTCAGGGTCCAGGCGTAGGCTCGCGAATCCCGGATAGCCGGTCTCCATCGCGGCGAGCGCGGAGATCGCGTCGATCCCCTGGGCGTAGAAGTCGTGAGACCGGCCCTGGAACGTGTCCGCGGCCTCGTCGCTGAGTCCCCAGTAGCGGCGAAGGAACGTCCGGTAGCTCATCCGCGCGAGCGTTTTCCTGACGGGTCGGTCGCTCTCTTCCCGGAACGGATGGCGCTCCGACGTGAACAGCTCCGAGAGTTGCGCCCGCGACGCCGTCGACACCGGTACGTCGGAGAGGAACGCCTCGATCGAACGCTCGTTCATGCCGTCCGGAGGGATGTCGTCGTCGACCATCCGCATCGGGTCGCCGGTCACGAGCCGATCGACGCCGAACGCCTCGCGTGGAAAGAAGACGCCTCGCGAGAGCCCGAGCGACGGATACAACCTGTCGTCGAAGCCACCCTGAAGGCGATCGAGATGGACGCCGAGCGCCGTCAGGAGCTCCATCGGGATCCGTCCGTAGAGCGTCCTCGGCGACTGCAGCGACTCGCTCCCGCCGTAGCCGATCAGGAAACGGCCGTCGACTCGGAACTCGTTCCGTCTGGCGTGACCGCCGAAGTCGTCGTGGTTGTCGAGCAACAGGACCGACGCGTCGGGCCGTGCCCGGCGGAAGAACCACGCCGCCGCGAGGCCGCTGATGCCGGCTCCGACGACGACGAGGTCAGCCCGCTCCTCCACCGGCAAATCGCGGACGTCGAAGCGATCGCCGTCGCGGATCGCATGCCCTGCCGCGTAGGCAGCGTCCGTGCTCCCGCGCATCCCCGTGAGCGCGGGCGGATACGCCGGCTCGGACGCACGACCAGTCATCGGACCCCCCGCCCCGAACCCTAGCCGAGCGCGTCCGTGCCACGCTCAACTCTGAGTCCAGCGTCACCCGACGGATCCGCCAGAGGCCAAACCTGCTAGACCGGTAAGAATGTGGCTTCGCGACGCTGCCTATCCGCCTAACGATCGAGCCGGTAGAAGCGCAGGAAATCGTGCTCGAGCGGCAGAACCTCGACCGAGGAGAATCCCGCCGCCTTCGCGTAACCCTCGAAGGTGCTGCGGCGCATCACCGTTCCCGTGGCGGCCGTCGGGTCGTCCACCTGCGCGGAGATCAAGCAACAGAGCACGCTGTAGGAGTAGAACAGCCGCTCCGTCTCGCTCGCGGGAGCGGTGAAGACGTCCTCCGTCTTCTCGTCGGCGACGATCAGCGTGCCGTTCTCCGTGAGCATCCGACGGATCGAGGACAGCACATCCACGGGCGCGGAGAGGTCGTGGATCGCCTCCACCACGATCGCGAGGTCGTAGACGTTGTCGAGCAAGAGATCTCCGACGTCCTCGACGCTGAAGTTCACACGGTCGGCGACGCCCTCCTCCGCCGCGTTGACCTTCGCGAGCGTGATCGACGGTTCGTCGAGGTCGAACCCGTCGACGGTCACGTTCGGATACGCCTGCGCGATCGAGATGCCGGCCCAGCCGACGCCGCACGCGACGTCCGCGACGGTCGCTCCAGCGGAGAGACGCTCGTGCAGGTCGGGGATCGAGGGCAGATACTCGGTCGCGAGGGAACCGCGCAGCCACGGGCGGTTGAAGTCTCCCTGCGCCTCCGTCATGTCGCGGCCGTAGTCCTCCCACGAAACGCCCTCCCCCGTGCGATACGCGTCGAGGATCTTCGGAAGCGTCGAGCCGATCGCGGCGAAGGAGCGGCACAGCGGCGCGATCGAGTAGGGACTGTCGGGATCGGTGAGCGCACCGGCGTTCTCCTCCGGAAGCGAGAACCGACGTTGCTCGGCCGGCGCGGAGACGTCGTCCACGGCGAGGATGCCTGCGGCAGCCTGTTGCTCCAGCCACTCCCGCGTGGCTCGCTCGTCCGTCTCCGCTGCGTTCGAGAGCTCGCCAGCCGTCAGCGCTCCGTCGAGGAGCGTGCGGTAGAAGCCGAGGCGGTCGCCGAGGTAGACGGTGAACACTTCTCCGGTGCCGAGGCTCGCCTCGAACAACCGGTTCACAAGCCCCATCTGGGGGTGGTCGGACATCGCGAACTCCTTCGAAGGTGGAGCGACATCTTCCCTCGCTCATCGGCCTCAGCGCGAACCGAGCGCCTCGGAGGAGCGGCGCGCCGAGGCCGCCTGCGTGGTTCCGGGATCGTGAGCACGGGTACATGTCGCGCATGCGACGCGGGAGGGACCATCCATGACCAGCTACGGCTACAAGCTCTCTTCAGAGGAACATGCCGCGCCCGACCTCGTCCGGTACGCGCAGCGCGCGGAGCAAGCCGGCTTCGAGTTCGGAGCGATCTCCGACCACTTCCATCCGTGGATCGATCGGCAAGGCCAAAGCCCGTTCGTTTGGAGCGTGATCGGCGGGATCGCCGCCACGACGGAGCGCTTCCGTCTCGGCACCGCGGTGACGTGTCCGACGATCCGCATCCATCCGGCGATCGTCGCGCAGGCCGCCGCGACGGCCGCCAGCATGATGCCCGGCCGGTTCTTCCTCGGCGTCGGGACGGGCGAGAACCTCAACGAGCACGTCCTCGGCGACCGGTGGCCCGGCATCTCGATCCGTCGGGAGATGCTCGAGGAGGCCATCGACGTCATCCGGGACCTGTGGAGCGGCGACCTCGTCAGGCGCGAGGGCAAGCACTACTCCGTCGACGGAGCGCGGATCTACTCCCTTCCCGATGAGCCGCCGCCGATCTACGTCGCCGGAGCCGGGCCGAAAGCGGCGCAGCTCGCGGGGCGCGTCGGCAACGGCTACATCGGCGTCGCTCCGAACCCGGAGATGATCGAGGAGTTCGATCGCTCAGGAGGCGCCGGCAAGCCGCGCGTCGCGGAAGTGCAGGCGTGCTGGGCGCCAGATGAGGCGGAAGCGCGAGAGACGGCGCACGAATGGTGGCCTGTCATCGCCATCGAAGGAGAGCTCGGCCAGGAGCTTCCGCTCCCGCGCCATTTCGAGCAGGCGGCGGAGAACGTCCGCGAGGAGCAGGTCGCAGAGGTCGTCGCGTGCGGGCCCGATCCGGAGCGACACCTCGAGGTCATCCGGAAGTTCACCGACGCGGGATACGACCACATCGCGATCCACCAGATCGGGCCGGATCAGGACGGCTTCTTCGACTTCTACGAGCGGGAGGTTCTTCCCAAGCTCGGCTGATGTCCGACGCGGTCAGCGCTTCGTGGCCGCCGCCTTGCCGCCTTTGCGACCGGCCGCCTTCTTCTGCGCCGTCGTACCGCCCTGACGGGAGTCCCCTCCGGAACCCGACTTCTTTCCGCCACGGCTCGACGCGCCCGGAGAGTTGGCGATCTTCGCGGCTCGCTCCTTCGACATGCCCTTGTCCTTGAGCGCCTCGTACTGCTTCTCGTTCTTGACGTTCGCCCGTCGGCCCGGCATGGCTCCTCCTCATCGGATTCCGTCACGGAGTCGGTACCCGCCGACCCCCCACCCGAACCCCCGGCATCGAGCAGCCGCCGCCGAGACTCGTACGATGACCGTCGCATCGCCTGAGCAGGAGGGAACGGTGAACGGCCCCACCCTGATGGAACGCTTCTCCGGCATCGGTACCGCCAGCGGAGAGGTGGCGCTCTGGTGGCTGGGCCAGGCGGGATTCCTCTACCGGGCGTCAGGCGTCACCGCCCTGATCGATCCGTTCCTCGCGCCACACGACGGTCGGCGCTTCGAGACGATGCTTCCTCCGGAGGCCGCGACCGGCGTGAACGTGATCCTCTGCTCCCACGAGCACATCGACCATTTCGACGCGGTAAGCATCCCCGGCCTCGCGGCGGCGAGTCCGGCCGCCCGCATCGTCGTTCCGCGGCCGATCGTCTCGATGGTCACCGGCCTCGGCATCGCGGAGGACCGCGTGATCGGGACCCAGCCCGGCGACGACGTCGAGATCGACGGCGTTCGGATCCATCCGGTTCCCGCGCGCCACGGCGTGGAGATCGAGGACGCCTACACCTTCGGCACCGAGCTCTCCGACGGCCTCGTGCGCTACCTCGGCTTCGTGCTCGAGTCCGACGGCGTCCGCCTGTATCACGCGGGCGACACGATCCTCTACGACGGCATGGCGGAGGGCCTCCGCGACATCGGCGTCGACATCGCGATGCTTCCGATCAACGGGCGCGACTCCTACCGTGAATCGAGCGGGCTCGTCGGCAACCTCAACGAGCGGGAGTCGGCGTTGCTCACCCGCGACATGGGAGCGGAGACCCTCATCCCGATGCACTACGAGCTGTTCGCCCACAACCGCGGGTATCCGGCCCGCGTCCTGGACGCCATCGATCGTGAGGACCTCGACGTGAGCGTGCTCGTTCCGACTCGCTTCGAGCCGTTCGTCGTCACCTCGGCGCGCACGCGAGGGTGAGCGCGGCCACTCAGACGTCCTCGCGGGAGACCGCGCTGCGGGAGCTCCGAGACGCGCTCGGGCCCGACGAGGTCACCGAGGATCCCCTGACGCTCGCGTTGTACTCGCGCGACGCGTCGATGTTCGAGGGCGGCGCGGCGCTCGTCGCGTTCCCGCAGAGCGTGGAGCAGATATCCGGCTGCGTCCGGATCGCGCGCGATCACGGTTTGTCGGTCGTTCCGCGCGGCTCGGGCACCGGCCTTGCCGGCGGAGCCACCCCGGTTCACGACGCGCTCGTCGTCGTCACGACGAAGATGAACAGCATCCTGGAGATCCGGCCGGAGGACCGGCTGGCCTGGGTGGAGCCCGGAGTCCTGAACCTCGACCTCGGGAACGCGCTCCGGCCGCACGGGTTCTCCTACGCGCCCGATCCGAGCTCGCAGCAGTCGTGCTCGATCGGCGGCAACGTCTCCACCAACGCCGGCGGACCGCACTGCCTCGCGTACGGCATCACGTCGAACCACGTGCTCGCGCTCGACGTCGTGCTCGCGGACGGCTCGGTCGAGCGTCTCGGCTCGGAGGCGCCCGACGCCGCCGGCTACGACCTCCGCGGCGTGGTCGTCGGCGCCGAGGGAACGCTCGGGATCGCGGCGCGGATCTGCGTGCGGATCTCCCCGCTCCCGCCGTCGGTGCGGACGATGCTGCTCGACTTCTCCACCGTGGAGGACGCCGCTGCGACCGTCTCCGCGATCATCGCCGCGGGCGTCGTGCCGGCCGCCGTGGAGATGATGGACGCACTCATCACGCGCGCGGTCGAGAACTACGTCCACGCGGGCTATCCGACCGACGCCGCGGCGATCCTGCTCGTGGAGGTCGACGGGCTGCCGAGCTCGGTCGAGGCCGAGTCGCGCATCGTGGAGGAGTGCGCGCGCGAGAACGGCGTTCGGAACGTTCGCGTCGCCGCCGACGAGGCGGAGCGCGCGCTCCTGTGGAAGGGCCGCAAGAGCGCGTTCGGCGCGGTCGCCCAGATCGCTCCGCACTATCACCTCCACGACTGCGTCGTTCCGCGGACGAAGCTCGTGGAGGTTCTCTCCGGCGTGTATCGGATCTGCGAGAACCACGGGCTCGCCGTCCTGAACGTGTTCCACGCGGGCGACGGGAACCTTCATCCGCTCCTCGCCTTCGACCGCTCGATCCCCGGAACGCTCGAGAAGGTCCTCGCGGCGTCGGAAGAGATCGTGCGCCTCTGCGTCGACGCCGGCGGGGTTCTTTCCGGCGAGCACGGCATCGGTCTGGAGAAGCGCGAATTCATGCCACTGGTGTTCTCGGGCGATGACCGCGCCGCACAGGCGTGCGTCCGAACCGCGTTCGACCCGGAAACGCGGATGAACCCGCAGAAAGTGCTGCCGGACGGCGCGAAGTGCGGCGACCACGCGGCCGCGCGCGGTACCGACGTCCAACGCGTGGTGGAGTCGCTCCCGGAGGGCTCGTGGATCTGATCGAGCCGATCACCAAGGCGAGCGTCGTCGCGGCGGTCTGCGACGCGGCCTCCGAGGGTCGGCGCCTGCTTGCCGTGGGAGGCCGGACGCATCTCGATCGCGGCGAGCCTTCGGAGATCGACGCGGAGCTCTCCACGACGAAGCTCGACCGACTCGTCTCCTACGAACCTCCGGAGATGATCGCCGTCGTCGAAGCCGGGATGCGGTTCGGCGAGCTCTCCGAGACGCTCGCGGCGGCCGGACAGGAGTGGGCCGTCGACGCTCCTCGCGAGGCGACGGTCGGCGGCGTGATCGCTTCCGGAATGTCGTCTCCGCGGCGACTGCGAGTCGGGCACGTCCGCGACACGGTCCTCGAGGTGCAGCTTGTCACCGGCGACGGCAGGATCGTCCGCGGCGGAGGACGAACCGTGAAGAACGTCACCGGCTACGACCTCCCCCGGCTCGCGACCGGGTCGCTCGGAACCCTCGGCGTGATCGTGCAGGTCGCGCTGAAGCTGCGGCCGCTGCCGACGATGCGCAGGACCGTCGTCCTCGACGGCTCCGTTCAGGACGCGACGCGTGCGCTCGCAGCGATCCCGCTCGCGGCCGCCGTGCTCGCGAGCCGGGAGCGTGTCGAGGTTCTCCTCGAGGGCTGGCCCGAGGCCGTGGAGGAGCAGACCGCGTGTGCACGCGCCACCGGCCTCGTCCGCGAGACGATCGACGACGCGCCGTTCCCGTCGCACGCGCCCTGGAACGACCGTCCCGTCGTCGTGGAGGCGTCCGTTCCCGCGGGGAAGATCGAGAACCTCGCTCGTGCCGCCGGAGACGCGTACGGCGCGCTCGTCGGGGTGGGAACGGTGTGGGCGGGGCTGTCGTCGGCCGACGGCGAGCTCTCGGAACTCCGCGAGCGCGCGGCCGCGTTGGGAGGGATCGCTCCGGTGATCCGCGGCACGGGCGGCCTCGGCGCTCCTCCGGGCGCGATGGAGATCCAGCGCCGCCTCAAGCGCGCGTTCGATCCCCACGGCGTCCTCGCGCCGGGCCGGTTCTGGGGAGGGATCTGATGGCGACCGACGAGCGCCGCGGCGTCGTTCCGGCAGGAGACGACCGGCCGTTCCCGGGCGACGCGCCGCTCGGGAGCGACCTGCCCGAAGGCATCCGCTTCCTCGGACGCGAACCGGGCGTCGTTCCCGGATGGCGACCCGGAGACGCGCCCACGGACGCGGACATCGCGAGCTGTGTCGCCTGCGGCCTCTGCCTTCCGCACTGCCCGACGTACCGGCTGACGGGCGAGGAGTCGGCGTCTCCGCGCGGCCGGATCGCCGCGATGCGGGCCGTCGCGGAAGGGCGCGCGAGCCTCGACGACTCCTTCATGGAGTTCATGGACCTCTGCCTGTCGTGTCGCGCGTGCGAGGACGTGTGCCCGTCGCACGTTCCGTTCGGCCGGATGATGGAGGGCGCCCGCGCGCAGATCGAGCCGGAGCGCTCCGCCTCGGAGCGCGTCGCACGCGCCGCGGGGCTCGACTGGCTGCTCTCCCGGAACTGGGCGCTGACGGCAGCCGCCGCCCTCGCTCCGCTCGCGAAGCCGTTCCTCCCGGATCGGATGGCGCGACTGGTGCCGCGGACATCGCTCTCGGAGCTCGCGCGCCCGCTGCCGCGCGTCACGGAGGCGCGCGGCACGGCGAAGGGAACGGTGGCGTTGCTCTCGGGCTGCGTGCAGGACCGGTGGTACCGACCGGTCAACCGCGCCACGATCCGCGTCCTCGCTCGGAACGGATGGCGCGTCGTCGTTCCGCGCGATCAAGCGTGCTGCGGGGCGCTCTCGGCGCACTACGGGCACCTCGACGCGGCGCGTGAACTGGGGCGGCGCGACCTCGACGCGTTCGCGGGCGCCGACCGCATCGTCTCCAACGCCGCCGGCTGCGGGGCCCATCTGAAGGCGTACAGCCACCTCCTGGAGGACGACCCGCGCGGCGAACAGCTCGCGGCGCGGACGCGCGACGCGATCGAGCTCCTCGCCGAGGACGGCTTCGAGGCGCCCTCGCGCGGGTTCGGCGACCGGACGATCGCGTACCACGACGCCTGCCACGCCCTCCGCGCACAGGGCATCTATCGCGAGCCGCGGGAGGTGCTCTCCGCGATCCCCGGGCTCACCGTGATCGACCTCGCGAACGGCGACCGGTGCTGCGGCGCCGCCGGCCTCTACAACGTGCTGGAGCCCGAGCTCTCCGACGAGCTCGCCGACGACAAGGTGGGTGCCATCCGGGCCGCAGGCGTGAGGCTCGTCGCGACCGCGAACCCCGGATGCGCGATGCAACTCACCACCGCGCTCCGGGGCGCGGAGCTGCGCGTTCGCGTGGTGCATCCGGTGGAGCTCCTCGACGCGGCCTATCGAGCGAGCGACGCGGGCGGGAGACGGAGACCGGTCCGCCGTCGCCGCGGCAGAACCGTCTCGCGTGGAACGAGCGCTCCGGGGGCATAACCCGGTCCGTGGCACGGGCCGAGGCGAGCGTCGGAGCAAAGCTGGAGCGGCGGCTCCCTGGCATCCTTCGCCTGCTCATCGACGAGCTCGAGGAGACCGACGTCCTCCTCTACGCCTCGGGCCTCGCCTTCTACGCCCTCGTCTCGGTGGTGCCGCTCGTCATCGTCGTGATGTGGATCGTCGCGGCGATCCTGGGCGACGAACGCGTCCATCAGTTCGCCCAGGAGCTCGCCCGCGTCGCGCCACCGGGTCTCGGAGCGGACAAGGCGCTCGAACGGGTAGCCGCCCTCGGAACGCAGATCGGGCTCCCCGCGGTGCTGGCCGCCCTCTGGCCCGCGACCGCGTACGGAGCCGGCCTCTCTCGCGCGTTCCGTCGCCTCGCCCCGGACGAGCACGCCAGGAACAAGGCGAAGGCGACGGGTCTCAGAGGCCGCCTGCTCGCCTTCGTCGTGCTGCTTCCCGTCATCGCGGTCGGTGGTCTGATCGCCTCGTATCTCGGAACGCAGGTCGCCGACGGCTCCGCAGCGAGCGGCCTCGTCGGAGCCATCGTCTCGCTCGTGGCGGGTTTCGTCGTCGCGGCGGGCGCGATCGTCATCATCTTCCGAGCCTTCCCGCCGGAGCCGCTCGAGGGACGACAGGTGCTTCGCGGCGTCATCTTCACCGCCGCGGGCGTCTCGGTGCTCTCCCTCGGATTCAGTCTGTACCTCGCGTTCGGGGCGAACTTCCAGGAGCGCTACGCATCGAGCGGCATCGCCGGCGTCGTGCTGCTCGGGGTGTGGCTGTTCGCGACCAACGCCTGGCTGCTCCTCGGCTACCGGGTGGCGCTCCGCACGCCGACGGGCAAAGCCTCCGGGAAGCGTTCCGGCACGACTCCGAGGAAAGGCGGGGCCGGCAGGCGGAGCCGATAGGATGCCGCGATGCCGGAGGAGGATCGCAAGGAGAGGGTCAACCGCGAGCTGATCGAGCTCCTGAACGAGCTCCGTGTCGCTCTTCCGGGCGTTCAGGTCCTGTTCGCTTTCCTCCTCATCGTTCCGTTCAGCCAGGGCTTCTCGAAGCTCACCTCCGTGCAACGGATCGCGTATTTCGTGGCGTTCGTCTGCACGAGCGCGGCGACGGCGCTGCTGATCGCTCCGTCCAGCTACCACCGGCTCCGCTTCCGCCAGAGCGACAAGGAACGGATGCTCTTCACGGCGAACAGGCTCGCGATCGCAGGAACCGCGTTCCTGTTGGTGGCGATCACCGGTGTCGTCTACCTCGTCACCGACGTGCTGTTCCACATCGCGTGGGCGTCGGTCGTGGCGGCCGTGAACGCGGCGTGGTTCGCGTGGTTCTGGTACGGGCTCCCGCTCTCGCGCGGCTACGTACGCGAGGACTGAGCCGCGGCGGGCTGCGTCGAGAACGGCAGGCGGAACTCCACCGTCGTGCCCGAACCGGGAGCGCTGTCGATCACGAAGCTCCCGCCGGCGAGCTCGGCCCGCTCCCGCATGGTGGAAAGGCCGAGGTGCCCGGGCTCCGCGACGTCGGGCTGCGCGCGGTCGAAGCCGACGCCGTCATCGGTGATCCGGACGGAGAGGCCGGCGTCGGACCCCGAGAGGGTGACGACGACGTGCGAGGCGTTCGCGTGCTTGCGGATGTTGGACAGCGCCTCCTGCACGATGCGGAACGCGATCGCTCGCAAATCCGGCGGAGGTTCCTTCGAAGCCTGGTCGACGAGCTCGACGGCGACGCCGGTCTCCGCAGCCATCCGCTCGAGGTAGATCTCGAGCGCCGGGGCGAGTCCCTCGCGATCGAGCACCGGGGGACGGAGCTCGAACAGCAGATGGCGCAGGCGGTCGATCGCGAGCTGGACGGTGTCCTTGATCTCCGAGATCGCGGCGGCGGCCTCCGGAGATTCCACCTGCCGCTCGAGCATCTGCAGGCGCATATCGACGGCGGAGATCACCTGGATCGAGTCGTCGTGGATGTCCGCCGCGATGCGGCGGCGCTCCTGCTCCTGGGCCTGCTCCAGACGCGAGAGAAGCGCGCGGCGCTGCTCGATCGTGCGCTTGAGGATCTCCAGACTCTCGGTGAGCTTCTGTTCCGTGCGCTTGATCTCGGTGATGTCGGTCATCACGCCGCGCCAGAACCACGGGTCGCCGTTCTCGTCCCTGACGACGGCCGCCTCGTCTCGGAACCACAGCTCCCGGCCGTCGCGGGTGATCATGCGGTACTCCGAGCGGAACGGCGCACCGGTTCGGTTGCTCTCGTCGTTCTCCCGGAGGACGCGATCGCGGTCGTCGGGGTGCATCTGCTTCACCCAGAGCTCGCGATCGGTCACCCACTCCTCTCGCGGGATGCCGAGGATCTGGCCGATCTGCGGGCTCGTGTAGATGTTCGTCGAGTACTCGTCGACCTCATCCATGTAGATGATCGCGGGAAGGTGCTCGACGAGGAGGCGGTAGCGGCGTTCGGATTCGGCGGGATCCCCGAGCTCGGCGGGGCTGCGCCTCTCCGGGAGCTCCGGCGGTTCGCCGGTCGCCATCCGACGCTCAGCGGCCGAGCGCGGCCGGCGCCTCGGAGAGGAGCCCGGCGAGCAGCGCGAGCCGCTGCGGAACGGAGGCGATGTCGCTCCACTCGGTGGGAGCGTGATCGTTGCCGCCGACCGGGCCGAGGCCGTCGAGCGTCGGCACGCCGACAGCCGAGGTCGTGTTCGCGTCGCTCGCGCCGCCCGTCGGAGCGTCGGAAAGCTCGGACCCGAGCTCACGGGCGATCCGGATCGCCTCCTGCGCGAGCACCGCAGAGCCGCCCTTCTTCTCGAACGGGCGATGCCACGATCCCCACGTCACGGAGGAGGTGACATCGGGCACGGAGTTCGTCTCTGCGATCCGCTTCACCTCGTTCTCGGCCTCGACCATCGTCTCCTCGGCGGAGGAGCGCACATCGACCTTGAGGGTGCATCGCTCGGGAACGACGTTCGAGCGTGTGCCGCCCTCGATCACACCGACGTTGACGGACGCGCCGGGCCACCGCCCGTTCAGCTCCTGGAGGGCAACCGTCTTGCGCGCAGCCTCCAGGATCGCGTTCCGCCCCTTCTCGGGCTCCACGCCGGCGTGCGCTGCGCGCCCGACGATCTCGATGCGATAGTCCGAGACGCCCTTGCGGGAGGAGACCACGTCGCCGTTGTCGCGGGCGGCCTCCATCACGAACGTGGCCGCGAACTCGGTCGCCATCGCCTTGATGATCGGGCCGGAGTACGGGGAGCCGATCTCCTCGTCGGGATTGCACACGTAGGTGAGGTCGAGGTCGCGTCCGATACCGGCCTCGTCGAGCAGCTCGACGGCGAGGAATCCGAACAGGAGTCCGCCCTTCATGTCGGATACGCCGGGCCCGTGGGCCGTCGTGCCGTCGAGCGTGAACGGCCGCTCCGCGGCGGTGCCCTCGGAGAACACCGTGTCCATGTGACCGATCAACAGAAGACGAGGACCGGAGCCCGGCCTGCGTCCGATCACGAGGTCGCCGAGCTGCTCCGGCGCTCCCTCTCCGGCGCGATGGGGGCGGCGGTCGACCTCCCATCCGCTGGAGCGGAAGCGCTTCTCGCACAGGTCGGCGATGCGGTTGACCCCGTCGGGCGTGTAGCTCCCGGAGTCGATGTTCACCATCTCGCGCAGCGACTCGACGTACGGGTCGGTCCGAGACGCGGCGAGCTCGAGCAGGGTATCGAGCGCCATGAGCAGGAAGTATAGGCTCCGGGCGCGGCCGCCCGAACTCTCGAACCTCGCCCGCTCGGAGGAACATGATCCTGCGGATCCATCACGTGCAGCTCGCGATCCCGGCCGGCCGTGAGGCATCCGCACGCGCTTTCTACGGCGATCTCCTCGGGATGCAGGAGATCGAGAAGCCGGGGAATCTCACGCCGCTCGACGGACTCTGGTTCGAGCTCCCGGACGGGCGTGTGCAGCTCCATCTCGGCGTCGAGGAACCGTTCCGTCCGGCGAAGAAGGCGCACCCGGCGCTCGTCGTCATCGACCTCGCCGCCGTCGAGAGGGCCTTGCGTTCGGCGGGTCATCCGATCGTCGTGGAGACCCAGCTCGAGGGGTACCGCCGGTTCTACACCGAGGATCCCTTCGGCAACCGGCTGGAGATCCTCGCCGAGCAAGACGGCTCCGCGACGGCAACGCTCCCGTGACCGAACCTCGCGGCGCTGAGATCACCGGCTGGTGGAGGATCGGTCTCACCCTTGTCGGCGCGCTGTTTCGCCCGTTCTTCCGCCTGGACGTGCACGGAGCGGACAACGTCCCGGCGTCCGGCTGCGCCGTCGTCGCCTCGAACCATCGGAGTGTCGTCGACGGTGTGTTGCTCGCTCTCGTCGGAGCTCGCAGCGATCGCGCGATCCGTTTCCTCGTTGCGGCGGAGATCTTCGACGTGCGCCTCGTGGGTTGGGTCCTCCGCACCTTCGGCCAGATCCCGATCCGTCGCGGCAGTCAGGACGCGGGCGCGCTCGACGAGGCCACCGCGGCCCTGGAAGCGGGATCGGTGGTGGGCATCTTCCCCGAGGGGAGGGTCAACGACCAGCGGGACATGCTCCGCGGACGGACGGGCGTGGCCAGGATCGCCCTCGCGGCCGGCGCGCCCGTCGTTCCCCTGGGTCTGTGGGGAACGCAGACGCGCTGGCCGCGGAACGGCATACGGTGGCGGCTTCCTTTCCGCCCGCGCGTCGCCGTGGAGATCGGTGCTCCGGTGGAGCCGCGCGGCGACGGGAACTCCCCCGCGGACGTCCGCGCGTTCACCGACGAGGTGATCCGCGCGATCGAGGCCGCAGCCGCGCATGCGAGAGCACGAGCGGAGCGGGAACGGGGTTCGGCTGCTCCTTAGAGGACCGCGGCGGTGGAGATGAGGTTCGAGTCGCGGAGCTTGCGAAGCGCCTCGCGCTCGATCAGCCGCACGCGCTCTCCGGAGAGCCCGAGCACCTTGCCCGTCTCCCGAAGCGACAGCGGCTGTCCGTTCTCCAGGCCGTAGCGGAGCGCGACGACCTGACGCTCGCGGATGTCGAGCACGCGCTCGACCGCGTCGCCGATCTCCTCGCGCAGGAGAGCGTCCTCCACCTCGTTGAACGCGCTCTCGGAGTCGACCTCCTCGATCAGGTCGCCGAGCTCGGTGTCCTCACCGACGGGCGACTGGAGGGAGAGCGGCTCGCGCCGTCCCATCTCCGTGAGGTCGTCGATCTCCTCAAGCGTCGTGTCGAGCGCCTTCGCGAGCTCCTCGCGGGACGGCTCCCGGCCCATCGACTGGGCGAACTGGAACCGCGTCCGGTTGAGCTTGCGCAGACGGTCGTGGATGTGGACCGGCAGGCGGATCGAGCGGGAACGATCGGCGATCGCCCGCGTGATGCCCTGACGGATCCACCACGTCGCGTAGGTGGAGAACTTGAAGCCGCGGCGCCAGTCGAAGAGCTCGACGGCGCGCATCAGCCCGATGTTGCCCTCCTGGATCAGGTCGAGCAACGGGAGGCCCTGGCCCTGGTACTTGCGCGCCACGGAGACCACCAAACGGAGGTTCGCCATGATGAAGCGCTGGCGGGCTGCCTCGGCCTTGCGGACGTCCTTGCGGGCGGCAGCGATGCTCCGCTGCGCGCGGAGGCGCCCGGCACGGAGGCGCTCTTCGCCCTCCTTGCCACGCTCGATCGTCATGGCGAGCTCGACTTCCTCCTCCTTGGTGAGCAGCGGCTCGCGAGCCGCGGCCTCCAGGTACAGTCGGAGATCGTCTGCGTCGTCAGTTCCGAGAGGGCGGGCGGGTTCTGCCATATCTGTCGTTCAACTCCTCGTGGTCAGTTCCGGTGATCGGTTCCGTCGTCGAGTTCCATCCTCGAAGCCCGGGTTCGCGCGGGAACAGCACCTCGGGTCTTCGGGTCTCGTGAAGCGGCGAATCTCAGGGCGCACGAAAACGAGGCCAGTGGCCGCTTGCAGGTCATGGTATCGAGGGCCCCAATCTTTGTAAAGCCGACCCCGGCACCGTATGCCCCACGGAGCGGTCCCGAAAACCCCGCAGAGGGCGAAATCACCCCGCGACCTCGCGTTTTTCCCCCATACGGGCGAGCCCCAGGAGCCTCCGGGGCGCCGTTCCACAGCGATGTCGCTCGGTTCCCCACCCCCGCTAGCGTCAGGCGCTCTCCTTTCGCACGCATCCTTTCCAACACGTTGACCTCGAGGATCCTTCCCGTTCGCGGTAAGAGATCCGACGGCTTCGTCGCCCCGGCGTCTCAGAGATACGCACGGACCGAACGGGAGGCCGGCTCGCGTGTGACTCCCGGTCGCGGAGGAGAACTTGTCGCTCGAATTCCACAAATCGGGCGGGTCAGGGCGCATCCGCGCGCGCGGCGGCCGCGGACAGCGCCGGCGCCCGTGGGAACGCCTTCGGCCGCGTCACGAGGGCCGCCGCGTAGAGCAGGACGGCCAGGATCAACAGGTCCCGGTAGCCCACGACCAGAGCCGTGTACTCGAGGAGGCCGCCGACCATCGCGCCGAGAAGGTTGGTACCGAAGGCGACCGTGGAGGAGGCCGAGTCCCGAAAACGTTCCGCGAAGATCACGTTCGCCACGAAGATCGGGGCGAACGCGAGGACGATCGCCACGACCAGCCGGGGCACGAGCGGCAGCCCGAGGACGGACCCGGGCGGGACCAGCCAGGCGATCGCGAGCGTGAGAAAGAGCAACACGTAGAGCCGGGCGGGATGGCGGATCGTCACGCGCTTCGTCACCTCCACCGCCGCGAGCACCGCCAGCAGGATGCCGGCAAAGGCGAGCGCGTTCACGACCCATGTCGTTCCGAACAACAGCGCGAACTGGACGACGTTCTTCGTCTCGAGCAGCAGGAAGGCGGCGCCCATGAAGAACAGGTCCACGTACGAGCGAATCCCGCCGAAGCCACCGCCGAACACGCGAACGGCCGCGATGGAGGCGATCAGGATGAACAGGAGCGTCAGGACGTAGATCGACGGGATGCTCCGCGTCTTCAGATAGACGAAGGGATGGTCGTCGGTCGCCGGCGCGGTCGCTCCGGCCGGGTTCCAGGAGCTCGGGCAGCTCACGCTCGCCGGGTCGGTGCCAACGGTCAGGAGCGCGAGGTGACCGGTGCCCGGGAGCGTGTCCACGCAGGGCGAGTGCCCGAACGCGATCCGCAACGTGTTCGCCAGCCGGTTCACGAGCCAGCTCTCGCGGTAGAAGTTGTACATCGAGAAGACGCCGCCGGGAGCGAGGTGGTCCCTCGCGGCCTCGATCGCCTCCTCGGTGAACAGGTAGCTCTCCAGGCGGAGCGACGACTGCCCCGAGACGAGCGTCAACGAATCGGGCAAGGCGAACAGGATCAGGTCGTACCGCGTATCCGTCCGCTCGAGGAACGCGCGACCGTCGTCGACGTGCACGTCCACGCGCGGATCGTCGTACGGACGGTTCGGGTTCAGCTCTCTGCCGAGCTCGGCGAGGCGCGGATCGATCTCCACGGCGTCGACGTGCTTCGCTCCCTCCGACAGCGCGATCGCGACGTCGCTCCCCGTCCCGGCGCCGATCACGAGCACGTCGTTGAGTGGATCGTTCACCGCCCGCTGGTACGGCATGAAGTAGATCGGCTCCCGGAGGCGCCGGGTGGCAAGAGGCTCGACGATCTGGTGTGGGACGCCGTTCGCGGAGATGAGGTGCGTGGCGGCGTCGACTCGGTCGACCTCGATCTTGTAGTACGGCGACCACGTGATCCCGCCGACGAGCGACTCGCCGCCGAGCATCAGCACGATCGCGATGAGCGAGACCACGAGACGCCACGGCGCGTGCGGGAGCCAGAGCGCGAGGAAACAGGCGACGACGACGATGCCCCAGCCGATCGGAGGGCTGCTCAGGAACGACAGCGCCGCGAATGCGGCGACGCCCGCGATGCTGCCGAGGATGTCGAGCCGGTAAGCCTCCAGAGGTTCGAACGTCGCGAACGTGCGCGCCACGGCCTCGCCGAGGAAGCTCATGACCGCGGCGACGATCAGGAAGACCGTCGGAAGCGTGATCCAGACCGGGGGCCCGGAGATCTCGAATCCGAAATAGATCAGTTGGCCTCCGCCGTGAACGACGCGGAGCGGAAAGATCAGGACGAGCGCGATCAGGATCCCGAGGGCGACCGGAGCCAGCTCGGACAGGTCGCGCGGCGATCGTGCTCGCAGGAACCCGATGCCGATGCCGAGGAAGCTCCCGAGCAGGACGAAGTTCGAGAAGTACGACAGGTAGATCACGTTCGCGCCGAGCCAGCGGATCAGGGCGAGCTCCACGAACAGCATCAGGAACGACAGGAGGAACAGGCGCGCCCGCCCGTGAAGGAACGTGCCCCGTCCGGCCGGCTCGCTCATGCCGGAACTGCGCGCTGCGTCACGTTCGGCACCGCTGCATTATCGGTGGCCCCGTTAGTAGCCTGATGAGGATGCGTCCCCCGATCCAGCATCCGAAGGAGCGCGTTCTCGACGTCGACGGGCCGCTCCACGTCTCCGTCTGGGAGGGAGATCCGTCCCGCACGTTCGTGCTGCTTCCCGGCCTCGGGGGCTCCGCCGCGAGCTGGCTCTCCGTCGGCGGCGGGCTGTCACGCCACGGGCGAGCGCTCGCGGTGGAGCTGCCCGGAACGGGGAGGACGCCGCGCGCCGGCCGAGGCTCCACGCTGGAGGATCACCGCCGGATCGTCTCCGAGCTGATCGCTCGCCAGTCCGGAGACGTGGTCCTCGTCGGGAACTCCCTCGGCGGAGCGCTCGCGCTGTTGCAGGCCGGCACCGAGCCGGGCTCGATCGCCGGCCTCGTGCTGACCGACCCGGCGCTCCCCTGGGCGTGGGGGGCGTTCCCGTCACCGATCGTCATGACGGGCTTCGCCGCGTACCTCGTTCCCGGACTCGGTGAATGGGTGGTGCGAACGCGGCTTTCCGGCGGAGTCGCGGAGCGCATGGTCGCGCTCGGACTGCGCCTCTGCGCGGACGATCCGGCTTCGATCGACCCCGAGGTCGTTCGCGCACACGTGGAGATCGTCCGGTCGATGCAGAGCGACCCCGACATGGCGTCGGCGTTCGTCGCGTCCGCGCGTTCCCTGATGCGGCTCGGCATGCGTCCGCGGCGGAGCCGATCGATCCTCGCCGGCGTCACGGCGCCGACGTTGCTCCTCCACGGCGCGAAGGACCGGTTCGTTCCGCTCCGTTTCGCCGAGGCCGCCGCGGAACGGCATCCGCTGCTGGAGCTTGAGGTGTTCCCCGACCTCGGCCACATTCCGCAGCTCGAGGCCCCGGACCGATGGCTCGACGCGGTGGAATCTTGGCTCGTGCGTTCCGTCCTCACAGGAGATCGCGTGTCCGGCGGAGCCGCACGCGCGTTGCGTTGACCGTTCCGAGCCCGCTCGATAGGGTCGGCCGCCCGATCCCGACCGGAGGTCCCCGATCCGCGCCCTGAGACTCCTGACGCTGTTCGTGGCGCTCGCGTCGATCTCCGCGTTCACGCCTGCCGGACCATCGCCGTCTCCGACCAACAGCCCTCCGCCGACGACGAAGCCGAACGTCCTGCTGATCGTCACCGACGACCAGGAGTACAAGACGCTCAGCGCGATGAGCGTCGTCGGGAACCGCCTCGTCGACAAGGGAGTGAAGTTCACCAACGGCTTCGTGACGAATCCGATGTGCTGCCCCAGCCGCACGAGCATCCTGACCGGGGACTACTCCCACACGACCGGCGTCTACGAGAACCACCATGGATTCGAGTCGTTCGACGACCACTCCACCGTCGCGACGTGG
Organism: Actinomycetota bacterium; assembly: GCA_045805285.1. GTDB lineage: Bacteria > Actinomycetota > UBA4738 > UBA4738 > JBJMLN01 > JBJMLN01. Next base: position 33,336 of record JBJMLN010000110.1, on the reverse strand, counting down.
CTGAACGGAGCGGGCTACGACACGGCGCTGATCGGCAGGTACCTGAACGCGTACCAGCCACCGTACATCCCGCCCGGTTGGGACCACTGGGTCGCGAAGACCAACGGCGGCGGCGTCTACTATCACTACTCCCTGACCGACGACGGGCACACCGAGCAGTACGGGGGCGCGCCGCGCGACTACCTCACCGACGTGCTCGCGAACAAGGCCGTGTCCTTCCTCGACGACTCCGTCGGAAAGCCGTTCTTCCTGATGTTCACGCCGAACGCGCCGCATTCACCGGCCGAGCCGGCACAGAAATACCTCCACGCCTTCCCCAACCTTCCGCGCTGGCGCCCGCGGAGCTACGACGAGGCCCAGGTCCGGGACAAACCGGACTGGGTCCGGAAGCACGATCGCCTTTCCCCGGCGCAGCAGCGGGCGATCGACGCGTTCCGGCACGACCAGCTGCGGACACTCCTATCGGTCAACGACGCGATCAGACGGATGCTGGACGAGCTCTACGCGACCGGCAGGATCGCGAACACGCTGATCCTGTTCACCACCGACAACGGATACCTCTGGGGAGAGCATCGCTTGGTGGGGAAGTCGGTTCCCTACGAGGAGAGCATCCGGGTGCCGTTCGTGGTGCGGTACGACGCGCTCGGGATCAAGCCACGGGAGGACGGCCACCAGGTGCTCAACATCGACATCGCGCCGACGATCGCGCAGCTCGCGGGAGTCTCCGATCACGGCGCGGACGGGCGCAGCCTGCTGCCGCTCCTGCGAGATCCGAAAGCCCCGTGGCGCACGCAGTTCCTCGCCGAGCACATCGCGGGAGGGGCGATGCCGGCCTGGTGCGAAGTCCACGGAACGGGGCACGCCTACATCTATTATGCGGACGGTGAGCAGGAGCTTTACGACCTGAACAAGGACCCCTATGAGTTGCGGAACATCGCCGATTCCACGAGGCTCTCGGGATACCGCCACCGGCTGCGGCAACTCTGCCGGCCGGCGCCGCCGGGACTGAAGCTTCCCTGATCGAACGGAGACCCGGAACATGAGACGAACCCTTCCGAGGATGGCCCTGAGCCTCGTCGTGATCGCCGGGCCGCTGATCGCTCTCTCCGGCTCCTCGCAGCCCGTCGCGGCCGCGCAGAAGAAGCCGAACGTCGTGATCATCCTCACCGACGACCAGCGATACGACTCCCTCTCCGGGATGCCGAAGGTGCAGAACCTGCTCGTCGACCACGGCGTGCAGTTCAATCAGGGCTTCGTGACGAACTCTCTGTGCTGCCCGAGCCGGACGAGCATCCTGACCGGCGACTACTCGCACACGACGGGCATCTGGAGGGACAACCCGCCGTTCGGCGGCTACGACTCGTTCGCCGGGAGCGGGGACGAACAATCGACGCTCGCCACGTGGCTGCACGCCGACGGCTATCACACGGCGTTGTTCGGGAAGTACCTGAACGGCTACGAGGACGCGGCCGCCGCGGGAACGATCCCGCCTGGATGGGACTCCTGGAACGCGTTCGACCGCGCGAACTACTACAACTACCGCGCGTTCGTGAACAACCGGTTCGAGCAGTTCGGAAAGCATCCTCGTGACTATTCGACCGAGGTCATCTCCGACGAGGCCTCCAATTACATCCAGAACACGAAGTCTCCGTTCTTCATGTACTTCGCTCCGTACGCGCCGCATCGCCCGGCGATCCCCGCGCCGAAGTACTCGAACAGCTTCCGTCACCTGAAGCCGTACCGCTCGCCGAGCTACAACGAAGGCGACGTCAGCGACAAGCCGGAGTGGTTCCAACACGGCGTTCCGAGGCTGGGCGCGCAGAGACTCCAGGCGGTGCAGGACTTCCGGCGGCGGCAGTACCAGACGTCGATCTCCGCCGACAACGCGGTGGGGAAGATCGTCAGCGCATTGAACCACTCGGGTGAGCTCGACAACACGATCATCTTCTTCCTCTCCGACAACGGGATCATGTGGGGCGACCATCGTTGGACCGGAAAGAAGATGGCCTACGAGTCCAGCATCCGCGTTCCGTACGTCGTTCGCTACGACCCGCTCACGTCGCACGGCTCCGTCGACCAGAGCGACATGGTGCTCAACATCGACATCGCGCCGACGATCGTGGCGCTCACCGGCGCGAAGGCGCCGAACATGGACGGCCAGAGCCTGGTTCCGTTACTCGACGGAACCGCCGAGGCCGACTCGTGGCGCAAGGACTTCCTCGTCGAGCACCTGGCGAAGAACAAGGGGCAGCTTCCGCCGACGTACTGTGCGGTGCGCAGCACCGACTACATGTACGTCTATTACGCCGATGGCGAAGCGGAGCTCTACAACCTGAAGCAGGACCCGGACGAGCTCCGCAATCGGATCGACGACCCGAACCTCGACATCGTACGAACGCAGATGCAGGCGCGGCTCAAGCAGCTCTGCAATCCGCATCCGCCGGGACTGCACATCCACGGCACCTAGCGCCGGCGCCCACGCCGCCGAGCGTTACCCCGCGTCGCGGTAGTGGAGATGCACCGTGCCGTTCGCGAAGCGTCGTTCGCTCTCCAGCCGGAGCGAGCGGCGCACGCCGTTCTGCATTGCACGTGTTCCGCCGCCGACGAGATCCGGAACGACGAACAGGTGGATGTCGTCTACGAGACCAGCCCGGAAAGCCTCCGCGGCGAGCGTCGGGCCGCCGACGCTGAGGTCGCTCGATGAATTCTCCTTGAACCGGGCGACCTCGTCCGGGTCGAAGTCGCGCTCGAGTCTCGTGAGCGGCGTGGAGACCTCCTCCAGCGACCGGGAGTACACGATCTTTTCGGCGCCGCGCCAGATCTCCGCGTACTCGCGCCCGAACGCCGGCGCGCTCGAGACGTCCATCGTTTGCCATTCGCGCATGACCTCGTACATGCGCCGGCCGTAGAGATACGTGCCGATCTCGCGCTCCACGTCGTTGACGAACTGATGGACCTCCTGGTCCGGCGCAGCCCACTCGAAGTTGCCCTTCGCGTCCGCGACGAACCCGTCGAGGGAGCAGATCGCGGAGTAGACGAGCCGGGCCACGTCAGTGCGCGGCGCCCGGGAAGCTCTTCTCCCCTGCGCGGATCGGAACGGAGAGCCAATTCTCGCCCGGAGGCAGCGGACAGCTCCAGCGGCTGTTGTAGGCGCAGTTCGGGTTGTACGCGGTGTTGAAGTCGACGACGACGTGGTCTCCGTTCACGTCGTGCACCTCGACATATCGGCCCGCTCCGTAGGTCTCCTTGCCCGACGTCGCGTCGCGGAACGGCAGGAACAACTCCGGATCGTCCTGCGAGGCGTAGAGCGTGACCTCCACCGGGGTTCCGTCCACCTCGAGATGGAGCTTTCCCGCCCGCGTGTAGACCTGATCGTCGCCGGTGGAGGTCGTCATGTGCACCTCGTCGAGGTCGACGTCGGTGTCGAGATCTCCCTCGATCACGAGGGAGGGATCCTCCTCGTAGTAAGCGAGGCCGTCGAAGGACTCCTTCTGGTCGTCGTTCAGCGGCGAGTGAGGGTCCTCCTTGAAGAAGGCGTCCTTCTCGCGGCGGTATTCCTCCAGCTCGGTCATGTCGCTCCTCCCAACGGCGGTCCTTCGGCTTCCATTCCCTGCGGGAGCGGCGCCATCCGAGCACGGAATCGCCGTTCCTCGGCCTCCAGAAGCAGGGCGAGGGCGATCACCGCCTCGTCGCCGTTCCGCGGCCCGATCAGCGACACCGACAACGGCAGGTTCGCAGACGAGACGCCGGCGGGAGCGGCGACGACCGGGAGGCCGGCGACGTTGAACGGTTCGGTGAACCACGCCGGCCCGCCGTTGTGGACGTCGATGGTCCGTCCGGGAGCGATCTCCACCTCCTCGGCGTCGATGCGCGGCGCGGGAAAGGGCGTCGTCGGCGCGAGCAGCACGTCGGCGTCGGCGAAGAAGCCGGCGAACGTCGTCGCGATCTCGTCGGCGCGCTCGCGTGCGCGCGAGCGTTCGTCGATCGTCAGCGCGCGCCCGCGCTCCAGGTTCCTCCGCATCGGTGGCGACAGCAGCTCCGGCGTCTCGAGGAGATGGCCGTGCGCGTCGGCGAGCTCGGCCCAGGCGACGCCTCTCCACACCGAGATGATGTCGTGGAGGAACGCGACGTCCCGCTCCGTCACGGCTGCGCCGAGCCGCTCGAGTGTCGCGGCGGTCGCGTCGACGGCGGCGAGCTGCTCGCGCGCCGCCTGGAAGAACCAGCCGCGCAGGACGGTGACGCGCGCCGGAACGGCCGGTGCAACCGGTTCGGCGCCGGCGATCACGCGCCAGGCCAGCTCGAGATCTCCCGCGCTCGACGTGATCGGTCCCGGGCAATCCAGCGACGACGCCATGGGCATCATCCCCGCCGTGGAGAGGCGCCCCGTCGTCGGCTTGAGCCCCCAGCAGCCGCAGAACGCCGACGGCATCCGGATCGAGCCGCCCGTGTCGGAGCCGAGCGCGATCGGAACGACGCCGGACGCGACCGTCGCGCCGGAGCCGCCGCTCGACCCACCGGTGATGCGCGCGGGATCCCACGGATTGTGCGTCGCTCCGCACGCGGAGACGACGTTCGTCGCGCCGGCCGCGAGCTCGTGCTGGTTCGTCTTGCCGACGATGACGGCTCCCGCATCGCGGAGTCGCGTCACCATCTCCGCATCACCATCGGAGACGCGTCCGCGATACGCGGCGCAGCAGCCCGTGTTCTCCGTGCCGCGAACGTCGAAGAGCTCCTTCACCGCGACCGGAACCCCGAGCAGAGGACCCGCCTCCCCGCGCTCGAGCGAGACGTCCGCGTCTGCGGCGGCTGCCAGCGCGTCCTCCTCGAAGACCTGTGAGAACGCGTTCGTCACCGGCTGCCACGTCCGCAGCCGGTCGAGCGCTTCCGAAACCAGCGCCTTCGAGGAGACCGACCCTTCACGAAGCTGCTCCGCCATCCGCGTCCCGGAGGGCTCCATCACGAACTGCCCGCCAAGAAACCGCTGACCTTCTGCACGAGGAACGCGATCGCCTCGATCATCGCGGTGTCGCTCTCGTAGACGAGCAGCTCCGCGTTCGGCATCAGCTCCGCGAGGATGCGGCCGAGCTCCGCCGGGTGGATCTCGTCTCCCTCGAGGCAGAGGAGTAGCACCGGGGCGGTAACCTTGCGCAGCTGCTCGCGGTCGCTCACGGGGTGGTCCTCCACGACCTCGCGGATCGCGCGCGCGATGCCTTCGGTGTTCGCACCGCGCCACATCGTCTCGTCGAACGCCCGGCGCCACGGAGCCTGGAGATAGCTCACGACACGCTCCGGGTCGGACAGGATCGCCTCGATCGCCTCCTCGCGCGGCCTTCCCTCCAGCATCTCCGCGGTGCGCAGGAACCGTTCCTTGAACGCGAAGTCGAGATCGAGCGCCGCAGGAAGCAGGAACACCATCCGCTCGAATCGGTCGGGGTTCTGCTCGAGGAGCGAGCAGATCGCGCCGGCGCCGAGCGACGTTCCGACCGCCTGTGTCGCGCCGTACTCCGTCGCGACCGCATCGAGGTCGCGGGCGAAGTCCGCGAATCGGTAGCCGGACTCGGGCGCGCTGGAGTGACCGTGGCCGCGGAAGCAGAACCGCACGACCGTTCCGGAGATCATCGGCGTGAACGGCGCGAGCTCCTGGCAGGAGTTCGTCAGGCCGTGCGCGAGGACCGTGACCGGCGAGCCGGTGCCGTCGACCTCGACGTGGAGGTCCGCATCCGGTGTGTGGAGCATCGGCATGGGCGGTCGGACTCCGAACGCCCTGCGGTCAGGTCCTCGGCTGTGCGGGAGTGGGCGCCTCCGCGGCCTCCGGGACGTGGAGCACGTCGGGGATCCTCCGCGACCACATCGCGATCAGGGCCGTGATGATCAGGAACACGACGCCGGAGGCGATCAGGATCAGCCGCACGTTTCCTGGCGACCACACCAGGACGAGGATCAGCGCCGGCAGGATCCAGCCGATGTTGTACGCGACGTCGAAGAGGCTGAACCCGCGACCACGGAAGTTGTCCGGCAGCGCTCGCTGCATGATGGTGTCCGCGGAGATCTTCCCGACGAAGAACCCGAACGCCGCGACGAACGCGAGCGCGGAGAAGCCGAGCACGCTCGTCACGCCGCCGAACGCGATCACGCCGATGCCGGAAACCGTCATCGCGAAGATCAACAGCCGCTCAGTTCGCCATCTGGTCTTCATGCGCTGGGCGAAGACGAACCCGATCGCGGCGCCCAGGGCCGCCGTCGCCCCCGCCACGTACACGGCGGTCTTGTCGGCGCTCCCGCCGAGGATGTTGCGCGCCTCGAGAGCGAACACCAGCCCGACGAAGGAGACGAGCTCCATCCGCAGCACGAGGAACGCCGTCAGGCCGAGCGACGCCGCCGGCCGGTTCGCGACCTCGCGGAAACCGTCGATGACGCCGCGGAAGATCCGCTTGAACTCCTCCAGGAAACGGCCCGTGCGCTTCTCCGACTCGAGGTGGGAGATCCGGGCAGCGACCAGGGAACCGACCGCGTAGACGCCCGCTCCGAGCAGGACGGGGATCGCGACCGGGAGCGCCTTCGTTCCGATGACGGCGATCGCCGCTCCGAAGAGCTGGAAGATCGCGCTCCCGGCCTGGGAGAGGGCATTGCCCTGCATGAGGTCCTCGCTCGGAAGCACCGTCGGCAGGCCCGCGGACTTGATCGCGAGGAGCAGGCGCGTGCAGGCGAGGGTCAGAAGCAGCGCAAGGATCAGGACAGGATCGGGCAGGCGGTCCACTCCGCCGAGTGCGACGAGCGCGATCAGCCCGGCGCGGATCGCGTTGGAGGCGATCAGCAGCTTCCGCCGGTCGTACCGGTCGATCAGGACGCCGACGAGCGGGCTGATGAACGTGTACGGCAGGTAGAGCAGCACGACGAGGCCGAGGATGTACTTCGCGGACGGCGCGTCCTCCAGCGAGAAGCCGGCCTTGCCGCCGAACGCGATCGCCTTCGCGAGCGAGCCCTGGACGATGCCGTCACCGGCGACCGCGAGGTACTGCGCGGCCATCAGGAACGAGAAGTCCCGGTTACCGAACAGCGAGAACGCGGCGTTGATCGAGCGGTTGATCGCCGGGCCGACCTTCGACTTGCCCTGTTCGCGCCGTCGCGCGAGCGCGGCGAGACCGATCGAGATGAGGATCGCGACGCCGAGCGTGATCCATCCGTCGGTCGTGGAGAACGGTCCGCGCGTCACCGCAACCACGAAGATGCCGGAGACGATCACGAGCCCGATCGAGATGCCCGGGATCAGCGCGAGCCGGTCCGGGAAGCCGCGGAGCTCGAACCACCGGGCGGAGATCAGTCCGGGCACGATGACGAGCAGCGCGAGACCGAACAGCACCCGGAGCGTGTGGAACGGGTCCGCGAACGCGCTCGGGTGGTTGATGATCGCTTCGGTCTGCTGCCGCTCCGATGTGCGCGCCGCCTGGAGCGTTGCCGCCGACGGGGTGGCGAGGCCGGGCCCTGTCAGGACCGCGACGTCCTTTCCGAGCGACTCCACGCCGGGACCACGAACGGTCGTGCTGACGGATCCTGAGGAGCCGCTCGGGGCGCCCAGCGCCTCCTGCGCCGTGGAGCTGTCGAGGAGCTTCTCGTTGTCGGTGCCGGCGTTGAACTCCCGCACGACGAAGACGAGGGGAGCGCCGGCGTACCGGTTCTCCCCGAGCGAAAGCTCGCCGAAGAAGCCCCGCGAGATCTTGTTGTAGTTCGGGTTCGTGAGCTCCGTCGGCTGGTTCTGGAGCAACGACTGCACGTCGCCGAAATAGGCGAACGATCGCGCCTCCGCGCTGCCCGGAATGCCCGTCCGCGCGACGTTCGTGAAGGTCTTGGCCCATCCGTACGCGGTCGAATCGTCCTTGTAGTTCTCGAGGAAGACGACCGGATGATCGGTGGACTCGTTCTCCACGACGGTGTTCACGGCCGCGAGGGCGACCCGGGTGTCCTGGTCGATCCACTGGTTCTTCTGGCTGCTCCATTGGGAGGTGTGGAAACCGCTCCAGAACACGTAGCCGATCGAAGCGAACACCAGCGCGACGCCGACCCAACCGAGCCACCTCGTGGAGTTCGCCGTCCGAGAGAGGAACCACCGCGCGAGTACCCAGGCGCCGAGACCGGTGAGCGCCATGATCGCGGCGGTCGCGTTCATGAACCGGTAGTACGGATACGCCTTGCCTGCGATCCAGCCGAAGATACCGAGTAGCGGAAGCAGCCACAGGATCGAGAGCTGCCCGAAGGCGTCCGCGGGCTGGCGATCCCTCCGCGAGCGCCAGATCACCCATCCGATCGCGAGCAGGATCAGCGGAAAGGTGACGACCGGAACGAGCGAGGTGATCCATCCGCCGAGCCGGTTGAGGAAGAACGACTCCGTGTACGGCGGCGGGAGCGCGGCGTCGGCGAGCGAGCCAACCGGTCCCCAGATCCCGACCAGCCACAGCACGAGCCCCGAGATGATCCCCAGCCCCGCGGCGGTCAGCGCGGGCGCGTCCCGATCCATGACCGCCCCGATCCTGAAGCGGCTCGTGACGACGTGGAGGAAGAAGCCGGCGAGCAGCACCATGCCGAAGATCGTGCACGTCGTCGGGTGCGTGAACGCCGCGACGAAGCCGAACAGGAAGACCGCCGATCTCGCTCCCCAGGATGTTCGCGCGGCGCCGTAGAAGGCGAGAAGTAACGACAGGATGTAGAGGACGGTGATGTTGTCGAGATAACCCACGTAGGGAGTCGTCAGGAAGAACGCCGCGGATGCGAGTAACACGAGCAGGTACAACATCGGGTCCGGATGCGATCGGTACGCCCACGCGGCGAGCGCCAGTCCCGTCAAGAGCGGGATACCGATCATCATGAACGCGCTGAAGCTGTAGCGGTCGATCCCGGCGACGCGCTCCAGGATCGCTCCTGCGAGCGGAACGCTGACGCGGTAGCCGCCCGAGAACATGCTGAACGGCCCCCACTCCCGAACGATCGAGCCCGGGTACGCGTCGGTGATCAGCCCGGAGCGCCACGTGTACCAGGCCGGGTCGCGTGTCTGTGCGGAGCGGCTGGGGTCCTGGATGAAGCTGAAGCCGAAGATCGTGAGGACGATCAGACAGGCGAGGAGGAGGACGAGCGGCTTGCCCATCCACCGGGTCGGCTCCTCCCGCTCGGCGGGGGCCTGCGTCGGAGCCGTCTTGGTCAGCGCCATGTCGTGATGTCCCTCCTCGGACTCAGCCCGAACCTGCTCCGGAAGCGGAGGCGAGGCACGGAAGACGAGACAGGATAGACGACGGAAAGGCCGCCGAGAACACAGGCGTGCCGGCTTGTGCGGCAGGCACGTTCACGCCTCGCTTGGCGGTCTGCTGCTCCGTCAGGCCGGAGACGAACCGAGCCACATCGTCAACGGAGGAGCCGTTCTGCTGGAGTTCCGACGTGTTCAGCCAGATCTGCGTGGGGCGCACCTTCTGGACGACCGGCGTGGCGTCGGCGTCGTCGAACCGCGCCGTGATGTCGGCGGCGAGCCGGTTCACGTCGATCAGGAACGCTCCGCTGACCGTCGGCGAGTACTGGTGGCCGTGGTCGGCGGTGAGCACCATCGCCCACTTTCCCGCTCCGACCTGCTGATTCAGGAATGCGATCAGGGTGCGGAGCGATGCGTCCTGCCACGAGACCGTGTCGCGCATCTCCGGGGAGTTGAGGCTGAAGATGTGCCCGATCGTGTCGATCGCCTTGTAGTTGATGAACAGCATGTCGGGAACCTTGTCCGCTCCGAAGCCCTCGCGGGAGACGAGTTCCTCGATGAGCCGCGTCTCGTACGGGATCCGCGCCGGAGTGTCGAAGCCGTTCGCGAGCGACGCGATCTGGTCGTTCCCCCACTTGCCGTCGATCGCGCCGTCGGACCGATCGAGCTTGCGGACGTCCTCCGGGAAACCCGGCACGTCGTTCACGTAGGACGGCAGCCGGTAATAGGGAGCCTCCGCGGGCGTGAGGTTCCAGGCGTTCCCCTCCGCGCCGCCCGTAGAGGCGGTCGGGTTCTCGCGCGTCACGGCGATGTCGGCGTCTCCCCCTCCCCACATCGTGCCGTGGCCCATCATGCTGAGGTGCGCCGAGAGCGTCGCCACCTCCCCGACGACCGGCTTGTTGCCGAGGTCCCGGTCGTAGAGATCGGCGAGCGTCGGCTCCATCAGCATCGAGGGGCCGTGGTCGTTCGGCTTCTCGATGTTCCCGACCCGGACGTATTCGTCGAGCATCCCGTTGGAGTTCGGATAGGCCCCGGTTCCGATCGTGGCATGGATCGGAGGCGTGTTGGAGGGCGACGAGCCCGCGGTCGCGTGATCGAACCAGACCCCGTCGGGGATCAGGGATCGGAGATACGGCCACTCCTTGTCCCAGGTGTTCAGGACGTCGAGGCCTCCCGCGTCCCAAACCAGCGTGACCAGCAGGCGCGGAGGCGGGCCCGGCTCGGCCGACACGTCCGGCATGTGCACTCCGTCAGGCGGGTGGAAACGGTCGAAGCCGAGGATCCGCGCCTCCGTCGGTGCGATGTCGGCGGAGGTCACCGCGGGGTCGACCTTTCCGGTGGCAGGGATCACTCCGGGTCCGTACCAGAACACCGGAACCTGCTGGAGGTAGTTCCACGGGCCTGCGTGGCTGTAGCCGCCGGCGACGTAGTTCGGCTGCTTGGGAACGATCTGGAGCTCTCCGCTGCGGTCGATGCGAGTGCCGCGGTCGATCCGGAGCAGCTCCTCCCGCGGCAGGGAGCACGCCTCTTTGACCAGGTCAGCGTCTCCGGAAGCCGCCGAGGCTCCTCGCGCGAACGGAGCGGTCGCCGCCGCCGTCGAGACGAGCGCCGCCGCCGCGAGGAAACGGAGGAACCTCCACCTCACGCGCGCGCTTCTGGCAGACACGGAAGCTGCGACATCACCGCGGAGGGAAACACCGCCAGGAAGGCGGGATCGTTCTCGTTCCCGGGCTGGATCGTCGTGCTCGGCGCGGGAACGTCGGACTCCGTCATCTGGTCCATGTACGTCGCGACGTCGGCGACCGTGTAGTGGTTCTGCGCGAGCACGTCGTGATTCAGCCACACCTCCGTGGGACGCAGCTCCTGCACGACGGGCTTCCCCGGCGAGCCGAACTTCGCGTTGAGCGCCGCGGTGATCTCGTCGACGCCGGGGAGGTACGCGCCCGTCACGTGCGGGTCGCGCTGCGTTCCGTGGTCGGCGGTGAGGACCATCATCCACTGGTTCTTGCCGACCTGGTGGTTCAGGAAATCGACCAGCACCTTGAGGTTCTGATCCTGCACCGACAGCGCCTGCTTCATCTCCGGGCTGTCGAGGCTGAACAGGTGGCCGATCGTGTCGATCGCCTTGTAGTTGATCGCGAGGAAGTCCGGGATGTTGTCCTGACCGAAGCCCTCCCGCTGAATGATCGCCTTGATCAGGTCCGTCTGATAGGGCGTGCGCGCCGGCGTGTCGAAGCCGCCGTTCAGCTGATCCATCGGCGTTCCCATCCAGGCCTGGTCAATCTTGCCGTCGGACTGATCGATCTGGTCGACGTCCTTCTGCAGGTTGCCGACGCTGTTCACGTAAGACGGCATCCGGTAGAAGGGCGCCATCGCGGGCGTGAGATTCCAAAGATTGGACTCGGCGCCTGCTGTCGGAGCGTGGCCGGCTTCCCGGGTCACGGCGATGTCCCGGTCGCCTCCGCCCCACATCGACCCGTGCGAGAGGAAGCTCAGGTGCGCGGAGAGCGTCGCGACCCCGCCGACGATCGGCTTGTTGCCCATGTCGCGGTCGTAGATGTCGGCGAACGTCGGATCGAGGAGGAACGCCGGTCCGTTCGCGTTCGGCTTCTGGATCTCGTTCGCGATGCGGATGTACTCGTCGTTCATGCCGTGGTGGGCGGGGTACGCCCCCGTCCCGATCGTTGCGTGGATCGTCGGCGTGTTCGACGGAGACGAGCCGACCGTCGCGTTGGTGAACCACGCGCCGTGCGGCATCAGCGACTTCAGGTACGGCCACTCGTTCTTCCAATGGTTGAGGACGTCCATGCCGCCGGAGTCCCACACCAGCTGCACGAAGAGCTTCGGCGGAGTCTGCCGCTGCGACGCGGGCAGGAGCGCCTCCGTCATCGGCTTCCCGTCCGGCGCGTGGAAATCGTTGAAGTTCAGGAACTGCGCCTCCGTCGGTGCGATGTCCGCGGAGGTCACCGGCTGCTTGTAGACGCCGTCCTTCACCCACGGCGCGCCGTAGTAGAAGATCGGAACGTCCTGCGTGTACGCCCACGGGGTCGCGTGCGTCAGCCCTCCGGTCACGAACGAGGGCTGCTGGGAGATGATCTGGATGTCTCCGCTGCGGTCGAGACGGAGGCCTCTCCACGTCCGCAGCAGGATCTCGTGCGGCGCCTTGCATGCGATCTTCGCGAACGGCGTGAGGTTCCCCTCCTGCGAGACGGAGAATCCCGGAGTCGTCGAGCCGACGACGGCGAGCGACGCGATCGCCGCGATCAACGCCGTGCGACGCACGGTCGAGCGAGGAAGAGCGAAGTGGCGGCGGGTGGTCACGGCGTCTCACCCTGCGGCAAACAGGGCAGCTTGTCGAACACCTGGAGCGGCACGACCGACTTGAACACGGGATCGTTCGCGTGGCCGGGCTTGGGGACCGTGCTCCGCTTCGTCGTGTCCTGCTGTGTGAGCGTCATCATGTAGGACCCGACGTCGGCGACGGTGAAGCCGCGTTGCGCGAGCAGGCCGGTGTTCAACCAGACCTGCGTCGGGCGCATCTTCTCGATCACGCTCCCGTCGCTCCCCGGCACCGCGAAATGGTCGTTGATGTCCTGCTCCATGTGCGTCACGTCGATCTGCCAGGCGCCGTCCGGCCGCTTGGGCGTCGTGTAGGTCGGCGAGTACTGGTGCCCGTGGTCGGCGGTCAACACCATGGCCCACTTCCCCTTCCCGACCTGATGGTTGAGGAAGTCGATGAGCACCTTGAGGTACTCGTCCTGATACCTGACGGCGTCGGACATCTCCGGAGAGTTGATCGTGAACTGGTGCCCGATCGTGTCGATCGTCTTGTAGTTGATGAGCAACAGGTCCGGAACCTTGTCCGCACCGAAGTGCTCGCGCTTGATCATCGCCTTGATGACGCGGGTCTGATACGGCACCCGTGCCGGGGTGTCGAACCCGCCGAGGAGTTGGTCGATGTTGTTCGTCCGCCACATCCCGTCCTTGGCGCCGTCCGCCGCGTCGAGCTGGGCCTTGTCGCGATCGAAGCCGGGAACGTTGTTCACGTACTTCGGGAACGTGTAGAAGGGTTGCATGTGCGGCGCGAGATTCCAGTTGACGGACTCCGCTCCACCGGTCGGCGCGGAGACGTTCTCTCGCGTGACAGCGATGTCCTTGTCGCCGCCGCCCCACATCGACCCGTGCCCGAGCATCCCGAGGTGGGCGGAAAGCGTCGCGATCCCACCGACGACCGGCTTGTTCCCCATCGCGCGGTCGTAGAGGTCCGCGAAGGTCGGGACGAGCTGGAAGGCCGGTCCGCGGTCGTTCGGCTTCTCGATCTCGTCGCCGATCCGGAGGAACTCGTCGAGCGTCCCCGAGGTCCTCGGGAAGGCGCCCGTGCCGATCGTCGAGTGGATCGGCGGCGTGTTCGACGGCGAGGAGCCGATCGTGTCGTTGGTGAACCACGCTCCCTTGTGCATGATCGATTTCAGGTACGGCCAGTCCTTGTTCCAGTAGTTCAGGACGTCCATTCCGCCGCCGTCCCAGACGAGCGTCACGAGCAGACGCGGAAGGTTGTTCGGCCGCTGCGACGGAAGGATCTCCGGCAGCGGCTTCCCGTCCGGCGCGGGGAACGGGTAGTTGAGCAGCTCGCCTTCCGTGGGAGCGATGTCGGTGGAAAGGACCGGCCGGTTCACCACGCCGGGTTTGATGAACGGTGGCCCGTACCAGAACAGCGGAACCTGCTGGAGATAGTTCCACGGGCCCGCGTGGCTGATGCCGCCACTCACGAAGTCCGGATACTCCGGCAGCATCAGGAGGTCCCCACCCCAGTCGGGACGGGTGCCCCTCCACATGCGGACGAGTTGGGTGCGCGGGATCGTGCACGCCGCCTTCGCCAGCGCGTCGATCTCGTCCTTCTGCTGCTGGGTCGAATCCGCGAGCGCGGGTGAGCCGCCAGGGGCGGCCGCTGCTCCGAGTAGCGCGATCGCGGTCACGCCGATCCACATCCGGGAGCGGATCGCGCGCCTCATCTCGCGAACCTCACGGCGCGCCGTCCGGCATGCACGGCAGGTTCCGCAGCATCGTCGTCGGAAACGCCGCCTGGAAGACCTGGTGGCTCGGATCGGGAGCGGTCTGTCCCGGCGGATTCGCCTGGCCCTCGGTGTAGGTGAGGATCCACTTCGAGACGTCCTCGAGCGAATAGCCGCTCTTGGCGAGCTCCGCCTGGTTCACGAAGATCTGCGTGTCGCGGACGTCGCGGATCGCCGGAGTGCTGTTGCCGTCGGTGTCGAAATGGGCGTTGAGGTCCAGCTGCAGCTGCCCGGGAGAAACCGCGTAGCCGCCGCTCACCTGCGTGGAGTACTGGTGCCCGTGGTCCGCGGTGACCATCAGCACGTACTTGCCCTTTCCGACGTCCTTGTCGAGGAACTTCACGAGGTCTCCGAGCGCCTGATCCTGCCAGGCGACGGCGTCCTTCATCTCCGGGGAGTTGAGGCTCCACATGTGGCCGACGTCGTCGATCACCTTGTAGTTGGAGTAGAAGAGATCGGGCGTGGAGTCCTGTCCGAAGTGCTCGCGCTTCAGCACCGTCTCGATCACGTTCGTCTCGAACGGGAATCGCGCCGGCGAGTCCCATCCCTCACGGAGCTGCGCGATCGAGTTGGAACGCCACTTGCCGTCCTTCTTGCCGTCGGCCTCGTCGAGCGACGGGATGTAGGTGGAGAGCGGCGGCAGGTTGTTCACGTACTTCGGGAACGTGAAGAACGGGATGTTCTCCTTGTTGAGGTTCCAGAGGTCGCCCTCGGTGCCCTCGCTCGCGAAGCCCTGACGGAGGACCTCGATGTCCTTGTCTCCACCGCCCCACATCGCGCCGTGGCCGAGCATGTTCTGGTGCCAGTTCACCGTCGCCACGTTTCCGACGAGCGGCTTGTTGCCCATCGCGCGGTCGTAGAGGTCGGCGAGCGTCGGCTCCACCTCGTAGCCGGGTCCGATGTCACCGCTCCGCGCCGGCGTTCCGTTCAGCTCGAAGTCGGCGTCGACCTGGCCGGCCTTGTCGGGGTACGCGCCGGTTCCCAGGCTCGAGTGGATCGCCGGCGTGATCGACGGAGACGACCCGGCCGTCGCGTTCTCGTACCAGACGCCCTTGGGGATGAGGGAGTGGAGCATCGGCCACTCCTTGTTCCAGGTGTCGAGGACGTCGCGGCCACCCGCGTCGTAAACCAGGTTGAAGATCAGACGCGGCGGCGTCTGCCGCTGGTCGGCGGGAACGAGCGCTCCGGGCATCGGCTTTCCGTCGGGCGCCGGGAAGTCGTAGTGGAGAAGCTCCGCCTCCGTGGGCGAGACGTCGGCCATCGTGACGGGCGCGGAGAGCTTCCCCTTCGCCGGGATGTAACCGGGCCCGTAGAAGAGCATCGGAACGCGCTGGAGATAGTCCCACGGACCGGAGTGCGGATAGTTCGCGCCGACGAAGTCGGGTTCGTGAGCGACGATCAGGATCTGGCCCGAGCGCCCGGGCATCACGCCTCGGTCGATCCGCATCAGCTCGTCGCTGGTGAGAGAGCAGGCCGCTTTCACGAGGACCTCGGTGTCGGAGGAGGAAGAGCTGTCCGCGCCAGCAGTGTTCGACGCGACTCCGATGAGCAGCACCATGCCGAGGAAGAGGTTCAGCCGGCCGAACGACCTCACGGAACGACGCCCTTGAGGCACGGAAGCTGGGCCATCATCGAGGACGGGAAGACGGCCTGGAACACCTTCGCGTTGGGATCGGCGGGCGTCGTGCCGACCTGTTTGGTCTGGTCCTCCGTGAGCCCCATCGTGTATTGCGAGATCTCGTTCAGCGTGACGTGATTCGCCGCGAGCTCGTTCATGTTGACGAAGATCTGCGTCTGATAGACCTGCTGGACGAGCGGGACGTCGTTCCCGTCCTTGTCGAAGTGGTCGTTGATCGCCGAGGACAGACCGATCGTCGCGATCTGGAACGCGCCGCTCACGGCGGGTGAGGGGACCGCGCCGTGGTCGGCTGTCAGCACCATCGCCCATTGGCCCTTTCCGACCTGGCGGTTCAAGAAGGCGATGAACGTCTTCAGGTACTGGTCCTGGACCGAGACGGTGTCCTCCATCTCCTTGGAGTCCATGCTCCAGAGATGGCTCACGAAGTCGATCGACTTGTAGTTGACGAACAGCTCGTCAGGGACCGAATCCTGTCCGAATCCCTCGTGCTTGACGACGCCCTCGATCACCTTCGTCTCGTAGGGGATGCGGGCCGGCGTGTCGAAGCCTCCGAGCAGGCCGTGGATCGGGTTCCCCAGCCACTCCCCGTCGGCCTGGCCGTCCGAGCGGTCGATGGCGGGCGTGAAGTCACTCAGCGGAGGAAGGTTCGTGACGTAGCTCGGGAATCGGTAATACGGCGTCAGCGTTCCCGGGAGGTTCCACTGCGATCCCTCCGCGCCGGCCGTGGCATTCGGACCGTCGAACGTTCGGAGCACGACCGGGTCCTTGTCGCCGCCGCCCCACATCGAGCCGTGCCCCATCATCCCGAGGTGGATGTTCACCGTCGCGACCTCGCCGGTGATCGACTTGTTGCCGGTCGAGCGGTCGTAGAGGTCCGAGAGCGTCGGTGTGATCAGCATGCCCGGACCGCGCGTCCACGGTCCCTGGATCGTGTTCCCGATCTTGATGTGATGCGCGACGACGCCGCTGTGCTGCGGGAAATCTCCCGTCCCGATGCTCGCGTGGTCCTGCGCGGTGCTCGTCGGCGACGACCCCACGGTGGCGTCGGAGTACCACGCGCCCTGCGGGAGCAGGTTCTTCAGCACCGGCCATGAATCCGGCCACCGGTTCAGAACGTCCATCCCACCCGCGTCCCACACCATCGTGACGATCAGCTTCGGCGGGGTCTGGCGCTGCGACTCAGGCAGCAGCGCCTCCGACATCGGACGACCGTCCTCGGACTGGAACGGGAAGTGCAGGAGCGCCGCCGACGTGTCGGGGATGTCCGCGAGCGTGACGGGGCGGTTCACGGTCACGCCCGGCTTGATGTAGCCGGGGCCGTACCAGAACATCGGCACGTCCTGGTCGTACGGCCAGGGACCGACGTGCGGGAGCCCGGAGCCGACGAAGTTGGGCTGCTTCGGGACGAGCTGGATCTGGGCGCTGCGATCGGCACGGTAGCCGTGCCAGATGCGCTCGAGCCAGGAGGTCGGCAGATCGCACGTCGTCTTCATCAGGCTCGCCTCGAGGGAGCCCTCCTGCGAGGCCGAAACCGCAGGTGACAGGCTCGTCAGGGCGAGCAAGACCAAGAGGAGGGGCAGGAGGCGCTTCGAAATCACGGGCGCCTAGACAACAGCATGGGCCGCGAAACGGCAAGGCATCTCCGAGCGGAAGCATCCGCGATACCGTTGAACCCCATGTCCTTCACGCGACGCCTGATCACGCTGCTCACGATCGTCGGGCTGCTCGCACTCCCCGCGGTCGTCGCGCGCGCGTTCTGCCTGGGGAACTCCTGTCAGACGACGTCGACCGCGACCGCACGCGTTCCCTTCTGTCCGCTTCCGGACACGATCAAGAAGGAGATCGCCGCCGGCTACTACGCGGGACGGTCTCCCGACGTCATGACGATCACGAAGCACCCCGCATTCGCCGGGACGTACCGGGCCGGAAAGACCGACGTGGTTTCACCCTGGCCGGCGGAGGATCCACCGCCGGATACGAGCGTGCCGATCGTGTTCGCCGGCGAGGGCGTCTCTTCGGACGCGTCCGTACCCGACGGCACCCAGCTCGACGCCATCGCGCCCTCGCTCGCGAACGTCCTGCGGTTCAAGCGCGCGAACCCGACGGTCCGCTCGGGTGTCGCCGTGCCTGGGATCGCGGGCGGACCGGCTCCGAAGCTCGTGCTCGAGGTCGCCCTCAAGGGAGTAGGCGGCGCGGAGCTGAAGGACGATCCGAAGGCGTGGCCGTATCTCCGCTCGCTGATGCGTTCCGGAGCCGGAACGCTCTCGGGCACGACCGGGTCGCTGCCGGTGAACCCGACCTCGTCGCTCACGACGATCGGCACCGGAGGCCCTCCGTCGGAACACGGCATCACCGGGCTCCTGATCCGGAACAACACCGAGGGACCGAACGCGGGGAAGGTTGCGCCGGCGTGGAGCAAGGAGGCTCCCCCCTCGGTCATCTCGACGCTCGCCGACGACGTCGACGCTCCACCGAGCGTTCCTTCCTCGAAGTACGACGGAGCCGCGAACGTCGGCCTCGTCGCGCCGGAACCGACCGACCGCGGGCTGATCGGGGACGGGTGGTACATCGGCACCGACACCGATCAGATCGATTACGTGAAACCGTCCTCCGAGGTGGCAGCGACGGACAAGATCCTCGGCGCGGGCTTCGGACAGGACGACGTTCCGGACATCATGGGGGTCGTCCTCCACGATTCGGTCAAGCACATGGACGAGCAGTTGAAAGCGGTCGTCGAGTCCGCTCAGAAGGTCTCCGGCGGCTCCGTCGCCGTCGCCGTGGCGGGAACCGGATCCGCGGCCGCGGCGAACGCGTCATCGAGCGAGAACCCGAGCTCGATGATCTCGACCGTGGAGCAGCGCGTGAAGGGCAGCGAGCCCGTCGTGGAGTCCGCGGTGCCCGGCGGGCTGTTCCTCGACCAGGCCGTTCTCGGCAAGGAGGATATCTCTCCTCAGACGGTCGTGACCGCGATGCTCGGCCTCCGGGCGCCCGGCGGCGGGCCGCTCGTCGCCGACGCGTTTCCCGGTTTCGCGGTGTCGTTCGCCAGGTACTGCTGAATGAGGTGCTGCTGAGTGGGATCGATGACGCGCTTGATCGGTGACCGCTGATGGACATCAGTCCGGCGCCGCTGGAGCAGGGAGGCTTCGGTCCTCCGCTCCGGTCGGAGGCGACGTGGCGTACGGCGGCCTCGGTCGCGGCGATGGTCGTCGTGGGCGCGGTCGCGCTCCGCGTACTCGCGCCGCAGAACATCGGCTGGGCGCAGAACTTCCTCCTCGTCTTCAGCTCCCTCTTGATCGAGGCGGTGCCCTTCGTGTTGATCGGCGCGCTCGCCTCCGCGGTGATCGAGGTCTTCGTGCCCTCGAGCGCGTTCGAGAAGCTCGCGAGGCTCCCGAAGCCGTTGCAGCTGCCGGCGGCTGGAGTCGCCGGCATCGCCTTCCCCGTGTGCGAGTGCGGGTCGGTCCCTGTCGCGAGGCGGCTCGCGGCGAAGGGCCTCATGCCGTCCGCGGCCGTGACGTTCATGCTCGCGGCTCCGGTCGTGAACCCGGTCGTGATCGCCTCGACGCTCGTCGCCTACAACGGACGATCGAACATGTGGGTCATGGTGATCGGGCGCTTCACGCTCGGCCTCATCGTCGCGATCGCCGTCGGGTGGGTCGTCGGCAACCGCTCGAAGGAGGAGCTCCTCAAGCCGCGCCCCGAGGACCAGGTCGCGATGGAGCACGAGGACGAACCGAAGTGGCAACGGTTCTTCAGCCACATGGGAGGCGACTTCCTCTTCATGGGCCGCTTCCTTCTGTTCGGGGCGACGATCTCCGCGGCGGTCCAGACCTTCGTTCCGCAGAGCATCGTGAACGGCGTCGCGAACACGCCCATCTTCAGCCTCCTCGCGATGATGGGGCTCGCGTTCTTCCTCTCGCTCTGCTCGGAGTCCGACGCGTTCGTCGCGGCTTCCTTCGTGCAGTTCGGCACCGCGTCACAGCTTGCCTTTCTCGTCTTCGGGCCGATGATGGACATGAAGCTCGGAGCGCTCTACGTCGGCACGTACAACCGGGGATTCTTTCGAATGGTTCTCATTACTGTGACCGCGGTGACGTTGGTGGGTACGCTCTGGATCCAGGTGATCTGGGGATGATGAGCACGTGAGCACGACACTCGCACCGCCACGGCGAACCGGCGAGACTCCCGCGCAAGTCGGTCGGGGGTTCAGCCCGATCAGGGTCGCGAGCGCGATCGCGCTCTCCGCGTGGGCGCTCCTGTTCTGGTTCGTCTTCCTGACGGGCCGGACCTCGCTCTATCTCTCCTCGCGGACGGCGTGGGTCGTGCCGATCGCGGTCGTCCTCCTGACGCTCGCGGCGATCGGACGGCTATTGTCGCTCCGCACGCACGAGCCGGAGCCACTCCACCTGCGAGAGGCATGGATCCTCGGCGTGATGGTGCTCCCGGCAGTCGTCGTGCTCGTGATGCCACCATCGACGCTTTCCTCGTTCGCAGCGGGCCAGCGCACGGTGGTGAACGCTCCGGCCGTCTCGTCGGCCGACATCGCGAACGGAGCCATCACGCTCGTCGACGTGGCATCCGCGCAGACCTCCCGCGAGGGAGCGAAGGCGCTCTCGACGCGCGCCGGAGACGACGCGACGTTCGTCGGGTTCGTCACGCCGATCCCCGGGAACCCCGCCGGAGAATTCCTGCTCACTCGCTACTACATCACGTGCTGCATCGCCGACGCGCAGACGATCGAGGTCCATATCGTGGACGCGCCGGTCGGGAAGTTCCAGGCCGACGACTGGGTCCGCGTGACGGGCAAGCTCTATCCGCTCGGCCGCACCGTGTTGATGGACGCGGCGGCGCCGTCCGGGACCGTGACCGCCATCCCGAAGCCCGCGCATCCCTACATCACGGCCTGACGCGAAACGGCGTCGAGGCGTCCCACCGTGGAAGGACGCACGAAGAAGGAGCGCCGCGAAGCCGCCCGTCGAGAGCGCGAGCGGATCCTCAAGCAACAGTCCCGTAGACGGCAGATCCAGCGCCTGATCGCGATCGGACTCGCGGCGGTGGTCGCGATCGTGGTCATCACGCTCCTGGTCGTGAAGCCCGGATCGTCCTCGGACACGTCGAACGCAACCCCCTCGCTGCCGGGGATCCAGACCGGTCCGCCGCCGTGGCAACCGGAATACGCGCATTTGCGGCAACGGCTGCAGAAGCTCGGACTTCCCGCCGTCCCGGGCATGAACTCGTTGGCGCTCCACAACCACGATCTGCTCCAGATCTTCGATCACGGAAAGCCGGTCCAGGTGCCGGCGAACATCGGCATCGACGAGCAGGCCGGATACCTCACATCGCTCCATACGCACGATGCGACGGGCATCATCCACGTGGAGTCGCCGACGCAGCGAAGCTTCAACCTCGGAGATTTCTTCGACGTCTGGGGGGTGCGGCTGACGCCGACGTGCATCGGCGGCCTGTGCAATTCGGGAGAGAACCAGCTGCGAGCCTATGTCGACGGCAAGCCGTGGAGCGGCGATCCGCGCGCGATCCCGCTCAAACAGCACGAGGACATCGTCCTCACATACGGAACCGCCGCGGAGCAGCCGAGCCCGATCCCGTCGAACTACTCCCCGAAGATCTCCGAGACGTGCGCTCCCGGCTGCTGAAAGCAGCCTCCGTGGTTGTCGTGGCCCGGGGCTACACTTCCTCTCGTGAAGTCGTCGAGCCGGGCTGAGTCGCGAGTTCCGGCCTTTCCCTTGGCCGGCTTGGCCGCACTGGCCGTCGTCCTCGGCCACCAGCTGGTCTACCGGATCGCGGTTCCCTCCGCGTCGGAGCGGGCCGCGCTATTGACCCGGACCGGGCACGCTTATCTCCCGACGACGGCGCACCTTGCGTTGCTGGCGGCGCTGGTCGCGATCGGAGGCCTGTTGCTCCGGGCGGTCACGCGCGGCGACGCGATGCCGCCGTCGCGACGGACCACGTTCCTACGACTCGCCACCACGCAGGTCTCGATCTTCGTGTTCATGGAGTTCGCCGAGCGCTTCGTGGCCGGCTCACCGATCGCGGGTGTCGGCATGCACGGGTTGCTGTTCCTCGGCGTCGCAGTGCAGCTCCTGCTCGCCTTCGGCGGCGCGGCCCTCGTCTCGCTCCTCCACCGCGCTGGAGTGGTCACCGGCCAGCTCGTCGTCTCGCCGCCCCGTCTGCGGCCTGCGCTGGTCATCCACGTTCCCTCGGACCCGCTCGTTCGTTCCGACCGGCACCGCGCAACGACCTCAACGCGAGGACCTCCCTCTCGGTAGCTCCCCCTCGTCCGACCGCTGCAAGCGAGCTGAACGGCTTGCGATGCGGCCGATGAACGTGGAACACACGGATGGGAGTGATCCGATTGCATGCGAAACGCTTGATCCAGCTCTTCGGGGCGATCGTCATCTCCGCCGCGACGATCGTCCTTCCAACGACGGCTGCCTCAGCGCACGTCCTCTCCGACGTCGGGCCGTACGAGGTCGCGATCGGGCTGGGAACGGAACCCGCGTACGTCGGCTATCCGAACAGCGTGGAGGTGATCATCCACGACAAGGCGTCGGGAAAGGGGATCGACACGGCGGCCGACACGCTGAACGCGACCGTCGCGTTCGGCTCGGCGCAACCGATGTCGGTCTCCCTGCAGGGAAACTTCGACGAGGACTCCGGCGGCTCTCCCGGCGACTATCGCGGCGCCTTCTTCCCGACGCAGCCCGGCAAGTACACGATCCACGTCCAGGGGAAGATCGGGAACACGCCGGTCGACAAGACGTTCACGCCCTCTGAGAAGACGTTCGCGGCCGTGGAGTCGCCGTCGACGCTCGAATACCCGACGAAGAATCCGACGATCTCCGAGCTCGCCGGCCGCGTCGAGCAGCAGGGACCACGGATCGAAGCCGCCGCAGCGTCCGCGCATGACGCCGCCGACAGTGCCAAGACGATCGGCATCATCGGCCTCGTCCTCGGCGTCGTCGCCCTCATCGTCGCGGTCGTCGCCATCGTCACCAGGCCGAAGAGGAGGGTGACGTAGACGGAACCGCTCCTGCGCTTCCCCCTGCTCGCGCACGCGGGCCAGCCCGACGAGTTCCTCTCGGAGCTCATGCTCGTGGCGGGCGGGTTCCTCGCGTGGATCGCGGTGCGCCGGTTCCGGCACCACGGCTTCGAGAGGCTCCCGCTGGCCGCGGCGGGCGGTGTGGCGTTGCTGTCGCTGGCGCTCGTCGTGACCGCCTTCATCGTGCCGCGAAAGCTGTTTCCGGGGCCGACGACGTACACGCCGGTTTCGGGCACGGCTCGCCCCGCGTCGACGGCGACGCTCTCGATCGTCAAGCCGGCGAACGGCGAGCACGAATCCGGATCTCAGCTCGAGGTGGTGCTTCGGCTCACCGGAGGAACGATCGTGCAAACGAGCTCGACGAAACTCACGGCGAACACCGGACACATCCACCTCTCCGTCGACGGGCGGCTCGTCTCGATGACCTACGGGGTCTTGCAGCCGATCGATCTCTCGAAGCTCTCGCCCGGGAAGCACACCCTGACCGCGCAGTTCGTCGCGGCGGACCACGGGCCGTTCAACCCTCCGGTCGTCGCGACCGCGACGTTCTTCAAGGACGGATGACATGAGACGGCTGGCGCATCTCGCGATCGTCGCCGGACTGGCTTTCGGTTGGCTCGCGCTGATCGCCAATGCGGCGAGCGCGCACGCCAATCTCGACACGTCGGTGCCGGCCGCGAACTCGACCCTTCACAATGCGCCGTCGCAGGTCACCGCGACGTTCACGGAGGCTCCCGATCCGCAGCTCTCGTATCTCCACGTGCTGGACTCGACCGGACATCAGGTCGACACCGCTCGGACCCAGGCGGTGCCAGGAAAGCCCCTGGAGCTCCGATTGCCTCTGCCGTCACTCCCGGACGGGACCTACACCGTCACCTGGCGCACGGTGTCGAAGGTCGACGGCCACGTCGTCGGAAACTCCTTCGCGTTCGGAGTGGGGCAAGCGCCGGCCGCTCCGGCGGGCGGAGCGGCGGTCAAGGCGGTTGCCCCCTCCCCGTCCGTCCTCTCCGTCGTTGGGAAATGGGGTCTGTACGCGGGCGTCTCCGTGCTCTTCGCCGCCGGCGCCGTGTCGCTGATCGTGTTCGGCGGCGTCGTCCCAGGAGGGCGCCGAACCGTCCTGATCGCGTGGGTCGTGCTCGCCGCGGGCTACGCGGCGATGCTCGTGGCGGAACGCTCCACGCTCGGTATCGCGCTCGGAACACTCCTCGGGTCGGAGGCGGGCCGTCCGCTGGTCGATCTCGGCATCGCGATCGGGATCGCGCTCTTACCGGTGATCCTCGTCGCGCTGCGGCCGGCCCGGTGGTCCCTCCTGTTGCTGGCGGCTGGCGCTGCGTTCGTGATGCTCGAGCGAGTCCTCGGCGGTCACGCGGCCGCGACGCAGAGCTTCCGATGGTTCAACGTCGCCGACCAGTGGATCCACATCCTCGCCGTGGCCACGTGGATCGGAGGGCTCGTGCTGCTGTTCCTCCACGTCGTGCGCAACGGAGGCGGAGCGGAGGTGCGACGCTTCTCCACCCTCGCCGGATTCGCGCTCGCCGCGGTCGCCGTCAGCGGCGTGTTCCGGGCGGTGGACGAGCTCGGAGGATGGAGCGCCTGGCTGCACGTGCTGGACAGCTCCTTCGGCGTCACACTCGCGCTGAAGATCGCGCTGTTCCTGGTGCTCGTCGCGCTCGGAGCGTGGAACCGCTACGTCAACGTTCCGCGGGCGACGACGACCGCCGTTCCCGCCCCCGATGCTCCGCGGACCGCGGCGCCGGCGCCCATCGCCGGAGGCTCCGCGGAAGCGGGCAACGGGCGCGGCCGGATGCGTCCGCTGCGCGCCGTCGTCACTGCGGAGCTCGTCGTCGCCGCGGGGATCTTCGGGCTGACGGGAGTGCTGACGGGTCTCCCGCCTGCGGCGACCATCACGCCGGCGCAGGCAGCCGCGCCGGCGAACCTGAGCGTCACGGGCCACGACTTCGCCACGTCGGTGAAGGTGCGGCTGACCGCCACTCCGGGTCTAGTCGGATCGAACCGATACCGGGCCGACGTCGTCGACTACGACACCGGTGCGCCGGTGGCTGCGAGCGCGGTGAGCCTCGCGTTCACGCTTCCGAGCGACCCGAGCGTCTCCAGCAACCTTGACCTCCATCAAGATGGGACCGGCGTCTGGACCGGGTCGGGAGCACAGCTCTCCATCCAGGGGAGCTGGGAGGTCACCGTGACCGTGACGAAAGCGACGACCTCCGTCGACGTTCCGCTGAAGCTCACGCCGCGGACGCCTCCGCAGCAGCTCTCCGTCACGCCCGGGACGCCGCCGATCTACACGGTCACGTTCCCGAACGGCGACCAGATCCAGAGCTACGTCGATCCAGGAACGGCGGGCCTGAACCAGGTCCACATCACCGCGTTCGACGCCAAGGGCGACGAGCTCGGCTTGAGATCCGCGACGGCCCAAGCCGCCGGGACCGCAGGGACGAAAGACCTCAAGACGAAGCGCTTCGACGAGCCGACGGTGCCGAAGAACCAGCGAGGACATTTCGTGGCGAACACGCAGCTGACGCAAGGCTCGTGGACCGTGACGATCACCGCGACGGCGCTGGACGGTACGCTCCTCCAAGCTCACTACACCACGACCGTCGGAGCGGCAGGATGAATCACGGAGCGAGATGGATGACGGCGGCGGTCTGCCTAGCGTTCCTCGCGGTCGCCTGCACCGGCGGGGGCGGAGATGCCTCGCCTACTCCCTCGGCCTCCCTCCCGGCCACGCTCATCGGAAAGCGGCCGAGCAGCCCCGCCGTGCTCAAGATCCTCGCGCCGAAGACCGGCGCGGTCGTCCACGGCGACGTTACGGAGCTGAAGCTCTCGCTCAAGAACGCCAAGATCGTTCCGACGACGACCACGCACATCGTGCCGAACCAGGGACACGTGCACGTCTATCTCGACAACAAGCTCGTTTCGATGAATTTTGCGCTCTCCCAGCAGCTGACGGGGCTCACGCCGGGCCAGCATTTCCTCCGCTGCGAGTTCGTCGCCTCGGATCACGGACCGTTCGACCCGCGCGTGATCACGTCCACCACGTTCACCTCGAAGGCGTGAACGAGCGCGTCGCCGAGCGCAGCGAGCTCGATCTCTGGCCGGTCCTCATCGGCCTGACGGGGGTCGGCCTCCTCTTGTTGAGACCGGTGCCGCTGACGGCAGGTTCGTCGTGGGCGGTGCTGTTCGCGGTGTATCCGGCGCTCGCCGTCGCCTCCCTCGCAACGCCGCTGAAGGAGACGTCGGCGGAGGAGATCCTCGACCCGCGCCTCGTCCTTGCGCTCGGGATCGCGGCGGTCGTCGTGAGCCCGTTGTTCTCCGGGCCGGGCATCCCACTCCGTCTCGGTCCGTGGTCGATCCCGCTCCTCGTCGGTGCGGCGATCGCGGAGGAGGCGCTCTTCCGCCGCCTCATCTACGGAAGGCTTCTGGCGTACGGTACCGCGGTGGCGATCGCAGGCTCCGCCGTCGCGTTCGCGCTCGTCCACGTCCCGGCATACGGAACGAGCGCCCTTCCCGTCGATCTCGGCGCGGGCGTCCTGCTCTCCTGGCAGCGGTGGGCGTCGGGAACGTGGACGGTTCCCGCTGCGACGCACACCGCCGCAAACCTGATGGTGGTGTTCCGATGAGGCGGGTCGCTGCGCTCGTGATCGCGGTCGGTCTGATCGGCGTGGCGCTCGCGTCGTGCTCCTCGGACTCGCCATCGCCGATCCGGGTCGGTGCGCTCTATCCGCTGAGTGGGCCGCAGGGCTCGGGCGGACGGGAGGAGTATCACGGGGTGCAGCTGGCGGCGGCGCTCGCGAACGCCGACGGAGGCGTGAACGGCCATCCGATACAGCTCTCCACGCTGGACGTTCCGGGCTCGGACGCGGCGGTGCAGGGCGTCGACGCGTTCCAGAAGGACGGCATCCGCATCGTCCTCGGCAGCTACGGCAGCACGATCTCTGCGCCCGCCTCGGCCACCGCCGCACAGCACGGCATGCTCTTCTGGGAGACGGGCGCCGTCGGAGAAACGATGGCTCAGTCGCAGGGGAACCTCGTCTTCCGCTTCCCGCCGACCGGAACGGTGCTCGGACAGCAGGCCGTGACGTTCGTGGAGGACCAGCTCGCCCCGCTGCTGCATCGCAAGCCCGGGTCGCTCAGGTTCGCGGTCGCGAACGTCGACGACATCTACGGCAGGTCCGTCGCCGCGGGAGCGCTCCAGCAGCTCCGGGCCGACGGGTTGAACCTCGTCGGACGGTTCCCGTACGACCCGCAGCACTGGCGCTTCTCCTCCCTCGTGCAGCGCATGGCGAAGGTGAAGCCCGACGTGCTGTTCGTAGCCGCTTACGTCGACGACGGAGTGACGCTCCGGCGGGCGACCGTGAAGGCGCACCTCCCGCTCCTCGCGAGCATCGGAACGTCCTCCAGCTACTGCATGCCGGCGTTCGGACAGCGACTCGGCAAGGACGCCGTCGGGCTGTTCGCGTCGGACAAGCCCGACGAGGACACGATCAATCCGGAGGGACTCTCCCCGTCGGCGGCATCACTGCTGAAACGCGCCGCAGCGATGTATCAGGAGAAGTACGGAGGGGAGATGCCGGCACCCGCGCTCGCCGGTTTCTCCGCCGCGTGGGCGCTGTTCACCCACGTGATGCCGAACGCGTCGGCGATGACGCCGCAGGCGATCGGCCAAGCCGCCCAGTCGATGCAGCTCCCGATGGGAGCGCTCCCGAACGGGAGCGGCATCTCGTTCGGCGCGCCCGGATCTCCGTTCGCGGGATCGAACGTCCGTGCGGCGGCCATCGTGGAGGAGTGGACGGGCGTCGACAACCGCGAGACGGTGTGGCCGCCGCGACTCGCGGAGGCTCCCGTCAGCGCGCTCCCGCTCGCCGGATGAGGCGGAGACTCCGCGGAGGGCTCGCGCTCTCCACGGCCGGCCTCGCGGTGGCGCTGTATCTCTTCGGCGTGGTCCTTTCCGGCCACGGAGGTCCGATCGCGCAACGACCGATGTTCGACGGCTCGAGCGCGATCATCCCGTATCACTGGGTCTGTCCGCCGAAGGCCCTGACGCCGACGAACCAGAAGCCGACCTCGGCGGAAACGACGGTGCGCCTGGGACCGAAGGGCTCTGCGGCCAAGACGATGCAGAGCACCGACGGTCAGATCTACTTCGTGATGCGCGCGAGACTGTTTCCTCCGCACCCGGGAGCGCACACGATCGACGTGCAGGCGACACCGCAGTGCACGTCGAAGGCCGGTCCGCTTCCGAACGGCCTGACAGCGACGGGCAACATGTATCAGGTGACGGCGACGTACGAGCCCGGAGGGGACCCCGTAACGACGCTCGCGTTCTCCGCCGTCGGGATCCTCGTCTATCCGGTGCAGCCGACGCTCCACACGACGGGCCACACGTTGCTCCTCTCGCCGGACGCGAAGACGTGGCAGTCTCTCGACAGCACCGACGTTCCGGGGTTGGTGCAGGTGCAAGGATCAGTGCCGTCGCTCGGATACCTCATCGTCGGACAACATCAGGAGGCGCTCACAACGGGAACACCGTCGTCGTCCGCGCCATCGTCCTCCTCCTCCTCGGGAGGCTTTCCGAACGCGTGGCTCCTCGTCGTCGGAGCTGTCGTCATCCTGGCGCTCGCGTTCGCGGCGTACTCCCGAAGCCGGCGCCGCTCCGGATAGGCTTCGTCGCGACATGAGCGTTCGCGTCGGCGTCGGCCTGTTCACCGGACAGATCCCGTCGGCGTCGGGACGAACCTTCGCGGAGGAGTATCGCGACACCCTCGAGCTCGTCCGGCGCGCGGAGGCGCTCGGCTTCGACTCCGCGTGGGTGAGCGAGCACCACGGAACGTCCGACGGCTACCTGCCGTCGCTGCTCACGATGCTTGCCTCGTTCGCCGCCGTCACGGAACGGATCGCGCTCGGCACCGGCGTGATCCTGACCCCGCTCCACGACCCGATCCGTCTCGCGGAGGACGCCGCGGTCGTCGACCAGCTCTCCTCCGGACGACTGATCGTCGGACTCGGGCTCGGCTGGCGGGAGGAGGAGTTCCGCATGCTCCGCATCCCGATGCGCGAACGGCTCGCGCGCCACGTCGACACCGTGGAGATCCTCCGCCGCGCCTGGACCGGCGACCGGTTCTCCTTCGAGGGCAAGGCCTATCGCTACGAGAACGTCCTCGTCGTTCCGCCCCCCTTCCGCCGCGGAGGGCCACCGATCTATCTCGGCGGCTACACGGAGGCCTCGGCGAGGCGCGTCGGCCGGCTCGCGGACGGCTACATCGTCGACGCCGATGATCTCACCGAGGTGGAAACGTCGATGGCGCTTGCGGACGAGGCCGCGCGCGAAACGGGCCGCGATCCCGAAGCGATCGGTCTCGCACTGATGGTGAACGCCTGGGTCTCCGAGTCCGACGACCCGTGGAGCGAGATCCGAGAGGGAGTCACGCACCAGCTGGGCGCGTACGGCGCCTGGGACAAGGAGCACGACACGCCCGCACACGATTCGCTGGAACCGGATCCCCTGACCGAGGAGGAGCTTCGCGGCTCGACCGTCGCCGGAACTCCGCAACAGGTCGCGGAGGAGCTCCACCGCCGCATCGAGCCGTTCCGCGGACGGCGGGAGCTCCACCTGATCGTGCGGCTGCACTATCCGGGGATGGAAATCCAGCCCGCCGCTCGGGCGATGGAGCTGTTCGCGGAGGGCGTCCTGCCCGCCCTCCGCGAGGCCTGAGCTACAAGGCCGTGCGCTGCTCCGCCGGTCGCGCCGGACGAGCCGTCACACGACGCCACACGTAGACGCCGAGGAGAGCGAGCGCGCCGACAGGCACGAGGTAACCGAGGCCGACGACCACCGTGTAGAGCACGCCCAGCAGGCCGTTCAGCGCCTTCGACCACGCCTCCGAAAGGCTCGGGCGCGCGGTCACGGGCTGCGGCTTCGGCGCCACGACGCCTGGCTCGTGGATCGTCAGGTCGATCGTCGCGAGCGTCGTCTGGTCGTGCAGCTGGTGGAGCTCGCCCTTGATCTGCTCGATCTGCATCTGCACGTCCTGGAGCTGTCGTTGGATCTGAAGCGTCTGGTTGATCGAGTTCGAACGGTGCATGAGCCGGAGGAAGACGGCCTCTTGCGCCTCCCACGTCCGCAGCCGTGCCTCGAGGTCGACGAACTGCGATGAGACGTCCTGGCCTGAAACGGAGAGCGAGTCGATCGTCCCGAGGCGCGCGAGCGCATCCTTGGTCGCGTCGAAGTTCTCGCTCGGAACGCGGATCAGGAGCGTTCCCGATCGCGACTTGTCTCCCTCCGACTGCGACGAGGACTCGACGTACCCGTGGAACGTTCCCGCGATCGTGGTCGCCTGGTCGAAGCTGCTCCTGAACTCATCCTTGCCGACCTGGACGGAAAGCTGAGCGGTCTTGACGATCTCGGGCCCGACCGCCGGAACGGAACCCGTGTCGAAGCTGGCGGCGGCGCCCGAGCCCGAAACCCTGTCGGACGCGGCGTGCGCCGGAGCAGCCGGGGGAACGGGGACACCAACAGCGACGCCCTCGGAGTCCCCCGCGGTGCCCGAGCTCATCGACGCTGAGTTCGATCTAACCCCGCCTCCGGTGACGAGATACCCGACGCCTGCTCCGAGCCCCAGGACGGCGACGATGGCGATCAGTGCTCGCTTCATCCGAACCCTCCTCCGATCCGTTTCGCGCTTGGACGAACGGGTGGTCGGAGGAGGTTCCCGATCTTCGGGGGTCTTCAGCGAGCGAGGCGAACCCGCCCGGGGGGAGCTCCGGCCAGTGCGGCATCGCCTGCGGAGACAAGGCCGTCTCGTGCGAGCGCGCGGACGGCGTCGGCGACGCGATCGGCGGGAACGTCGGCGGCCTTCGCCAGGCTCGCGATCGATCGGTTGCCGCCTCCTGCAAGCTCCGCAACCACAGCGCCACGGACCTGTCGGAGCGACCCCTCGAACGCGGACCGGCGCGAACGCGGCACGCTGCGGACGGCGCGGCCCGCCGAACGACACCACGGACGCAGCGGACAGGTCTCGCATCGCGGCCGGCCCGGACGGCACAGGTCGCGTCCGACGTCCATCAGGGCCTGGTTCCAGTCCGATGGATGGTCACGATCGAGCCATCCTTCCGCGACCGGCGTGACCCGGTCCTCCGGAACGGCTTCGAGACGACTCAACACCCGCCGGATGTTCGTTTCCACGAGAGGTACCGCATCGCCGTGACCGAACGCCGCAACGGCACCTGCGGTGTAGGGACCGATGCCCGGAAGCCGCTGCAGCGCAGCGCGATCCCGGGGAAGCCGTCCTCCGTGCTCCGCGACGACCGCCCTCGCGGCGCGCGACAAGGAGAGCGCTCGCCGGTTGTAGCCGAGGCCGCTCCACTCGCCGATCACCTCGGCCGGAGACGCGCCCGCGAGCGCGCGGACGCTCGGGAACCGCTTCAGGAACGACCGATACGGAGCGACGACCCGCGGCGCCTGCGTCTGTTGGAGCATGACCTCGGAGACGAGGACGCGATACGGCGTCGGACGGATCCGCCACGGATAGAGCCGTCGTCGCGGCTCGTACCACTCCCGGAGCGCCTCTTGCGCCCGCGCGATGGAGCGCTTCGAGCGCGGTGCGGAGCTCAGAAGCCGGGCCGGGCCTTTCCGGGAAGGTCCTCCGCGGCGTCCTTCAATGCCGACCACACCTCGCGGAAGACGTCCGCGGCATACTTCGGTTCCTTGCTGTTCTCCCCGCCCAAGGCGCCGCGAACGGCATTCGACGTGATCTCTACCGCCTTCTCGAACAATGCCCAATCGATCTCACGAGCCACTCAGAAACGACCTCCTCGCGATGTCCTAACCGGCCTTGCGGAGGAAGGCTACCCGACGGACCGATCTGGAGCCCGGGTCTCCATTTGGGGCCGGGTTCCTTCGCGCGTCACGCCGACGGAAGCCATACGAGCCGTCTAGTCGAACGCCCGCTCTCCGGTGAGCGCCTGGCCGATCACCAGCGTGTGGATCTCCGAGGTGCCCTCGTAGGTGAGCACGGACTCGAGGTTGTTCATGTGACGGATCACCGGGTACTCGAGCGTGATCCCGCTCGCGCCGAGGATCGAGCGCGCCTGCCGCGCGATCTTCAAGGCCTCGCGAACGTTGTTGAGCTTTCCGACGCTGACCTGCTCCGGGCGCAGGCGCCCCTCGTCCTTCATCCGTCCGAGGTGCAGCGCGAGCAACTTTCCCTTCTCGAGCTCCAGCGCCATGTTGGCGAGCTTCTCCTGCGTGAGCTGGAAGGCCGCGATCGGCTTCCCGAACTGCACGCGTGTCTTGGAGTACTCGAGCGCACTCTCCAGGCACGCTCGAGCCGCGCCCATCGCGCCCCAGACGATCCCGAACCGCGCCTCCGACAGACACGAGAGCGGGCCTTTCATCCCGATGACGTCGGGCAAGACGTCCGCGTCGGAAAGCTCCACGTTCTCCAACACGAGCTCCGACGTCACCGACGCGCGCAGAGAGAGCTTCCGGTGCACGTCGTTCGCGGTGAAGCCGTCCGCATCGGTCGGAACGATGAAGCCCCGAACGCCCTCCTCGGTGTTCGCCCAGACGATCGCGATGTCGGCGATGCCGCCGTTCGTGATCCACATCTTCGTGCCGTTGAGGACCCAGCCACCGCCCGAGCCTTTCTCCGCCCGCGCGCGCATCCGCGATGGGTCGCTGCCGAAGTCCGGTTCCGTAAGCCCGAAGCAGCCGATCAGCTCGCCGGCCGCCATCTTCGGCAGGAACCGCTCCTTCTGCGCCTCCGACCCGTACTTCCAGATCGGGAACATGCAGAGGGAACCCTGCACGGAGACGAAGCTCCGGAACCCCGAGTCGCCGGCCTCGAGCTCCAGGCACGCGAGCCCGTAGGAGACCGCGTTCGCTCCGAGCGCGCCGTAGCCGGAAAGGTGCATCCCGAGGAGTCCGAGCGCGCCGAGCTCCTTGGCCATCTCCTTCGGGAACTCTCCGCGCTCGAACCAGTCGCCGATCTCCGGGAGGACGCGTTCGCGGACGAACTCGCGCACCGCGCCGCGGATCTCGAGCTCCTCCCGCGTGAAGAGGGCGTCGATCTCCAGGAGGTCCAGCGCGTCCGGCACGGCGCCTAGCCTACCGGCACGGAAATCTGGCCATGACTGTCGACATCCGCGCACGCCGTTCGTCGGTAGGGTGTCGGCGCCACCCGGGCGCCCACCAGCCGAAGGAGGCCGGAGATGCCGAAGTACATGCTCCTCATCTACGGGGACGAGGCGGGCATGGCGAACGTCACGCCCGAGCAGCTCCAGCAGGAGTACGACGCCTACGCGGCGTACACGCAGG
>JBJMLN010000109.1:0-10580 GCA_045805285.1 Actinomycetota bacterium | reverse complement strand
GTCTCGGGCGCGATGGAGGGGGCGGCCCGGACGAAGCTCACGCCGGCGAACCTCAACCGATACTTCGTCTTCGGCGGTTACGGCTCCGACGCCCGGGACCGCGGAGAGCTGATCCGCGTCGCGGTCGAACGCGCTTCGGAGCTCCACGACGAGCCGCTCGGGCCGGACGACGTGATGGTGGTAGGCGACACGCCGCGCGACGTCGAAGCTGCACACGCCGCGGACGTTCTTTGCGTCGGCGTGGCGAGCGGCAGATACTCCGTCGAAGATCTCCGCGCGGCGGGCGCCGAACACGTTCTCTCCTCGTTGAAGGAGCCCTTCCCGGGCCTGGACGGCTGAGCCGCGCCTACGCGCAGTTGCGGCACGTTCCGACGAGGTCGAGCCGGTGGCTCACGGTCGTGAAACCAGCGCGATCCGCGACGGGGTCGAGCGCCTGTTCCATGCTCCGCTCGAGGCGCGACGAGATCTGGACGTCCTCCACCCTCCCGCAGTTGGAACACACGAGGTGGTGGTGGTGCTCGGTCAGATCCTCGACGAGCTCGAAGTGCGCGAAGTCCTCGCCGGTGATCACACGCCGGACCACGTGGGAGCGCTCGAGCACGGTGAGGTTGCGATAGGCGGAGCTCTGCGGCAGTTCCGGCTTCGCGCGCAAGATGTCGGGGATCGCCTGCGGCTGCTTCGCCTCGCGGAGGATCTCCACGAGCGCACGGCGGTTCCGCGTGTAGCGCTGTCCGTCGCGCTTGAGTCGCGCGGCGATCTCGACGTGCATGTCGCTCTCCATCCGCGCCACTCTAGCAGCAGTGGGAATCGCTGAGAATCACCGGCGGGCCGCGATGGCAGCCAGGGCAGTGGCGCTATTTGACAATGAGAACGGCTCTCATTACACTTCGTAGCACCGGCCACCTGAACGGAGCACGTCGATCCGCAAGATGTTCTGCGTCCTCGCTGTGATCGCGATCGTCGCGACCGCCTGCTCGACGTCATCGCCAGCGACGTCCTCGTCACCCGGAGACAAGCCGACCGTCGTCGCGGCGGAGGATTTCTGGGGAAGCATCGCGTCGCAGCTCGGGGGCGACCACGTCACGGTGACGAGCAGCATCACGAACCCGAACGCCGACCCCCACGACTACGAGCCGACGACGGCCGACGCCCGTGAGATCGCCGGCGCCGGTTACGTCATCGAGAACGGCGTCGGCTACGACACGTGGGCGCAGAAGCTCCTCGACTCGAACCCCGAGAGCGGGCGTGCCGTCCTGAACGTAGGCAACCTCGTCGGCGAGCCCGTCGGCGGCAACCCGCACCAGTGGTACTCCCCCACCTCGGTCCAGAAGGTGATCGACGCGATCACGGCGGAGTACAAGAAGCTCGATCCGAACGACTCGGCCGCGTTCGAACAGCTTCGCACGACGTTCGAGAAGCAGGGCCTCGCCGGTTACCACCAGACGATCTCGGACATCAAGTCGAAATACGCGGGCACTCCCGTGGGAGCCTCCGAGAGCATCTTCGCCGAGCTCGCGCCGGCGCTCGGCCTCAAGCTCCTCACGCCGCCGGCGTTCCTGACAGCGATTAGCGAGGGAACGGACCCGACGGCGGCCGACAAGGCGACGATCGACCAACAGATCAGCTCTCACCAGATCAAGGTGTATGTCTACAATTCACAGAACGCGACGCCGGACATCCAACAGCAGATCGCGGAGGCGAAGCGCGTCGGGATCCCGGTGACGACGATCACCGAGACGCTCCATCCCGAGGGCGCGACGTTCCAGGCGTGGCAGGTTGGCCAGCTCCAGTCGCTCGAGTCCGCCCTCGCTCAGAGCGCGGGGAAGTGACCAGATGGACGAACGACCCGGACGACGCACCGTTCGGCCGGACGAGGTGGAGGAGGTCGTCGGGAATCTCCGCCCGCCGGCGATCCACACCCACGGCGTGGAGGTGCGCTTCGGCGATCGCGTCCTCTGGAGCGGTGTCGATCTCGACATCCCGGAGGGAGCCTTCGCCGCGATCCTCGGCCCGAACGGAGTCGGCAAGTCCACGCTCCTGAAGGTGCTGCTCGGCCTCCAGCGCCTGTCCGCCGGCCGGGCGATGGTGCTCGGTCAGCCGGCGGGCCGGGGACGCGGTCGCATCGGATACGTTCCGCAACGCAAGAGCTACGACCGGACGGTCCGCATCCGGGGCGTCGACATCGTCCGGCTCGGCCTCGACGGCACTCGGTGGGGACTCCCCGTGCCGGGACGCCGCTCCGGATCCGCACGCGCCGCGGTTCGCGACGTCATCTCTCTCGTCGGCGCGACCGGGTACGCGAGCCGGCCGGTCGGAGAGCTCTCCGGCGGCGAGCAGCAGCGGCTGGTGATCGCGCAGGCGCTCGTGCGCGGACCGGAGCTCCTCCTGCTCGACGAGCCGCTCGACAACCTCGACCTCGCGAACCAGGGAGCGGTCGCGGCGCTCGTCCAGCAGATCTGCCGCGACCGCGGCGTCACGGTCGTGATGGTCGCGCACGACGTCAATCCGATCCTTCCGTACCTCGACCAAGTCGTCTACGTCGCCGGCGGCCGAGCCATCTCCGGAACGCCGCAGGAGGTCATCACGACCGAGACGCTCAGCAAGCTGTACGGCGCCCACGTGGAGGTGTTGCGCGCCTCCGACGGCCGGATGGTCGTCGTCGGCGCTCCGGAGCCGCCGGCCCTCCACAGCGACCGGCACGAGTGAGGACTCGGCGATGGTGACGGCGCTGCGGGAGATCCTCTCCTACCCCTTCATGGTCAACGCGTTCCGCGCGGGCGCGATCGTGGCGGTCGTCGCGGGCGCGATGGGGTGGTTCATGGTGCTGCGCCGGGAGACGTTCGCGGGCCACACGCTCTCCGTCGTCGGATTCCCCGGAGCCGCGGCGGCGGTGCTGCTCGGATGGCCGGCGGCGTTCGGCTACTTCGGTTTCTGCATCGGCGCGGCGCTCGTGATCGGCGCAGCGTCACGTTCGGCGTCCGCAACGACGTACCGGGAGGAGTCGGCACTCATCGGAACGGTGCAGGCGATGGCGCTCGCGAGCGGCTTCCTGTTCGTGACGCTGTATGCCGGAAACCTCAACGGGCTGACGAGCCTCCTGTTCGGGAACTTCCTCGGCATCACCAGCGGGCAGGTGCTCCTGCTGCTGGTGCTGAGCGTTGCGGCGCTCCTGATCCTCGTCGCGATCGGAAGGCCGTTGTTGTTCGCCAGCGTGGATCCCGAGGTCGCCGCGGCGGCAGGGCTCCACGTCGGCGCCCTTTCGATCGGGTTCCTCGTGCTCCTCGGCGTCGCGGTCGCGGAGGCGAGCCAGATCACGGGCTCGCTGCTCGTGTTCGCGTTGCTCGTGCTTCCTCCGGCGACCGCGCAGGTCATCACCGGCCGCCCCGTCGCCGGACTGATCCTCGCGATCGCGCTCGGCGTCGCGGTCACCTGGGCCGGGCTGCTGATCGCGTACTACACGCCGTATCCGGTCGGCGCCTACATCACGACCCTGTCGTTCGCCGCATACGTGGTCGCACGCGTCGCACGGTGGGCCGGGACGCGGCATCGGACGGCGCGGCCGTTGACGGTCCCGGAGGCGGCATGAATCTGCTCGCGTCGGTCACGTCGATCTTCTTCCATCCGTTCATGCGGAACGCCTTCCTCGCGGGAACCGGCGTCGCGGCCGCGTGCGGTCTGGTGGGCTACTTCGTCGTCCTCCGCGGCCAGGTGTTCACGGGTGACGCGCTGAGCCACGTCGCCTTCACGGGGGCGCTCGCGGCGCTCGCGGCCGGCTTCGATCTCCGGCTCGGGCTGTTCGGAGCGACGATCGCCGTCGCGGTCGGGATGGGCCTCCTCGGGCGGAACGCGCGGGCGGACGATGTCGTGATCGGAAGCGTGTTCGCGTGGATGCTCGGTCTCGGCGTGTTGTTCCTCTCCATCTACACCTCGGGGAGCAGCGGAACGAACGGAACCGCCGGGGTGAGCGTGCTGTTCGGATCGATCCTCGGCCTCTCCCCCGAGGCGGCTCGCGCCGCGGCGATCATCGGCGCGCTCGTCTGCGTCGCGATGGTGGCGATCGCGCGGCCGCTGTTGTTCGCGAGCATCGACGAGGCCGTCGCGGAAGCGGCGGGCGTCCGGGTCGGCGTGCTCGGGGTGGTGTTCCTCGGGCTCGTCGGGGTGACGGCTGCGGAGACGACGCAGGCGATCGGAGCCCTGCTGTTGCTCGGGCTGCTGGCCGCTCCGGCGGCGGCCGCGGTGCTGCTCACGAAGCGCCCGGTGGCGGGGCTCCTGCTCTCCGTCGCGCTCGCCGTCGCCGCCGTCTGGATCGGGCTCGCGCTCGCGTACGCGGTTCCCTCCATGCCGCCGAGCTTCGGCATCGTCGCGGTCGCAACGGTGGAGTACGCGGTCGCCGCGCTCATGCGAGGCAGGGAAGCGTCGCGCGTCGGCCGGCCACGACACGCGGAGCACGCCGTGCACGCGGGCGTCTGACCACGCATTCCGCCGCGCGTTTGCAGATACGCAGCGACGGTCGCTAGATTGCCGCCGTGCTGGTTCTGAGCGAAGCCGAGGTCCGCTCGCTCCTCACCGTCGACCGATTGATGGAGCGCATCTCCGAGGCGCTGATCGCGGTGAGCCGCGGCGACGTCTCGATCCCGCCCCGCGTCGCGGCGTCGGTTCCGGAACGAGGGTTCGTCGCCGCGATGCCGGGCTACGTCACGAACGTGCTGGAGACGAAGCTCGTTTCGCTCTTCGCCGGGAACGAACGCCGCGGCCTGCCTTCGCACCAGGCCGTCATCGTCGTCTTCGACCCCGAGACCGGCACCCCGCTCGCGCTGATGGACGGGACGTGGATCACGGCGTGCCGGACCGCCGCAACATCCGCGCTCGCGACGCGGGTGCTCGCGCGGAACGACGCGGAGATCCTCGCGGTGATCGGAACGGGCGTGCAGGCGCGCTCGCACGTCTCGATCCTGCCGCACGGGCACGCGTTCCGGGAGATCAGGGTCGCGGGCCGGACATCGGCGAAGGTCTCCGCGCTCGCGGAGGAGACGGGTGCGACGCCGTGCGCCAGCATCGCGGACGCGGTCCGCGGCGCCGACGTGATCTCACTCTGCACCAACGCGCCGGAACCGGTCATCGACCGGCGTTGGCTCGCCGCTGGAGCGCACGTGAACTCGATCGGATACAACGAAGGCGGCGGAGAGCTGGACGAGGCGACGATCCGCGACGGTCGACTCGTCGTCGAGTCGCGGGTCGCGTTCGAGCCGCCACCGGCGGGCGCGGCCGAGCTCCAGGGTGTGGCGCCGAGCGACGCGGTCGAGCTCGGCGAGATCCTGAGCGGGGATCGGCGCGGACGGACCTCCTCGGAGCAGATCACCGTCTACAAGTCCATGGGCCACGCCGCGGAGGACGCGGCCGCCGCCGGCCTGGTGCTCGAGCGAGCTCGCGAGGTCGGCGCCGGCGCGACGGTCGAGCTGTAGCTACAGGTAGCGCTCCACGAGGCCCTTGAGGAACGGGTTCAAGACGTCCTGCGTGTGGCCGTAGATCGAGCAGTGGCCCATGCCCTCGAAGAGGTGGTACTCCCCGGTCGGCGCGAGGTCGGCAACCTCCTTGCCGTCCTGCGGAGGGGCCTGCACGTCCTCCTGGAACGCCACGACGTGGAGCGGCACCGTGCACTCCGGGAGGCGGTCCGCCTGGTCGTAGCGGAGCGACATCTCCCACTGCGGCACGAGCGAGACCTCGTTCTCCCCCGAGTCGATCCACCCGAGGAGATCCTCCTTGAGCTTGGGCCAGAGCTCCCGATCACCCAGCGCCCGCGCCGGATACATCGTCGCCGCGTAGTGGCAGACGGCCATCATGCCGTCCAGACTCCCTCCCGCCTTGCGGAACTCGATCTCCGCCTCCTGGTAGTCCCATCCCCACGCGCGAGAGTTCGCTCCGGTCCCCATCGCGACCGCCATCCGGAAGAGCTCCGGGTGGTCGAGAACGAGCTGTTGGACGATCGCCGATCCCATCGACAGCCCGATCACGGCGACCGGCGGATCGCAGACCGCGCGGATCAGCTCCGCGGCGTCGTCGGAGAACGCCTCCACGGGCCACGGCTGCGGGATGTCGCAGGTCGTCTTTCCGATCCCGCGGTTGTCGAACGTGGTGTTCCGGAAATCTCCTTCGAAGAACGGGATCTGATACTTGTGCCAGTCATTGCCGAGGCCACCCCCTCCGGAGACCCAGACGATGTCGGGTCCCTCCCCGAACTGCTCGTAGAAGACGTTCGAGTCGGTCACCTGCTGGAAGGGCATCCCCCCGTCCTTTCCGCCGTGGAGTCGCCGCGAAGCGTAGGCCACCCACGACCGCGGCTCGCGTTGCCGAGGATGACTAGAGGTCAGGGTCCGGTGAGGCGGGCGCCTGAGGCTCGGCTCAGAGACCCCGCAGGAACGACACGGTCTCCGCGAGGCCGTCTTCAAGG
Source organism: Actinomycetota bacterium (assembly GCA_045805285.1). Taxonomy (GTDB): domain Bacteria; phylum Actinomycetota; class UBA4738; order UBA4738; family JBJMLN01; genus JBJMLN01. Next base: position 4,132 of record JBJMLN010000109.1, on the reverse strand, counting down.
TGGGTCCACGGGTGCCAGCCGAGCGCCGACTGCGCGAGCTTGTTCTCGAGCGCGATCCGACGGAGCTCTCCCGGCGGCAGCGGCCCGTTCCCGGCCTCGCCCTCGAAGCCGATGATTTCCGCCAGCACCTTGTACAGCGCGTTGACGGAGGTCTCCACGCCGGTCCCGATGTTGACGACCTTCCCCGACGCGCGGTCAACGGCGAGGGCGAGCGCGTGAACGACGTCGTCGATGAAGACGTAGTCGCGCGTCTGGTTCCCGTCTCCGTAGACCATGGGACTTTCCCCGGCGAGCATCTTGGAGGCGAAGATCGACACGACACCGGCCTCGCCGAGCGGATCCTGCCGCGGGCCGTACACGTTCGCGAACGCGAGCGCGGTGAAGTCGATGCCGCGCGACTCCTGATAGAAGGCGAGGTAGTCGATGCCGACCTTCTTCGTGATGCCGTACGGCGATCGGGGGCGCGCACCGTTGAGGGCCGATTCCTTGACGGGGAGCTTCTTCGGCTCGCCGTAGATCGTCCCGCCCGAGGAAGCGAAGACCACCTTTCGGACGCCGGCCGCGGAGGCGCACTCCAGCACGTTCAACAGACCCATCACGTTGATCGAGGCGTCGTTCGCCGGATCCTCGAGCGACGGACGCACGCCGGCCTGCGCCGCGAGATGCATCACCACCTCGGGCTTGTGGCGTTCGAAGAGCGGCAGCAGACCCTCCGCCCGGATGTCCATGTTGAAGAACGTGAACTCCTTTCCGTACGCGCGCGCCTCCGCCAGGTTCGCGATGCGTCCGGTGGAGAGGTCGTCGACGGCGATCACGCGGTGCTCCTCCGCGAGGAGGCGGTCGGAGAGGTGCGATCCGATGAAGCCGGCGCCGCCGGTCACGAGGAAGGTCGTCATGCGGCCGTGCGAGGGCTCACGAGGCAAGCTCCAGGCCCGGATCGGCCCCGACGTCGAGCGGGCTCCGTTCCCCGCGTTCGAGGCGGCTCGCTCCGGCCGCCGCGATCATCGCCGCGTTGTCGGTGCACAGGGCCATCGACGGATACAGCACGCGGATGCCGGCCTCCTCCCCTGCCGCCGTCATCCGTTCGCGCAGCCGTGTGTTGGCGACCACACCTCCGCCGAGGAGGACCGTGGCGACACGGAGCTCGCGCGCAGCCTGCATCGTCTTCGAGACCTGCACGTCGACGATCGCCTCCTGGAACGACGCCGCGACGTCGTTCGCGTCGGGTTCGCGGCCGGCGGCGCGCTCCTGCTTCACGTAGCGGACGACCGCCGTCTTCAGCCCGGACATGGAGAAGTCGAGGTCGCCGGAGTCCTCCATCGCGCGGGGGAAACGCACCGCGTCCGCGTTCCCGTTCCGTGCCGCCTTGTCGAGGGCGGGGCCTCCCGGATACTCCAGACCGATGTAGCGTGCCACCTTGTCGAACGCCTCACCCGCCGCGTCGTCAAGCGTCTGTCCGAGCAGTTCGTAGCGGTGCTCCTCGGGCATGTGGACGAGCATCGTGTGCCCGCCCGAGACGACGAGGCAGACGTACGGCGGCTCCGGCGGTCCGTGCTCGAGGAAGTTCGCGTAGACGTGGCCCTCCAGGTGATTGACCGCGACGAACGCGGAACCCGTGGCGAGCGCGAGCGCTTTGGCCGCGGAGAGCCCGACGATCAGCGCGCCGACGAGCCCCGGCCCGCGAGTCACCGCGACGCCGTCGATGTCGGAGAAGCGGATACCTCCGGCCTCCTCCAGCGTCTGCTCAAGGAGTGGGTTCAGCTGTTCGACGTGGGCCCTCGCGGCGACCTCGGGAACGACCCCGCCGAACCGCCGATGGAGGTCCACCTGGCTCGCGACGAGGTTCGCGCGCAACGTGAAACGATCCTCGACGACCGCGATCGCGGTCTCGTCGCAGGACGTCTCGATCCCGAGCACCCTCACGCGGGGTTCCGGCGACGTCTCAGGGCCGCACGTCCTCGGGCGCGTCCTGCATGATCTCCTCCAGGCGAGCGGCGTAGGCCGGCGACTTGACGTCGTCGACCCACATGATCAATGCGTCCTCGCCGATCTCCTGGTAGTAGTTCTTGCGGATCCCGACCGGCCGGAAGCCGTAGCGGCCGTAGAGGCGCTGCGCTCCCCAGTTCGACACCCGCACCTCGAGCGAGACCGCGCCGGCTCCCATCTCGATCGCAGCCGAGATCAGCTCGTGCATCAACCGCGTTCCGATGCCGCCGCGGTGGTGCTCCGGGTCGACGGCGATCGTCGTGACGTGCGCCTCGTCTCCGTAGCAGATCAGACCTCCGTACCCGACGACCTCGCGGTCGACGCGCGCGACGAGGTAGGCGCGGTTCGTGAGCTCCGACATCTCGGAGATGAAGAGGTTCGGGCTCCACGGGCGCGGGTAGACCTGACGCTCGATGGCCATGACGCCACGGAGGTGACGCCGGCGCATCCGGCCGACCTCGAGCTTAGGCGCCTCCTGCTCGCTGATCCCAAGCGATCTCCGCATCCGACTTCCTCAGGTAGAGAGGGACCACATCGTACGGTCGCTGGAAGTCCTCCCGCAGGAACCTCGGGACCGAGAGCTCCACGAGCGCCGAGGCGTGCGGCGAGCCGAACGCCGCCGAGGCGAGATCGACCCCCTTGCCGAGCTCTTCCAAGCGCTTCCGATACAGGATGGCACCGTTGCCGACGAGCAGCACCTCCTCGGCCCGGGCCTGGAGCTCGGCGGCGAGGTGCTCGGGAGAGGCGACGACGTAGTCGCTCTCGCGGGTCACGCCGCCCGGGACCGGGCGGTAGATCGCGTAGAACACCTCCTTCCGCCGAGCGTCGATCACCGCGGCGATCAACCGGCGGGTATGGCGGACGCCGAAGGCGAGCGCGTCGAGCGACGGCAGGCCGAGGATCGGAACCATCAGGACCTGGGAGAGGGTCTTCGCCGTCTGCACCCCGACGCGCAGGCCCGTGAAGAGGCCGGGTCCGGTGCCGACCGCCACTCCGCCGACGTTGGCGAGATCGACGCCCGTCCATCCGAGGAGACGGTCGATCGCGGGCACGAGCACCTCCTGGTGGCCTCGCCCGGCGGAGATGGAGACGGCGCCGAGGATCTCCGTCTCGGTTCCCAGGGCGACGGAGCTCTGCGGAGTGGCGGTCTCGATGCCGAGGACGATCATGTCAGGGAACCTCCTCCGCCCACGGCTCGAGCACGGACTCGACGCGCTCCCACCGCCCGGCCCACGACGGGCCCTCCGCGTCGACGGTGATCCAGCGCTCCTCCGTTTCGTCGCGGACCTGTTCGGAGGTCCGCAGGGAGATCTCCAGGTGGCTCTCCGGGAGGAGCGCCTCGATCGCGTCTCCCCACTCGACGAAGGTGACGCCGCCGGCGTCGGTCATCTCGTCGAAGCCGAGGTCGAGGACGTCCTGGAGGCGCTTCAGCCGGTACACGTCGAGGTGGTAGACGGGAAGCGTTCCCCGGTACTCCCGCACGAGCGTGAACGTCGGCGAGAGCACCGGTTGGGAGACACCGAGGGCGGCGGCCGCGCCCTGCACGAGCGTGGTCTTCCCGGCTCCCAACTCTCCACCGAGGGCGACCACGTCGCCGGCGCGCAGCAGCGGCGCCATCGCGCGCCCGATCGCGCGCGTGTCGTCCGCGGTCGGCGCGCGGAGGTCCGCTCGCATCAGAGCGCTGAAAGGGGAAGGGGCGACATCAGAAGAGTCCGAGCTGCTCCTCGGGAACCCTCGGCCGGTCGGCGAGCGCCTCGTTGACGGTCTGGAAGTCGGCGCGGAGCGCCTGCATCTGGCTCGATGCGTCGCCGCCGCCGCGCAGGACCGCGGCCGGATGGAACGTCGGGATCACCGTCCGGCCGCGCCAGTTGAACTTCTGTCCGCGGACCCGGCTGATCGACGCCGGCCGCTCCAGGATGTAGCGCGTCGCGAAGTTCCCCAGCGTCATGACGATGACGGGATCGATCAGCTGGACCTGCTCCGCGAGCCAGGGGCTGCACGCCTCGATCTCGTCCGGGAGCGGATCGCGGTTCCCGGGCGGGCGGCACTTCACGACGTTGGCGATGTAGACGTCGCCCCGGGTGAGCCCGATCCCTTCGATCAGCCTGGTGAGCAGGCCACCGGCCCGGCCGACGAAGGGCTCACC
>JBJMLN010000108.1:0-15555 GCA_045805285.1 Actinomycetota bacterium | reverse complement strand
CTCGGCCGCGAACTTCCCGAAGACTCCCCGCAGCGTCGTGTAGCGCTCGTCGCCCCACGCCACGCTCTCGGCGAGATCCGGCGCGAACCGAACGCGTCCGTCCTCGGCGCCCAGGAAGTGTCCCGCCAGCGTCACTCCCCGTTCCCGAAGAACACGTAGGTGGAGGTCGTGGCCTCCTCCGTGACCGCTCGCGAGCACGTTCGCGAACAGCCGGGCGTCCGGCGACGGAAGGGACGCTCCGGGAGCATCGAGGAAACCCGATTCCACCGACCACCACACGGTGTCGCGGCCGTTGACGCGCCTCGGACCCCACGGAGCCCGGCCACACGAGAGGACAACCTCGCGGCCTGCGTCGAGGAGCTCCTCCGCGATCTGGCATCCCGACTGGCCGCTCCCGACGATGAGCACGTCGCCGTCGGGGAGCGCTGCGGGCTCGGAGTATCCCTCGACGTCGATCTGGTCCACCGACGGAGGAAGCGACGCGCTCGCCGCGGGACGGTGTGGCCGCTGATAAGCACCCGTCGCGAGAACGACGCTCCGCGCGAGGAGATCACCGTCTGACGTTCGGAGGCGGAAACCGTCGTCGGTCGTCGCGATCTCGGTGACGGCAACACCCTCGCGAACCGGAGCGTCGAAACTCTCCCCGTAGCGCTCGAGATGGGCGACGATGTCGTCTCTCGGGAGGAAGCCGTCGGGGTCGGAGCCCTCGTAGGCGCCGCCGGGCAGCTGCACGTCCAGTTCGGCGTCACGAGACAGAAGCTCTTCCACCGATCGCGCCACGCCTGCCCGATCTGGCCGCGTTCCAGGGTCAGGTGCTCGATATTCCTCGCGCTGAGCTCGTGGCTCGTCGCGAGTCCGGCCTGCCCTCCCCCGATAATGGCGACGTCGACCCTCTCCATCGCGCAGATTCTAAGCCGCGTCGCGTCCGCGTTTCCCGTAGCCTCCGGGCCGTGGGCGGCGTCAACACCGAGACCGACGGCGGCATCCTCGTCGTCACGATCGACCGGCCGAAGGCGAACGCGATCGACGCGGCGACGAGCCGGGAGCTCGGAGACGCGTTCGCGGCGTTCCGCGACGACTCCGCACTCCGCGTCGCGATCGTAACCGGCGCCGGCGACCGATTCTTCTCCGCGGGGTGGGATCTGAAGGCGGCGGCCGCCGGAGAGTCCGAGGACTTCGGCGTCGGCGGCTTCGCCGGTCTCACGGAGCTCTTCCGATTGGAGAAGCCGGTGATCGCGGCCGTCAACGGCCTCGCCGTCGGTGGAGGGTTCGAGCTCGCGCTCGCGTGCGATCTCGTCGTCGCCGTCCGCGAAGCGGAGTTCTTCCTCCCGGAGGTCAACCTCGGCTTCGTTCCCGACGCGGGAGGCGTGCTGCGGCTCCCGCGGCGCGTTCCGCGCGCGATCGCGATGGAGATGCTCCTCACCGGCCGTCGCATGGGCGCCGAGGAAGCCGCGCGGTGGGGCCTCGTGAACCGCGTCGTCGACGCCGGAGCGGTGCTGGACGCCGCGCGCGAGCTCGGGCGAGCGATCGACGCGGCCGCTCCGCTCGCGATCCGCGCCGTCAAGGCCGTGGTCGCGGCGACGGAGCATCTCGACGCCGAGACGGCCTACGGGCGACTGCGTGACGGAAGCATCTCCGCGTACGTCCGGATGCTGGAGTCCGAGGACGCGGACGAGGGGCCGCGGGCGTTCGCGGAAGGCCGCGCGCCGGTGTGGAAGGGCCGGTGACCTTTCCGCTCGCGGGCGACGTGAACGCCGGCCGCGTCGCGGTGATCACGGGCGGTGGCACCGGCATCGGTCGCGCGACGGCGCTCGCGTTCGCGCGGACCGGAGCCTCCGTCGCGATCTGCGGACGCCGGGAGGAACCGCTCGACTCCGCACGGACCGAGATCGAAACGGCGGGCGCGGAGTGTCTCGCGCAGCCGTGCGACATCCGCGAGCCGGAGCAGGTTGCGGCGTTCCTCCGCGCGGTGCTCGATCGCTTCGGTCGCGTCGATGTCCTCGTCAACAACGCCGGCGGACAGTTCACCGCGCCGGCCGAGGAGATCTCCACGAAGGGTTGGCGGGCCGTCCACCGGCTCACCGTCGACGCCGCGTGGGATCTGACGCGGGAGGTCGCGACGCGCTCGATGATCCCGCGGCGGAGCGGCTTCGTCGCGTTCCTCGGGTTCTCTCCGCGGCGAGGGATCCCCGGGTTCGCGCACGCCTCCGCGGCGCGTGCCGCACTCGAGAGCCTCGCGTCGAGCCTCGCGATCGAGTGGGGCCGCTACGGGATCCGCTCCGTCTGCGTCGTTCCGGGCGTGATCGAGACCGAGGGCCTCGCGGGGTACGGCGAGGAGGCCGTCGCCGCGGCGAAGCGCTCGGTCCCCCTCGGCCGGCTCGGAACTCCCGAGGAGGTGGCGGCGGTGATCGCGTTCCTCGCCTCCGACGGCGGGAGCTACGTGACCGGTACGAGCGTCGTGGTCGACGGAGGGCTCGACGCCTGGGGACAGGCGGAACCGCCCCCGCCCCCGCTCCCAGAACCGGGCTAGAAGCCGGCCGCGTTCGGACGCTGCGCGTCTCGGCGACGCCGGCGGCCGAGCAGGAGCAACAGGCCGCCGATGCCGAGCAGCAGCATCCCGATCAGACCCGTCGCGACGACGCTGCGACCGGTGAACGCGAGTCCCTGCTGGCCGGAGACGTCGGTCTGCGTTGTCGGACCACCCTTCGGAGCGGGGTCACCCGGAGTTCCACCGCCGTCGTTGCCGCCGCCGCCGTGGTGGTGATGTCCGCCACCCTTTCCGCCGTTCTCGCCGAGGACCTGCACGACCGCGCTCGAGGAGTCGTTGTCCGGCGTGGGGTCGCTCTGATCGAGTCCCTTCACGGTCGAGCTGTTCGTGACCTGATCGCTCTCGTCGGTGACCTTCGCGACGAGCGTCATCGTGGCGCTGCCGTCGACGTCGAGCTCCCCCACCGTCCAGTCGCCCGACCTCTCGTCGAACGTTCCCTGCCCGGGATCGGCGGAGACGAACTCCAATCCGCTCGGCAGGGTGTCCGTCACCACCACGTTCGTCGCCGCGCTGGGGCCGTGGTTCGTGACCTTGAGCAGGTACGTCGCGTTCGCGCCGCGGTCGGTCTTCGGCGCCTGAGAGGTCTTGTCGAGCTGGAGGTCGGCGGAGCCGGCGGCGGGCACCTGGATCGTCGTGTGTTCGATGGCGTTGTTGTTGGCGCTGACCGGGTCGTTCTCCGATGCGGAGACGTCCGCCGGGTCATCCACGATCCCTGCGGACGCGGAGGATTCCACCTTGACGTGGATCGCGATGTCCCACGTCGAGCCGTTCGACAGCGACCCGAGGTCGCAGCTCACGTCCTTGCCGGTGACGGAGCAGCTCCCGCTCGCCGTCGAGGTCCCGTCGATCAGCACGCCGGCCGGAACCGTGTCGGTCGCGACGACGTTCGTGGCGGTATCGGGCCCGTTGTTCGTGACGACGAGGTCGTAGGAGTACGCGTCCGCGCGATACACCGGGTCGCTGGAGTCGGAGTTCGTGATCGCGAGGTCGGCGGAGCCGGAGCTCGGCGCGTTCACCGTCGTGTCCTGGATAGCGGTGTTGTTCGAGGCGTCCGGATCGTCCTCGTCCGCGGAGACGCTCGCCGTGTTCGTGATCATTCCGCCAGCGTTCGACGGATCAACGGTCACGTCGATCGTCACCGTCCAGGTGGATCCGGACGCGAGCGCGCTCATCGTGCACGAGACATCGTTCCCAGAGCTCGCCGAGCAGTCACCGCCGCCGTCATGGATGGCGTCGACGGAGAGACCGACCGGCACCGAGTCGGAGACCGTGACGTTCGAGGCCGTGTCCGGGCCGGCGTTCGACGCGACGAGGTCGTAGGAGTAGCTGTCGCCGGGATTGACCGGGTCGGCGGAATCGGTCTTCGATAGCGACACGTCGGCGCTCGGCGGCGGCGTGACGGTGGTGTCCTGGGTCGCCGAGTTGTTGCCACCGTTCGGGTCGTTCTCGTCCGCGGTGACGGTCGCGGTGTTGGAGATCGATCCTCCCGTGTGTGTCGGATCGACCGTGACGCTGACGGTGATGGTCCAGGTGTTCCCCGACGCGAGCGAGGCGAGCGAGCAGCTGATGTCGCTCCCGACGAGGGAACAGAACCCTCCGCCGTCGGCGACGTTGTCGACGGAAAGCGAGCCCGGCACCGAGTCCGAGACGCTCACGTTCGTCGCGTCGGCGGGGCCCGTGTTCGCGACGACGAGGTCGTAGGAGTAGCTCTGCCCCGGGTCGACCGGGTCGACGGAGTCCGCCTTCGTGATCGACACGTCCGCCGAGCCGGGCGGCGGAGGCGGAGGGGTGTTGACCGTCGTGTCCTCGGAGCTCGAGTTGTTCGACGAGTCCGGATCTGCCTCGTCCGCGGAGACGTTCGCCGTGTTGGCGATCGTTCCACCCGGATGCGCCGGGTCGACGCTGACGTCGATCGTCACGGTCCAGGTCGCGCCGTTCGCCAGGCTCGGGAGCGAGCAGCTCACGTCGTTCCCCGTGGTGGAGCACGCTCCGCCTCCGTCGTGGACCGTGTTCACGATCAGGGAACCCGGAACAGGATCGGTCACGGCGACGTTCGATGCCCCGTCTGGCCCGTTGTTCGTGACGACGAGGTCGTACGAGTAGGCGTCACCGGGGTCGACCGGGTCCGCAGAATCCGTCTTCGCGATCGACAGGTCGGCGGATGCCGGCGGAGGCGTGACCGTCGTCCCCTCCGTGTCGGAGTTGTTCGAGCCGTCGGGATCGCTCTGGTCGGCAAAGGCGCTCGCCGTGTTGGAGATGGCGCCACCCGGATCCGAGGGGTTTACGGTGACGTCGAGCGTCACCGTCCACGTCGCGCCGTTCGCGAGCGAAGCGAGGTCGCAGGTCACGTCGTTCCCGGTCGTCGAGCAGCTCCCGCCGCCGTCATCCACGCCGTCGACGGACAGCGACGCCGGAACGGAGTCGGACACAGTGACGTTCGTAGCTGTGTCCGGGCCGTTGTTGGAGACGACGAGGTCGTAGGAATAGCTGTCTCCCGGGTTCACGGGGTCGGCGGTATCTGTCTTCGTCAGCGAGATGTCTGCCGCCGGCGCCGGAGCGTTCACCGCGGTGTCCTCGGTGTCGGCGTTGTTGGACGAGTCGGGGTCGTTCTCGTCGGCCGAGACCGTTGCCGTGTTGGAGATCGTTCCGCCGGCGGGCGCCGGGTCGACCGTGACGTCCACGGTCACCGTCCACGTCGCGCCGTTCGCGAGCGACGCCTTCGAGCAGCGCACATCCTGCCCCGTGAACGCACACGATCCGCCACCGTCGTGCACCGCGTCGACGGAGAGCGATGCCGGAACGGAGTCGGAGAGAGCGATGTTCGACGCGGCGTCCGGGCCGTTGTTCGTGACCGCGAGGTCGTAGGAATACCCGTCGCCTGGGTTCACGGGATCCGCCGAGTCGGTCTTCGTCACCGAGACGTCCGCCGACGCGGGTGGTGGCGGCGGCGCGTTCACCGTCGTGTCCTGGGTCGAGCTGTTGTTTGAGCTGTCCGGGTCACTCTCCGTGGCGGACACGGTCGCGGTGTTCGTGACGGTTCCGCCGGGATGTGCCGGATCGAGCGTCACGTCGAGCGTGACCGTCCACGTGGCACCGTTCGCTAGGCTCGCGAGGTCACACGACACGTCCTGGCCGGTCGTCGAGCAGGACCCTCCGCCGTCGTGGACGGAATCGATCGACAGCGCGGCGGGAACCGCATCCGAGAGAGCGACGTTCGTGGCAGCGTCAGGGCCGTTGTTCCTGACCACGAGGTCGTAGGAATAGCCATCGCCCGGGTTCACGGGATCGGCCGAGTCGGTCTTCGTCACCGAGACGTCGGCAGACGGCGGCGGAGGGGGCGCCGGCGTCACCGTCGTGTCCTCGGTGTCGGAGTTGTTCGAACCGTCGGGATCGTTCTGGTCCGCGAACGCGCTCGCCGTGTTGGAGATCGTTCCGCCCGGATGCGCGGGGTCGACCGTGACGTCGATGGTGACCGTCCACGTCGCACCGTTCGCGAGGGAAGCGAGGTCGCAGGTCACGTCGTTCCCGACGGTGGAACAGCTCCCGCCGCCGTCCAGCACGGCGTTGACGGACAGCCCAGCTGGAACGGAGTCGGACAGCGCCACGTTCGTGGCGGCATCCGGGCCGTTGTTCGTCACGGCCACGTTGTAGGAGTAGCCGTCGCCGGGATCGACCGGGTCGGCCGAGTCGCTCTTCGCCACGGAGATGTCCGCGGATGGCGGCGGAGGTGTCACGGTCGTGTCCTGTGTATCGGAGTTGTTCGACGAGTCGGGGTCGCTCTCGTCTGCGGAGACGGTCGCGGTGTTCGTGACGGTTCCGCCGGGATGTGCCGGATCGAGCGTGACGTCCACGGTGACCGTCCAGGTCGCTCCGTTCGCCAGGGTCGCGAAGCCGCACAACACGTCCTGGCCCGTGAGTGAGCACGAACCTCCACCGTCGTGCACGGCGTCGACCGACAGCGCAGCCGGAACGGAGTCCGACAGCGCCACGTTCGTCCCGGAGTCGGGACCGTTGTTCGTCACCACGAGGTCGTAGGAGTAGCTGTCTCCCCGATCCACGGGATCGGCGGAATCCGTCTTCGTCACGGAGACGTCGGCCTGAGCCGGCGGTGGGGGCCCGTTGACGGTTGAGTCCTGCGTGTCCGCGTTGTTGGAGCTGTCGGGGTCACTCTGGTCCGCCGTCACACTGGCCGTGTTCGAGATGGTTCCGCCAGGATGTGCGGGATCGAGCGTGACGTCGACGGTGACCGTCCACGTCGCGCCGTTCGCGAGCGATCCGAGAGAGCAGCTCAGGTCCTGGCCGGTGAGTGAGCACGAGCCTCCACCGTCGTGGACGACGTCGACGGAGAGCGCCACCGGAACGGAGTCCGACAGCGCCAGGTTCGTCCCGGAGTCGGGACCGTTGTTCGAAACGACGAGGTCGTAGGAGTAGCTGTCTCCCGCATCGACGGGATCCGCAGAATCCGTCTTCGTGACGGAGATGTCCGCCGACGGCGGCGGAGGCGGCGGTGTGTTCACCGTGGTGTCCTGTGTGTCCGCGTTGTTCGCGCTGTCGGGGTCGGTCTCGTCTGCGGAGACGGTCGCGGTGTTCGTGACGGTTCCGCCGGGATGTGCCGGATCCAGCGTGACGTCCACGGTGACCGTCCAGATGGCACCGTTCGCCAGGCTCGCAAGGTCGCACGACACGTCCTGGCCGGTGACCGAGCACGCACCTCCACCGTCGTGCACCGCATCGACCGTGAGAGCCGCCGGAACGGAGTCCGACAGCACGATGTTCGACGCGGCGTCCGGACCGTCGTTCGACACGACGAGGTCGTAGGAATAGCCGTCTCCCGGATCCACGGGGTCGGCGGAGTCGGTCTTCGTGACCGAGATGTCCGCGGACGGGGGTGGCGGCGGCGGAGCGTCCACAGTCGTGTCCTCGGTCGAGCTGTTGTTCGATCCGTCCGGGTCGTTCTCGTCCGCGCTCACGTTCGCCGTGTTGGAGATCGTGCCTCCGGGGTGCGCCGGATCGAGCGTCACGTCGAGCGTGACCGTCCACGTGGCACCGTTCGCCAGGCTCGCAAGGTCGCACGACAGGTCCTGGCCGGTGACCGAGCACGCACCTCCACCGTCGTGGACCGTGTCGACGGAGAGGGCCACCGGAACGGAGTCCGACAGCGCCACGTTAGTCGCGGAGTCGGGGCCGTTGTTCGTGACGACCAGGTCGTAGGAGTAGCTGTCGCCGGGGTTCACCGGGTCTGCCGTATCCGTCTTCGTGACCGAGACGTCGGCCTGAGCCGGCGGCGGCGGACCGTTCACCGTCGTGTCCTGCGTCGAGGCGTTGTTGGTTCCGTCGGGATCGTTCTCGTCGGCGCTCACGTTCGCCGTGTTGGAGATCGTGCCGCCCGGATGCGCCGGATCGACCGTCACGTCGACCGTGACCGACCAGGTCGCGCCGTTCGCGAGCGAGGCGAGCGTGCAGCTCACGTCCTGACCCGTCACGGAACACGACCCTCCACCGTCGTGCACCGTGTCGACGGAGAGCGCTGCCGGAACCGCGTCGGAGAGCGCGACGTTCGAGGCCGCATCGGGGCCGTTGTTCGTTACCACGAGGTCGTAGGAGTAGGCATCTCCCGGATCGACGGGGTCGACGGAGTCCGTCTTCGCCACCGAAACGTCGGCCGATGGAGGCGGCGGCGGGGGCGCGTCCACGGTCGTGTCCTGGGTGGAGGCGTTGTTGGACCCGTCCGGATCGCTTTCATCGGCAGAAACGCTCGCCGTGTTCGAGATCGTGCCTCCGAGGTGCGCCGGGTCCACCGTTACGTCGACCGTGACCGTCCAGGTCGCGCCGTTCGCGAGCGAGGCGAGCGTGCAGCTCACGTCCTGACCCGTCACGGAACACGACCCTCCACCGTCGTGCACCGTGTCGACGGAAAGCGCTGCCGGAACCGCGTCGGAGAGCGCGACGTTCGAGGCCGCATCGGGGCCGTTGTTCGTTACCACGAGGTCGTAGGAGTAGGCATCTCCCGGGTTCACGGGGTCGGCGGAATCCGTCTTCGCCACCGAAACGTCGGCGGATGGAGGAGGCGGCGGCGCGTTCACGGTCGTGTCCTGCGTATCCGAGTTGTTGGAGCCGTCGGGGTCGTGCTGATCGGCAAAGGCGCTCGCCGTGTTCGACAGCGTGCCGCCCGGATGCGCCGGATCGACGGTCACGTCGACCGTCACGGTCCAGGTGGTGCCGCTCGCGAGCGATGCGAGCGTGCAGCCGACGTCCTGACCTGTCACCGAGCAGGAGCCGCCGCCGTCGTCGACGCTGTCGATCGACAGCGACGCCGGAACGGAGTCGGCGACGCTCACGTTGGTCGCGGCGTCCGGACCGGTGTTCGTGATCACCAGGTCGTAGGAATAGCCGTCTCCCGGGTCGACCGGATCGGCGGAGTCCGTCTTCGTGATCGAGATGTCGGCGGACGGACTCACGGTTGTGTCCTGCGTGTCGGAGTTGTTCGAGTTGTCGGGGTCTCCCTCGTCGGCGGATACGTTCGCCGTGTTCGAGATCGCGCCTGCGGTCCGGACCGCGTCGACGGTGACGTCGATCGTGATCGTCCACGTCGCCCCGTTGGCGAGCGAACCCTTTGAGCAATCGACGTCCTGTCCGGTCACGGAGCACGAGCCGCCGCCGTCGTGGACCGTGTCGATGGACAGCGCCGCCGGAACGGAGTCGGAGACACTGACGTTCGTCGCGGAGTCGGGGCCGCCGTTCGTCACGACCAGGTCGTAGGAGTAGCTGTCCCCGGCGTTGACGGGGTCGGCGGAGTCGGTCTTGACGACCGAGATGTCCGCGGACGGCAGCGCCGCAACCGTGGTGTCCTCCGAGCTGGAATCGTTGGACGCGTCCGTATCGGTCGTCGTCGTGGAGACCGACGCGTCGTTCGTGATCGTTCCCGCAGAGGCGGTCGTCACGACGACGTCGATCGTCGCAGAGCCGGTCGCCGCGACGGCGCCGAGCGAGCACGTGACGACGCCCGCCGTCTGGAGACAGGAACCCTGCGACGGCGTCGCGGAGACGAACGACGTTCCCGACGGGATCGTGTCGGTGACGACGACCGCCTGCGCGTTCGACGGGCCGGCGTTGCCGACCGTCAGCGAGTACGTCACGTCCCCTCCGACGCTCACCGGGTCGGGAGCGTCGGTCTGGGTGACCGAGACGTCCGCGTGGGGGTCGACCGATGTCGTCTCCGTGTCGGAGTCGTTGGACCCGACGGGGTCGGTGACGGAGGAGCTCGCGGACGCGGTGTTCGACAGGTCTGTCTGGCGACCGGCGCCCACCGCGACCGTCACGTGCATCGTCGCCGAGGCGCCGTCGGCGAGAGCTCCGACGTTCCACGTCACGGTGCCGGCCGCTTGCGACCCCCCGGAATCGGCGCTGACGAACGAGGTCCCGGCCGGAACCGCATCGGTGACCACCACGCCCGTGGTGTCGGAGGGCCCGTTGTTCGTCACGGAGATCGTGTAGGTGAGGTTGTTCCCAGCGACGACGGGATCCGCGCCGTCGGACTTCGTCACGCTGAGGTCGGCGAGCTTCGCGACCGTGTCGGTGTCGGTTGCCGCGTCGTTCGACGCGTCCGTGTCGGCCACCGTCGAGGTGGTGATGCTTGCCGTCTCATCCAGCGTTCCGCTCGAGTAGCCGGCGTCGACGTCGAGCGTGACGTGCCACGTGACGCTGTTCCCCGGCGCGAGCGGCGCCGCGGTCGTGCAGTCGAGGACGCCGCCCGAGATCGCGCAGTTCGGCTCGGACTCGCTCCCCGACGTCCCGCCAGGAATCGGAGCGGAGACCACCACCCCCGCAGCCGCGGTGGAGACACCGTGATTCGTCAGCGTGACCGCGTACGTCGTCGAACCCCCGGCCACGACCGAGGACTGCCCGTCGCTCACCGTGACGCCGAGGTCGCCGAGGACGGCGATCGTGGTCCCCTCCGTGTCGCTGTCGTTCCCGGAGTCGGGATCGGGCGAGGTCGCGGAGACGCTCGCCGTGTTCGACAGCGGCGCAACGCGCGCGGGGTCGATGTGGACGGTGACGTGGAGCGTGGTGGAGGCGCCGTTCGCGAGGCCGCCGAGGTTCCACGTCACGGTTCCGCCGGACGCGGTTCCGCCGTTGTCGGCGGAGACGAACGTCGTTCCGGCGGGAACGGGATCGGAGACGACCACGCCCGTCGCGTTCGACGGTCCGGAGTTCTGGACGTCGATCGCGTAGGTGAGGTCGGTTCCCGCTCCGGCCGGATCGGATGCGTCGGACTTCGACACTCCGAGATCGGCGGAGACGCTGACCGCCGTCGGCTCGGTGTCGGAGTCGTTCGCGGGGTTCGGGTCCACCACGCCGGAGCGCACCGCGGCCGTGTCGGAGAGCGGCGTCGTCCGCGAGGGATCGACGTGGACCGTCAACGCGATGCTCGCTGAAGCTCCGTTCGCCAGGGAGCCCAGCGAGCACGTCACCGTTCCCGCGGCCTGCGAACAGGACCCTTGGGACGGCGAAGCGGATACGTAGCTGGTTCCGGTCGGAACGGCGTCGCTCAAGGTGACGCCGGTGGCCGTTGAGGGACCGTTGTTCGTGACGTTCAGCGTGTAGGTGAGGTTGTTCCCGGCCGTTACCGGGTCGACGGAATCCGACGCCGTGACGGCGAGGTCGGCGCGTGGCGAGACCGTCGTCGACGCCGTGGAAATGTTGTTGGCGTTCGACGGATCGGAGACGTCGGAGGAGACCGTGGCCGTGTTCGACAATGGCCCGGACGCGCCCGCCGTCACGACGATGCTGATGCTGGCGGTTCCGGAGGCGGACACCGTCCCGAGCGAGCAGGTCACCGTGCCGGCGGCTTGCGAGCAGGATCCCTGGGACGGCGTCGCGGAGGAATAGGAGACGCCGCCGGGGAGCGGATCGCTCACGACGACGTTCGTCGCGTCCGACGGCCCCGCGTTCGCGACGTTGAGCGTGTACGTGAGCGGGTTTCCGGCGACGACCGGGTCGGGCGCGTCGCTCTTCGTGATCGAGAGGTCGGCCGAGGTGTTGACGGTCGTCCCGGCGGTCGCGGAGTTGTTCCCGGGCGTCCCGTCCGACGTGCTCGATGAGACGGTGGCGGTGTTCGAGATGTTCGACATCCGACCGGCGTTCACCTTCACGGTCAGATGGACCGTCGTCGTGGCTCCGTTCGCCATGCTGCCGAGGTTCCACGTGACGGTCCCTGCGGAGTTCGACCCTCCGCTGTCGGCGGAGACGAACGACGTTCCCGCCGGGAGGGGGTCGGAGAGCTGAACGCTCTGCGCCGTCGACGGTCCATTGTTCGTGACAACCATCGTGTAGGTCTCGTTGTTGCCGGCGACCACCGGATCCGGGAAGTCGCTCTTGGTTACGGAAAGGTCGGCTCTCGGCGTGATCGTCGTGCCCTGTGTCGAGCTGTTGTTCGCATTGGACGGGTCCGACGTCGTCGACGACACCGTCGCGGTGTTGGAGATGCCGCCGCCGGTCGCCCCGGCGGTCGTGTTGATCGTGATGCTCGGCGTCGCTCCGGCCGCAACGCTCCCCAACGAACACGTCACCGTACCGGCCGCCTGGGAGCACGAACCCTGCGACGGCGTCGCGGAGACGTACGAGACGCCTGCGGGCAGCGGGTCCGAAACGGAGACGTTCTGCGCGTCCGACGGACCGGCGTTGCCCACGTTCAGCGTGTACTGGAGCGACTGGCCCGCATTCACCGGGTCCGGGGAGTCCGACTTCGAGATCGACACGTCGGCGGAGGTGTTGACCGTCGTCGCCTGCGTCGCGCTGTTGTTCGCGTTGGACGCATCCGTCGTGGACGTCGCGACCGTCGCCGTGTTGGAGATGTTCGTGGTGCGGCTCGCGTTGACCTTCACGACGAGCTGGAGATCGGTCGAGGCTCCGGACGCGAGGTCACCGAGGTTCCACGTCACCGTTCCGGCGGAGTTCGTGCCGCCGTTGTCGGCGGAGACGAAGCTCGTTCCGGCCGGCAGCGGGTCGGTAACGGTCGTGTTGTGAGCGGTGGACGGACCGGCGTTCGCGACGTGAAGCGTGTAGGTCTCGTTGTTCCCCGCCGTCACCGGGTCCGGGGAGTCGGACTTCGTGATCGAGACGTCGGCCTGCTCCGTCGCGGTGACGGAGTAGTAGTTCGTGGTGAAGTCCGAGTTGTAGTGGAAGCTCCCTCCGGAGTGGTCGTAGATCAGGCCTCCCATCGTTCCCGTTCCCGGAGCGATGACCTTGATCGTGTACGTGGTCGCCATCGTGCCGCCGGCCTTGCCGCCGGCGTATCCGTCCGGTCCGATGCAGCTGTTGTAGGTGGCCGACGTCGGCACCGGGTCCCACCCGCAGGCGTCCGCGTAGATCTTGTCGTTCGTCGACCCCGCCGGCGCCGTGTACGTGGAGGAGACGCTCAAGATCTGGAAGATCGAGTTGGGCCAGTTCAGGTACGTCGACATCTGGTCGTACCCGCCCGTCGCCGTGTCGCTGTTGAAGGTGTAGGTGTAGGTGTTGCCGACGATCACGTTGGCGGAACCGACGACGCCCAGGGTGTGGTTCCGGTTCTGGGACACGAGCTGCTCGACGTAGATCTCCCGCGGCATCGGTGTGCTGACGGTGCTGATGCCGGAGCCGGACACCTCGATGTGGTACCGGCGGGCGGTGTCGTACGCGTTCGCGTCCCGCGTGATCACGACGTTGTAGTAGAGGTCCGTGCAGGCGCCGTTCGCGAGCGAGGTCACCGTGAGGGGGTTCAGCCCGTAGAGGTTGACGTAGGTGTTCGCGCTGTCCCAGACCCAGGTCGCCGTGAGGTTCGTCGCGGTCGTTCCGCTGTTGAAGAGGCGCGCGCCTTCGGCGAACTGGTTCGGGCCAGTGTTGACCTTGTTGCTGTCGAGCCCGACGACGTTCCAGGCGATCGGCGTGAGGGTCAGGTTCGGCGCGGCCTGTACCGGCGTCTGGACGATCGGAACCAGCATCGCGCCGAGGACGAACGTCAGGATCGCGCGCGAGACGAGGGAGCGGAGGCCGAGAGCGGCGCCGAGCCGGCTCACCCATCGCGCCAGCGCCGAGTGGAAACCTCCTCCGAGTGCTCGCCGTTGAGACGGATGCGCGCCCGGACCTCTGCGAGGGAGGCCGTCCGGGACGTGCTCGGTCTCGACACCTTCTTCACGGGGGGAACCTCTCGATCAGATGGCGAACTGGCGAACGCCTATTGCATCGACGCGCACTCGGCAGCCCGCGATACCTGACATATGGGAACTTTCCGAAGGCGGCTGACCGACGGTCAGCTTTGCGCGAACGCCGCACGTGCGCGCCGGTACCCTGGGCGCCGATGACCCCCGCCTCGATCGACGCGGAGGCGCTCCGTCGGGAGCGGCTCGGCCGGCTGCAGGAGGCCATGCGCGCGTTCGACGTGGAGGCATGCCTCCTCTTCAACGAGCCGAACGTGCGCTACTCGACGGGAGTCACCGCGATGCCCGTCTACGCGATGAGCACGTTCGCGCGGTGCGCGGTCGTCCCTCAGGAGGGGACGCCGATCCTGTTCGAGCACCCGAACTCCGTGCACCGCTCGCGCCTCCGCGCGCCGGACGTTCGCCCGATGCACGCGTGGGAGTTCTTCGACGATCCGGGGGCCGAGGCCCGCGTCTGGGCCGGCGAGGCAGTGGCGGCGCTCAGTGAGCTCGGCGTCTCCGGAGACGTGGTCGCGGTCGACCGCATGGGGACACCCGCGTTCCTGGCGCTGTCGGAGCGTGGGCTGTCCTTCCGCGACTCCGCGCCGGTCACGCAGGAGGCGCGGCGGGTCAAGACGCCGCAGGAGCTCGCCGCCTTCGATCTCAACGCTCCCCTGCTTACGGAGATGCTCACGACGGTCGAACAGGCCATCGCGCCGAGCGTCAGCGAGCGGGAGGTTCTCGCCGAGATGGCGCGCGTGATGCTCCGGGGCGGCGGCGAGTACCTCGCGACGAATTGCTTGTGTTCCGGCGAGAACACGAACCCGTGGCGCTCCGAGGCGACCGACCGCAGGATCCGCGAGGGCGACCTTGTGTTCGTCGACACCGACACGGTGGGGATCGAGGGATGCTTCTTCTGCGTCTCGCGAACCTTCGCCGTCGGCGAGCCGAGCGCGGCGCAGGGCGAGACCTACCGGGACGCGCATGGCTGGCTCACGGAGATGAAGGCGCTGATCCGCCCGGGCGTCACGTGCGGAGAGCTCGCCGCGTCGGCGCCCGCGATCCCGGAGCGCTACGCCGCGCAGCGCTACGAATGCATGATCCACGGCATCGGCCTCGAGGAGGAGAACCCGAGCGTCTGCCATCCGCAGGATGCCCAGTCGAACGCGGACACGCTGATCGAGCCGGGGACCGCCCTCGTCGTGGAGTGTTACCTCGGCGAGGTCGGCGCGGGCCACGGCGTGAAGCTCGGCGACGAGGTCGTCGTCACCGAGGACGGGTGCCGGACGCTCGTTCCGTATCCATGGTGTGTGGCGCTGCTCGGATAGAACGGCGACGACACGTGACGTGATCGCCGATCGCTCGGCGTCGGCCTGTAGCATCGCCCGGAACGGGCGTTCGCCCGGGTGACCGAGCGCGTCGATCCCAGCAACGCAGGATGGAGGGCCGAGCCGTGGGCGAGATTCTCGGCATCGCTCGCTTCAAGTTCCACGAGGGCAAGGCGGAGGAGTACAAGCGCCTATCCGCTGAGGCGATGGAGATCGTGCGGACCAAGGACAGCGGAACGCTGCAGTTCGACACCTACCTCAACGACGACGAGTCCGAGTGCATGGTCATCGAGCACTGGGAGAACCTCCGCGACCTGTCCGAAACCATCCTGGCGATGGTGTCGGTGGTTCACGGCGAGCTCCTCGGTGACGCAAGCGCAGAGTTGCGAGCGAATCTGGCCGACGGCCCGGTCCAGCTCTTCACGCCGTACCGATCGTTGTAGCGCGCCGTATCGCCCGGCTCGAGCGGGGCGACTCCGGACGCGTCTCGTCTGAGCACCGGCGT
>JBJMLN010000107.1:0-2354 GCA_045805285.1 Actinomycetota bacterium | reverse complement strand
CGGGTGACGTCGCCGATCCGGGCGAGCATGTTCGTTCCGCCCGTAGTCGGGTTGATGTAGCCGGTGCCGCCCTTGGCGGTGTTCCAGACGTCCCAGCCGGTGAGGTACCCGAACACCGAGGGCCAGCCCGCGGCGCCGCTCTGCCCGGTAGTGGTGTCGCTGAGCGTCGGCTCGGAGAAAGAGTCGCCCGCGACGAGGCAGCGGAGCGGCTTAGGCGGGGCCGCGGTCACGCCGTTCGTCGGGAGCGTCTGGATACCACCGAAGGCGAAGTTGCTGGAGCCCTCGAGCCGGATCCGGTAGACGCCCGCGGACGGCAGGGTGATGAGGTGCCGGTAGCCGCCGCCATCGTTCGGGTATTGCACGGTGGCGAGCGTGGGGGTAAGCACCTGGCCGTTGACCACGATACGGAGGGTGCCGTTCGATCCCTTCGCGATGATCTCGAACAGGCCGTCGGTGGTGTCGAAGTCGAACTCGACCGCGTACTGCCCGGTCGAGCTGCCTGCGGGGTAGGCGTACTGCGTGCCGCTGCCGCCGGCGTAGCCGTTGCCTGGCTGGCCGTTCGGCCACCAGTAGAGGTAGTTCGGGTAGGAGCCGTTGAAGAAGCCCGGCGGGGGTCCGAAGTAGCGGAACGCGGACGTGTCGTACATCGGCACGAGCACGCTGCCGACGATGCCGGTCGCGCCGGTCGAACCGGCGCCGACCGTGAACGCGCTGCCGTTGACGGTCGGCAACGCCTTGTATCCCGGGAGGTCCCGGCGGCGGATCGACCGCCGCGCCCCGGCCTCGTCCGCTCGAATCTGCGCGGCGAGCTCCTGCATCGTGTCGAGGTCCGCGGGCGCTGATCCGACGAGCTGCGCCACCGCGGCGGCCATCCCGTCGGACTGAGCCTGCTGAGCGAGCATCGACAGCATGGCGAAGGAGTAGGACACGGTGACAGCCTTCCAGGCTCAGGTGGGGAGGACGATCGCGAGGCATCCCGCGGCCCAGGAGGAGGCGACGACGATGCCGCAGAGGACGGGGACGAGGAGATCCCGTCCCCGCCCGGCGGGGACGGCGAGCGTCTCAGTGTCCGGCGTAGGCATCCGCGGCTCCTGCCGGGACGGAGAACGCCCGCGTGAGCGAGTCGACCTCGACGGGCGTCCCGGAGTGGCCGGCCAGCCCGAGCTTCCCGAGGAGGAGGTTCACGGCGGGGACGGACATCAGCCACGAGAGCCCGGTCGCCAGCGCCGTGATGACGGCGGCGAGGCCGAGGAGCGCCGTCTGCATCCGCGGGGAGAGGAAGACGCCGAGCTGCGCGGCGACGGCGGGGAAGCCCGCCGCGAGCGTGAGGAAGGACGGGATCCCGACCTGGACGAGGGTCCGCAGGATGCGGACGCCCGGGTCCTGGATCGGGGCGACGTGCTGGGGGGAGGTCATGCGGCTTCTGCTCCTTCGAGGATGCGGATGATGTCGGTCTCGGGTCGGTGCGTCCGGTGCTTCTCGACGATCTCGACGGCGCGGAAGAATTCGCGCATCGGGAGGAGGTCCGCCTCGACGGCGCGGCGGGCGAACGCCTCGACCCGCTCCGGGTTCGCGAAGACGTCCTTCTCCAGGTAGGCGCCCCAGAGCCGGTCGTGGTCCGCGCGGGAGAGCTCGAGGAGCCCGACGAGCTTCTGGACGAGCTCGAGCGTCGCGTCGGAGGACGTCTGCGCCGCCTTCGACGCGTCCCGCGCCTGGCCCGCGGAACGCTTCGACACGATGCCGTAGGCGGCGCCGGCGAGGCCGAGGAGGCCGCCGCAGAAGGAGAGGAGACCGGTCCAGGGACGGAGCCCGTCCGTCGCCCAGAGCAGGAAGTCGAGGAGCGGGGAGGGCATCAGGCCGCCTTCGCGTAGCCCGCCGCCTTCGCGTGGCGGAGGATCTCCGCCTCCACGCGGCGGGACTGCGGGCCGGGAATGCCGTCGATCTTGTACGCCTTCCCGTAGAGCCCGTGGAGACGTCCCCACACCTGGACGAGCTTCCAGAAGAGGGGGCCGCGGATCCCGTCCCCGTGCGGGACGTGGCCGCGGATCGTGCCCGCAGCGGAGCGGAGGAGGGTCCGGCCCTCGAACGTCGCCGGGACGGAGGCGTTCAGGTACGACGCCTCGATCCGGACGGTCTTCCGGTCCCCGGACGTCGCCACGGTCGCGGCGGACCGGTACGGGGGACGGGAGCCGCCGACGATGCGGGCGCCCGGCGTCGGGCGGAGCGGCCGCGTCTTCTTCGCCACGCAGCGGAGCTCCGGATGCGCGTCGATGTCGTCCCCGACGCGCGGGCCGGTGTTCGCGGAGAGGGTCGTGATCGTGCCCGCGTGACGGTCGATGGAGTAGCAGAACTCG
>JBJMLN010000106.1:0-48080 GCA_045805285.1 Actinomycetota bacterium | reverse complement strand
GACCTTCCCGAGGAGCTGCCGGCCGTCTGGGGAGATCCTGAGCGGGTCCACCAGGTTCTGTTCAATCTGCTGGACAATGCCGTTCGCTTCGCCCCCGAGGGCGGGGAGGTCGTCGTCTCCGCGTCGCGACACAATGGATCCTGCAAGGTCGCGGTACGCGACGAGGGGCCCGGCATCGCAGCGGAGCATCTTCCCCGGTTGTTCGAGCGCTTCTACCGTGTGGACACCGCTCGCTCGCGGAACGACGGCGGCACGGGGATCGGCCTCGCCATCGCGCGGTCGGTCGTCGAGGCCCACGGGGGACGGATCTGGGCGGAGAGCGATCCAGGCGCAGGGAGCGTGTTCTTGTTCGAGCTGCCGGTGGCCCCGGCCGACAATGGGAGGTACGAGTGAAGGCGAGCACCACGACGATCGAGGTCACCGCGGCGGAGCGCTACGCCTACCTCGACCTCACGGAGGACCTCCAGCGCGCGATCAAGGACTCCGGCGTCACTCAGGGTGCGGCCGTCGCGTTCTGCTCGCACACGACCTGCGCGCTCCTGATCAACGAGTGGGAGGACGGCGCCCTCGCGGACTTCCGAGCCCGGATGGAGTCGACCGTCCCCGAGGAGATGTATTACGCCCACGACGACCACGAGCTCCGCACGCAGAACCTCCAGGAGTCCCACGAGCGCCAGAACGGTCACGCCCACGTCAAGGCCATGTTGCTCTCGGCGACCTCGCACGCGATCCCGGTGAGTGGCGGAGAGCCGTCCTTCGGCCGCTGGCAACGCCTGATCCTGTTCGAGATGGACGAGCCGAAGGAGCGCTCCGTCGTCTTCCACGTCTTCGGCGAATGACCGAGCGCGTGGGAAGCTGGGAGTGACGATGCTCGCCAACCGCCGGGCAACCCGGAAGATCCGCGTCGGCTCCGTGGAGGTCGGCGGAGACGCGCCCGTCTCCGTCCAGTCGATGACCACGACGAAGACCTCGGACGTCAACGCGACGCTCCAGCAGATGGCGGCGCTCGTCGCGACCGGCGTCGAGATCGTCCGCGTCGCCGTTCCGCATTGGGAGGACGCCGAGGCCCTGCAGCAGATCGCGCAGCATGCGACGGTTCCCGTCGTCGCCGACATCCACTTCCAATGGAAGTACGCGATGGCGGCGCTCGAGGCGGGCATCCAGGGACTCCGGATCAACCCGGGCAACATCAAGTATCAGGACAAGGTGCGCCTCATCGCGCGGGAGGCGAAGGCGCGCGGCGTCCCGATCCGGATCGGAGTGAACGCCGGCTCGCTCGAGAAGGACCTCCTGGAGAAGTACGGTCGCCCATCGCCGGAGGCGCTCGTGGAGTCGGCGCTGAACGAGGCGCGCATCCTCGAGGACGAGGACTTCTTCGACATCAAGATCTCTGTGAAGCACTCCAACCCGCGAGTGATGATCGAGGCATATCGCATGCTCGCGGAGAAGTGCGATTACGCGCTCCACCTCGGTGTGACCGAGGCGGGACCGCTGCCGATGGGCGGGATCAAGAGCGCCGTCGGCATCGGGACGCTCCTCGCCGAGGGGATCGGCGACACGATCCGCGTGTCCCTCACCGACGACCCGGTGGAGGAGGTCAAGGCCGGCATCGGGATCCTCCAGGCGCTGGGCTTGCGCAAGCGAGGGCTCGACCTCGTGGCGTGTCCGTCCTGCGGCCGGGCGGAGGTCGACGTCCTCGGCCTCACGAGGCAGGTGAACCAGGCGCTCGAGGCGAAGGGTTTCAAGGAGCCGATGCGCGTCGCCGTGATGGGCTGCGTCGTGAACGGCCCCGGCGAGGCGCGCGAAGCCGATCTCGGGATCGCCGCGGGGAAGGGGTTCGGACACCTGATCGTCGGCGGAGAGGTCAAGGGCAAGGTCCCGGAGAGCGAGTTCGTCGCAGCGCTCGTAGCGGAGGCGGAGAAGCTTGCCGCCGCGAGAGCGTCCGGCGCCTCGGACGTGAAGGCCGACGACCACGACGGCTAGTCAGGTCGAGACTCATGTGGCCCTCGACGGACCCCGGAAAAAGCGCACTCAACTTCTCGATCGCGCGGAGCCGATAGGAACTCCATGAGGAGGGGGGTTTCCACCGCGCTCGCGTTCGGGCTGCTGGTGCTCGGCAGCGTGAGCGCTCCGGCCTCGGCGGCGCCCGTGCCCGGCACCTCCTGTCAGGCGTTCCCCTCCGACAACGTCTGGAACACCGACATCTCGAAGCTGCCGGTCGACCCGCACAGCAAGACGTGGCTGAAGTCGATGCGTGCCGGACGCACGCTCCTGCATCCGGACTTCGGCGGACCGCCGTACGGGTTCCCCTTCGACGTCGTGGACGACTCGACGGCGACGACCACGGTGCACTTCCAGTACGCGAGCGAGAGCGATAAGGCTCCGTATCCGTTCACCTCCGACACCGCGATCGAGCGCGGAAGCGACCGGCACGCCCTCATGATCAACTCCGACACCTGCACGCTCTACGAGCTCTTCGCGGCTGACTGGAACGCAGGCAACCCTAGGGCGGGGAGTGGCGCGATCTTCGATCTCGGTTCGAACGCGCTTCGGCCGGACGGATGGACCTCCGCCGACGCCGCGGGTCTGCCGATCTTTCCCGGGCTCGTGCGATACGACGAGGTGCAGGCCGGCGCGATCCGTCACGCGATCCGGTTCACGGTCGATTGCACGCGCAACCGGCACGTCTGGCCCGCGCGGCACGACGCGGGCGTGTCCGACCGGCGCTGTCCGCCGATGGGCGCACGGTTCCGCCTCCGGAAGGGATTCAGTCTGAAGGGGTTCAGCCCTGCGGCGCAGGTGATCCTCAAGGCGATGAAGCATTACGGCATGATCCTCGCCGACAACGGATCCGATTGGTACTTCCAGGGAACGATGGACTCCCGCTGGAAGAACTCGCTGCTGGATCAGTTGAAGACGGTTCCTGCGTCGGCGTTCGTGGCCGTGGACGAGTCTGGGTGCATGGTGTCGCCGGGCTCCGCAAAGGCGAGTTGCCCCTAGCGTTCGGTCCAGGCGAGCGTTGCTTCAGCGGCGCGTGAGCGCTAGGAAGTTCTCCACGATCGTCGGGCCCTCCGGCGTCAGGATCGACTCGGGATGGAACTGCACGCCGAACCGCGGCAACGATCGGTGCTGGACCGCCATCACGAGGCCGTCCTCGGTCTCCGCTGTGATCTCGAGCTCCTCCGGGAGGTCGTCGCGTTTCACGACGAGCGAGTGGTAGCGGCCGGCCTCGAACGGGTTCGGCATGCCGTCGAGGATGCCCTTGCCGTGGTGGAAGATCGGCGAGGCCTTTCCGTGGACAGGGACGGGACCGCGGTCGACGGAGCCGCCCAGCTCCACGCCGAGCGCTTGATGCCCGAGGCAGACGCCCAGCACCGGCGTGTCGTCGGCCAACTCCCGGAGGAGCTCGATCATGCATCCGGCCTCCTCGGGCCTCCCCGGGCCGGGGGAGAGGATCACGCCGTCTGGCTCGCGCGCGACGAGCTCGGATGCCGGCTCCGCGTCCGAGCGGACGACCTCGGTCTCGGCTCCGAGGCTGCCGACCAGCTGCACGAGGTTGTAGACGAACGAGTCGTAGTGGTCGACGACGAGGATCACGCGCGCTCCTCCCCGGCGGCCGCCGGCGTGCCCGCGGCCGCGATCGCCGGCAGGAGAGCGGCCGCCTTGTGGCGGCTCTCGGTCAGTTCCCGTTCCGGGTCGGAGTCGGCGACGACGCCGCCGCCCGACTGCACGTGCACGGTTCCGTCGACCGCGACCGCCGTACGGATCGTGATCGCGAAGTCGAGGTCGCCGGCGAACGTGAGGTAACCGACCGCGCCGGCGTAGGGGCCACGCGAGGTCGGCTCGTGCTCGGCGATCAGCTCCATCGCACGGCGTTTCGGCGCTCCCGTCACGGTGCCGGCCGGGAACGTCACCGCGAGCGCGTCGAGCGGCGTCAGTCCCTCGCGGAGGTCTCCCTCCACGGTGCTCACGATGTGCATGACGCGGGAGAACCGCTCGACCACCATGAGTTCCGTCGGCGTCACCGAGCCGGGAACGCACACGCGGCCGATGTCATTGCGCGCCAGGTCGACGAGCATGGCGTGCTCCGCGCGCTCCTTCGGGTCGGCGAGGAGCTCCTCCTCGGCGCGGCGGTCGGCTTCCTCGTCGGTGTGGCGCGCGGCCGTGCCCGCGATCGGACGCGTCAGCACTCGCCGTCCCTCGACCCGCACGAGCGGCTCCGGAGAGGATCCCGCGAGCTCCATCTCCGGGAGCCGCACGAAGAACATGTACGGCGACGGGTTGGTCACGCGGAGCTTCCGGTAGATCGCGAGGCCTCCCTCGTCGGCGCGGAACGTGACCCGGCGTGACGGAACGGCCTGGAAAATGTCGCCCGCGAGGATGTGCTCCTTGAAGGAACGCACGACGTCGCGGAAGCGCTCGTCGGGCATGTTCCCCGTGCCGCGATCGAGATCGACGACCGTGGGCTCGAACGGGTCGGCCGTCATCTGCGTCGCGCCGTTCACGGTCTCGGCCATCTCGGTGAGCGCCCGCGCTCCGTTCGCGTACGCCGCGTCGTCGGCGGCAGGCATGTGCGCAACGAGCAGCAGCTGTTGCCTCCAGTGGTCGAAGACGATCGCGCGGTCGATCACCTGCAATCCGATCGGCGGACACGGGGCGTCCGCCGCAGGGAACGGATGGCCGTCGAGGAGCTCGGCCGCCTCGTAGGCGAGGTAGCCGACCAACCCTCCGGTGAGCGACGGGAGGTCCGGAAGCCGAGGCGCGCGGAGCGACGCTGCGATGGCTTTCAGGGCACCGAGCACGTCCGCGCCGGGGACCGTCGGCTCTACCGGGAGCCTCCGCGCGACGCGCTCGAGCCGGACGCCGTCGCGATCGCCCACGACGATCGCGGCCGGGTCGCCCGCGACGAACGAATAGCGTCCCCAGCGCTCGGAGCGCTCCACGCTCTCGAGCAGCACTCCGGGTCCGTCGCCCACCACCGCGGGGAACGTTCCGACCGGCGTGGAGACGTCCGCGAGGAGCTCCGCCCACATCGGCACGAGCGGCCACTCGCGCGCGAGCGCACGGAATTCCTCCTCGGAGGGATGGATCCGAAGCTTCGTCATCTCCGTCCTCGTTCCACGAAAAAACCCCGGGTCTTCGCCCGGGGCCTCGGTCCGTCTCGGTTGCTGGTGCGACTCAGACGCGCGGCGATCCCGGGCTCGGAGAGCCCCAGGACCAGATCCAGCGCCCGTCTGGGTTCCGCATCGTGGGATTGTGGAGGCTCGAGCGGCCGTCGTCAACGCGACGACCGTGATCGTCCACAAACGGAGTGGCGCGCGCGGCCCGACGGTATCCTTCGCGCATGCGGATGTCGAAGCTGTTCGCGCGCACGCTCCGTGACCCACCGGCCGACGCCGAGGCGGCCTCCCACAGGCTCCTGGTGCGGGCGGCGATGGTCCGCCAGCTGCTCTCCGGCGTGTATACGTTCCTGCCGCTCGGGCTCCGGGTTCTCCGCAAGATCGAGCGGGTCATCCGCGAGGAGATGGACGCATCGGGCGCGCAGGAGATCACGATGCCGCTGTTGCTGCCCGCCGAGCCGTGGCATGCGACCGGCCGGCTTGGGGCCTACGGCGACCTGATGTTCCGGTTGGAGGACCGTCACGGCCGCGATCTCGTCCTCGGGCCGACCGAGGAGGAGATCATCACGCCCCTCGTCGCGGGCGAACTCGGGTCGTACCGCGATCTCCCGGTGAACCTCTATCAGTTCGGATTGAAGTACCGCGACGAATACCGCCCGCGTTACGGACTGCTCCGCGCCCGGGAGTTCCTGATGAAGGACGCCTACTCCTTCGATCGGAACGAGGACGCGCTCCACGTCTCCTACGGAACGATGGTCGATGCGTACGACCGGATCTTCACGCGATGCGCGCTCGAGTTCCGGATGGTGGAGGCCGATCCCGGCACGATCGGCGGCGACGTGAACCACGAGTTCATGGCGCTGACCGACGCGGGGGAGGACGAGTTCCTCTACTGCGAGAACGGCGACTACGCGGCCGACGTGGAGGCTGCGACGTCGAAGCGTCCCGAGCCCGCGGCGTCCGGCGACCTGGAGGCCCTCGAGGACGTCTCGACGCCGGGACGTTCGAGTATCGCCGCCGTCGCCGAGCTCCTGGGCCGGCCGGAGACGGAGCTGCTGAAGACGATGTTGTTCGACTCCTCCGGGACGACGGTCGCGGTGCTCCTGCCCGGCAACCAGGAGGTGAACGAGGAGAAGGTGGGACGTGCGCTCTGGCCCTCCACCGTCCGGCCGCTCAGCGAGGAGGAGATCGCCGCACGCGGCTTCGTGAAGGGCTACACGGGCCCACAGGGCCTCCCGGAGGACGTCACGGTCCTCGCCGACCATGGCGTGGCGGCCCGGCGGAACTGGATCGCCGGCGCGAACCGCGCGGATTTCCACACGAGCGGCGTGAACGAGGGCCGGGACTTCCGTGTCGACCGCTGGGAGGACGTCGTGCGCGTCTCCGACGGCGATGCGTGTCCCGTCGACGGCGGGACGTTGCGCTACGCGCGCGCGATGGTCGTCGGACACACCTACGAGCTCGGCACGCGCTACTCCGTCCCGTTGAAGGCGACGTTCGTCGACGAGGACGGCACCGAGCAGCCGTACGTGATGGGCTCCTACGGCATCGGGCTCCCGCGCGTGATGGCGGCCGTCGCCGAGCAGTACCACGACGACGACGGTCTGCGGTGGCCGAAAGCGCTCGCTCCGTACGAGGTCGTCGTGATCGTCACGAACAGGGACGACGACCGCGCGGTCGCGGAGGCGGAGCGGATCTACGCGGAGCTCGGGGACCGCGGCGTCGAGGCCGTCCTTGACGATCGTGAGGTCTCCGCCGGCGTGAAGTTCGCCGACGCCGACCTGATCGGATTCCCCGTCCAGGTGGTCGTCGGGAAGCGCGGCGTGGCCGCCGGAACCGCCGATCTCAAGCTGCGGGCGACCGGCGATCGTTCGCAGGCTCCGCTCGCGGAGGCGTCGGACGCCGCCCGGCGATTGCTCTCGGACGCCCCGTGAGGCGCGGCCGGGCGTCCGCTCGTCTCCGGCGGTTCGCGACGTTGCATCCGCAGGTCGAGGGGATCGTGCAACGCTGCGGCCGCGAGACGTTCGACGTCGTTTTGATCGACCTCCGCGGCGCCTGGGACCGCGCGGTCGCCGGCTCCGAGGACGAGGCCCGCGCGATCGGCCGCGACCTCGGCATCCGACTCAACGAGGATTGGGATCCTCGCCTCACACGTCGGATGAATGCCGGCGACGCGTGGAGCGATCCGGAAGGATGCCGCCGAGCTCTCTGACAGGCCGTTCCGGAGCGTTCGCGGCCGGCCGTACGCCGTCTCGGACATCGGCTCCGGCATCGCAACGTATACTGGCCTCAAGAGGACGTGGGTTTTCCGGGAAGTGGGCTCGCGCCCACTTTCTTTGTTCGAGGGGCGGCGGAGGCCCATGACGCTGGAAGCGCTGGTCGGGCCGGTGGTCGAGTCGGCCGGGCTGGAGCTCGTCGAGGTCGCCTTCCGGAACGAGGGAGGCCGCCGGGTCCTACGCGTGACGGTCGACCGGGAGGGCGGAGTGGATCTGGACACGATCTCCCGCGTCTCGGAAGCGATCTCGCGGCGGCTGGATCTCGAGGACGCGATCGCCGGCGCCTACGCGCTCGAAGTGAGCTCGCCCGGGGTCGAGCGGCCGCTGAAGGTCCCGGAAGGACTCGAGCGCCGGGTCGGCGAGCTGGTACGACTGAAGACCTCGGCGCCGGTGGAGGGTTCCCGCACGCACACCGGTTCGATCGTGTCCGTCGATGAAGGGGACGTGGTCCTCTCGACCGAGCAGGGGGAGCGGCGTCTCCGGCTCGAGGACGTTTCCGCCGCACGAACGGTGTTCGACTGGAACGCCGGCAAGGGGAGCAAGAAGTGAACACCGACATGATCGCGGCGCTCAAGGAGTTGGAGCGCGACAAAGGCATCTCCTTCGAGGTGATCCTCGAGGGGCTCGCCGAGGCGATGGCCTCGGCCTACAAGTCGTGGTGGAAGCAGCAGCACCCCGAGCTCGACGAGGAGAGCTTCGGCGTGCGCGCGACCATGGACCCGGAGACGGGCGACCTGCGGGTGTGGGTCCAGGACCTCGACGAGGAGGGCAACGTCACCTCCGAGAAGGAAGTCGAGGTCACGGACGACTTCAAGGGCCGCATCGGGGCGCAGACCGCGAAGCAGGTGATCTACCAGAAGCTCCGCGATGCGGAGCGGGAGATGACCTACGAGGAGTTCGCGGGCCGCGAAGGCGATCTCGTCACCGGCATCGTCCAGCAGCAGGAGCGTCGCTACACGCTGCTCGATCTCGGCAAGGTGGAGGCGCTCCTCCCGCAGGCGGAGCAGGTCCCTTCCGAGCCGTATCGACACGGCGAGCGGTTGCAGGCCTACATCACCGAGGTCCGCCGGGGAACCAAGGGCCCGCAGATCGTGGTGTCGCGCTCGCACCCGGGCCTCCTCCGGAAGCTGTTCGAGATGGAGGTTCCCGAGATCGCCGAAGGGATCGTCGAGGTGAAGGCGGTCGCGCGCGAACCGGGGCACCGGTCGAAGATCGCGGTCGCCTCGCGCGAGCCGGGCGTCGACCCCGTCGGCGCCTGCGTGGGTCCGAAGGGGAGCCGCGTTCGCAACGTCGTGACGCAGCTCCGCGGGGAGAAGATCGACGTCGTGCCGTGGAGCGACGATCCGTCGACCTACGTCGCGAACGCGCTCCAGCCCGCGAAGGTGAAGGAGGTGCGGACCGATCCCGAGACGCAGACGGCCCTCGTGATCGTCCCGGACTACCAACTCTCCCTCGCGATCGGCAAGGAGGGGCAGAACGCGAGACTCGCCGCGCGGCTGACCGGCTGGCGGATCGACATCAAGAGCGAGACGCAGTTCAGCGAGGAGCAGCGCAAGCCGCGTGTCGAGCCTGAGGCTGCGCCGCCTGCGGAGGAGCCTGCCGCGCCGACTGCGGAGGAGCCTGCGGCGCCCGTCGACGTGACGGCCGTCCCGGAGGCGGAAGGACTCCCCGGGGAGGTCGCCGCCCAGGACCTGCCGCCGGGCGAGGGCGCCCAGGAACCCGCGACGCAGCCGGAGCCGGCGACGGAGGAAGCAGGCACCTGAGCGCCGGGCGCTCCGGAGCGGTCGAGCGCACGTGCGTCGGCTGCCGGCGGCGGGATCCGAAAGCCTCGATGATCCGGGTCGTCCGCGCGCCGGGAGGCGACGTGTCCGTCGACGTTCGGGGCAGCGCACCGGGTCGCGGTTGCTACCTCCATCGCGATATGGCGTGCCTAACGCTGGCGGAGCGGCGGGTGGCGGTCGCGCGGGCGCTGCGAACGGTCGTGTCGCCGGAGGAACTCGCTAATCTACGGACGATGATCGAGGGGTTGATGCAACGATGAGGGTCCACGAGCTCGCGAAGGAGCTCGGTGTGTCGAGCCAGGAGATCCTGAGCTCCCTCGAGGAGCTTGGGGTCGGCGGACGCACCGCGTCGTCGTCCGTCCCGGAGGAGGCGCTCCCACGCCTGCGCGCGACGGGCGGAAAGGCGAAGCCCGGCGTCAAGGTCAAGCGTGCCGCGGTCGAGCCCGCGCCGAAGCCACGGAAGAAGTAGCCCGTCCCGGAACCGTCCGCGGAAGGCGAGGTCGCTGCCGCGCCGGAGAAGACGACCTCCACCGAGCAGCAACCGGCCGCCCAGTCGGCTCCTGCGAAGCCGGCGGCGCCCGCACCGACCGACCGACGCCCGGCCGCGAGCGCGGAGGGCAACGGAAAGGTTGCCGCGGTCGCGGAGCCGGACGCTCCCGCTGCGGCTCCCGCCGCCGAGGCGCCGGCCGTAGCGTCCCTGCCGCCGGTCAAGCTCTCGCGCGGGGCGACGCCGCAGGACCTCGCGGAAGCGACGGGCACGTCGGTGGCCGAGGTCGTGAAGACACTCCTCGGGCTCGGGGAGATGGCGTCCGCATCGCAGTCCCTCTCCGACGAGGCGCTCGTCGCCCTTGCCCACGAGCTCGGTCGCGAGGCCGAGATCGTCGGCGCCGACGAGGCGGAGGAGCCGGACGAGGAAGAGGAAGAGGTCGACGAGAGCAAGCTCCAGCCGCGTCCGCCCGTGGTGACGGTCATGGGACACGTCGACCACGGGAAGACGCTGTTGCTCGATGCGATCCGTCAGACCGACGTCGTGTCGGGCGAATACGGCGGCATCACGCAGCACATCGGGGCGTATCAGGCGCACGTCGACGGCCGCGACATCACGTTCATCGATACGCCCGGTCACGCGGCGTTCACGGCGATGCGCGCGCGGGGAGCGAAGGTCACCGACATTGCGGTGCTCGTCGTCGCTGCCGACGACGGCGTCATGCCGCAGACCGTGGAAGCGCTCGATCATGCGAAGGCGGCCGGCGTGCCGATCGTCGTCGCGGTCAACAAGGTCGACAAGCCGGACGCGGATCCGAACCGTGTCCGTACGCAGATGGTGGAGCGCGGCATCGTTCCGACGCAGCTCGGCGGCACCTACGAGTTCGTCGACGTTTCCGCGAAGACGCGGCAGGGGCTCGACAACCTCCTCGAGACGATCGTGCTTGTCGCGGACGTCGAGGACCTGAAGGGGAACCCGGAGGGCCGGGCGCGCGGATCGGTGATCGAGGCTGACCTCGACAAGGGGCGTGGCCCCGTCGCCACCGTGCTCGTCAACAAGGGCACGCTCCACGTCGGCGACGCGATCGTGTCCGGCGTCGCGTCCGGCAAGGTTCGCGCGATGCTCGACGAGAACGGCAAGCCCGTCAAGGAGGCGGGCCCCAGCAAGCCGGTCGTCATCCTCGGATGGACGTCCGTCCCGAATGCCGGCGACGACGTCCGCGTCGTCGAGGACGAGCGCGCCGCTCGGCATCTCACGCAGGAGCGCGAGGCGCGAAGCCGTGCTGCCGAGATGGTTGCGCCGCGAGCGCCCACGCTCCAGGATCTGATGGCTCAGGCGCGCGACGCCGAGACGGCCGAGCTGAACCTCGTGATCAAGGCCGACGTCCAAGGGTCGCTCGGAGCACTCGTGGACGCCTTCGAGAAGCTCCCGCAGGACGAAGTGCGGATCCGGGTGATCCACTCCGGCGTCGGGGCGATCACCGAGAGCGACGTCGATCTCGCGCTCGCGTCGCGGGCGGTCGTGATCGGCTTCAACGTGCGGCCCGACCCGAAGGCGAAGGAGATGGCCGACAAGGAGGGGGTCGACCTCCGCCTGTACCGCGTGATCTACGAGGCGATCGACGACGTCCGCCAGGCGCTGTCCGGGCTCCTGGCTCCCGGAGAGGTGGAGGCGGAGCTCGGTCGCGCGGAGGTTCGCGCGACGTTCCGCGTTCCGAGGATGGGCGTCGTGGCCGGGTGCTACGTCCGCTCGGGGACGATCACCCGCAACGCGCGCGCGCGGCTCGTGCGCGACGGCGTCGTCGTGTACGAGGGACGCATCGGAACGCTCCGACGCTTCAAGGACGACGTGCGGGAGGTGGCAGAGGGCTACGAGTGCGGCATCGGGCTGGAGAACTTCCAGGACGTCCACGAGGGCGACGAGATCGAAGCTTTCGAGGTCCGGGAGGTCGCCCGCTCGCTGTAGCCGCAGCCGCCCGCCGCCGTGCTGGTCGCACTGACTCGGTTCGATCTCCGGATCCCCGGATCCGGTTCGCTGAAGGAGAAGCGACACGTGGTCAAGACGCTCTCCGCGGGGATCCGCGCGAAGTTCAACGTCTCCGTCGCGGAGGTGGATCACCACGAGCTCTGGCAGCGGACCGCGATCGGTGTCGCCGCGGTCGCGCGTGAGTCCTACCACGCGCGCAAGGTGATGCACGAGGTGGAGCGCTTCATCGAACGCCATCCCGGCGTGGAGACCATCGACGCCGAGCTCTCGCTCCACGGAGAAGATGACTGAGGGCACGCGGCCGAGCCGCGTTTCGGAGGAGTTCCGCGAGGTTCTCGCGGAGGAGATCCCCAAGCTCAAGGATCCGAGGATCGGATTCGTCACGGTGACGTCCGTGCGCGTGACGCCCGACCTCCGCAAGGCGCACGTGCTCTATTCCGTTCTGGGTGACGACGCGGCGAAGCGCGCGACGAGTGCGGCGCTCGACTCCGCCCGGCCGCACCTGCGCACCGTTCTCGGGCGGCAGGTGCGATTGAAGTTCCTCCCGGACCTGGAGTTCGATGAGGACGACAGCTTCGACCGGCTTCAGCGCATCGACCAGCTGCTGAAGGAGTCGCAGGCGACGCAGGCGACCGCGACGGACGAGGGTGGCTCCGGCGGCGCGGAAGCATCAGACGCCGCGAAGGGCTCCGAGTCGAAGCGGCCGAGGAAGGAGGGCTCGTGACGCCGGAGACGATGGCGCGCGCTGCGGAGATCCTCCGCGATGCCGACGAGGTCGCGATCGCCTGCCACATCAACCCGGACCCCGAC
Source organism: Actinomycetota bacterium (assembly GCA_045805285.1). GTDB lineage: Bacteria > Actinomycetota > UBA4738 > UBA4738 > JBJMLN01 > JBJMLN01. Next base: position 35,620 of record JBJMLN010000106.1, on the reverse strand, counting down.
GCGCTCGGTTCGATGCTCGGCCTTTCCGCGTTCCTGCGGACGCGCGGCGTCTCCACCGTGTGTTCGTTCCCGAACGAGCCTTTGGAGATTCCGCGGTGGCTCCAGCCCTTCGACATCTCCGACGCGCTCGTGGAACCTTCCGCATTCCCGGATTCGCCCCCGCTGATGGTCACGTGCGATTGCGCGTCCCTGGACCGCCTCGGTCGGCTCGCCGCCGCATCCGCACGGGCGGGAGAGCTGATCTGGATCGACCACCACGTCAGCAACGAGGGCCTGGGGACGGTTCCGGTGATCGACCCGGCCGCGTCCTCCACGGCGGAGATGGTGTTCCGGCTGACGCGCGAGATCGGGGGCGATCTTCCGACCGAGGCCGCCGCGCTGTTCTATGCGGGCCTGGTCACCGACACCGGGCGGTTCCAGTACGAGGCGGTGCGCCCGGAGACGCTCAGGATCGCGGCCGACCTCCGGGAGTACGGGTTCGACCACGCGCGCCTCGTCCAGATCCTCTACGAGGACAACGGCATCGGGTACCTGAAGCTCGTCGGCACCGCCCTGGAACGCCTCCGGCGCGAGGCGGACGCCGACCTCGTCTGGACGTACCTGACTCAGGCCGACCTCGCCGCCGCCTCGGTGGACGGGTCGGAGACCGACGACCTGATCGACGTGATCCGTACGGCCCGCGAGGCCGACGTGGCCGCGCTGGTGAAGCAGCAGCGCGACGGTCTGTTCAAGGTGAGCATGCGCTCTCGTGGCGGACACGACCTCGCCACGGTGGCCTCCGGCTTCGGCGGAGGAGGCCACCGGCTGGCCTCGGGCTACACGTCCGTCGTCGGGTTGGCGGAGACGGTGGAACAGCTGACGGACGCGCTGCGCTCCTCGAACGGCGGAGCGTGAAGCGCGGCCGACTCCGCGACCGCCGAGGGTGAGCTCGCCCGAGGGGTTGCTGCTGATCGACAAGCCGTCCGGCATCACCTCCCACGACGTCGTCGACCGCGTTCGCCGGGCGCTCGGCACCCGAAAGGTCGGGCATGCGGGAACGCTCGATCCGCTGGCGACCGGGCTCCTGCTGGTGGGCGTCGGGCGCGCGACCCGGCTGTTGCGATTCCTCTCCGACCTTCCGAAGACCTACGAGGGAACCGCGCTCCTCGGCGTCGAGACCGACACGCTCGATGCCGACGGCACCGTCATGCGGCGCGCGCGCGTCGACGTGGCGCGTTCCGCGATCGAGCGCGCCGTGTCGGCGAAGGAAGGCTCCTCGATGCAGACGCCGCCCGCGTACTCCGCCGTGAAAGTCGGCGGACGCACGCTCCACTCCGCCGCTCGAAGCGGAGAGGAGCTCCATGCAGCCGAGCGCCCGATCCTCGTGGAGTCGTTTCGCCTCACGACGTTCGGCGGTGACACGTTCGGCTTCGAGGTCACGTGCTCGAGCGGCACCTACGTCCGAGTCCTCGTCGCGGAGATCGGCGCGGAGCTCGGTCCGGGTGCGAACCTGACGGAACTTCGCCGGACTCGGATCGGCCCATTCACCGCTGCCGACGCGCGGCCGCCGGAGGATCCCGGGGTGCCGCTTCCCGTCGAGGGTGCCGTCGCGGCCCTGCCGCGTCTGGAGCTCGAACCGGAGGAGGCGATCGCGGCGGGACACGGCCGTGTCCTCGGTCCTGCCGGCATCGATGGGCCCTACGGCGTCTTCGCTCCGGGCGGCCGCCTGATCGGCGTCTACCGCGACGACGGGGCGAAGGCACGCCCAGAGGTGATCCTCGCGGTTGCTGTTGATGGAGCACCCGCCGGTCACTAGCCTGTGCGCTCGATGACCGCCTTCTCCCGCCGCCTCCTCCTGCTGTCCGCCGGGCTGTTCCTCGTCTTCACTGAGGTTCCGCTACCCGTCCACGCCGTTGCCTCCGCACCGATCGTCGTGAACACGACGGCGAACGAGAACAACAACGACGGTGACTGTTCGCTCCGGGAGGCAGTGTCCTCGGCCAACACGGACTCGCGCTACGACGCCTGCAGGGGCGGGACGGGAGCGGACACGATCGTCCTGCCGAAAGGGCGGTTCAAGCTGGACAGCCTAATCACGGTCGCACATTCGCTCACGATCGTCGGCGCCGGGCGTCTGCGAACCGTGATCGACGCCCAGCAGAGCGATCGCGTCCTCGCGATGGGTCGCGCCGAGCTGACACTCGAGCGAGTCCGGATCACCGGCGGCAAGGCCAACTCCGACGGCGGCGGCATCCTCGACGCCGGAGGATCGCTCACCCTCGTGGACGCGAGCGTGACCGACAGTCGCTCCAGCGGGAACGGCGGCGGCATCGCGGCGACGGACGGTGGCGATCTCCACGTCGTGCGGTCGGTGGTCACGGGGAACACCGCGGAGGACGGCGGCGGCGGCATCTCGGCAGCGGGAGGCTCCGGGGACACGGCCGGGGTCTCGGTCGTGGAGTCGACGATCGCGAACAACACCGCCGACGTCGCGCAGGGCAGCAGCGTCGGGGGCGGAGGCGTCCACCTGTTCCACGCGAGCGCGTTGTCGACGGTCCGGAGCACGATCAACGGCAACCGCGCCGACGTCGGCGGCGGGATCGCGAACGATGCGCGCGTGAAGATCCTCAACAGCACGATCGTCGGCAACACCGCGAGCGGAAGCAACTCCCGCGGCGGCGGGGTCTACACCACCGGTTCGGTGATGGTGACGAATGCGACCTTCGACGCAAACCTCGCCGGCACCGGTGGGAACCTCTACGTCGACTCGGGGTCGGCATCGTTCCGCAACTCGCTCATGGGCCCGGCTGCGGACGGTGGGAACTGCGGCGGAGACGACCCCGCCGACGACGGAGGGAACCTCGAGCAGGGCCCGAACGGCGGCTCCTGCGGCTTCGATCTCGTCACGATCGGGCTAGGCCCGCTCGCCGATAACGGCGGCCCGACGCGGACCGAGGCGGTCGACTCGAGGAGCCCGGCGGTCGACGCGGCGCGCGCCCCCGCGTGTCCGCGGAGCGACCAGCGCAGTGTGCCGCGACAGGCCTCGGCGTGCGACAGCGGCGCGTACGAGCTCGCCGATTGTTTCGGCGTTCCCGTCGACGTTGTCGGCACACAGGGTGCCGATCGCATCCGAGGTTCGTCGTCGGACGATTCGATCTTCGGCCTCGGTGGAAACGACCGGATCCTCGGCCGCGGCGGACCCGACCGCATCTGCGCAGGAACCGGCGACGACATCCTCTCGGCAGCGGACGGCCCCGATCGCCTCGACGGCGAGGACGGTCACGACGTCTGCGACGGCGGACCGGCGAACGACCGGTTCGTCTCCTGCGAGGAGCGCAGGGGGCTTCCTTGATCTTTCGTCGCTAGGGGGGTGCCGTCGCGGGTCGTCGCCGGCGGCGACGGAGCAGCACGTCGCGACCCTCCGCGGCGACCGCGAAGGAGGCGATCGCGATCCCGGTGCCGAGGAGCGTTCCCGCGACGACGTCGGAGAGCCAGTGCGCGTTCAGGTAGACCCGCGACAGGGCCATCACGAACGCGAAGATCGCTGCGAGGACCTCCCATTTCCTCCGCCGGTGCCCCGGCGGGAGGAGCGCGAGGACGAGCGCTACCGCGGTCGCGGACGCGGCGACCGCGTGACCGGACGGGAACGATGCGCCGGTCGTCGCGACGAGCGGGTTCGGCGGACGCGGCCGGTCGAACGCGCTCTTGGACACGGTGAGTGTGAGCTCCGCGACGAACCACGTCAGCAGCCATCCGCAGAGCGCCGTCCAGCGGCGCCGGAACGCGAGGTAGATCGACACGACGATCCGAAGCGGGATCGTTACGATCCCGCCGCCGAGGATGTTCAGCACCTTGGCGACGAACGTGAGCGGCGTGTTCCGGATGTCGTCCACGCCGTGGTAGATGGACCAGTCGATGCCCTGGACGGGCGGATGCGCAGGGCGCACCCCGACGAGGACGAAGACCGCAACGGTCGCGGCGATGAAGGCGAGCGCGTACCAGAACGCCCGCCGGTGATCGGTGAACGACCGGTGGCTCTCGGTTACGTCGGACACGGAGGGGCCCCCGCACCGCACAGCGACTGTCCCACGTCGGTCTCGACCTTCTTGACGAAGGTCGCTCGGGGCAGGAACGAGAGCGCGTCATCCGCCTCGAACACGAGCGTCGACGCCGCTCCCGTTCCGAACGCGTATCGATAGCTCACGCAGCCGCCCGGGAACGTGTAGAAGCGGACGGCCTGGAAATGCGGCGGCAGGCTGATCGGCTCCTCGTAGCGTTTCGTGCCCGCCTCGTCCGGGGCCGGAGCGACCTCCACGGCCTGACCGACGTCGCAGGCCCGGGTGAGAGAGACCTCCACGGCGTGGATGCCGGCGCGATCGGAGTCCAGCCAGAACCGGTCCAGACCGTTGCGCACCTCCGTGCCGCCGAACGTCCAGCCGATCGGAAGCGACCTGACGCACGGAAGCACCGTCGCCGACGGGACCGACTGCGCGGCGAGGACGAGTCCCGTGTCCTCGATGTCGCAGCTCGCCTGGCGGAACGGCTGCGACGACGAGCACGCGGAGAGCAGCGTCCCGGCGACGACCACCACGAGGCCGAGCGCGCGCATCCCGCCGAGCGTTCTCATGCGAACGCGTTCAGGTTGCTGATCACGAGGCCCACGACCACGAAGCCGATGAACAGGACCCAGAGCGTCAGGACGGCTCGGCGGACGCTCCACCGCTGGATCGCGATCGGCGCCCGCTCCGGCGCGAGGGAGCGGAACTGCTCCAGGAGGGCTCGCCCGTCCGCCTTCAGGACGTTCCGCAGCTGCGTGGGGCTCGCGACGCCGCGCGTTGCTGCGAACGCCTCGGCGATCTCGTCCTCGGTGAAGTACAGCAGCGCGTGGCGGTAGACGGTCTCCGCGTCGCTCTTGACGGCCAGCGTCAGCATCATGTTCGCGAGGTCGACGGCCTGACGCCACGGCGAGGGCCGCACCTGGACGAAGAACACGTCGATCATCAGCACCTCGTCGTCGCGGACCATGAAGTTCGCCGGTTTCACGTCCCGGTGCGCGAGCCCCGCGTCCCACAGATGCCGGATCAGCAGCAGGCCGTCGTCGATCACGGCCTCGTTCACCTCCGCGTCGCCGATCTCCACGGCGCCGTCGAAGAACTCCATCACGATCATGTACTCGCGCTCGGGGGTGATCTCCACGATGCCGTACGGCTTCGGCGTCGGGATGCCGACGTCGTGGAGCAGCCGCAGCGTGTAGTCCTCGTACTCGACGAAGCGGCGGACGGACTGGAACGGCGTCTCGTCCTCCAGCGCGCCGTAGAGGATCGTGCGGCCGATCTTGTACCAGCGGTCGGCGCGAACGTGGTTCCGCGCGTACAGCTTCGCGAACAGATACGTCTCCGGATCGGTCGTCGTCGCGGCGACGCGGAGGCGCAGCGGCGTCGAACCGCCGGAGCCCTCGAGGCCGACGGGCTTGATCTCCAGCACTTCGAGCCCGAGCTGATCCTGAACGGCACGGCGGATCGCGTCTCCGCGCCGGCCGGTGACGTCGAGGTGCGCGGCCTTTCCGCGCCGGTACACGATCGGAAACACGTCGGTCGGCGTGAACCAGCGGAAGGCGATCAGCGTGATCGCGACCGCCAGGACCGCCGCCATCCCGCCGTCCGTGGGGTGGTCGACGCCGAGGTAGATCCGTGAGAGCGCCAGGAGGATCACGAACGCGCCGACGAGCCACTTGCCGACGGTGCGCTGCTTGCCCGCGATCACAAGCGTGTAGAGGATCCCCACGAGCGTCACGGCGACGCTCGCGACGGGACGCGAAGGCATCGAGAAGCCCTGCCAGCCGGCAAGGATCCTGATCCCGTACGGGCGAGGGCGCGCGAGCGCGGTCGAGAGCTGGTACGCGACGACCTCCACGGCGATGATCGCTCCGAGGAACGTGAACAGATGCCGCCAGCGGCGGAACGCGAGCAGGGCGAGGATCGTTCCCCAGCGCAGGAGCCGGATCCACCACTGCGAGGAGACGGCATTGACGAGCAATGCCACGTGCGTCAGCCAGGGGGTGCGGACCGACGTGACCCACCGTGTGCGCGTCGCATCCCAGTGGTCGAAGAGGCTCGACGCCGGCTGGAAGAACAGGACGATCAACAAGACGGCGAGCAGGTAACCGACCATCGCGATCCAGAACTTCCCGCTCCGCCCGAGATCGTGGGGGAGCGGCGGTGCTTCTCCGGAGGGCCGACGCCGTTTGACGCTCCGGCCGGGGAAATGTCGGGAGCGCTCCGAGGCGAGTTGAGAGGGGCTCCCTCTCGTGGTCTCCATCCGTCGCGACTCTAGCCCAGCGCCGGGAAGGAGCGCCGCGCCCGCACCCGGCCGGGCATGGACTCGCTCACGGTGTGCTTGCCGGCGGTGTCCATCCGGCGAGGAACCCTGCGGCTGCAGCTCTCGGCGTCTGCGACGTCGCCACCTCGCCGTTCATCGACCGCAGCGCATGCGTCGTGAGGAGCGCCGACACGGAGCCGACGACCGCGACGAATCGCGGCCCGAAGCGATCGACGACCTCCTTTCGGACGACCGGCGTGACGTTCTCCGCCGGCTGGAGTGCGCGGTCGTCCTTGAGCAGCACGAGGTCGGAGCCGTCGATCGCACCGTCGGAGGTGAACAGGATCCCGGCGTCGATCTGTCCACCGGTGAGCGCTCCCCGCGTGATCGGGCCGCCGCTGTCGAGTGGGGTGAAGTCCGAGAACCGAAGTCCATAGGTGCTCTCGAGGCCCGGGAGACAGAACGGCCGCTCAGGGCACTCCGGGGGTCCGCCGAGAACGAGCTGCGGCGACACGGGCGCGAGGTCGCTGATCGTGTGCAGGTCGTACTTCGCCGCCGTCGCGCCTGTGACCGCCACGCCGTTCTGGTCCTGGCCGGGCGCCGCCGCCAGCACCTCGACGCCCCGCGGTGCGAGCGCGGCGCGAAGCTGCTCGTGCGTGGTCGCGGGATCCGTCGCCCGCTCGGTGTCGCCGGAGACGAACGCGAGCGCAGTGCCGGCGTACTCGGGCACGAACTCGATCAGGCCGCGCTCCAGAGCCGGATCGACGAGCTCTCGCGCGCCGAGGTTCAGTTGGAGGTCGACGTCGTACCCGGCGCGCGTCAGCGCGATCGCGTACACGTCGGCGACGGTCTGGCTCTCCGGGAAGTTGAAGGACGCGATCGTGATGGCGTTGTCGTGTAGGACGGTCTCCCTTGTTGCTGCCGCCGGCTCCCGTGCGCAGGAGAAGAGCAGGACCGCGATGGCGGCGACGAAGGCGGCGACGGGGCGGCGACGGTGGGTTTGCAGCACGCCCCAAACGGTATCCCTTCGCGTCCGGCCTCGCGCAACTAGTGTGAACGGCCATGGGTGATCGGATCGGGAACGGCATCGTTCGGACCGCCGTCGGGACCGCCGTCTTCCTGGCGGCCGCCTCGGCCGCTGAGCGTTCGCTGAGCGAGCGGGAGGTCGAGCTGTTCCGCGGCGTGAATGGGCTTCCCGACTCGCTGCTGCCCGCCGTCTGGACCGTGATGCAGTTCGGGACCTTCGCGACGATCCCCGTGCTCGGCGTGATCGCGCTCCGGTCCGGCCGCCGAGAGCTCGCCCTGAGACTTGCGGCCGGCGGCGTCGGCGGATACCTCGCTGCCCGCCTCGCGAAGCGATCGGTCGAAAGGGCACGACCGGGCGTGTTGCTCTCTGGCGTGCATCTCCGGGGCGCCCATGCCGACGACGACGGGTTCCCCTCCGGGCACGCGGCCGTCTCCGCCGCCCTCGCCGTCGCAATCGGTGCCGGCCTGCCCGCTCCTTGGGGAGACGTGGCCGGCGGGCTCGCGGCCATGACGTCGCTCGCGCGCGTGTACGTGGGCGCGCATCTCCCTCTCGATGTCGTCGGCGGCGCGGGGCTCGGCGTCGCGCTGGCTTCGGCGCTGGAGATCCTTCGCTCCGGCCGGCGGAGCGCGATCGAGCAGGGCTTCTCCGCGATCTGAGCTCCAAGAGCATCAGTTACGCTTCCTTGCCGATGGACGTGCTCCACGGCCTTCCCGCACCCCCCGCTCCCACCGAGGGCTCCGCCGTGACGATCGGGTTCTTCGACGGCGTCCACCTCGGGCATCGCGCAGTACTCGAACGAACCGTCGAACGCGCGCGGGAGCGGTCGCTGCGGTCCGTTGCGATCACGTTCGACCGTCACCCTCGCGAGATCCTCACTCCGGACGCGGTGCCCCGCCTGCTGACGACGCTGGAGCGCAAGATCGCGCTCATCGAACGCACCGGGATCGAGTCCCTCGTGGTGCTGCCGTTCACTCGCGACCTCGCCGACCGCTCGGCGGAGTGGTTCGTCGACGAGGTGCTCGTGCGAGCGCTCGCGACCCGCCACGCCGTCGTCGGTTCCAACTTCACCTTCGGCCATCGCGCGCTCGGAACGGTGGAGGTCCTGCGGCGGCTCGGCGAGCGGCTCGGGTTCTCCGTCGAAGATCCGGGAATGCTCGAGATCGACGGGCGCGCCGTATCGAGCTCGTCGATCCGAACCGCGCTCACGGAGGGCGACCTCGAGTGGCCGCGCCGCGCGCTCGGACGCCGTTACACCGTCGAGGGGCGCGTCGGCCGCGGCGCGGGCCGCGGAGCCGACCTCGGCTATCCGACGGCGAACCTTCAGACGGAGCCTCGTCTCCTCCTGCCTCGGCAAGGGATCTACGCCGGAATCGCGCAGGCGGAGGTGGGCCACCACGCGGCGGCGATCGACGTCGGAACGAATCCGCAGTTCGGCGTCGAGCCGCTCCACGTGGAGGCGTTCCTCCTCGACTTCGAGGGAGACCTTCGCCACCGCGAGCTCGTCGTGGAGTTCTGGGAGCGACTCCGCGACGAGGTGACGTTCGGATCCGTCGAGGAGCTCACCGCGGCGATCGGCGCGGATGTCGAGCGGACGCGATCGATCGTGAAACTCGCCGAGCGGGCGGTGTGAGCGCGTCCCGGCGCCCTCCGCTCGTCCTGCTCATCGGCGCGCTCGTCGTCGTGATCGCCGCGATCGCCGTGGTTCGAGCCGCAAACGGACCGGCGACCGAAGCGTCGACCGCGCCGGTAGCGACGCGCGACGCGAGGCCGAGCCCGACCGACGGCGGCCGGCCGCCCACGTGCCGGTTCGGCGACCAAGAGGCCCTCGCCGATTCCTACGACGACTGGCGTTCGACGATCCTCGACACGACGTTCCGACTTCCGCGCTCGTACGTTCCGCCGGATCTCGTGTCGGTCGAGCGCGCGGGATTCCCCGGCCCGCAGACGGCGCGGTCGTTGGTGATGCCGGATCTCGGCAAGCTCCGCGAGGCGGCGGACGAAGCCGGTCACCCGATCGGGATGATCTGGGGCTACCGGAGCTTCTCGACGCAGACCTCGGTGTTCGAGCACAGCGTCGCCGTCAACGGAACGCAGCACGCACTCTCGCATGCTGCACGGCCGGGCCACTCGGAGCACCAGCTCGGAACCGTCTTCGACTTCAAGACCGACGGGGGGGCCGACGTCGACAAGACGTGGGAGTCCGAGCCGACCGGCCGGTGGATGGCTGCGAACGCCTGGCGGTACGGGTTCGTGATGAGCTACCCGCGCGGGCGGGAGGACGAGACGTGCTACGGATACGAGCCGTGGCACTACCGCTACTTCGGCCGTCCGCTCGCCGCGGCCATCCACGACAGCGGCGAGACGACGCGCGAGTACCTCTGGACGCACCGGCCGGGAGCGTGAGATGAGCGATCCGGTCTCGCCACGGCCGAACGCGCCGCGGCTCTGGTTCGACGCGGGCTTCGCCGTGCTCGTGGCGACCGTGACGCTCGTGGTGTTCGTCCGAACGGGGAGTGGCCCCGCGACGCCAACGGATGCCGGGCGCCGGCCGCCGCAAGGTCCGAACGGGTCGGCGAACCCCGCCGGCGCAACGCCGTCCGCGTCGCCCGAGGCGAAGGGCTCGCTCCTGATCCACGGGGCCGGAGATGTGAACGTTGATCCCTCCTACGTCACGTCGTACGCCTCCGAGGGCTACGGCTACGCGTGGTCGGGATTGGACGGACTGTTCCGCGATGACGACCTCACGGTCGTGAATCTCGAATGCGCGGTGTCGAAGCTCGGGACCGCCGTACCGAAGGAGTTCAACTTCCGGGGCGACCCCGCCGCGCTTCCCGCGATGCGCAAGGGCGGCGTCGACGTCGCGAACATGGGCAACAACCATTCCTACGACTTCGGCCCCGACGCGCTCGTGGACACGCGGATGAACCTCGTCGACGCCGGGGTCGATCCCGTCGGGGCGGGCAAGGACGCGGAGGAGGCCTTGTCGCCGGCGATCCTGCACGTCAACGGGTGGACGATCGCCGTCGTCGGCCTCGACGAGGTCGTCGATCCGCCGGAGGCCGTCGCGGGACCGCACACCCCCGGCACGGCGGCCGGCCACGACTTTTCGGCCATGCTCGACGCGGTGAAGGTCGCCGCAGCGGAGTCCGACCTCGTGGTGGTGGACATCCACTGGGGCGTGGAACTCGACACCCAGCCGCGCGACTACCAGGTCAAGGAGGGCCACCAGCTGGTCGACGCCGGCGCGGACGTCATCTTCGGAGGGCACTCCCACCGCCTCCAGCCCTTGGAGCTGTACGAGGGGAAACCGATCTTCTACAGCCTCGGCAACTTCGTCTGGCCGGATTTCTCCGCGGAGGGTTCCCGGACGGGGGTCGCGGAGGTTCGCGTAGCCCCGAACGGGGACATCCGAGCGCGGATCCTGCCCGCATTCATCGAGGCGCCCGGGCAACCCCGTGCTCACGCGAGGATAAGGCGGGAACGCGCGGCTGCGGCGCCGACCCGGCGCTCCGGTCAACGAGGCCCGGACCGGCACGGATGGTAGGCTGCCTGACGTATGGCATTGACGAAAGAGGACAAGACCCAGCTCATCTCCGACTACCGGCGAAGCGACGGCGACACCGGCTCGGCGGAGGTCCAGATCGCGGTCCTCACGAGGCGAATCGCCGAGCTCACAGAGCATCTGAAGACCCACAAGAAGGACCATCACTCCCGTCGTGGGCTCCTCCAGATGGTCGGACGGAGACGGCGGATGTTGGATTACCTCCGCAGGGAGGACGTCGGGCGCTATCGCGAGCTCATCTCGCGACTGGGCCTGCGGCGATAGGTCATCGGGGCGGCGGAAGCCGCCCTTTCTGCATCTCCAGGGAGTGATGCCGTAGAGAGGAACCGAATCCCGGGCGGGAAGGAACCGGGTCGGTTATCAGTAGCGAGCTCCCGGCCGCGCGCCGGACGGGGACTTCCCACTGAGAACTGGCCCCCTCCCGTCCTCGATCACCGAAGTCGCGCGCCGCGCCGTGATGTCGGCGCGCGACCGATCCCCAATGAGGAGGAAACGCCAGTGGTCACCACCCTTACCAAGCGCATCGGATCCTCGGAGCTGACCTTCGAGTCCGGCAAGCTCGCGAAGCAAGCGGGCGGCTCCGCCGTCGTCACGCTCGGCGAGACGATGATCCTCGCGGCGTGCACGAGCAGCAAGCCGCGCGAGGGCATCGACTTCTTCCCGCTCACCGTCGACGTCGAGGAGCGGATGTACGCCGCCGGCAAGATCCCGGGCGGCTTCTTCCGCCGCGAGGGCAAGGCCTCGGAGACGGCGACGCTCACGGCGCGGCTGATCGACCGTCCCCTCCGCCCGACGTTCGCCGAGGGCTATCGAGACGAGGTGCACGTCGTGCTACTCGTCCTCTCGGCCGATCTCCAGAACCCCTACGACGTTCCCGGCATCAACGCCGCGAGCCTCGCGACGATGCTCGCGGGCCTGCCGTTCGACGGACCCGTCGGCGCGGTTCGCGTCGGCAACATCGGCGGCGAATGGGTCGTCAACCCCACGTACCAGCAGCTGGAGGAGGCGACGTTCGACGTCGTCGTCGCCGGACGCCGCAACGACGCCGGAACGATCGACGTGCTCATGATCGAAGGCGAGGCCCCCGACAAGACGTGGCGTCTCCTGGAGGACGGCGCGCAAGCCCCGACCGAGGAGGTCGTCACCGAGGGCCTTGAGGCCGCGAAGCGCGCGATCGCCGAGGCGATCGACGCGCAGGTCGAGTTCCTCTCGAAGGTGGACGTCGAGAAGAAGCCGTTCCAGCCGAAGCCGCTCTACGGCGAGGAAACCTTCCGCGCGGTCGAGGCATTCGCGCGCGATCGCATGCGTGAGGCGCTCGTCCCCGGAAAGCACGAGCGCGAGGAGCGGCTCGATGCGCTGAAGGAGGAGCTGAAGTCGCATCTCCAGCAAGAGTGGGGCGACGAGACGTTCGCCGAGCGCGCCTCGGAGATCTCGCCGGCGTTCAAGCAGCTGCAGAAGACCCTGATGCGCCAACGGGTGGTCCAAGACGGTGTCCGCCTCGACGGACGCAAGGTCGACGAGATCCGGCAGCTCTCGGCGGAGATCGGCATCGTCCCGCGCGCGCACGGCTCGGGGCTGTTCCAGCGCGGCGAGACACAGGTCCTGAACGTCACGACGCTCGGGATGCTCCGGATGAACCAGATGATCGACACGCTCGATCCGGAGGAGAGCAAGCGCTACATCCACCACTACAACTTCCCGCCGTTCTCCACCGGCGAGACGGGCTTCATGCGGGGCCCGAAGCGCCGGGAGATCGGCCACGGGGCGCTCGCGGAGCGGGCGCTCGTTCCGGTGATCCCGCCGGAGGACGAGTTCCCGTACACGCTCCGTCTCGTCTCCGACGTGCTGGAGTCGAACGGCTCGACGTCGATGGCGAGCGTGTGCGCCTCGACGCTGTCGCTGATGGACGCGGGCGTTCCGATCAAGTCCCCGGTCGCCGGCATCGCGATGGGCATGGTCGCCGAGGGCGACCGCTACGTGACGCTCACCGACATCCTCGGCGCGGAGGACGCGCTCGGCGACATGGACTTCAAGGTCGCCGGAACCCGTGACTGGGTCACGGCGATCCAGCTGGACATGAAGGTGACCGGCCTTCCGGCGGAGGCGCTCGCGCAGGCGCTCCGCCAGGCGAAGGATGCCCGTCTCAAGATCCTGGACGTGATGCTCGCGACGATCCCCGAGCCGCGTTCGGAGGTGAACCGCAAGGCCCCGCGGATCCTGTCGATCCAGATCCCCGTCGACAAGATCGGCGAGGTCATCGGACCGAAGGGCAAGCGCATCAACGAGATCATCGCGATGACCGGTGCCGACATCGACATCCAGGACGACGGCACGGTCTTCATCGGCTCGCGCGAGGGCGCCGGAGCCGACGAGGCCGCGAGCATGATCAACGACATCGCGAACCCGCGGCCGGTGCTCGTGGGAGAGCGCTACAACGGCACGGTGGTGAAGACCACGACCTTCGGCGCCTTCGTCAACCTCGTTCCCGGCCGCGACGGACTCGTGCACATCTCCAAGCTCGGCAAGGGCAAGCGCCTCAGCCGGGTGGAGGACGCCGTCCAGGAGGGCGACAAGCTCGAGGTGGAGGTCCAGGAGATCGACCCGATGGGCAAGATCAACCTCAAGCCCGTCGGCGAGGAGTGGGCGATCCCGGAAGGGACCGAGTCGCAGAACGGCGAAGGGGAACGGCGCGACCGCCGACCGCGGGACCGCGACCGGAATCGCGATCGCGACCGGAACCGCTCACCTCGACGGGAGTAGGCGGTGCCGATCCGCCGTACGGAGTTCGAATCGGGGCTCCGGGTCGTCACGGAACGGATGCCCGGCGCGCGCTCGGTTGCGCTCGGCTTCTGGGTGCAGACCGGATCCCGTGACGAGGAGCCCCGCATCAGCGGCTCGAGCCACTTCCTCGAGCATCTCCTCTTCAAGGGCACGAAGAAGCGGTCTGCGCGCGACATCGCCGAGGCGTTCGACGCGGTCGGCGGAGACGTGAACGCGTTCACGGCGAAGGAGTACACGTGCTTCTACTCCCGCGTGCTCGACCGCGATCTCCCGATGGCGGTGGAGTTCCTCGCCGACATGCTCCAGGACTCCGTCATCAAGGCGGCGGACCTCGACGCCGAGCGGCAGGTGATCCTCGAGGAGATCAACATGCACGAGGACACACCGGATGACCTGATCCACGATCTGTTCAACGAGACGCTGTGGCCCGACCATCCGCTCGGGCGACCGGTCCTCGGAACCGTCGAGAGCATCGAGGCCGCCTCGCGCCGGACGATCACGAGCTTCTATCGCAAGCACTACATCCCGGGGAACCTCGTCGTCGTCGCCACCGGAAACGTGCAGCACGACCGGCTCCTGGAAGACCTCGACGGGTGGATGCAGACGGGACGGGTTCGCTCCGAGGGCCCGAGCAGCTGGAAGCTCCGCCCTGGGGGCGACGGTCCCGCGCCTTCGGGCGGACGCCTCGTGAAGCGTCGCAAGACCGAGCAGGCGCACATCGTGATCGGCACGAACGGCTTCTCCCGCAGCGATCCCGACCGGTTCGCTCTCGGCGTCGTGAACGCGGCACTGGGTGGCGGAATGTCCTCGCGCCTGTTCCAGGAGGTTCGCGAGAAGCGCGGGCTCGCGTACTCGGTCTACAGCTATACGACGATGTTCGCCGAGGCGGGCGTCTGCGCTGTGTACGCCGGCACGACGCCGGCGCGCGCCGACGAGGTCCTCTCGCTGATCCGCACCGAGCTCAGCTCGCTCGCGACCGACGGTCTGACCGAAGAGGAGTTCTCCCGGGCGAAGAGCCACATGAAGGGGTCGCTCGTGCTCTCGCTCGAGGACCCTGGCGGCCGGATGTCGAGGCTCGGGAAGTCGGAGATCTCCCACGGGGAGGTGCTCACGACCGATCAGATCCTCAAACGCCTCGACGGCGTCACGCTCGAGGACACGCGCCGCGCCGCCGTCCGGGTGTTCAACCAGCCGCTGGCGCTCACCGTGCTCGGTCCGTTCGGCGCGCGCGCGTTCTCCGGAGGCGGCGCGCCGCTCGCCGCCCATCACGGAGGCGGTCGGTGAGTTCCTCCGCTCGCCGGTCGGAACCCGGCGCGGAGACGATCGTGTGATCCGCGTCGGCGTGATCGGCGCCTGCGGTCGCGTGGGTCGCCTCGTGTGCCGCGGCATCGTCGACGACCCGGACCTCGCGCTCGTAGCGGCGATCGACCGCTCCGGAACGGGCGATCGGATCGGACATCACATCGGTCGGCCGGAGGCCGGCGTGAGCGTCTCCGACGACCTGGCGATGCTCGTCCAGGCCGACGCGGAGGTCGCCGTCGACTTCACGCATCCCGACGTCGTCATGGACAACGTGCGCTTCTCGGTCTCCCACGCCGTCGACCTCGTCGTCGGCACCTCGGGCGTTTCGGAGGACGATCTCCGGGAGATCGCGCGGCTGCTCGAGGCCGGGGGAGGGGAATCCAACGTCGTCGTCGCTCCGAACTTCGCGCTCGGCGCCGTCCTGATGCAGCGGTTCTCCGAGGAGGCAGCGCGCCTGTTCTCGAGCGTCGAGGTGATCGAGCTCCATCACGACGGAAAGGCCGACGCCCCGTCGGGAACCTCGCTCGCCACGGCGCGCCGGATCGCACGCGCTCGGGCGGGAGCCGATGGGGGCGCCGCGGCTCAGGTCGGTTCGATGCCCGGCTCGGCGGAGTCGGTCGCCGGTGTCCGAGGCGGCGACGTCGAGAGCGTGCGGATCCACTCCGTGCGGCTCCCGGGCCTGGTTGCGCACCAGGAGGTCATCTTCGGATCCGAGGGGGAGACGCTCACGATCCGGCACGACTCCACCGACCGGAGCTCCTTCGTTCCGGGCGTCCTGCTCGCGGTCAAGCGCGTCTCAACGCTGCCGGGACTCACCGTCGGGCTCGAGCCGTTGCTGGATCTCCCTCCCGTCGGATGACGCGGCGGCTCGCCGCGGTCTTCGCCCATCCCGACGACGACACGTACGCGGTTGCGGGCTCGATGGCGCTCCACGCGGGCGAGGACGTCGGCGTCGTCGTGGTGCTCGCGACGAGCGGCGACGCCGGGCAGATCGCCGACCCGAGCCTCGCGACGGCGGAGACACTCGGTCCCGTACGAGAGCGCGAGGACGTGGAGTCGTGGGACGCGATCGGCGTTCCCGTCGAGCATCATTTCCTCCGTTATCCGGACGGCGGGCTCGCCGACGTCCCTCCGGGGGAGCTCGTTGCGCGGGTGGTGGAGATCCTCCGCGGCGCGCGGCCCGACGTCGTGGTGACGTTCGGGCCCGAGGGCGTAACGGGGCACGCGGATCACATCGCTGCGGGAAAGGCCGCGACCGAAGCGTTCGATCGTCTCCGGTCCGAAAGCGACTCGGGCTTCGAGCGGCTGCTGTACAGCTCGCTCCCGCAGAGCGTGATGGACCGCCTCACGGATGAGTATCGGGAGCGCGGGCTCCAGCCGATCGATCCGACGGCACCGTTCCAGCCGCGAGGGGTTCCGGACGATCGGTTCGGGATCAGCGTCGACTGCGCGCCGGTGTACGAGCGGAAGCTGGAGGCGCTCCGCCGGCATCGCACGCAGGGGGAGATGCAGGATGTTCCGTTCGACCTGTGGCCGGAGATCGTCGGACGGGAGGACTTCGTCGTCGCGTGGCCGGAGCGTCCACGCGCAGCGCCGATGCTCCGCGACGTGTTCGAGCGGCTGGCGGGCTGACCGGAGTGCCACCCACGCCCGGCCGTCCAAACTCGAGCGTTGCCGGTATGATGCGGCCCCGTATGCGAGCCCTGAGGTCCTTCGCCGTGCCCACTCTCCTGGCAGCCGTGCTGCTGAGCGCGTGCACGAACAACGACACGCCCGCGACCAAGACCTCGACGTCGAGCGGTGCGTCGTCGGTACCGTCGTCGCTCGCGTCCTCGACGCCCCCGGCTTCGCACACCGACTACACCTACGAGAACGCCGGCGTGATCGCGCAGATGAAGTACGCCCCGGACAAGAGCACGCTGACCGTGACGAACCACAGCGGCGCGGAGATCCCGGCGCCGGGCATCTACATGCTCGACGCCCGCGACGGGCATCGGATCGCCGGGACCGTCCAGGACGCCGCCGTGGTCCCCAGCGGAACGTCGAAGGACTTCAGCGTGACCTTCGCCCAACAGGTCGACGAGGCGAACGTCGGGCTGATGATCCTGCTGATCGGACACGCGAACTACGGCGCGTTCGTCCCCCCGACGACCGGAAAGTAGCGGGCCGCCCGCTCCCTCGCATCCCCGTCGCCGTCGGTGTAGCGTTCTCCGCCCGAGCAGAAAGGCAGCGTGCGTGAAGCGGTTCTGGGCGGTCATCCTCGCGGCGGGTCTCCTCGCAGCGCCGGCGGCTACTGCGAGCGCCCACGAGGACGTCCGCAAGGACGGGAACGACGTGCGCGGACCACTCGATCTCCGGGCGGCCGCCGTCGGTCACAAAGGCGAAGGCTCCGTGACCCACACGCTCACCACGTACGGCTCCTGGAAGCCGAAGGTCCTTCGCGGCGGCTCCTACTTCGCGATCGCGTTCGACACCGACTCCGATCCCACGGACTTCGAGCGCTGCGCGTTCGCGCTTTACCAGAACGGCCTCCACGGACAGCTCTCCAATTGCGGGCGCCGGAAGGTCGGAAAGGTCGACGTCCGCAAGCCGAGCGCGAGGTCGATCGAGTTCACGGTCGGCCTCGGGAAGCTCGTCGGTTCCGACGGCGGCGACTATCGATGGGAGGCGTTCAGCTTCTACCGCAACGACCACGGGTGCGCGAAGGCGTGCAGCGACTCCGTTCCGAACCATCCGCCGCTCCTGCTCCACGACCTCACGCCGCCACAGGTCACGCTGCGGTCCTTCCCGGATCCGACGACGAACGCCTCCGCCGACACGAGTTTCGACGTCGAGTTCGGCGTCTCCGACAACGGCGGCTCCGGCATCGCCTCTTGGAAGCTCCGGCAGCGGCCGGTGAACGGCACCGGATGGGCGCCAGTCGACGACGGCAACGACGGCGGCCACCAATCCGTCAACGTCGACGCGGCGGAGGGCGACCAACTGGAGTTCCAGGTCATCGCCGTGGACCAGCAGGGGAACCGCACGGCGAGCGCTCCGAACGACGCCCGCGTCACGGTTCCGATCGACGACGAAGACGGTTCGGTCACGTACTCGAGCGGTGACTGGACGACGCCCTCGCCCGGGAACGGCGGCTACTTCGAGCGCACCCGTCACCACACCGTCACAACGGGGGCGACGGCCTCGTTCTCCGTCACCTCGACCGTGCAGAACGCGCGCGTGCGGATCCTCGGTGGGCCCGGAAACAGCGCCGCCACCGTGACGATCGACGGTGGAACGCCGATCCCCCTCGACGCCGAGAGCTCCGCGACGGCGAGGCGCGCGGTCATCGGAAACGTCACGCTCGGGGATCCGGGGACGCACGACGTGGTGATCGCCGTCGCGTCGGGGCCGTTCAACCTCGACGGATACGCGTTCAGCGACTACTGAGCGCGCCGAGCATCGCGGCCGTCGCTTCGGCTCGGCGGCTCGGCGCCGCCGGAAGCGCGGCGGGCCAGCACGAAGAGCAGATCGCTCAATCGGTTGAGGTACCGGACGACCTCGGGGTTCACGTCCTCCGCGGACGAGAGCTCCACGACCCGCCGCTCGGCGCGGCGGACGGTGCTCCGCGCGAGGTCGAGCGCCGCCGAGGCGGGACTCTCTCCGGGCACGATGAACTCGTTCGGCAGGGGGCTGGCTGCGACTTCCTCGTCGATCCGGCCTTCGAGGTCCGCGACCATCCGCGGATCGACGAACGAAACGCGCGCCTCGAGGCGGGAGCGATGGCCGGCCGACGTCGCGAGGTCGGCGCCGACGACGAACAGCTCCCGCTGGAGGCCGAGAAGGGTCGCGGCGAGCTCGGCGTCGTCGGTCAGGGAGCGGGCGAGGCCGATCGCGGCGACGGCCTCGTCCGTCGTTCCATACGCCTCCGTGCGCGGATCCGCCTTGGAGATACGCCCTCCGTAGAGGAGACCGGTGGTTCCGTCGTCACCGGTCTTCGTGTAGATGCGCACCGCGGCTAGGATAGCCGAGCGATCTCGCGGCCCCGCGACCGCGCAGCAGAGTTCCGACGGCCGACGGCCGGAGGCGCTCCACGCACGCGGCAGGCCCGGCAGGAGGTTCGGATGAGCGCACGGTTCGGCCCGGTCGTCACCGCGATGGTCACCCCCTTCCGCGACGACTCCTCCCTCGATCTCGACGGAGCGCAGCAGCTCGCGCGCTTCCTCCTCGAGCGCGGCTCGGACGCCCTCGTCGTGGCGGGGAGCACGGGGGAGGCTCCGACGCTGACCCATCTCGAGAAGGCGGATCTCTTCCACGCCGTCGTGGAAGCCGTGGAGGGGAGCGGGAAGGTGATCTGCGGCACGGGCACCTACTCGACGCAGGAGACGCTGGAGCTGTCCGAGGCGGCCGCGCGGGCGGGCGCCGACGGGCTCCTGATCGTCACCCCCTATTACAACAAGCCTCCGCAGCGCGGGATCGTCGCGCATTTCCAGCGCGTCGCGGCCTCGACGGACCTTCCGATCCTCGCCTACAACATCCCCGGGCGGACGGGAACGCGCATCGAGCACCGGACGCTCCTCACGCTCGCGGAGATCCCGAACGTCGTCGGGGTCAAGGACTCGACCGGAGACTTCGACGGTCTCTCGCGGCTGATCGCGGAGGCGCCCGCCGATTTCGAGGTGTATTGCGGCGACGACTGGGCGACGTTCGCGGCGATGTCGCTGGGCGCCGTCGGCGTCGTCTCGGTCGCCGCGCACGTCGTGGGGAACCGGATCCGACAGATGGTGGAGCTCCTCGCCGCGGGCGACGTGCCGGCCGCGCGCAAGGTGCACCAGGAGCTCGCGCCGTTGTTCGCTGCGCTGTTCATCACGAGCAACCCGATCCCGGTGAAGACGGCGCTCGAGCTCCTCGGCCGCTCCGCGGGCCCGACGCGTCTGCCGTTGGTTCCCGCCACGGCGGACGAGCGCGAGACGATCCGGAGAGCGCTCGAGGATGCCGGCCTCATCTGAGGGACGCGCCGCGAACGCTCCCGCCCACCTCTCCTTCCTCGGAGGCGTGGGCGAGGTCGGACGCAACATGGCGGTGGTCGAGCTCGACGACCGTCTCCTTCTGATCGACGCGGGGCTGTCGTTCCCGCACACCGAGATGCCCGGCATCGACATCGTGCTGCCGGATTTCGAATACCTCCGGGAGAACCGCGACCGCGTCGAGGCGATCGTTCTCACCCACGGCCACGAGGACCACATCGGCGCCGTTCCGTACCTCCTTCGGGAGTTCTCCCTGCCGATCTACGGGACGGCGTTCACGCTCGCGCTGCTGGAGGGCAAGCTCGAAGAGCACCGCGTCCGCGACAACGCGGAGCTCCGGACCGTCTCCCCCGGTGAGGCCGCGACGACGGGGCCGTTCTCGATGCGGTTCATCCGCGTCACGCACAGCATCCCGGAAGGGATGGCCGTGGCGATCGACTCGCCGGCCGGAACGATCCTGCACACCGGAGATTTCAAGCTCGACCAGACGCCGCTCGACGGCAGGCCCACGGACCTGCACGCGCTGGCGGAGGAGGCGCAGCGAGGCGTGCATCTGCTGCTGTCGGACTCCACCAACGCTGAGGACGCCGGCTACACGGCGAGCGAGCGCTCGGTGGGCCCGGTCCTGAACGACATCGTGGCACGCGCGCCGAAGCGGGTTGTCATCGCCTGCTTCTCCAGCCACATCCACCGGATCCAGCAGATCGTGAACGCGGCCCGCGCGTCCGAGCGCGTCGTGTCGTTCCTCGGACGCTCGATGCATCAGAGCGTCGCCGCCGCGCGGGAGCTCGGCATCCTCACCGTCCCACAGGAGGACGTCGTTCCGATCGAGGAGATCGACCGTCTCGATCCCCAGCGCGTGGTCGTCATCTGCACCGGCAGCCAGGGCGAGCCGCTCTCCGCGCTGTCGTTGATGGCCGCGCGGGAGCACAAGTGGGTGAAGCTCGACGAGGGCGACACCGTCGTCCTCTCCTCGTCGCTGATCCCGGGAAACGAGCCCGCGATCCATCGAACGGTCGACGGCCTCTACCGCACCGGAGCGGACGTGTTCCATCTTCCCGCGGCCCCCGTGCACGCGTCCGGGCACGCCGGCGCGGAGGAGCTTCGCCTGATGCTCTCGCTCGTCCGCCCGCGCTGGTTCGTGCCCGTCCACGGGGAGCGCCGTCAGCTTGCGCACCACGCTCGGCTCGCGACCGAGATCGGCATCCCCTCGGACCACATCCTGATCGCCGAGGACGGAGACCGGATCGAGGTCGGGGAGGAGGTCCGCATCGTCGGACGCGTGCCGGCCGGGATGACCTACGTGGACGGGCTCGGCATCGGCGACGTCGGAGAGGTGGTCCTCCGCGACCGCCGCAAGCTCTCCGCCGACGGCGTCGTCGTCGTGGTGGTGGCGATCGACGCCCACCGAGGCCAGGTCGTGGCGGGTCCGGACGTCGTCAACCGCGGCTTCGTCTACGACGACGCGGCCGGAGACATCCTTGAAGAAGCTCGAAATCGGGTCATGCTGTCCCTCCAGGCCTCCGCCGAGGATCAGGTCACGGACCGGAGCGTGCTCCAACAGAACATCCGCAGGACCCTCGGCAAGTACTTCTGGGAGGTCACGCAGCGGAAGCCGATCGTGCTGCCGCTGATCATGGAGGTCTAGTGGCGAGCACGAAGCGGAAGTCCAAGAGCACCCGACGGACGCCGGGTCCGGCTCGCCGCATGGCGGGAGACCTCTCGCCGTGGGCGCGCGATGCCGTGGGGATCGGTCTGGTCGTGCTGGCGCTGCTCGCCACGCTCGCGATCTGGTTCTCCGCGGCGGGCGTCGTCGGACGAGGCATCGAGTGGGTCGCGCGGGGAGCCGTCGGGGTCGCGGCGATCATCGTCCCCGTCCTGGCGCTCTATTGGGGTGTGCTGCTGCTCCGCGACACCGTGGCGGAGGAGCGGCCGCGCATGTTCATCGGCTTCGCCCTCGTCGCCGGCGGTGCGCTCGGTCTCTTCTCCCTCGCGCGCGGAAACCCGAGTCCCGCTTCGGGCTACCACGGCGTCCACAAGGTCGCCGGCATCGCCGGCGCGGCGATCGCGTGGCCGCTCTCCCGGGCGATCTCCGAGATCGGCGCCGGGATCGTGTGCGCCGCGTTGCTCGTCCTGGGGTTGCTGATCTTCACCGGAACCCCGCTCTCGGCTGTCTGGGAGTGGGTGCGCTCGCTTCGGCCGGAGCGGAGCTCCGGGGAGAACGACTCCGCAGGCGACGAGGAGGTTCCGGAGGCTTCAGGGCGGGTCGTTGTCACGACGGACCAGAACGAGCTCGCGGTGGAGGAGCCGGGCTTCGGGGCGGAACCGGAGGACTCGGAGCTCTACGACGAGGGCGACGACGACGCCGAGGAAGAACGAGAGGACGAGCTCGTCGACGAGGACGAGGACTGGGGCGAGAACGACGCGGAGAGCGAAGACGAAGAAGAGGACGAGGAGGACGAAGCCGACAGCGAGTTCGTGGGCGTCGCGCGCTCCGGTCCGCGGCCCGGATACAAGCTCCCCGCGCTGGAGCTCCTCCGCAAGGCTCCGACGACCGACACCGATGGCGCCGATCAGGATCACACGACCGAGGCCCTCGAGCGAACGTTCCGAACATTCGGGGTCGCGGCGAGCGTCCCGACGTCACATCGGGGACCGACGGTGACGTTGTACGAGGTGGAAGTCGAGGCGGGCACGAAGGTCAGCCGGGTCCTCTCACTCGCCGACGACATCGCGTACGCGCTTGCGACGCCCGACGTCCGGATCATCGCGCCGATCCCCGGCCGCTCGGCGATCGGCGTCGAGGTGCCGAATCGGATCCGCGACTACGTGACGCTCGGCGACGTTCTTCGGTCCAAGGCGGCGAAGGATGCCCGAGGGCCGCTGACGGTCGGACTCGGCAAGGACGTCCACGGCCATGCCCGCCTCGTCGACCTCGCGGAGATGCCGCACGTCCTGATCGCGGGCGCGACCGGCGCCGGGAAGTCGTCGCTGATCAACGCGTTCATCACCTCGATCCTGATGCGCGCCGATCCCGACGACGTGAAGCTCGTCCTGATCGACCCCAAGCGCGTGGAACTCTCGCACTTCGCGGACCTTCCGCATCTGCTCTCGCCGGTCATCGTGCATCCGAAGCGGGCCGCGGAGGCACTCAACTGGGTCGTTCGCGAGATGGAGACGCGCTACGAGGCGTTCGCGACGATCGGCATCCGCGACATCCGCTCGTACCGGGCGGGGCTCGCCGAGGGAACGCTCCGCATCCCGCCCGGACAGGAGGACAAGTACGGGCATCTGCCGTACATGCTCGTCGTGATCGACGAGCTCGCCGACCTGATGATGGTCGCGCCGCGCGACGTGGAGGACGCGATCTGCCGGATCGCGCAGATGGCGCGGGCGGTCGGGATCCATCTCGTCGTCGCGACGCAGCGGCCCTCCGTCGACGTCGTGACCGGCCTGATCAAGGCGAACATCCCGTCACGGATCGCGTTCATGACCTCCTCGCAGGCGGACTCGCGCGTGATCCTCGACTCCAACGGAGCGGAGAAGCTCGTCGGCCACGGCGACATGCTGTTCGCGCCGTCGAACATCTCCAAGCCGGTGCGTCTCCAGGGCGCGTGGGTGACCGAAAAGGAGATCGAGACCGTCACCGACTGGATCCGCGGTCAGCGCGAGCCGGAGTACGCCACGACCGTCGAGGGTCTCGGCCGCCCGCCGTCGGAGTAGGACGTGGACCCCGGCTCCGACGACGATCTCCTCGAGCAGGCGACGGAGCTCGTGATCCGCTCGCAACTCGGCTCGACGTCGATGCTGCAGCGCAAGCTCAAGGTCGGATTCGCTCGCGCCGGGCGCCTGATGGACCTGATGGAGGACCGAGGCATCGTCGGGCCGTCTCAGGGCTCCAAGGCGCGGGACGTGCTGATCACCGCCGAGGAGTGGCAGGAATCCCGGGCCAGCCGAGCCGGCTGACCTCGGGTTTCGCTTCGCCGCATCCTTCCCGCCGAACAGGCGTAGTTTGTCCCGAGCCGACGATCCAGGGGGGTCCGCATGATCCGACGACTCGCAACGCTTCTCGCTCTCGGGCTCGTAGCCGCCTTCACGGCAACGACCGCCGCAGCTGGGACGGTCTCCGACACGCGCGTCAGTCCGGATGCCCCGAACCAGGCGGGATACGTGAGCGCGTACACCCTTGGGACCGGCAACCCCTATACCGACCCGGTCCTGCGGGAATGCTCGATCGCCCGCGGGCGACAGAACGAGCCCGCCGTGGCGATGGACCCGAGGAATCCCGATGTGATCATCGGGAGCTCCAACGACTACTGCGGCACCTACGCCGGCTCGAGCGCGGCCAACGGATTCGGGCAGCCCGGACCGATCTGGGAGGGCTATTACCGTTCGGAGGACGGCGGCCAGAACTTCGTCGGCTCGCTCGTCCCCGGATATCCGGGCGACACGTCTCCCTACGCGTCGAAGACCGACGGCGTCCGCACGGCAGGCGCGGGCGACCCCGTGATCGCCTGGGATGGCCATGGACGCGCCTTTTTCGGAGCGGAGTCCTCCGACGATCCGGCCGGCTCGCTCAAGACGTTTGGTGACGAGTGGGTCGCCGTCTACCGTAACCCCGGCGGCCCGGACGCCAATACGGCGAACGACGGCCAGCAGTTCGTGGAGACGAACCGCGTCGCGAAGGGCTCGTCCGCACCGAACCTCCTCGGCGTGTTCCACGACAAGACGGCGATCGAGGCCGACCGGACGGGCGGTCGATGCGACGGCAACGTCTACTTCGCGTGGTCGCGGTTCAGCGGCAACGCCGGCAACGTGACGATCGACTTCATCCGTTCCACCGACCACGGCCACACCTGGAGCAAGCCGATGAGCGTCGCTCCTTCGGCGCACGACGTCCAGCTCCCGGAGATCTCGGTGACCGGCGACGGCAACGTGTACGTCACCTACACACAGGCCGCGCCGAACGGGAACCGCCGGGAGGGCGTCGCGCTCGCCGGCTCGACCGACTGCGGGCGGACATTCTCCAAGCCGCAGCTGGTGCAGCCGTTCACGGCGTACGCGTTCGTCGACGTCGCGGACCCCCAGCCCGTGCCGGGCGGCAGCGCGATCCAGGAGGAGGGCGGCGGAGAGGCCGACGGCGAGGCGAACTCTTCGCTGAGCCGCGATTGCGGCGATTTCTTCAGTGCGTGCGAGAGCGGCTACACGTTCTTCCGCGCCGACTCGGGCGTCCGTGCGACGGCGGACCAGACCGACGCGCGCCACGACTGGGTTTACGCGATGTACGAGGCGTCCAAGCCCGGGACCGAGGTGAACACCGGGACCACGTACGGGACCCTATCGCCGGGCGTCGGCAGCCAGATCGGCGTGTACTACACGCGGATCGACGGGCAGACGGGACAGGCCACGCGGCCGGTGTTGATCCGTCCGGAGAACCGCGGACACCAGATCTTCCCGGACATCTCCGCCGACGGAGGCGTTCTTCATGCCCTCTGGTGGGACAGCCGGAACGACCGGACGTACTCGCCGAAGCTGCCGATC
This sequence comes from Actinomycetota bacterium, assembly GCA_045805285.1. GTDB lineage: Bacteria > Actinomycetota > UBA4738 > UBA4738 > JBJMLN01 > JBJMLN01. The sequence goes on along the minus strand of JBJMLN010000106.1, from coordinate 10,104 downwards.
GGCAACAGCGCGAACGGCGACACGCATCCGGCACTCGACGTGTACGCGACGACGTCTTCGGATCACGGTTCGAACTGGTCCACCCCGGTGCGGTTGACCGACGTCTCCACGAACCCGACGGCCGAGCAGTACTCGGATCGGACGGTGCCGTTCATGGGCGACTATCTGTGGATCACGTCGATCGGGAGCACCGCGTACGGCGCGTGGACCGATAACCGCGACGTGCTCCTCGGGCCCGATCCACGTGAGGCGCAGGCCGACGACCACGACCCCGGCGCCGACGTTCCGCAGTGCCGAACCTTCGACCCCGGCGCCGGGTGGAGCGGCGACTCGTGTCCGCACACCGGAGAGCTCGACAGCAACATCTACGGGAGCCCTGCTCCGTAGCCGACCGGTTTCGCAGCACGCTGTCGGCACCCGGGTGCGCGGCCGCGCGGGAACTCCCGCGCGGCCGCGCCGCATGTCGGCCTCGGTAAGGTGGAACCTCGCCCATGAACGGGAAACGCACGATCTTCTTCCGCGGGCTCGGGATCATCCGAGGCTACGTGGCGACGCATCCGATGCCGTTCACGCTCGCCGTCATCGGAGCGGCGATCTACGCGGCCGCGACGGTCGCGAGCACCGTCGTCCTCGGTCGCGTCACCGACCAGGTTGTGACGCCCGCGTTCTCCGACGACGGCGTCACGGGGCATACCGTCGTCCTTGGGGTCGTTGCGATCCTCGCGGTCGGTTTCATCCGCGCCGGTGGCATCGTGATGCGCCGCTACTTCGCGGGCATGACGAGCTTCCGGATGGCCCGGACGCTTCGCACGAGGGTCGTCGACCGGTACCGGGAGCTCCCGCTCTCGTTCCATCAGTCGCATCCGACAGGAGAGCTCCTCGCCCACGCGGAGTCCGACGTGGAGGCGGCCACGGAGGTCATCAACCCGCTGCCGTACTCGACCGCGGTCGTGCTGCTGATCCTGTTCGCGACGATCTCCCTCGTCGCGACGGATCCGTTCCTCGCCGTGATCGGCCTCGCGGTGCTTCCGGGTCTCGCGTTCCTCAACCGCGTCTACACGCGCAAGGTGGAGGGTCCCGCCACCCGCGCGCAGGAGAAGGTCGGGGAGGTCGCGGCCGTCGCGCACGAGAGTCTCGACGGAGCGCTGGTCGTGAAGACGCTCGGCCGCGAGCGCGATGAGGTGGAGCGTCTCGCCGTGCCGACTCGCGAGCTCCGTGACGAGCGGACCGAGATGGGACGGTACCGCGCGGGCTTCGAGCCGTTCTTCGACGCGCTGCCGAACCTCGGCATCGTGGTCCTCCTCGCCGTCGGGTCGTGGCGGATCTCCACGGGCGCGATCACGACGGGGACGCTCGTGCAGTTCATCAGCCTGTTCCTCCTGCTCGCGTTCCCGATGCGGCTGATCGGGTTCGTCCTCTCCGACATCCCGCGCGCGGTGGTCGGCATGGACCGGCTCGTCGGCGTCTTCGAGGAGCCGGTCACCCTCCCGCCGGCGGCGGAGGCCGTTTCGGCTCCCCGCGGGCCGCTCGGCGTGTCCGTTCGATCGGTCTCCTACGGCTACGGCGACGACCGCGTGCTGAGCGACGTCTCGTTCGAGGTCGCGCCGAACGAGTCGGTCGCGATCGTCGGGCCCACCGGCAGCGGAAAGAGCACGCTCGCGCAGCTGCTCGTGCGACTGGCCGATCCCGAGTTCGGGTCCATCCGCGTCGGCGGCGTGGATCTCCGCCACATGGACGCTGAACAGCTCCACGCGTCGGTCACCGTCGTGTTCCAGGAGAGCTTCCTCTTCGCGACGACGATCAGGGAGAACATCGCCCTCGGCCTCGACCTCCCGGAGGAGGAGCTCCACCGCATCTCGCGCCTCGCCCGCGTCCACGGGTTCGTCTCGGAGCTTTCCGAGAGCTACGACACTGTCGTCGGGGAGCGTGGAGTGACGCTCTCCGGAGGGCAGCGACAGCGGATCGCGCTCGCTCGCGCGCTGGCGCGACGCCCGCGCGTGCTGATCCTGGACGACGCGACCTCCGCGGTCGATCCGACGATCGAGGCGGAGATCCTGCAGAGCCTCGTCCGGGAGCTCGACACGACGCTCGTCGTCGTCGCGTACCGCATCTCCACGATCGCGATGGCCGACCGCGTGCTGTGGCTCGAGGACGGCCGGATCGAGGCGTCGGGAACGCACGCGGAGTTGCTCTCCCATCCGCGGTACGAGTCGATGGTTCGGGCCTACGAGCGCGGTGCCGCGTGAGCGCCACGGGATGCCGATGAGCGCGACCCGGGAGAACGAACGGGAGCCGTACGCCGAGGAGGACCTCCTTCCGCCATCCGCCGAGGAGATCCCGATGCCGTCCGAGCCGTCGGACCTCGACGAGCTTGCGGAGGAGCTCGAGGACCTCCCGCCCGTCGGCGGCCTCGGAGGCGCGGTCAGCGTCCTGCGCCGGGGTCTTCGCGAGTCCCCCGAGATGCGCGCCGGCATCGGCTTCACGATCGCGCTCGCCCTCGCCGACACGGTCGGGCGTCTGCTGATCCCGATCCTGATCCAGGTCGTGATCGATCACGGCATCAACGGCCCGGAAGGGTTCCGGCCGGGATTCGTGTACACGTTCTGCGCGGGAGCCGCCGTCGCCGTCGTGTTGATCTACTTCGCGGGCCGGGCGGCGTACACGCGCCTCACGCGCGCCAGCGAGAGCGCGCTCTCGGAGCTCAGGATCCGTGCGTTCGAACACATCCACGCGCTCAGCATCGCCGCGCAGAACGAGCAGCGTCGCGGCGCGTTCGTCGCGCGCGTCACCGCCGACATCGAGACGATCGCGCGGTTCCTCGAGTACGGCGGCATCGCGTGGATCCTCGGGCCGTCGCTGATGGTCGGCACCGTCGTCCTGATGTTCTTCTACTCGTGGCAGCTGACGCTCGTGGTCCTCGTGGTCATCGCCCCGCTGTTCCTCATCATGCGCGCAATGCAGCGCGGGATGCTCCGCGCCTACGACGACGTTCGAACCTCCGTCGGGAAGACGCTCACCGAGGTGTCGGAGAACGTCATGGGCGCCGCGGTCGTTCGCGCGTACGGCCTGGAGGGGCGGATGGACGGCCGGCTCAAACGTGCGATCGAGCACCAGTACCGCACGCAGATGGCGGCCGCGAAATACCAGGCGACGATCTTCCCGCTCGGCGACCTGTTCGGCTCGGTCGCGCTCGCGGCCGTCCTCGCGGTCGGCGTCACGGTCGGTCTGCACTGGGGACTGTCGGTCGGAAAGCTCATCGCGATGCTGTTCCTGATCACGATCTTCCTCGGGCCGCTCGCCGAGCTCTCGGAGACCTTCGACCTCACGCAGACGGCGGTCGCTGGCTGGCGGAAGGTGCTCGGCGTGATCGATCTCCCCGTCGACGTGGTGGAGCCCTCGCCCGGCGTGGAGCTTCCCGCCGGCGCTCTCTCCGTCCGCGTGGAGGACCTCCGCTTCGCGTACGCGGGTGATTCCCTCGTCCTGCGCGGCATCGACGTCGACATCCCGGCCGGAACGCACGTCGCGGTCGTGGGGGAGACGGGGTGCGGCAAGACGACGTTCGCGAAGCTCCTGTCTCGGCTCGCCGATCCGACGAGCGGACGCATCGTCCTGGCTGGAATGGATCTCCGCGACGTCTCCGCGGAGTCCCGGCGTCGCGCGGTGCGGATGGTTCCGCAGGACGGATTCCTGTTCGATACGACGATCCGCGAGAACGTCCGCTTCGGAGCCCAACCCGAGCGTGCGACCGACGCGGACGTCCGAGGTGCGTTCGCGGCACTCGGGCTCGAGTCGTGGGTCGATGCGTTGCCGCGCGGGCTCGATACCGCGGTCGGCCAGCGCGGCGAGAACCTCTCCGTGGGGGAGCGACAGTTCGTCGCGCTCGCCCGCGCCCAGCTCGCCGGACCGGGCCTCCTCATCCTCGACGAGGCCACGAGCGCGGTGGACCCGGAGAGCGAGCGGGCGCTCGCGGAGGCGCTGGAGCGCGTGTCGGAGGGTCGCACCACGCTGACGATCGCCCACCGGCTCTCGACGGCTGAGGGCGCCGACACGGTGCTCGTCTTCGATCGCGGCCGGGTCGTCGAGCGAGGCTCCCACCGTGACTTGATCGCCGCCGGAGGCGTATATGCGGGTCTCTACGGCAGCTGGCTCGGCAACACCCGTACCGCCTGAGCTTTCGGAGGGTCTCGCCCCCCGCTGCCTATAATCGCCGAGGCCCCGGATGCGGGCTCGAGGGGAGGTCGCTCGTCCGCATGCAGGGATCCTTGATCGGCGTGGGTCCAGCCCTCCGAAAGGCGCGGACGGCCCGCCGGACCTCCCTGGAGGAGGCCAGCCGGGACACCCACATCCGCTCGGAGTACCTCGAGGCGCTCGAGCGCGAGATGTTCTGGGAGCTCAACGGCGAGGTCTACGTCCGCGGGTGCCTTCGGAGCTATGCCACGTACCTGGGCTTGAACCCGGACAAGGTGGTGGCGGCCTACGCGCGGAACGCCTGGGGCCCCGTCGTGGCGGAGGAGCTCCCGCCGGCTCCGCCCGCGAAGCCCCTCACGAACTCGGCGCCCGTCATCCGGCGTGCTCGGCACGGGGTCGCGTTCGGCGTCGGCAGCGCCGTGCTCCTCGCGGCCGTCATCTTCGGACTGGTCTCCAGGAACGACCCGGCTCCGGCGCCGCTCGCCCCGTCCCCGGACCGGGTCGTGGGTTCCTGCGCCACGACCGGCGTGTCCGTCGCGATCACCCCGAAGGAGGCGCTCAACGCGAAGATCCTCGCGGACGGCGAGCACGTGTTCACCGGCCGGCTCCGTCCCGGCGAGACGAAGACGTGGGTCGGCGACAACGCACTGACGGTGCGACTCTCGCGCGGCGGAGGGGCGATGGTCTCCGTCGACTGCTCGAGCCTCGGTCTCCCGGGTACTCCCGGGCAACCGTGGGAAGAGACCTTCACCGGACCGGAGGGCGGAGCAGGAGTTCCCGGAGTTGGAGGTGCGTCGTCGACACCCGCGTGAAACCGCTCGGCCTCGGATGGCCGAATCTCGTGACGATCCTGCGGGCGGCTCTCGTCCCGGTCATCGTGGCGCTGATCCTGCCGGAGGAGCGCGCCGCGATGGACCTCGCAGCGATCCTGTTCGTCCTGGGCGCGCTGACGGACGGGCTGGACGGCTACCTCGCGAGGCGTCACGGCATGACGACGTCGATGGGGCAGTGGCTCGACCCGCTCTCCGACAAGCTCTTCGTGCTGGCGCCGATGGTGACGCTCACGCTGCTCGGACGGTTCCCCGTCTGGGCGACGGTCGTCGTGTTGGCGCGCGAGATCGCCGTCTCCGCGCTCCGCTGGTATCTGGGATCTCGTCGGGAGTCGATGCCGGCCTCGAACGTCGCGAAGTGGAAGACGGCCTCGCAGGTCGTCGTCGTGACGTTGTATCTGCTGCCGCTCAGCGGCGCCGCGGCGGATCTCCGCTACGCCGCGCTGTGGGTTTCGGTGCTGCTGACCGTTTATTCGGGGCTCGACTACTTCGTGCGGGCGCGGGCGCGGGGGCGCGTGACGCCGCTCCCGTGACGCGAAGGTGAACGCCGAGATCGTTGCGGTCGGCACCGAGCTTCTGCTCGGTCAGATCCCCAACACGAACGCGCAGTGGATCTCCGAGCGGCTCGCGGAGATCGGTGTCGGCGTGCACCATCACCAGACGGTCGGCGACAACGTGCCGCGCATCGTGGAGGCGATCAGGCTCGCGCTCGCGCGCGCCGACGTGGCCATCCTGACCGGCGGCCTCGGTCCGACGCAGGACGACGTGACCCGCGAGGCGATCGCCGAGGCCTTAGGCCGCCCGCTCGAGCGGCATCCCGAGCTCGAGACGATGCTCCGAGAGAAGTTCGAGGGCTTCGGCCGGGAGATGCCGGAGTCGAACCTGCGGCAGGCCGACGTTCCGAAAGGCGCCCGCCCGATCCTGCCCGAACGCGGAACGGCGCCCGGGCTCGCGATCGAGGACGGAACCAAGCGCCTCTACGCGGTCCCGGGCGTTCCGGCGGAGATGCGGGAGATGATGCACGGCGCGATCGTCCCCGAGCTCGCGCGGCTGGGAGGACCTTCGGCGCTCGTCTCGCGCGTGGTGCGCTCCACCGGGATCGGCGAGTCCAAGGTCGCGGAGCTCCTCGAGGACCTCTTCGAGGAAAGCGAGAACCCGACGGTCGCGTTCCTCGCCTCGGCGGGAGAGGTCAAGGTCCGTCTCACTGCGTCTGCACCGACGCGAGGGGAGGCCGAGGTGCTGATCCGTCCGGTCGCCGACGAGGTGGCGAAGCGGCTCGGCGACGTCGCATTCACGGCCGGCGACGAGGAGCTCGAACAGGTCGTCGGCCGTGCGCTCCGGGCGAAGAGGCAGCGCGTCGCGTGCGCGGAGTCGCTCACGGGCGGCGGGCTCGCGCGGCGACTGACGACGGCACCCGGTGCCTCGCAGTACTTCCTGGGGTCCGCCGTGTGCTACTCGTCGGAGGCCAAGGTCTCCGTCCTCGGGGTGTCGCGCGAGACCATCGACGGCCCGGGCGTCGTGAGCGAGGAATGCGCGCGCGAGATGGCGGCCGGCGCCCGCCGGATCTTCGACGCGGATGTGGCGGTCTCGGTCACCGGCGCCGCGGGGCCGGAACCGCACGGCGGCCAGCGCCCCGGCACCGTATGGATCGCGCTCGAGAGCGAGGAGCGCACCCACGCGCGGTTGCTCCGGGCGCCGGGCGACCGCGAGCAGGTGGAGCGATGGACGGAACAGGCGGCGCTCGACCTCCTCCGCCGCCATCTCTCCGACCTTCCGTTGGAGTAGTGGCCGGGGACGAGGCATCGCGATCGGAGGACAAGCCGTGGCGGCTCTTCGTCGCGACGGACGTTCCCGAGGACGTGCGGTCGCGCCTGGCCGAGCGGCTGCGGCCTCTCCGAGACGAGCATCCGGAGCTCCGCTGGTCGCCGCAGGAGAACTGGCACGTCACGTTGAAGTTCCTCGGCGCGGTCCGGCCGCGCGTCGTCGATGACGCGAGAGCCGGAGTCGCTGCCGCCGCGACGAAGACGGATCCGTTCACGTCGAAGCTCCTCGGGCCGGACGCGTTCCCGAACGCGCGGCGGGCGCGCGTCCTGTGGGTCGGCCTCGCGGACCCGGATCAGCGCTTCGGAGCGCTCGCGGGAGCGTTGGACGTCGCCCTGGCCGCGATCGTGAAGCCGGACGAGCGACGGTTTACCCCGCATCTCACCGTTGCGCGCGCGAGGCAACCCGTCGCGATCGGAGACGAGCTCGCGTCGCGCGCGGGCCTCGAGTCGGAGAGCTTTCCGGTCGACCGCGTCGTCCTCTACCGGAGCCACCTGCGCCGCCCGGCGCCGCTGTACGAGGCGGTGGAGACGTTCCCTCTCGGCTGAGAGGCGGATGTCGTTGACCTCGAACGTACGTTCGAGTACCGTCGGCGCCGAGCGTGCGGCGGAGCGCGATCCGCGTTCGGTGGCTCGAATCACACCGGTGTAACGTGTGTCGTACCCGGCCGCTAGTGTTCGCCCTCCGCTCGGCTCCTCGGCCGGGCGGGTGCGGAAACCGGATGCCGCGGGAGACGAGCCGCGGACGAGGTCGGACGGCAACGGGAGGCGTGGATGGACCGGGACAAGATGCTCGAGGTGACCCTCGCGCAGATCGAGAAGCAGTTCGGCACCGGCGCGGTCATGAAGCTGGGTGAGCACCGCGCGGGCCAGGGGATCACGGTCACGCCGACGGGATCGCTCGCGCTCGACATCGCGCTCGGCGTCGGCGGTATCCCGAGGGGCAGGGTTGTGGAGGTCTTCGGGCCGGAGGGCTCCGGAAAGACGACGGTGTGCCTCCACGTGATCGCGGAAGCGCAGCGGCACGGGGGCATCGCGGCGTTCATCGACGCGGAGCACGCGCTCGACCCGACGTACGCCCGGACGCTCGGCGTCAACATCGACGAGCTCCTCGTCTCGCAGCCGGACTCCGGCGAGCAGGCGCTCGAGATCGCCGACATCCTCGTGCGCTCGGCGGCGCTCGACCTCGTCGTGATCGACTCCGTTGCGGCCCTCGTTCCGCGTGCCGAGATCGAGGGGGAGATGGGCGACACCCATGTCGGGCTCCAGGCGCGCCTCATGTCGCAGGCGATGCGGAAGCTCTCCGGCAGCCTCTCCCGCTTCGAGACGACGGCGATCTTCATCAACCAGCTGCGGGAGAAGATCGGCGTGATGTTCGGTAACCCCGAGACGACGCCGGGCGGCCGCGCGCTGAAGTTCTAGTCCTCGGTGAGGCTCGACGTCCGCAAGATCGAGAACCTCAAGGACGGGACCGACGTCGTCGGCTCGCGAACCCGCGTCAAGGTCGTGAAGAACAAGGTCGCGCCGCCGTTCCGTCAGTGCGAGTTCGACATCATGTACGGCAAGGGCATCTCGAAGGAGGGAAGCCTCCTCGACGTCGGCGTCGACGTCGAGATCATCAATAAGAGCGGTGCCTGGTTCACCTACGAGGGGGAGCAGCTCGGTCAGGGCAAGGAGAACGCGCGCCAGTTCCTGGCCGAGCACGAGGACATCGCGACGGAGATCGACCGTCGTGTGCGGGAGGCCGTGGGGCTGACGGCGTTCGGTGACGAAGGATCCGTCCAGGTCGACGTCCCCGCGGACGTGACCGTCGTGGAGGAGGACCCCGGCGAGGTCAAGGGGAGCAAGAAGGTTCGCGAGACGACCGGGGCGGCGGCGAGCTGAGCGGAATGGTGGCGAGGAAGGAACGCGGTGGCCGGAAGCTCGACGTCCACGACCGGGCGCTCGGGCTCCTGGCCGTCCGGGCGCGGAGTCGAAGCGAGCTGGAGCGACGTCTCACCTCCGCGGGCTTCGAGCGCGACGAGATCACCGAGAGCCTCGACCGGCTGACCGCGGTCGGCCTCGTCGACGACGAGGCCTTCGCTCGAGCCTTTGCGGAGCACGCCGTCGGGACGAGGGGAGAGGGCAAGCGCGCCGTCGAAAGCGCCCTCTACGCCAAAGGCGTTTCGCGAGAGACGATCGAGCTGGTCGTTTTCCAGGTGACCGAGGAACGGGGCGACGAGTCCGATCGGGCGCTGGCCCTGGCTCGGTCCCGGGTCAGGCGGCTGGCCGGCAGCGAGCCCGCGGCGGCGTACCGCAAGCTGTTCTCCTTCCTTGCGCGGCGTGGATACCCGCCCTCCGTCTCTCGCGAGGCGGCGCGGCTCGCGCTCGAGATCGACGAGACCGTCGCCTGACGGCGTCCCAACCGGAGCAATACGGCCTCCGTTTGCGGTCCGGCCTCGGCCGGCGAGCCTTGCGTCCATGCCCCCGTCGCCGTACATTGCCTTCAGAAGAGGCTTGAGACGAACTCGAACTGTTCGGAAAACCGTGCCCAGAGTCGATACGAGCGAATGACCGGCAACCCACAGCATGTCCGCGGGAGATCTCTAAGCTACCCTCCCACGTCCTGATCCACGCACGACGCCGAGCAGCGGGCCGCCTCCGGCCTCTGGCTCGGCATTCTTCGTGTTTGGAGGCAGACGATGACGGTGGCATTGGTCGGCGTGATCGCGCTCGCGATCGGGGTGGTCGTCGGCGTGCTCGTTCGCAAGATGATCGCGACGGGTCAGGCCCAGAGCGCAGAATCTCGTGCACAGAAGGTCGTCCTCGACGCGCAGCGTCAGGCCGAGACGATCGTGCGCGAGGCCCTCGTCGAGGTGAAGGACGAGATCGCTGGGATGCGCAAGGAGGCGGAGGTCGACGTCCGCACCCGGCGAGAGGAGATCCAGCGACGGGAGGGGACCATCACCCAACGGGAGGAGGCGCTCGAACGCCGGGCCGCGGAGCTCGAGCGTTTCGGCGTTGAGCTCGATTCTCGCGCGGAGAGCCTCTCCTCGGTGCGGGCGGAGCTCGAGCACGCGGCGGAGAAGCACCGCCAGCGCCTCGAGACGGTGGCGCAGATGACGGCGCAGGAGGCGAAGGAGGCCCTCGTCGTCCAGATCGTCGACGCCGCCAAGCGCGACGCGATGGCAACGGTTCGTGACCTCGAGCAGCGCGCACGAGAGGAAGGCGAGGAGCGGGCTCGGAAGATCGTCACGATCGCGATCCAGCGGGTCGCCTCCGAGCAG
>JBJMLN010000105.1:0-2016 GCA_045805285.1 Actinomycetota bacterium | reverse complement strand
GACCGACTCCTCATCGGAGCCGTCGGCGGTCGAAGGCGGCGCGGTGCGGAGCAGATCGATCGGGGGAAGGTGGTACGGCCCGTCCTCCGTGCTCACCGTCCTACCGCGCGCGGGCACCGGCGACCGCTCCGGCTCCTCCTCGATCAGGTCCTCGATGTCCGGTCCCGGATCGACGTCGGGCAGCACCACCATGGGCTCGGTCTCCGTCGCCGTGTCCAGGCCGAGAGACGCGAGCAAGCCCGCCGCACGCGGAGAACGCCCGTGCGCGTCGTGGGCCGTCTGCGCGACCGGATCGCGTTCGGCGCGCGCGGCCCGCAGGTCGGAGAGCGCCTCACGCACCGCGGCGAACGACGTCCCCGTGAAGATCAGGAGGCCGAGCACGGCGACCCCGAGACAGACGATCGCCGTACCGATGGTGAAGAGCACGGTCGACAGCGGCGCCGCCGCGACGGCCCCGATGAACCCTCCCGCCGCGTGGACGCCGTGATAGCCGCTGAGCGGACCGGGGTTCCCCCGGAAGAGCGATGTGAGGCCCAGGGATCCGAAGACGAGGACCGCGAAGCCGATGAACATCCGCACGCGTTCCTCGGCCGCGGTTCCGCGGAGCAGGAGGACCCCCCAGTAGACGCCGGCCACGGGGAAGGCCATGGCACCGACGCCGAAGAGCCCGCGGAGGATCCACGCGATCGCGTGACCACCGGGCCCGGCGGCGTGGAACCACACGGCGAGCACCGAGAGGAGGCCGAGCACCACCAGCGCGATGCCGATGGCGTCGCGCGCCCACGGGGACAAGACGGCACGGACCTGCGGCCGGGCGGGCGGCTTCTTGGCCGCCGTTCGCTTCGCCGGGGTCCGTTTCGCGGGGGTCTTCTTCGCAGGCGCTCGCGACGGCGTCCGCCGCGAAGGGGAAGTCTTCTGCGCCACCTACACCTCCATGATCACCGGAAGGATGACCGGTTTGCGCTGGGTGATCTCGTAGAAATATCGGCCGAGCACCCGGCGGACGTTCTGTTGCAACGCGGACTGATCGATGACCTGCGCGTCTGCGCTGTCCTCGAGGGACATCATGACGCGGTTGCGGGCCTCTTCAAGGATGTCCCCGGAGGTTTCGTCATAGACGAACCCTCGGTTCACGATATCCGGTCCGGCGACCACCTCCCCGGTGTGGGCATCGACCGTGACGACGACGACGACGACGCCGTCTCCCGCGAGCTTGCGGCGGTCGCGGAGCACCTCTCCCCCCACGTCGCCGATCCCGAGCCCGTCGACGAACGTCATCCCCGCCTGGACGCGATCGTCCTTCACGAGCCGCTCGCCGATCTCCACGACGTCGCCGTCCTCGCAGATGAGGACGTGGTCGGCCGGGATGCCCACCTCCGTGGCGAGGCGCGCGTGATGCTGCAGGTGACGGCGCTCACCGTGAACCGGGATGAACCACCGCGGTCGAACGAGGCTCAGCATGAGCCGGAGTTCCTCTTGGCCCGCGTGCCCGGAGGCGTGCACGGCATCAGCCGGCATGTGGAAGACCTCGGCGCCGCTTCGGTAGAGGGCGTCGACCACGCGGTGGATCGCGGGTTCGTTGCCGGGGATCAAGCTGCTCGAGAGGACCACCGTGTCTCCCTCTCCGAGCTTCACCCACTTGTGCTGTCGCGCGGCCATCAAGCTGAGCGCGGAATACGGTTCTCCCTGAGACCCCGTGCAGATGACGACCACGCGGCCGGCGTCGAGCTTGTCGACATCCTCGATGAGGACCACGTCGCGATCGTCGAGGTCGAGGATCCCCAGCCGCCGCGCGGCGGCCACGCTGTTGTGCATCGAACGCCCGAGGAACGCGACCACGCGTTCGTTGAGGCGGGCTGCGTTCACGATCTGCTGGATCCGGTGGATGTGGCTGGAGAAGCACGCCGCGACGACGATCCCGGGGGCGTTCTCGACGATCTCACGGATGACGGGGCCGACGCTCCGTTCGCTCAGGCTGTACCCGGCCTCCTCGGCGTTGGTGGAGTCCGACATCAG
>JBJMLN010000104.1:0-16108 GCA_045805285.1 Actinomycetota bacterium | reverse complement strand
GTTCCTGTTCGGGGTCGTAGCCGCTCTCGCCGTATGCGAGCGCGGCCAGCGCCGCGGCAAGTCGCTCGGGCCCGGCGACACGCTCCACGAGACCCGCGAGCCCGGCCCGGATGCACTCGAGGACGGTCCGGTCATCGAGGACGTCGGCGACGCCCAGGATCCGCGTGTCGGGAGCGTCCTCGAGGAGCCTCCGGGCGAGCTCCAGGCCGTCTCCGCCGGAGATCGCAAGATCGAGCACGACGATGTCCGGGAGCCGGACCGGATGGCGCTCCCACCAGGCGACGGCGCCTCCCGCGTCGGAGAACTCCGCTGCGACCTGCAACTCCGAAGAGCGCTCGCACTCGGCTCGCATCAGGTCCCGGTAGGCCTCATGCCCGTCGGCGATCAGGACCGTCGCGGGCGCGAGCCGCGAGGTCGACCCCTCCGCTCCGGGCATGGATCGAGGCTACCCCGCGCCTGGGGCCGAAGCGCTCGTTTCCTCCCGGGAGCTGATCCCCGCATCTGAGGGAGACTGAGGAGGATGTCCGAGCGCCCGGCGAACCACCTCGCGGATGCGACGAGCCCCTATCTCCTCCAGCACGCGCACAACCCGGTGGACTGGTACCCGTGGAGCGAGGAAGCGCTCGCGAAGGCGCGTGAGGAGGACAAGCCGGTCCTCCTCTCGATCGGCTACGCCGCCTGTCACTGGTGCCACGTCATGGAGCGGGAGTCCTTCGAGGACGAGGCGACCGCGAGACTGATGAACGACAACTTCGTCTCCATCAAGGTCGACCGCGAGGAGCGACCGGACCTCGACTCGATCTACATGGACGCGGTCCAGGCGCTCACGGGCCGCGGAGGGTGGCCGCTCACTGCCTTCCTCACTCCCGACGGAACGCCGTTCTACGCCGGGACGTATTTCCCGAACGAACCCCGCCACGGGATGCCGGCCTTCCGCGACGTCCTGACGGCCCTCGCATCCGCGTGGAAGGAGCAGCGGAACGATGTCTTGGAGCAGGGCAAGCGCGTCCTCAACGGCATCGGAGAGCTCGCGAAGGCGTCAGCGCCCGACGACGAGCTCAACGGGGAGGTCCTCTCCGGCGCGCTCGCGAACCTCCGACGCATGTACGACGCGCACTGGGGTGGATTCGGCGGCGCGCCGAAGTTCCCGCAGTCGATGACGTTGGAGTTCCTCTTGAAAGTCGCCGCGCGCGGCGACGCCGACGCGCGGGACGTGCTCACCGGAACGCTCGACCGCATGGCCGCCGGCGGCATCCACGACCAGGTCGGCGGAGGGTTCCACCGGTACTCGGTCGACGATCGCTGGCACGTCCCGCACTTCGAGAAGATGCTCTCGGACAACGCGCAGCTCGCGCGGCTCTACCTCCGCGCGTGGCAGATGACCGGCGAGAGGCGCTACGCCGTCGTCGCTCGCCGGACGCTCGAGTATTTGCTCAGGGAGATGCGACATCCGCAGGGCGGGTTGTTCTCCTCCCAGGACGCCGACTCCGAAGGCGTCGAGGGGAAGTTCTTCGTCTGGTCCTACGACGAGCTCGTGCAGATATCCGACGAGACCGTCGCGATGGCGTTCGGCGCGGTCCCCGAAGGGAACTGGGAGGGAACGAACGTGCTCTGGCACCCGTTCTCGACCGCGGCCGTCGCGACCGAGCTCGGTCAGGACCCCGCCAACCTCGAGCATCGGATCGAGGAGGCGAAACGCGAGCTGTTCGTCCGCCGCGAGCGCCGCGTCCGGCCGGCGACCGACGATAAGATCCTCGCGTCCTGGAACGCCCTCGCGATCTCCGCGCTCGCGGAGTTCGGGCGCGCGATCGACGAGCCGTTCTTCGTCGCGGCGGCGGTGGAGACCGCCGACTTCCTGCTGGAGAGCCTCCGCACCGGCGACGGCCGGCTCGCCCGCTCGTGGAGGGACGGACGCGCCGGCGTCCCCGCCTTCGCGGAGGACATCGCGCTCCTCGCCGACGCACTTCTGACGCTCTACGAGACGACGTTCGAGCTGCGGTTCTTCAGCGCGGCGCGGGAACTTGCCGACGACCTCCTGATGCGATTCCGGGACAGAGAACGGGGCGGGTTCTTCTCCGCGGCGGAGGATCCCGCGCTGGTCGTCCGTCCGAAGGACCTGTTCGACAACGCAGTCCCGTCCGGCAATTCCGCGGCTGCGGAGATGCTCCTCCGGCTCGCCGCGCTGACCGGCGCCGACGACTACGAGGAAGCGGCGCTCTCGGCCCTGCGGCTCGTCGCGAACGGAGCTCGTCAGGCGCCGACCGGCTTCGGACAGGCTCTATCGGCGATCGACCGGGCTGTCACGTCATCGAAGGAGGTCGCCGTCGTCGGACCCGCCGGGGCTCCCGAGACGCGAGCGCTCGTCACCCAGGTCTGGACACGACCGGGGACCAACACGGTTCTCGCGGTCGCGGACGCGGGCGATGCGAAAGCGACCGAGGCCGTGGAACTCCTCCGCGACCGGCCGATGACGGATGGCCGTGCGACCGCGTACGTGTGCGAGCGGTTCGTGTGCAAGCTCCCCGTGAGCGAGCCGGACGCGCTCGCCGAGCAGCTCTCCTGAGCGAGCAAGCGCTCGCCGAAGAGCTCTTCGTGCGCTAGCAGACCTGGGACAAGAACGGGAACGGATCGATCGCGTCTCCGACCTTCGTGTAGCCGTACGGGCTCTTGTGCGGATGAGCCGGGATCTGGTTCGGGTGCCATTCGAAGTGGTCGTGCGTTGGACCGCCGCGGGCGTCGCCGGAGTTTCCGACGTAGCCGACGACGTCCCCGGCACGCACCTTTCCGAGCTTGCCGAGCTTCGATAGATGCGCGTTGTAGACGTAGCCGTCCGCGCCGGAGACGTTGACGGTCAGACCCCCGAGGGTGTCGCGGCTCGCCGTCGCGGTGCCGTCGAACGGCGCGACGATCCGCGCGCCCAGCGGCGCGAGGATGTCGTTGCCCGCGTGCGGGTGATATCCGCCCGCGGTCCGCGGCGCGCCGAAGTCGTCGGAGAAGGCACGCGGCCCCATCACGGGACAGACGGCGAACGGCTGCAGCGCCGTGATCTGCTGCATCACGATCGCTCGCTGGTTCGCGAGATACGACAACAGCTTGTGCTGCTCGTCATAGCTCGACTGGAGCTTCTGCCGGCGGTCGTTCAGCTGCTGCAGCAGATCCGTCCGCTGCGCCTGGAGCGCCGTCAGCTGCTGCGTGCGCTGCTGCAGCTGCTCTTGCACGACCCGTATCTGGTCGGCGAGCTCCGCGTCGCTCTGCGTCATGTGGTCGAGGATGCTGAGCCGCTCCACGAGCGCGTTGTACGTCGGCGCCGTCAGCACGAGCTCGATCGGGGTTCCGGGCCCCTGGATGTACGCGGCGCGGATGCGCTTGTCCATCTGATCCTGCAACTTCGAGATCTGCGAGCGCGTTTCCGCGAGCTTGACCGCGACGCGATCGAGCTGGTGCTGGATCTCCGCGAGCGCGGACTGCGTGTGGTCGATCCTCTTGGCCGTCATGTTCATGTGGTGCTCGAGGTGGGCGAGCTTCTGCCTGCGTTCCTTGATCCGCTTCTGGAGAACGGAGAGGTGATCCTTCGCCTGGTTCAGGGAGTCTCCGCCGGCCGGCTGCGCGGTGGTGCCGAGCGCGGATGCGCTGCCGAGCACGCCGACGATCAAGGCCGCGGCGACGACGGCCGCGATCCGACGGAGGTTTGGTCCACGCGTCACCTAGGCTCTATCGCCCGGAGCCGCCGACTCCTTCAGTGCCGTAAGGAGAATTGCGTACTCGCGCGGATGGCGCACCCTCCGGCGCCGCTGCGGCGGCTAGACTGCCGCTTCGGGCAGCGCAGCCGAACCGTTCAACCCGACGTCTCAAGAGGAGCACGATGGCCGATTCCGAAGCCACCACGGCAACGTTCGTCACTTCGAAGGGGTCCTTCACGGTCCGGCTCCTCCCGGGCCATGCGCCGGTCACGGTCGCGAACTTCGTCGAGCTCGCCACGGGAAAAAGGGAGTGGACCGACCCGCGCGACGGATCGCGAAAGAGCGAGCCGCTGTACTCGGGGACGGTGTTCCACCGCGTGATCCCGGACTTCATGATCCAGGGCGGCGATCCGGAAGGAACCGGCCGCGGCGGGCCCGGATACCGCTTCGAGGACGAGGTGCCGGCCGACGGCCCAGGGTTCGACCGGCCCGGACTCCTCGCGATGGCGAATGCCGGCCCCGGAACGAACGGGTCGCAGTTCTTCGTGACGGTCGGCGTCACGCCGTGGTTGAACGGCAAGCACACGATCTTCGGCGAGGTCACGGACGGGATGGACGTCGTCGAGGCGATCGCGGCCGCTCCGACCGGCGCTCAGGACCGGCCGCTCGAGGACGTCGTGCTGGAGCGCGTCGAGATCTCCTCGTAGGGCCGCCTCGTCGGAGCTCCGGTCACGGATCTCCGCTGGCGCGCCGGGAGGGTTCCGCCCTATACTCCTTGCCTCCTGAACGGCCGTTCAGGAACGGCACCTCGGCGGTACGAGAGACCTGCAGGAAAGGGGCTGGCGATGGCGAGCGCGACGTCCTCATCCGCGAACACGAGCGGGAGCGACGCTGTTCCGGAGATCCCCGAGCTCAACCCGGGTGAACGCCTCCTCTGCGGCCCCGGGCCGTCCAACGTCCACCCGCGCGTCCGGGCCGCGATGCAGCTCCCGATGCTGGGGCATCTCGACCCCGACTTCTGGGAGATCCTCGTCGACCTGGTGGAGGCGCTGAAGGCCGTCTATCGGCGTCCCGACGGTCTCTCCCTCGCGCTGTCCGCCAGCGGAACCTCGGGGATGGAGGCCGGCATCGCCTCGCTCATCGAGCCCGGAGACACGGCGATCGTCGCGCACGCCGGCTTCTTCGGCGCTCGCATCGTGGAGATGGCGAACCGCTACGGCGCGAACGTCGTGGCACTCGAAGCGCCGCTCGGCGACATCGTGACGGTCGACCGCGTGATGGACGCGCTCGCGAAGAATCCCGACGCGAGGCTCGTGGCCGTTGTGCACGCGGAAACCTCCACGGGCGTGAGCTATCCGCTGCAGGAGCTCGGCGAGGCGCTCTCGCGCTCCGGCTCCGACGCGCTCCTGTACGCCGACTGCGTCACGTCGCTGGGTGGCCAGGAGCTCGAGCCCGCCGCGTGGAGTGTCGACTACGCGTACTCCTGCTCGCAGAAAGCGCTCGGGTGCCCGCCGGGCATCTCTCCAGTCTCGCTCTCCGAGCGCGCGATGGAGCGGATCCGCGGACGCAAGCATCCCGCGCCGTACTCCTTCGACTTCGAGCTCTTGGCGAAGTACTGGATCGACCGCCCGATCACCTACCACCACACGCTTCCGATCCTGCAGTACTACGCGCTCTACGAGGGATTGCGGCTGTGTCTCCAAGAAGGCATGGAGGCGAGGTGGGCGCGTCACCACGACGCCGGCACGTACCTTCAGGGCGGCGTGCGCTCGCGCGGCTACGAGCTGCTCGCGGACCCGGAGCTGCAGCTCGCCCAACTCACGGCGGTCAGGGTTCCCGACGGCGTCGACGGCAAGGAGATCCAGACGAAGCTCCTGCGCCGCCACGGCATCGAGGTCGGCGGAGGTCTCGGGCCGAGCGCTCCTCCGATCTGGCGGATCGGGCTCATGGGCGTCAACGCGAACCGGGAGACCGCCGATCGCGTGCTCGACGCCCTCGACGACGTCATCGCCCGCTAAAGGAGCTCCGTGGCCGTCAGGAACCGGCTCCACCGGAGCGAGCTCGCCGTCCCCGGAACGAACGTCCGGGCGATGGAGAAAGCGCCGACGCTCGGCGCCGACATGGTCTTCCTCGACCTCGAGGACGCCGTCGCGCCCGATGACAAGGAGCAGGCCCGCGCGAACGTGATCGACGCGCTCACCTCGCACGACTGGAGCGCGTGCGCGGTGAGCGTCCGGATCAACGGGCTCGACACCCACTTCTGCTACCGCGACGTCGTGGAGATCGTCGAGGCAGCGGGAGACCGGCTGGATACGATCCTCATCCCGAAGGTCGGCTCCCCCGGCGACGTGGAGTTCGTCGCGACGCTCCTGTCGCAGATCGAGCAGGCGAAGGGCATCCCGCCGATCGACCTCCACATCCTGATCGAGACGGCCGCCGGGATGGCGAACGTGGAGGCGATCGCGCACGCGGTCCCCGAGCGGCTCGAGGCGATGGTGTTCGGCGTCGCCGACTACGCCGCGTCGGTGCAGGCGCGGACGACCAACATCGGTGGAGCGAACCCCGACTACAGCGTGCTGACGGACCCGGACGACGCCGGCACTCGGGAGACGCACTGGGGCGACCAGTGGCATTTCGGGATCTCGAGGATGGTCGCGGCCTGTCGCGCGCACGGTTTGCGTCCGATCGACGGACCGTTCGGGAACTTCAACGACGCGGAGGGATATCGATCCGCGGCTCGCCGGGCGGCGGCCCTCGGCTGCGAGGGAAAGTGGGCGATCCATCCCTCGCAGGTCGCCCTCGCGAACGAGGTCTTCACGCCGACCGAGGAGGAGATCTCCCGCGCGCGACGCATCCTCGAGGCGATGGAGGACGCCGCCAAGGAGGGCAAGGGCGCGGTCTCCCTCGACGGCCGCCTCATCGACGCGGCGTCGATCCGGATGGCGGAGAACCTCGTCGCCAAGGTGGAGCAGATGAAGCTGTGAACATCCACGAGTACCAGGCCAAGGAGCTGCTTCGGAGCTACGGCATCCCGGTGCCGAAGGGCGAGGTCGTCTACTCCGACAAGGCCGCCGCGCGGGTGGCGGAGGACATCGGCGGCCAGGCGTGGGTCGTGAAGGCGCAGGTCCATGCCGGCGGGCGCGGGAAAGCGGGCGGCGTCAAGATCGCGACCTCGCTCCAACAGCTCCGGGAGATCACCGACCGCATGATCGGCCAGCGTCTCGTCACGTTCCAGACCGGGCCGGAGGGGGCGCTCGTCCAGCGGGTCCTCGTCGAGCGCGCGTGCCGGATCGAGAAGGAGCTCTATCTCGGGATGGTCGTCGACCGCCAATCGCAGCGCGTGACCGTGATCGCGTCCGCCGACGGCGGCGTCGACATCGAGGAGGTCGCGCGTGAGACGCCGGAGCGGATCCACAAGGAGGTCGTCGACCCGGCGACTGGGCTCCTCGACTTCCAGTGCCGGAAGCTCGCGACCGCGATCGGCCTCGGCGGGCGCCTCTCCCCCGTCGTCAAGATCATGCGCGCGCTCTACAAGTGCTTCACGGACAAGGACGCGCTGCTCGCGGAGATCAACCCGCTCGTCGTCACCGACGACGGCGACATCATCGCGCTCGACTGCAAGATGACGTTCGACGACAACTCGCTGTTCCGGCAAGGCGGCGTCGCGGAGCTCCGCGACTTCGACGAGGAGGACCCCAAGGAGGTCGAGGCCTCCGGTCACGGGCTGAACTACATCGCCCTCGACGGCCAGGTCGGCTGCATCGTGAACGGCGCGGGCCTCGCGATGGCCACGATGGATGCGATCACGCTCCACGGCGGACGGCCGGCGAACTTCCTGGACGTTGGCGGTGGCGCGTCGCCGGAGAAGGTCGCGAACGCGTTCCGCATCGTGCTCGAGGACCCGAACGTCCGCGTGATCCTCGTCAACATCTTCGCCGGCATCAACCGCTGTGACTGGATCGCGGAGGGGATCGTCCGCGCGACGAAGGACCTCGACGTGCAGGTGCCGATCGTCGTTCGGCTCGCCGGCACGCGCGTCGAGGAGGGGCGACAGATCCTGAACGACTCCGGCCTGTCGCTGATCATCGCCGACGACCTCGACGACGCTGCGACGAAGGCTGCGGCGCTGACGACAGGGGTGCCGGCGTGAGCGTGTTCGTCGGCCGCGACTCCCGCGTCATCATCCAGGGCTTCACCGGACAGCACGCCACGTTCCACGCCGAGGAGGCCATCGCGACCGGCACGAACGTCGTCGGCGGCGTGACGCCGGGGAAGGGCGGCACGACGCACCTCGACCGTCCGGTGTTCAACAGCGTCGCCGAGGCCGTCGAGGAGACCGGCGCGGACGTGTCGGGCATCTTCGCGCCGCCGAGCGTCGCGGTCGACGCGCTGCTGGAGGCGATCGAAGCCGGCATCCGCGTCGCGGTGGTCATCGCGGACGGGGTTCCCGTGCAGGACATGGTCCAGGTGAAGCGCTATCTCACCGGCCGGCAGACCGTGATCATCGGCCCGAACTCCCCCGGCATCATCACGCCCGGAGAGTGCAAGGTCGGCATCATGCCGTCGAACATCTACCGGCCCGGCCGGATCGGCGTCGTCTCCCGCTCCGGAACGCTGAACTACGAGGCCGTCTCGCAGATGTCGAACCTCGGCATGGGCCAGTCGACCTGTGTCGGCATCGGAGGCGACCCCGTGAACGGAACGGACTTCAAGGCGGTCCTCCAGGCGTTCGACCGCGATCCGGACACCGACGTCGTCGTGATGATCGGCGAGATCGGCGGCAGCCAGGAGTCGGATGCCGCTCGCTGGGCGAAGGGCTACATGCACAAGCCGGTGATCGGGTTCGTGGCCGGTGTCTCCGCTCCGCGGGGTCGGCGGATGGGTCACGCAGGAGCGGTGATCGCGGGCGACGCGGACACGGCGACGGCCAAGCTCGATCTGATGGAAGAGCTCGGCCTCTACGTCGCTCGGAACCCCGGCGACATCGGGACCACGGTCGCGAGAGCGCTCCGGGAGGCCGGCGAGACCGTTCCGGCCTCGGCCTGACCTCCCGGTCGAGCGTCGTTGGTTACTCGTCCTTGTAGATCGCCTGCACGTCGAGCTCGATCTTGACGGTCTTGCCGACGAGCACGCCTCCGGTCTCCAGGCCCTGGTTCCAGGTCATCCCGAAGGCCTCGCGGTCGATTTCTCCCGTGGCGGTGAACCCGACGCGCGTCTCCCCGCGCAGGCCGGCGCTCGTTCCCTCGTACTCGACGTCGAGGGCGACGGGGCGCGTGGTCCCGCGGATCGTGAGCTCTCCGTGGAGCCGGAAGTTGCGGTCGCCGGTGACCTCGAGGCCACTCGAGCGATAGCGCATCACCGGGTGGTTCTCCAGGTCCAGGAAGTCTCCCGACCGCAGGTGGTTGTCGCGCATCTCCATGTTGGTGTCGATGCTCGACGCGTCGATCTCGACGTCGGCCCACGACTTCGCCGGATCCTCGTCGATGTGGAGCGTTCCGGAGAACACTCCGAAGCGACCGCGCACCTTCGCGAGCATCGCGTAGCGGCTCACGAAGTCCACGCTCGTGTGGACGGGGTCGATCTCGTAGGTGCCAGGCGCAGGCGCTCCGGCCTCCTGTGCCGGCTGGACGTTCGTCTCGGTGGCAGCCATGTGGCTCCTCCCCTTCTCGGGCCCCCGGGACGGGTTGCCCCCTCGGAGACCGTTGCCTATACAACCTTTGACTGCGCAATGGTATCGATAGGTCGTTGCGCTGTCAACCAAGTCCCTGCTAGCATCGAGAACGTGAAGACGGGAGCGGAAACGCGCACGGAGCAGGAGCGGCTCGAGGTCTGGTTCACGCTGATGCGTGCCCAGGCGGCCGTGTCCGAAGCCCTCGAGGCGGATCTCCAGGCGTCCAAGGGGCTGCCGCTCTCCTGGTATCAGGTCTTGATCGGGATCGCCCAGGACCCATCGGGCCGCATGCGCATGCAGGAGCTCGCCACGTTCGCGGTCCTCAGCAAGAGCGGCCTGTCCCGGCTGATCGACCGCATGGAGGCGGCCGGCCTCGTCGGGCGCGAGTCGTGCTCGGCCGACCGTCGCGGGACGTACGCAGCGCTCACATCGGAGGGCCAGAAAGCGCTCGCCACTGCGACGCCCGTCTTCCTCGAGGGATTCGACCGCGCCGTCGCGACC
Source organism: Actinomycetota bacterium (assembly GCA_045805285.1). GTDB lineage: Bacteria > Actinomycetota > UBA4738 > UBA4738 > JBJMLN01 > JBJMLN01. The sequence continues at coordinate 6,256 of JBJMLN010000104.1, read as the reverse complement.
CACCTCAGTGACGCCGACGTTCGCTCGCTTCAGGCGGCACTCGGAAAGGTCCTCGAGGCGAACGGCAAGCCGGCAAGCCTCGCGTGCCGGCCCGCTGCGGGCGGGTCCGAGCCTGCGCAGACGGCGGAGCCCACTCCCGCCCGTTCCTGACTCCCAACAGATCGGCCGTTCTCCTCGGCTGGTCGCTTGCCGGAGCAATACCGACTTCCGGGTACCCGCCACGCGTTTCCGCAGCTAGAGCGGCCTCCTAGGTCCAAAGTTGTGCTTCTCCGAGGGTCGGGGGATTTCGCTTAACCGAACCCGGCCCCCTCTCGATACAGAGACGGAACCACCTCCGGAGCACCCCTCAGGCGAGGGCCCGGAGATCCGACCCGGAGAGAGGCAGGAGACCGTGGAGCGGAGAGATTTCCTCAAGAAGGGCGCCCTGGCAGGGGCGGGCGTCGCGCTGTCGACCGGCTTCGCGTTCCCGAGTCACCACCGGGACGGCCGCAAGGTCAAGCACCACGCGCACCGCCACCACCACGGCCCCGACGGCGGCGGAAACGGCGGTGGCGACACCGGCGGCGGCGGCCAGCAGAACACCGGCGCGATCTGGGGCGCCTACGTCAACCCCGAAGGAAAGCCCGCTCGCGACGCCATCCTCGCCTTCGAGCAGCAGATCGGCCGCAAGCTCGGGATGACCCGCCACTACACGCACTGGGACATGCCGCTTCCCGGAGGAACGATCGAATGGTCGGCGCAGGGCGGACGACTCCCCCTGGTGGCGTGGGCCTCGGACAAGCTGAACGGCCAGTACGTGAGGTGGGCCGACATCGCTCACGGGCAGCAGGACGCGTGGATCGCCAAGCAGGCCTCGTCGATCAAGAACGCCGGCTACCCGATGATCTTCTGCTTCCACCACGAGCCGGAGGACGAGCCGATGGCCGGCAACGCCGCGGAGTTCGCGGCGGCGTACGACCGGATCATCTCGATCTTCGACGCGGCCGGCGTCTCGAACCTCAAGTACGCCGTCACGCTGATGGTCTCGACCTACGACGGTGGCCACGGCGGCGCCGATGCCTGGATGCCCTCGAAGTACGACTACGTCGGCGCCGACGGCTACAACCGCGCACCCCGCGTGCCGCACACGCAATGGAAGAGCTTCAAGGATCTCTTCCAGACGTCGCGTGACTACGCCGTGAAGCACGGGAAGGGCCTGTTCGTCGAGGAGACCGGAAGCGTCGAGGACAGCTCCGCGAACCCGAACGCGAAGGCCAAATGGTTCATGGACATGGGAACGACCGTCCTGAGCTGGCCCGAGGTCGTCGGTGTGGAGTACTCGCACACGCTCGCGAGCTACCAGGGCACGGCGATGCCGTACTGGATCGACACGAGCTCGTCGGCGCTGAACGCGTACCGCGAGGTCGGAACCGACTCCTGCTTCAAGTAGGAGCGCTCCCCCGGCCGGGGGGCTTCCTCGGCCGAAAGACCGAAATCGCGGCTCCCACCGGGTGACTTCGCTCCACCCGCGGCGCTCACCTAGCCGATACCTGAAAGCAGGTACCGCAACTGCGTTCACGGGGAGGTGGAGCGATGGATCGGCGAGCGTTCCTCAAGACGATGGCGGTCGGGGGCGCCGGCCTGGCGGTTTCGGGATTCCGCTTCGCAGAGAGCCCTCGCCGAACGGCGCCGCTCCGGACGGCCTCGCTGTCTGGCGCATCGACGGCAACCTCGGCTCCGTGCCTCTTCGGTGCGTTCGTGAACCCGTTCGGCGGGGACACGACGGCCGCGGTCGCCGCGTTCGAGACGACGATCGGACGGCCCCTCGCGATCACCCGGCACTACATGACGTGGAACCTCTCGCTGACGGGAACCACGGTCACCAAGAGCGTCGCGGCCGGTCATGTCCCATACATCGCCTGGCACGCGACGAAGAAGGGGAACGTCGCGGTGCCGTGGAGCTCCATCGCGGCCGGCTCCGAGGACGCATGGATCCTCGCCCAGGCGGACGCGCTCCGCGACGCGGGCTTCCCCGTGTATCTGGCGTTCCACCACGAGCCGGAGGACGACGGCGCGAACGGGACGCCGTCCGACTTCGCCGCCGCCTACGACCACGTCCGCACGATCTTCGACTCCGAAGGGGTCACGAACGCGACCTGGGTCGTCACGCTGATGGCGACGACCTACGGCGGCGGCCACCACGGATACGAGGCATGGCTCCCGCCGCGGTTCGATCTCCTCGGCGTCGACGGCTACAACCGGCATCCCTGCATCGCCAACCTCCCGAAGCACCCCTGGAAGTCCTTCGAGGAGATCTTCGCGGACGCGCGCGATGCGGCCGTCGCGAGCGGCATCCCGCTGTTCGTCGGCGAGAACGGCTGCGTGGAGCAGTACGACTGCGCGAACACGCTCGGAGACCCGACCGCGAAGGCCCAGTGGTTCGCTGACGAGTGCGCGACGCTCAAATCCTGGCCGGAAGTCGAAGCGGTCCTCTATTCGCACACCACCTGCCGCCACAACGGCTATCCGATGGAGTATCGAGTCGACAGCTCCGCTGCATCGCTCGCGGCCTACATCGCGTTCGGACAGGATCCGTACTTCCTCGCGTCCGTGTAGCGGCGACCCGCCGAGCCCGAAGTCGTTACGGCGGCAGATGCGTCGGCGGCTGGCCGTCGAACGGCGGCGAGGGATGGCACTCCCCCGTGCCGGAGTCGGAGAACGCGTGCCCCTTCTCCGAGACGAATCGCCAGCGGTAGCTCGCCGGATGCAGCTCCAGCTCGAGCACACCGAACGTGCGGTCGTTCGCGACGGCGCTGTTGAGCTCCCGGCGGTGCGGCCGCATCGCCTCGTGTCCGACCCCGCCGGTGCCGACGACGAACTCGCGGATCCCGTCGGGGGAGACGTCCTGTTCCGGCGTCTGCGGCGCGAACCGCTCGTAGTCGTGGTCGTGGCCGTTCAGGACGATCTCGGCGCCGGCGGCGGAGAGGTCCTGCCAGAAGGCCGAGTACGCCGGATCGCTCCCGTGCCTGCCGGAGGAGAACCGCGGCGCGTACCAGTACGCGAGCGTGCACGTGGCCGGATTTGCGGCGAGGTCGTCGCGGAGCCAGGTCTCCTGCGGCGACCCGGCGCCGCAGCCGCCGACGAACTCGCACCCGGCGTTGAGGGAGATGATGTGCCACGCGGTTCCGTCGGTCGTCGTGACGTCGAAGCTGTACCAGCTCTTCTCGGTGTTCGGGTCAAGCGCGGCGTCGCCGAAGTAGCGGTAGTAGCCCGCCGCGTCGGCCTGATCCGAGCAATCGGTCGCGTTCGGGTTCGAATGGATGATGTAGTCGTGGTCCCCTGGCGTCGGATACGTGATGTCCTTCACACGCCCCCACGTCGGATCGTAGGACCGCCGGAACGCCCGATAACCGCCGCAGAAGTACTGGTTGTCGCCGAGCGTCAGGACCGCGGCCAGGTTGCCCCGCCGGCGCGCGTGGGCAAGCAGGTTCGACGTGTACTTCATCCGGCACGCGCCCGGCTGTCCGCGCAGATGGTGGAACGCCGAGCTGACGGGATCGCACGCGATGTCTCCGGCCGCGGCGATCACGGGAGAGGCGACCGGCGGTCGGTCGCCGTTGACCGCCATCGCGCGCAACGCGCGCCCGGACGAGGACGCCGACGCCTCCGGAACGCTCAGCACGAGGCCGACGAGCACCACGGCGAACGATGCGGTCAGCGTGGGGCGGCGCATCGATCCCTTTCCGGGCGGCAGCACTCGCCTCGACCCGGCGTCTGCGGCAGGGCTCCGCTCTTGCTTCGCGCGGGCGCTACGTTACTGCACCGTCTCAGGACACACAGTTCGACGTGCCGGTGTCGAGCGCGTTCCCACCCGAGGCGCGGAACGCCCAGTCGTAGCTCGAGGGGTGCAGCGTGAGGAACAGCGCTCCGAACCGCCCGGGCTGCTGCCGGTACTGGCTGTTGGCGATCCCGTCGGGAACGCCGAACTGCTGCGTGCTGACTCCGCCGGTTCCGACGATGTACTCACGGACACCGTGCTGGGGATCGGCCACGCCGTCAGGGGTTTGCGGCGCGAACCGCTCGTAATCGTGGTCGTGCCCGTCGAGCACGATGTCAGCGTGCGCGGCGTACAGCGCCTGCCAGAAGGGCTTGAACGTCGAATAGCCGCCGTGCATGCCCGATGAGAACAGGCCCTTGTAGAAGAACGCGAGCGTGCACGGATACTGCGACTGCGGATGCGCCGCGAGGTCCTGGGCGAGCCACTTGTACTGATTGGAGTTCACTCCGCAACCGCCGACCTTCGGACAGCTGGAGTTCAACACGATGATGTGCCAGGGGCGCGTCGGATCGCTCGTCTGGATGTCGTAGCTACGGTAGCTCGTTCCGGTCGTCGCGTCGACGGCGGAAGCCCCGAAGTACTGGAAGTATCCGGCGGCTCCCGGCGTCTGGTACTCGTGGTCGCCGGGCGTGGGCCACGTGATCGACTTCACGCCCCCCCACGAGGGGTCGTAGCTCTGGCCGTACTTGACGAACGCGCCGTCGTTGTACTGCGTGTCCCCGACGGCGAACACGTGCGCGAGGTTCGAGGACGCGAGCAGGCTCCCGACCGCTTTCATCCGGCACGAACGCGTCGTGCCGTTCCCGCCGTTGAACTTCGCGGACGCCGGATCGCAGGCGATGTCTCCCGCTGCGCCGATCGTCGGATCGGAAACGGCAGCACGAGCCGCCGTCGAACGACCGGAACCGAAGCTCACGACCGAGAGCGCGAGCGCAGCCGCGACGACGGCGGCCCACGTGCGGATGCGGATGGCGCGCGTCATGAGACCTGGAACTCCGCGAAGCGGCCGTACGGAGCGTCTCCGATCATCGTGAAGTCTCCTCCCACGAGCAGCAGGTCGGGCGAGGGGGACACCGTCCAGACCCCCTTCGCGCTGTTCGGTCGCGGACGCCAGCTCGTGTCGAGTCCGCCCGAGAGGTCGAAGGCCGAGAGCTTCGGATAGTTCACGCCGGCGATGAACCCGTAGTGACCGCCGGCGATCACCTCGCCGCCGTCGAACGTCACCGACTGCACGTCGCCGTCGGCCTCAATCGACCACGCCGGATTGCCCGCCAGATCGTACGCGTCGAGACGGCCGCCCGGCTCTCCGCCGAGGCCCGCGACGACGAGGTCGCCGGAGGTGGCGACGCTCCAGACCTGCCGGTCCGGATGGGCGAGCCAGGTCTCGTCGACGGAGCCGTCCGGGAGGATCTTCGCGACATGCCGCTGCCCGGCCTCACCGTCGACGGAGGTGAACACGCCGCCGATCACGACGGAGCCATCTCCCATCGGCGCGAGGGAGCGGACGGAGCGGTTGGCGCTCGGGTCCCACGGCAGGAGCGCTCCGCGCGGCGCGGTGGTGAGGTCGAGCGCCGCCAGGCCGTGTCGCGTCGTGCCCGCCACGGCGTTGAACCGTCCGGCGAGATAGAGATCGGTGCCCGAGACGACGAGGCTTCGAACGCGCCCTTCGACATCGTCGGTCCACGGCCGGAGCGTTCCGGAAACGGCGACCGCCGCGAAGCTGTCGCGCGGCTGCCCGTCGACGGTCGAGAAGGCTCCGCCGACGAAGATCGAGCGGCCGTTCGACGCGAGGGAATAGACCGGGCCGTCCACGTCGGGCGCCCAGGGGACGAGGTCACCGGTGTAGACGTCCACCGCGGCGAGGTTGTGCGCCGGCAACGGATCCTGTCCCGGCGTCGAGGGGATGAGCGCCGTGAACTCGCCGGCGAGGTACGCGACGTTCCCGACCCGAAGCGTCGCCCAGACGCGTCCGTTCGTTCCCCACTTCGCGGGAAGCGGCGTCGGGGAGACGCTCGCCCACGCGGGCGCGGCCGTCGCGAGGACGACCACGCAGGTGACCACGCTCAAACCGAGGCGACGGCCGCTTCGGAGGAGACGCACGCTCAGCTAACCGTGAACTGCGCGAAGTGATGGCACGCTGTCGTGCCCTCGTCCATGGTGTTGAAGTCGCCGCCGACGAGGAGCTTGTCCGCCGTTCCGAGGATCGACCAGACGCCCTTCGTGCTGTCCGGCCACGGCTGCCAGGTCGTGTCCAGGGCCCCGCCCACGGGGTTGTACGCCACGAGACGCGGGATGTGGGTTCCTTCCGGAGGCTCGTTCGGGCCGCCGCCGCCGATCTTCGAGAAGTGCCCGCCGGCGATCACCTGGCCGTTGGCGTATCCGACGGCCTGGACGTCGCCGTTACCGCCGTGGTGCCAGGTGAGCACGCCGTCGGAGCGG
>JBJMLN010000103.1:0-2229 GCA_045805285.1 Actinomycetota bacterium | reverse complement strand
GGCATCGTCGAGCAGGCCGGCGGCCGCGTCACCGTCTACAGCGAGCCGGCGTGCGGAACCGTCTTCAAGATCTACCTCCCGACCGTCGACGGTGCGAGCGCGACGCAGAGATCCAAACCGGTGGCGACCGACGCGAGGCCGGCGGGCCGCGAACGAATCCTCCTCGTCGAGGACAACGACGCCGTCCGAGGCCCGGTCACGGACGTCCTCTCGCAACTCGGCTACGAGGTGGTCGCGGCCGCGTCCCCCGCCGAAGCGCTCGAATGCGAGCTCGACGGGATCGATCTCCTCGTCACCGACGTCGTCATGCCGGGCATGAATGGACGCGAGCTGGCCGAGATGCTCCTCGCCCGGCACCCCGAGACGAAGGTCCTGTACATGTCGGGCTACACCGACGACGCAGTCGTCTCACGCGGTGCGATCGGGCCCGGCACGGCGTTCCTCCAGAAGCCATTCGGCGCCGACCGGCTTGCCCAGAGGATCCGGGGGCTGCTGGACGGATAGTCCGCGCTCTTGACAAGAGGAAACTTCCGGCCTTGAATGAAAGGATAGGACGGAGGCTGCGGAGATCTGACCGTGTCCGGAGACAGGTGGGAAAGGTCCGGGCGTACGGCAGCCCAGCGTCTAGCCGCCATCGTCGAGTCCTCCGCGGACGCGATCATCGGCAAGACGCTCGACGGCACGATCACGGAGTGGAATCCCGCCGCTGAGCGGATGTACGGCTACTCCGCCGAGGAGGCCGTCGGCCGCCCGGTGACCATGCTCTTCCCGCCGCACCGGGAAGAGGAATCCGCGGAGATCCTCGAACGGGTCCGGCGCGGCGAGCGGATCCAGAGGCTCGAGGCGACGAGGCTGCACAAGGACGGCCACCTCCTCGAAGTGTCCCTCACCGTCTCCCCGATCCACGACGAGGACGGCACCATCCTCGGAGCGTCGACGATCGCCCGCGACGTTTCGCATCAGCGCGAGGCAGACCGCGCATTGCGGCGCTTGGCTGCGATCGTCGAGTCCTCCGGGGAGGCGCTCGTCACGCTCGAGCTGGACGGGACGGTGGCGAGCTGGAACCGGGGCGCCGAACGCACTCTCGGATACTCGGCCGAGGAGATGGTCGGCCGCTCGATCGCGACCATCATTTCCCCGGAAGTCGCCGGCCGGCTCGTCGAGCGCCTGCAGACGATCGCCGCCGGAGGCGAGATCGAGGACTACGAGACGACGCGCCTTCATCCGGACGGAAGTCGCATCGACCTCCTCGTCACGCTCTCGCCCATCCGTGACGAGGACGGCAGCGTCGTCGCAGCAGTCGCCGCGGCGAGGGACATCACGACGCTCAAGGAGACGCAACAGAGCTACAAACGGCTGTTCGAGCACCATCCTCTTCCCATGTGGATCTTCGACACGGAGACCCTCGCCTTCCTCGACGTGAACGAGGCGGCGGTCGAGCAGTACGGCTGGACGCGCGACGAGATGCTGTCGATGACGATCCTCGACATCCGCCCCGAGTCGGAACGAGAGGGCGTCCGCGAGGCGATCACGAAGACGAGCGTGGCTAGGGACTCGGGCGTGTGGCAGCACGTGCGCCGCGACGGCTCGGTGATGGAGGTCGCGGTCGTCTCGGCGCCGATCGACTTCCAGGGCCGTTCGGCCAGGACGGTCCTCGCGCAGGACGTGACCGATCAACGGCGGCTCGAGGAACGACTGCGCCAGTCGCAGAAGCTGGAAGCGATCGGCCATCTGGCAGGCGGCGTCGCCCACGACTTCAACAACGTGCTCATGGTCGTCCGGGCGTGCTCGGCGCTGTTGCTCAAGAAGATCGAGCAAGAGGCTCTCCGCCGCGACATCGTGCAGATCGACGACGCCGCCAAGCGCGGCGCGGAGCTCACGAAGCAGCTTCTCGCCTTCAGCAAGCAACAGGTCATGCGCCCTGCGCTCACGGACGTGAACGAGGTCGTCCGCGAGACGCTCGAGCTGCTGGACAAGGTGATCGGCGAAGACGTCGAGATCCTGCTGGACCTCGAGCCCGCCCTTCCGGCGGTCCTCGTCGACCGTGGACAGCTCGGCCAGGTCGTCGTCAACCTCGCGGTGAACGCGCGCGACGCGATGCCGCAGGGCGGATCGCTCACCATCTCCACGTCGGTATCGACGGCAGACGAGGCTACGGCTGCGCGACGGACGCTCGTCCATCCGGGGCCCTACGTCCTCCTGCAGATGACCGACACCGGGATCGGCATG
>JBJMLN010000102.1:0-5617 GCA_045805285.1 Actinomycetota bacterium | reverse complement strand
CCGAGCGGCCCTCAGCAGGGGAATCGCGGGGTGGGGCTGGTTTCGCCTAGACGGCGTCGTTCTCCTGGGCGTCCGGCTCGAAGGGCTCCGCCTCGAAGGGGTCGCCCAGCGGCGGACCCGATTCGATCACGCCATCGGCCCGGTCCTGCTTGCGCTTGGCTCGTTCGAGCCGCCGCTCCTCGCGAGCCGCCGCCTTCTTCGAGCTCACCTCACGGCGTTGACGCTTTCCGAACGTCTCAGGCATGTATTTAGCTTACGCGGAAACGAAGCCGTTCGGCCCGAACGCGCCTCGGAGGGGCCTGCGCGTCCGGGAGAGCCTGCAACGCGGCTGCACGGCGCTCCCCGTCACGCCGTCAGGGCGTCGAGGAGCTCGTTCCAGCCGGCCAGGTATGCGTCGACGTCCTCGTCTTCCGCAGGTACCGGAACGACCGGTCCGGCCCCGACGATCGCCTCCCACACGCCGCGGTTCGCCAGCCAGATCCGGATCAGCCGGGTGAGGAGGTCGTCCCTGGACGCCCTCGCCTCTGCGGCGTTCCGTGGAGGTATCGGAGCGAACGTGTAGCCGGAGCGCGGCCCGAGGTGGTGGATGTACCAGGGAAGCCCCGCCGCCTCCACGGCCGAGCGCATGCCGTCGGCGAGTCTCGCGCCGAGGCGCTGCGTAGTCGCGTACGACTCCGCAGTCAGGATCTCCAGCATCGTCGCCCGCGCCGCCGTCATGGAGAGCGCGTTGGCGAATAGCGTTCCTCCGGTCGCGAGCAGGTCGGAGCGTTCTCCGTCCGGTCCCTTGCGCTGGTGGAGCGTCTCCGCGACCTCGTCGGTCATCCCGTACGCGCCGAACGGAATCCCGCCGGCGATGGATTTCCCGGACGTGACAACGTCGGGGGAGAGCTTCCACGCCGCCGTCAGCCCGCCGCGTCCGACGACCTGCGTATGCGTCTCGTCGAGGGCGAGGAGCGTTCCCGTCTCGCGCGTGATCCGCCGGAGGTCGTCGTGGAACCCCGCCTCCGGGAGGATCAGCCCGTGGTTGTTGGTCATCGCCGGTTCCGTGAGCACGATCGCGACGTCGCGCGGCTCGAGGGCGCGCGCGAGCGCCTCCGCGTCGTTGAACGCAACGACCTTCGTGTGCGCGACGACGTCGCGGGGAAGTCCTCGCTCCTCCGGGATCAGGTTCCCGTTCGCGTCGAGCTCGACGAGAGCGTCGTCGAAGTGGCCGTGATACTTCCCGTCGAACATCAGCACCCGGTCGCGTCCGGTGAGGGCGCGCGCTACGCGGATCGCCTCGGTGTTCGCCTGGGACGCCGAGAGCGTGTACTGCCATTTCGGAACGCCGTAGCGGGAGGCGAGCTCCTCGGAGACGACGAGCGCGTCCTCCGTCGGTAGCAGGAACTGATGACCTCCCGCGATCCGCTCCGCGACCGCACGGACGAGCGGCTCGGGGGCGTAGCCGCAGAACATCGACATGTCCGCGATGTTGAAGTCGCGGTACGTGTGGCCGTCGACGTCGGTGAAGCGCGCGCCGCGGCCTTCCGCGACCCAGATCGGGAGGTGGTGGTAGCTCCCGCGGAACCACGCCATGGGAACACCGTTCGGCATCGAGCGAAGCCCTCGCTCGCGCAGCTCCGCGGAACGCGGATGGCGTTCCGCGAAGATCGCGTCCTCCCGGTTCTTGAGCTCCCGGACGCGGGTGTGGTCGACCGTCGCCGAGAACGCTTCGGAGCTCAACCTCGAACGAGAGGCAGCGTCAGACACGTGGGGCCGCCGTCGCCGTTGCGAGAGACCTCCTCGCCGCGATAGGTCCGGACGTCGACGCCCGCGGCCTCCATCCGGCGCTTCGTCTCGGGGTTGCCCTCCAGGGCGAGGGCGCGACGGCCGCCGAGCGCGAGGACGTTCGGTCCCATCGTGTCGAACTCCTCTTCCGGAACCTCCACGAGCTCGATGCCGCGATCGGCGAGCGTCTCCATGAGCCGGACGGGCATCAGCGGCGCGTACCCGACCGCGAGGTCGGTGTCGAGCGGGCTGATGAACGACATCAGATGCAGACACTCCGCCGGCCCGTTCAGATGCGGAAGGTCGAACGCGAGCACCTCGACGTCGGGGAGGAGCGCCCGCAGCTGGTCGATACCGGCGTCGTTCGTTCGGTAGCCGCGGCCGACCGCGAGCGTTCCCTCGTCGAGGAAGAACATGTCGCCGCCCTCGGCCGTTCCGGGAGGCCGGATGCCCTTCAGCACCGGGACGGCCGCGCGCTCGAGGTCGGTCAGCTCTGCGTGCGGCTCGGAGCGGCGTCCTTCCTTTCCGGGGCGGAGCGGGATCGCTCCCGCCGGCGTCATCAGGACCGGATCGTAGGCGTAGACCGCATCGGGATCTCCGTCGACGGCGGTGTCGCTGCAGATGACCTCCGCTCCGGCGGCGGCCAGCGCCTCGCGGAACGCCGAGTGCTCGGTCGCGATGGCGTCGGGATCGGGCTCCCGATGCCAGCCGTAGGCCCGCCAGGACGACAGCGCCTCGGTGTTCGGCGGGCGCACGTAGACGCGCTCGAGCGTTCCGGTCTGGACGGTCATGATTCGGGAAGCCTACTCCCGCGCCGCGTCACTCCGTCCGGATCGCGTCGAGGACGTCGAGCCGTGCCGCGCGCCGAGCCGGAAGGACCGCGGCCAACACGCCGGCGACGCCGGCGAGGACGACGTCGATCACGAGCCGCCCGCCGGGAACGGCGAGCGTCGTCACGCCCTGATCGTGCAGTGCACGCACGAGCGCCCATCCGAACAGGAAGCCGACGACCGTACCGAGGAGCGCTCCGAACACCGCGATGATCACCGCCTCCCACCGGATCATGGAGCGCACCTGCCGGCGGCTCATGCCGACCGCGCGGAGCAGCCCGATCTCCCGCGTCCGCTCGAAGATCGAGAGCGCGAGCGTGTTCACGATGCCGACGAGCGCGATCAGGATCGCGAGGCCGAGGAGCGCGGTGAACAGCACGAGCAGCTGATCGATCTGCTTCGACTGATTCTCCCGGAACTGCACCTGGTCCTGGATGCGCACGTTCGGGAAGTCCTTGGAGATCGACTTGACCGCGGTGTCTCCCTGATCGGCCGTCACGCCGGGGGCGAGCTTCGCGAGCACGAAGTAGTCGAGGTGGTCGGTGAAGTTGCGGTCGAAGGTGTCCGTGGAGATCAGGAAGTTCCCGAGCACGTAGTTCTGATCGAAGATGCCGGTGATCGTGAGCATCTTCGCGCCGGCCTTCGCGAACTTGACGCGCACCGGGTCTCCGACGCTCCAGCCGTTCGACTCCGCGGTCGCCTTCTGAACGAGAAGGTCGTTGTTTCCGAGCGTCTTCGTGCCCGCCACCATCGGGATCTCGGAGACCTGGAGGACATCCTCGACGTCGACGCCCTCGATCGATTGCGCGCGCCCGTCGAGCCCGAACGCTCCCTGACGGAACTCCGCGACCGATCCGAACTTCTCCGAACGCCGGAACCTCCGCGCGACGTCCCGGCTGAAGCCGCTGAACGTCGGGGTGTTCACGATGTAATCGGCCTTGAGGGAGCGTTCCACGGCCGCGTTCGCCGACGCCTTGAGCGACGACGCGAAGACGGTGAAGAGCGTCACGAGCGCGAGCCCGATCATGAGCGCGGCCGCCGTGGAGGCCGTCCGCTTCGGGTTGCGCTTCGCGTTCTCCCGCCCGAGCTTCCCGGAGATCTTCGAGATCCGCACGAGCGGGGCGCCGAGGACGCTCGAGATCGGCCGCGCGGCGAGCGGGGAGAGCACCGCGACGCCGAGGAAGACGACGGCGGCGCCGAGACCGACGAGGAGCACACCGTTGCTCACGCCTCCGAACAAGCCGGCGAGGAGCGCGACGCCCCCCAGCGCCGTGACGGCCGCACCCGCCAGCGTCCGAAGCGTGCTGAACCGATAGGCGCTCGGCGCGGGGTCGCGGAGCGCGGCGATCGGCGGCACCCGCGACGCGCGGATCGACGGCAGGACCGCGGCGACCCACGTCGTGAGGATGCCGATCACGAGCGAGACGATCACCGTCCTCGGAAGGACCTGCGTCGTGGAGGTCGGCAGCTCGAACCCGACAGCCTTCATCAGACCCTGGAGGCCGCCCGCGATCACGAGGCCGAACGCGAGGCCGATCCCGGAGGCGACGACTCCGACGACGACGGCCTCCGCCATCACCGAGACCCGCACCTGGTTCGGGGTCGCCCCGAGCGTGCGCAGCAGTGCGAGCTCGCGCGTTCGCTGCGCCACGAGGATCGAGAACGTGTTGTAGATGATGAACGCCCCGACGAACAGCGAGATGAACGCGAAGACCAAGAAGGCGACGTTCAGGAAGCCGAGCGCCTTCTTCACCTCGCTCGCGCCCTCCGCCGCGGCCTCGGCGCCGGTCTTCGCCTGATAACCCTGAGGGAGCGCGTCGCCAATGCGCGTGCGGAGCTCCGGCGGCGTGCTCCCCTGCGCGGCGGCGACCTCGATCGCGTCGAACTTTCCCCTCTCGCCGAGCAGCTTCTGCGCCGACGCGGAGTCGAACGCCACGAGCGAGGCGCCGAGGAGATTGTTGCTGGACCCGAACTTGAAGATGCCGCTGACGTGCTCGTCCTTCGGTTCGGCCTGGAGGAGGATCGACACCTTGTCGCCGACGTGGATGCCGTACTTCTGCGCGGTGCCCGCGTCGATCGCGATCTCTCCGTCCTTCGCAGGCGGCGCACCTCGATCGAGCGTCAGGGAGGAGAGTCCCGGGTCGTCGATCCAGTTCACGCCGAGTGTCGGCGCGCCCTGCGTCTCCGCGACGGTTCCGTCGGAGGTGACGACCTGGGCGTACCCGGAGATGCTTCCGACCGCGGTCCGCACGCCGGGCACCTTCGCGACCGTTGGCAACAGCGATGCCGGAACGCGAGTGGTGGCGCCGAACTGGGCCTCCCCCGTGACGTTGCCGTTGAACTTCGGGATCTTCGTCACCTCGACCGCGACGCCCTTCGTCGTCTGCTCGAACAGCGAGTCGAAGGCGTGCGCCATCGTGTCGGTGAGGATGTACGTCCCGGAGACGAAGCCGACTCCGAGAACGATGGCGAGAGCGGTCAGCCCGAGCCGGAGCTTGTGCGCCAGCAATCCCTTGAGCGTCGCGCGCCACATTTCGCCGCTCCGCCTGGTCAGTCGCCGAGCGACTTCATCGAGTCGATGATGCGCTCCGCGGTCGGATCCTCCATCGAGTCGACGACGTGTCCGTCGGCGAGGAACACGACGCGATCGGCGTACGCCGCAGCGTTCGGGTCGTGGGTGACCATCACGATCGTCTGCTGCAGATCGCTCACGGCAGAGCGCATGAATCCGAGCAGCTCGCGGCCCGACTTGGAATCGAGGTTCCCCGTGGGTTCGTCGGCGAAGATGATCTCCGGGCGACCGACCAGCGCCCGGGCCGCCGCGATCCGCTGCTGCTCGCCGCCGGAGAGCTCGCTCGGCCGGTGGTCCATCCGATGCTCGATGCCGAGCGTGTCGACGATCGTTCGGAGCCACTTCTCGTCGGGCTTGCGGCCGGCGATGTCGAGCGGAAGCGTGACGTTCTCCCGGCCGTTGAGCGTCGGCACGAGGTTGAACGCCTGGAACACGAAGCCGATCCGGT
>JBJMLN010000101.1:0-11916 GCA_045805285.1 Actinomycetota bacterium | reverse complement strand
GTCCCAGTCGAAGACCGACGAGTAGAACTCCTTCGCCCGCGACCGGTCATCGACGGGGATCTCGAAGTGCACGACCTTGTCCATGGCTGCTCCTCCTTCGGGAACGGAATCCTCACACTAGTACCGCGGTTCCCAGGGCGGTAGCGAGCCCTAGGCGGTCGACGGTGAACGCGAGGCTCCGCGCCGACGGCGATCCCCAACAGCGACCAGCCCCGAGAGCCCAAGCAGGAGCCGGTCGCCGATCCGCGGATCCGTCGGTGTGGCCCCGTTTCGCATCTGCCGAAAACCGGGCCGTCGGCGCCGGGTGTCGAACAGACGACGGAGGGCGCGGGGCCGACCACCCGGTTCGGGATCCAGGCCGCGAGAGCGACGGCAACGGCGAACGCGGTGAACGCGGCGCTGAGTCGATCTTCCATCGCAGGACGCCCCATGCAAGGCCGGCCGCGCCGGTCACGAGCGCAGTTCCGATCCCAGCAGCTCGGAGAACGTGTACCGATCCGAGCCAAGGAAACGGACGGCCCCGCTGTCGAAGCCTGGACACGAGATCGACGGACAACTTTGCGGAGCCGGTGCGACGTAGAGGAAGGCCCAGATGCAGGCGAAGGCGACTCCGAGGAGCGTGATCTCCAGGGCGAGCCTGCGACGACCTCCCATGCTCGGAGACGAGCCTATGCCCACCCGGTGTTCAGCGCGGACCACCACCGGCTCTCCGCGATGCCCGAGAGCATGGCCGGGCGGTGGTCGTTCCGCTGCCGCCGGAGTAACCTTGTTCTCGTTAGAACGTTCTGTCGAGAACGGCCTTGAGGCACGAGATGGCGACACCATCCACCAGAACCGGAACGAACGAGGAGATCGCCGACCTCCTCCGGGACGTCGCCCGAGAGCTCCGCGAGCAGGTCGCCCGCAAGGGAGAGGCGGAGGGCTTCCCGCGCTTCTCCCGGCGGCTGCCGGTGGTGAAGGAGGTCCTCCTCGACCCCGGGATCACCGTGAACGAGCTCGCGCGACGGACGCGGATGGCGAAGAGCCAGGTTTCGATGATCGCCGGCGCGCTCGTGGAGGAGGGCGTCCTCCGCCGCGAAGCGGACGCCGCCGATCAGCGGCTCGTGCGGCTGTTCCTGACGAAAGAGGGAACCGCTCGGACCGACCGCTGGCGTGCCTCCTATCAGGAGATGCTCCGCTCGCTCGTGAAGAAGCTCTCCGCGGAGGAATCCGAGCAGCTGCTGACCGGGCTCCGTGCGCTGGAGCGAGCGCTGTCACGCGACGGCCGCGACGTGGAGGAAGCCGGCCGGTGACGCGTTTCGGCATCCCTTCGGAAGGCAAGGGTTCGTAGCCGTTGCGACGGTTTCGACGATCGAAGGCGAAGCTCCCGGGAGAGGATTCGACCGCTACCGCTGGACGGTGCTCTCGAACACGACGCTCGGCGTGTTCATGGCGACGCTCGACTCCTCGATCGTGATCATCTCGCTGCCGGCGATCTTCCGCGGCATCAACCTGAACCCGCTCGCGCCGGGCAACATCGGGTACCTGCTCTGGATCCTGATGGGGTATTTGGTCGTCACCGCGGTGCTGGTCGTGACGTTCGGCCGCATCGGAGACATGTTCGGCCGCGTACGCATGTACAACCTCGGCTTCCTCATCTTCACGATCGGATCGATCCTGCTCTCGCTCACGTGGAGCACGGGGCCGGCCGGTGCAACGGAGCTGATCGTGTTCCGCATCGTCCAGGGCATCGGAGGCGCGCTGCTGTTCGCGAACTCCACGGCGATCCTGACCGACGCGTTCCCCGTCCATCAGCGCGGGATGGCGATGGGCGTGAACCTCATCGCGGGGCTCGTCGGTTCGTTCGTCGGGCTGATCGTCGGCGGCATCCTCGCCGACGTGCACTGGCGGCTCGTGTTCTGGGTGAACGTTCCCTTCGGCCTGTTCGGCACGGTGTGGGCGTACACGAAGCTCCACGACACGGGCCGTCGCGTGAAGGCCCGCATCGACTGGTGGGGAAACCTGACGTTCGCCGTCGGCCTCATCATGGTGCTCGTCGGCATCACGTACGGGCTCCAGCCCGCCGGCGGCCACACGATGGGATGGACGAGCCCGCTGGTTCTCTCGCTGATCCTCGGTGGCATCGCGCTGCTCGTCGGGTTCGTCGTCATCGAGCGGAACGTGACGGATCCTTTGTTCGACCTGCGACTGTTCCGTATCCGCGCGTTCACGGCCGGGAACATCGCCGGGCTCCTCGCCTCGATGGGCCGCGGCGGACTCCAGTTCATGCTCGTGATCTGGCTGCAGGGCATCTGGCTTCCGCTGCACGGATACAGCTTCGTCTCCACACCGCTGTGGGCCGGGCTGTACATGATCCCGGTGACGCTCGGGTTCTTCATCTCCGGACCCGTGTCAGGCTGGCTCTCCGACCGGTACGGGGCACGGCCGTTCGCCACGAGCGGGATGCTCCTCGCCGCGCTGACGTTCGGGCTGCTGACGCTCCTGCCGGCGAACTTCGACTATCCGGTCTTCGCGGCGCTCCTGCTGTCGAACGGCATCGGATTCGGGCTCTTCGCGGCGCCGAACACGACCGCGATCATGAACAGCGTTCCCGCGACGGAGCGGGGGATGGCGTCCGGCATGCGCGCGACGTTCCAGAACAGTGGGATGCTGCTCTCGATCGGCGTGTTCTTCACGCTCATGATCGTCGGGCTCGCCGCGACGCTTCCGACGGTGATGCGTGCGGACCTCGTCGCGCACGCGGTGCCCGATCAGATCGCGAGCGGTGTCGCGAAGCTTCCGCCGGTCGGGAGCCTCTTCGCGGCGTTCCTCGGCTACAACCCGATGCGGACGCTCCTCGGGCCGACGCTCCACTCGATCCCGGCCTCGCAGGCTGCGTTCATCACCGGAAAGACGTTCTTCCCGAGCCTCATCTCCGGCCCGTTCATCACCGGCCTGCGTATCGCGTTCGGCGCCTCCGCCGTCATGTGCCTGATCGCCGCGGCGGCGTCGTGGCTGCGCGGCGCCAAGTACGTGCACACGGAGGAGGGCGACGTGGAGGCGGTTGAGGCGGAGCTGGAGTCGGCCTAGGCCTAGACGCTCTCGCGGACGAGCTTCGCCGCCTCCGCCGGAGACCCCGTGAAAGGTTCTCCGTGACCCGGCAATAGGATCGACGCCTCGAGAGCCTCGATCCGCCTCAGCGACTCCACCGCCTCGCGCGCGTCGGCCGTGAACGGAGCCAGACGAGGGCCGTGCTTCCCGGTTGTCACGGCGTAGGTCGCGAACGCGTCGCCGACGAGGAGCGCATCCAGTTCGGAGAACTGCAGGACAGCGCTCCCCGGCGTGTGACCCGGCGTGAGGATCACACGGGGCGCTCCCGGAACGTCGAGTGTCGCGCCGTCGCCGAACGTGGAGACAGCTCCGACGTGCTTGGTCCGGATCCCGCCGCGGAGGAGCGAGTACCAGATGAATCCGGCGAACGGCCCGAGCTTCGTCTTGCCGGTTCCCTTCGCCGGGTTCTTCACCTCGCCCCGGGCGAGCGCCGCGTCGTCCTGGTGGACGGAGACGGGAACGCCGCGTTCCGTTCGCAGCCGCTCCGCGTATCCGATGTGGTCGCTGTGTCCGTGCGTCAGGACCAGCGCCCGGATGTCCTCGATCGAGCGTCCCATCGGCGCGAGCTCGCGCGGAAGCTCGCGGTACAGGCCGGCGAGCCCCGCATCGACGATCGTGATCTCGCCGGAGTCCTCGACCAGATAGGAGTTGACGAGGCCTTCGTCTCCGATGCGATGGATGCCCGGCGTGATCTCCATGGCTCCTCCCGGCCGTCCCGCTTGAGAAACCGGACCATGGGAACCATACGTTCGAGGAGGATCGGTTGAGGGAGTCCGTGCGCGACCTCGTGTCCGAGTACGTCCGAGCCGTCGGCGAGCGCCGGCTCGATCGCGTCGCGGAGCTCGTTCATCCCGAAGCGACTTTCGGCGGCACGGTGGCGACGGAGGCGCGCGGCCGGGAGGCGTTCGTGCGGGGCTTCCGCAACCTCGCGCCGATCCTCGACCACAACGAGATCCGCAAGGTAGTGGTCGACGGAGGCGGCGCCGCCGTCCTCTACGAGTTCGTGACGAGCACGCCTGCGGGCGCCGTCCTGTCGGCGGAGTTCCTGACCTTCGAGGACGGGCTGATCCGCTCCAGCACGCTCGTGTTCGATTGGCGCCGGTGGCCGGACGTGATCGCGGAAATCCAGGCGCGCCGAACCCGTAGTGCAGGGCAGTAGCTGCACCAGCCGCTCCAGGGTGCGGCGGCGCTGCCATCGTCGAGCCGCGGTCAGGGCTTCACGTTCCGGCCGACGGTCTCGATGAGGAGCCATCCGAGCCCGGCGAACCACGAGGCCGCCGCGATCGGAGCCGTCACGCGGATCCATCTCGGACGCCAGATGATCGTCGCGGCGATGACTCCGGCGGCGATTGCGCCCGCCCACTTCAGCAACAACCAGCTGGTGGCGTCGAACCTCGTCCGGTCGTTGATGCACAGCGCGGCCAGGGGGTCCACGTGCGTGCCGGCTGGACAGGTGTACGTGGGGATGCGTGCGACGACCCCGAGGACACCCGCGACGAACAGGAATGACAGCAGCACTGTGTAGCCGGACGTGCCGGCCTCGGAGACCGCTCGGCGTCGGACGAGAACGCCGATCACGACGCCGAAGAACAGCATGAAGGCTGCGCCGATGGCGATGATGATGCCTCCCGGCGCGTACCGGGCGCACGGCAGATACAGGGGACTGCAGGTGATCTCGTCGACGGAAAAGAGGAGGTATCCGGCGCCAGTCACGACAAGGCACGCCGCGCTCGTGTAGCCGGCGATTCGGCCGGCGGGCGTGATCTCGGAGGTGTATCGCGGTGGAGCGGACATCGGCCCGGCATCGTGGCACATCGACGGTCCGCGGAGCCCTTCGGCGATGTTGCTTCGGGGCCGGATCCGACGGTCGGTGACAGAATCTGGCCCGGATCGCCACTGTCGTCCGAGGAGGACCGCCACGTCGCGAGGGAGCTCCGCCGAGCCTGGACAGCCGGCGCCAGCGGAGGTTCGGAACCCCGTCGAGTACCACCGCGACTCGCAGGCGGTCGCGCTCTTCAACGACGCCGTCTTCGCCATCGCGATGACACTCCTCGTCGTCGGGATCCGCGTGCCGCCGGAAACGACGTCTGCCACGTTCGCCCATGCCCTCGTCGGGATCGGCGATGCGCTCGCGAGCTATGTGATCAGCTTCCTCGTCGTCGGGATCTACTGGCTCGGACACCATCGCCAGGTGCGGTACATGACGCATTTCGAAGGCGGCGCGTTGGTGATCAATCTGCTGTTCTTGATGGCTGTCGCGTTCATTCCGTTCCCCTCAGCGATGCTGAATCGGTATTTCGGAACCGCGTCGATCGTGCTGTACGCGTCCAACATGGCAGTCGTCGGAACGCTCCTCGGCGTGCTCTGGATCTACGCGGGCCGGAGGGGTCTGCTCGAGGGCACCGATCAGCGGCTCCGAAGGTATTACACGATCCGAGCGCTGTATCCGTCCGTGATCTTCCTGCTATCGATCCCGGTCGCCGTCGTGGCGCCGCAGGCGGCCGTGTACGTGTGGGCGCTCGTCTTCCTCGCCCGGCCGGTGCTCCACCGGATCGTCTATCGGTAAGCGGCATCGCGGCGGGACTGGCATGCACGAACCTCAGATCGGGTCCCACGGCACGGAGTCGTAGACCTCCAAGAGGAGCTTCATCGGTCCCGCCGCATCGGGAAGCTCCGTATCGTCGACGGCGCTGACCGACGCGATCCCTCGCGCGTTGGAGAGGAACGCCCCATCGAGCCCTGCGATGTCGTCGACGCGGATGCGGCTGCGGCGGACTCCGACGCCGGCAGCCGGAAGGCGTTCCTCGAGCAGCTGCATCGTGACCCCTCGCAGCAGCGGAGCGTCCGGCCACACGACGTCCGCTCCGTCGAAGAAGCCGATGTTGGCGATCGACGTCTCGGAGACGACGCCCTCGTCCGAGGTCAGCAGCGCATCGTCGTAGCCCTGGCGCTGGACTTCATCCCGGCATCTGCCCTGCTGTGTCGCGACGTGCTTCACGTGCGCGTCCGGCCGCTGATACCTGACGGAGCGCAGACGTTGCGGCGAGGAAAGCTCACCGGGCGGCCGCACCGTCACGACCACGTGCGGCTCCGGTGAGCCTGCGTAGAGGTACACGCGAGCGGCTGCGTCCTCCGTTCCGGCGAGGGCTTGACTGACGAGCCGGCGGATCCGCTCGGGATCCAGTCCGGCGTCGAACCGCTCGCGGTTGCTTTCCGCGAGCCGGCGAAGGTGGAGCTCCAGCCCGCGCGTCGCTCCGCCGCGGACCTGCATCGCGGTGAAGTGGCCGTACGCGGAGGTCACGCGCTCGAGCTCGTCGGGCGTCGCGGGAACGCCGTCGATCTCGGTGCGATCGATCTCGGACATCGGGGAAGTGTAGGCATCCGGGAACGCCTCCGGGGCGGGAGCTACAGTGCGGAGCGTGACGGGTCCGACGGCGACGGAACGGGAACCTGCGCCCGTGAGCCTCGAGGTTCCTCGCGTGCTCGACGACGTCGCGAGACGACTCGCCGCCGCGGGATGCGTCGCGCCCGAAGAGGAGGCACGCGAACTCGTCCGGGCGGCTCCCGACGACGCCACGCTTGCGGAGTCGATCCGCCGCCGCGAGTCCGGAGAGCCGCTCGCCTGGATCACCGGAACGATGCGGTTCTGCGGAAGCTCGCTCCGAGTGGATCGCGGCGTCTACGTTCCGCGACCCCAGAGTGAGGAGCTCGCGCGACGCGCCGCCTCGCTCCTTCCCGAAGGTGGGCGTTTGGCCGATCTGTGTACGGGTTGCGGAGCGATCGCTCTCGCCGTCGGCGAGATGCGGACCTCGGCCCGGGTGGTCGCGGGCGACATCGATCCCGGGGCCGTCGCGTGCGCGCGGAAGAACGGCGTCCACGCGATCCGCATGGACCTCGGCGACGCCTTGCGTCCGAACTCGTTCGACGGCGTTACCTCCGTCGCCCCGTACGTTCCGACGCCGGAGCTCCGGCTGCTGCCGTCCGACGTCGTGCGGTACGAGCCGATCCGCGCCCTCGACGGCGGTGAAGACGGGTTGCTCGTCTTGCGACGGGTCGTCGCCTCCGCGGCGCGGATCCTGAAGCGGGGCGGCTCGCTTCTGACCGAGATCGGCGGCTCTCAGGATGAGGTCCTGCGGCCCGTCCTTCTCGGATCCGGATTCGACGACGTGGAGACGTGGTGCGACGACGCCGGAGACCTCCGCGGGATCGCCGCCCGTCTGGGCTGATGCGCTAGGGCGTCGGGGCCACGCCGGCCGGCGGAGAGAACGACGCCGGCGCCTGCGTCGCGGCGGACGCCGTTGTCGAGGGCGTCGTTGCTCCGGCCGAGGGACTCGCGCCGGTCGACGGCGCCGTCGCTGCAGGAGACGTCGTCGTCCCCGGCGTGGTGACCGTCGTCGCATTCGTCGCGGTTGCGCCGAGCGTCACCGCGGCACTCGCAGTTCCCCTCTGCGGGACCGTCACGATCGTGCACCCGCTGCCGGATGCGGCGGCAGGGTTACAGACCGGGACGTGATGTCCCGCGAACCACACGCGGACCGCGAGGAAGGCGGCATCGCCGTTGACGGCGAGCGAGTCGTCGACGCGGGCGAGACCGGAGGACGATCCCGTCGTGGTCACGCGGCCGATCGCGACGCCGTGACGGTCGTTCCCGGAGGCGAACGTCCGCGCATCGACGATCACGTGATCGCTTCGGCCGACGTTGCGTGCCGTGAAGGCGACGTGGGCGATCGTCGGGCTCCCCGCGGTCGAGAAGGAGATCCTCGGCGTGGGCGCCGGAGGCGGCGTCGCGGAGCTCGCGATCAGCCCGGCGAGCAGAACCACGAGGAGCGCTGCCACCGCGAGTCCGCCCGTGCTCGCCGTCGTCCACCACTGGAGCTCCAGACGTCGCTGGTACACGGCGCGCACGTCGTAGACGTCGTCGAGGTTTCCGCGAACGGTCGTCGGCTGGAGCAGTCCCCATCCGCCGACGACGAGCGACGCCGCGAGCAGGACGATCGAAAGCCCGAGCCAGAACGCAGCGTCGCGGATGAGGAAGCTCAACGCTCCGGAGAGCCAGCCCACGAGCGCGAGCCCGATCGTGGTCGCCGCGGTACCCAGGAGCACGTAAAGAAGGCGCCGCTCCGCACGCGCAGCCTGGCGCGCGGGATCGAGGTCCGTCGCCGCGTCCTCCTCCACCATCGCGTCGCGCGTACTGGGAAGCGTTCCGTAGACGATCGGCGGCTCGTGCTCTCCCGTTCCCGTGAACAACACGAGGTGCGCGATGTCGTCCGCCGGAACGTCCGGGCACTCGACGATCACGCGCCACGGACCTGCGGCCAGGTCCATCGGCGCCGCGTACGGAGCGGTTCGCCGGATCGCCTCGACGAGGGACACCTCGTCGGTGCTCGCCGCGGCGAGCCGCTGCGCGAGCTCGATCACGGAGAAGACTCCCTGTGGGAGCGTCCGCGTCTCCTGCTCGATCGGCGTGGCGGTGCCGACGCGCTCGGTCGACGTTCCATAGGTCTCGTACGGTGCGGGCTCACCGAGGACGACGACCTCGTCGGTCGCGCGCGCCGCTTCGGGCTCGGGGTCGACGTATCGCGCGAGGAGTTCCCCGACGATCGGTTCGGCGGTCCGCACGTCGTCGATCTGGTACATCCCCGGCGCTCGCTCCACCCTCGCGTCGGCGACAAGAACCACCGGGCCGTCGTGCGGGCTCGGATCGCCGGTCAAGACGCGGAGGACGGAGCGCGTTCGTTCGACCGGATCTTCCTCGCGTAGCGCTCGCACGCTGCCCAGGACGTCTTCGGTGAAGGCGAGGCAGACGAGCGCCCGAGGCGGGAACTGCCGCTCGAGGCGCACCTGCGGCGTGACGTCGACGGGTCCGGGAGCGTCGGGCGCTCCGTGGCTGGGGTGACCACAGAGGTATCGAGTCATGGGACGGCAGTTCTACTACCCGGATACGTTGGCGCGCAACCGAAGGCCGCACCGCCGTGCCGAAAGTTCCCTCGAACCGGGTAGGCACGTTTCAGGCAGGCGAGGCAGAGAAGGCGTAGGCACGCACCATCCCGCGTGGTTCCCACCTCTGCATCTGTGGTGTTCGCTCGCTCGCGCGGCCGCTCGGCAGGTCCTACGCTCGCGCTCGAGACTGATGGAAACCTCGATGACCACCGCCGAGGAGGAGACGCCGCGGCGGACCTACCGGTGGCTCGCGTGGACGATCTTCCTCGCGAGCGCCGCGTGGGTCGCCGTCGGGTCGGCGCTCCTGCTCGTCGATCTCGCGAACGGATCGTTCCCGGGCCGCGTCATCGCAGGACAGTTCACGCTACTTGCGCCGGCGGCGGCGTTCTCGATCGTCGGACTGATCGTCGCGCTCAAGCAACCGCGGAACAGCTGCGGCTGGCTGATGCTCGCGATCGGCGCCCTGTGGGGCCTCGGCGTCAGTCCTCCGACGCGGCCGGGAACGACGCTCTCCTGGGCGACGAGCTGGAGCTGGGTCGTGCCGTTCGGGCTGATGGCGATCCATCTCCCGCTGCGGCTGCCCGACGGCCATCTGCCGTCGCGGCGATGGCGCTGGGTCTCGCGACTCGGAACGACCGCGATGGTCCTCACGAGCGTGGGGTTCCTGTTCGACCCCTCGGTGAGCGGGAACCCGATCGCGAACGACCAGCTGGCCGTCCTCGGCTTGATCGGCCTCCTCCTGATGGCCGCGAGCGCCATCCTCGCCATCGCGTCGATCGTGGTCCGCACCCGCAGCGCCGACGCGGAGGAGCGCCACCAGATCCGGTGGATCGCGATCGGCGGCGCGGCGTTCCTCACCGTGTGGCTCATCACACTGGTGATCAGCTTCGCGTTCAGCCCTCCGCGCGGCCCGGATCTCATCGTCAGCGCGATCGCGCTCGGCTTCTACGCCGCGATCCCCGTCTCGATCGGCATCGCGATCCTGAAGTACCGGCTCTACGACATCGACGTCGTGATCCGCAAGGCCTTGATCGTCGCCGTGCTCGCCGCGGCGTTCGTCCTCGTCTACGCCCTCATCGTCGGAGGTGTCGGCGCGCTCGTGCAGTCGTCGAACAACTCCGCGCTGTCGTTCGCGGCAGCCGTGGTCGTGGCGATCCTGTTCCAGCCGCTGCTCGCGCGCGCGCGCCGCTTCGCCGACCGCGTCGTCTACGGGAAGCGAGCGACGCCCTACGAGGTCCTCTCGGAGTTCGGCGACCGGCTGTCGGAGACCTACGCAGCGGACGACGTGCTTCCTCGGATGGCGCGCGTCCTCGCGGAGGGAGTGGGAGCCGATCGCGCGCGCGTGTGGCTCTCCGTGGGCGATGAGCTGCGTCCGGTCGCGATGTGGCCCTCCGATGCGGACGTCGACCGCCCCGACGATCACCGCACGGAGGTTCGTCACCAAGGAGAGCTCCTCGGCGCCCTCTCGGTCGCGATGCCGGCGAACGATCCGCTGGATCCCGCGAAGGAGAAGCTCATCGGCGGCCTCGCGTCGCAGGCGGGTTTGCTGCTTCGGAACGTCCGGCTGATCGAAGACCTCCGGGCGTCCCGGCAGCGTCTCGTCGCGGCGCAGGACGAGGAGCGCCGCAAGCTCGAACGCAACATCCACGACGGCGCGCAGCAGCAGCTCGTCGCGCTCGCGGTCAAGGCGCGGCTCGCGCGAACCCTCACGGAGCGCGATCCTGGCAAGGCGGGCGAGATGCTCGCCCAGATGGAGTCCGAGACGCAGCAGGCGCTCGAGGACCTCCGCGACCTCGCGCGAGGGATCTATCCGCCGCTCCTCGCCGACCAGGGCCTCGCCGCGGCCGTGGAGTCGCAGGCGCGAAAGGCGACGATCCCGGTGGAGGTCGTTCCCGACGGCGTCGGCCGGTACGCCCAGTCCGTCGAGGCGGCCGTCTACTTCTCCGTCCTGGAGGCGCTCCAGAACGTCGCCAAGTACGCGAACGCGACGCGTGCGGACGTGCGGCTCGGCGAGAACGGCAACACCCTGACGTTCGAGGTCCGGGACGACGGCGGAGGATTCGACCCGGAGTCGACCGGCTATGGAACCGGACTCCAAGGGATCGCCGACCGCCTCGCATCGCTCAGTGGGACGCTCCGCGTGAGCAGTGCCGTCGGGTCGGGAACGACGGTGTCGGGAGCGATCCCGCTCGACGAGACGGCTCGCTGATCGACGCCGGCGGGGTCCGACCGAGGACGGAAGGCCGACGGGAACGGGCCGCCCGCCGTCTTGTCGTGATCGGGTACCGGGGAGATACTGCTCGCGCCGGAGACCCGCTCCGACGCATCGTGCGAGGAGGAGAGACCGCATGGGCTTTTTCAAGCAGATCAAGGACATGAAGCAAACGGTTGCGGCTGCGCCGGAGATGATCGAGCAGGCGCAGCAGATGCAGGCGAACGCCCAGCAGATGCAGGCGCAGCAGGCGGCGGCCGCTCAGCAGGCGTCCCAGCAGGAGGCCGCCGGCGCGACCGGTCCGGACTACGAGCCGATCTCGGGCGTGAGCCTCGAGCAGTTCGCCGACGTCTCCAAGGGGCTCGCGGCCGTGAACTACGACCAGTCTCAGGCGCCCGCGATCGCGGCGACGAAGGGCATCTCGGGCGAGAGCTGGCAGGCCGCCGTGGACGGCTGGAACGTTCGCATCAAGGCGAACCCGGCCGTCGCGAAGCGCTTCAACGCTCTGTACATGGGCCGCGCCTGATGGGGTTCTTCAAAGACGTACACAAGCTGTCCCAACAGGCCAAGGAGATCGACAAGACCTGGGACCCGGGACAGCAGGCGCGTGACGCGACCGAGCGGATGAAGCAGATGAACCAGCAGATGGCCGCCGCCAACGCGGCCGCGACCGC
>JBJMLN010000100.1:0-29434 GCA_045805285.1 Actinomycetota bacterium | reverse complement strand
CGCTCCCTGGCACGGGCCCATCGTCGCGGTCGTGTAGCGCTTGAGGATCTCCGAGGAGTGCCACCCCTCCTGCCACGCTTGCTCGAGATCGGAGACGGCGACGTCCTCGCAGAGGCACACGTAGCCGGCGGCTGGCACACCCTCAGAGCTAGTCTCGTTCAGACTAGCCGCGCGTTCCGGCGTTTCAGCGCGTCCGGCGCGATTTCCGCTCTGTTCGGCAGCCTCGAGGCCCGCAAAGCCGGCTGCATCTCCCGCGGCGATGACGGCGTCGAGCTCGGTCGACATCCGGAGCAAGCCGTCTCGCGGCTCCAGGCCGAGGGAAAGCACGAGCGCGTCGCAGTTCACTTTCCGTGTGCCGTCGCCGACGTCGATCTCGACGAGCGATACGTGCTTCGAGCCGTGCGCCCGCAGCACGGCTCCGTCGCCGACGACGTAGACGTCCTCCGGCGCGTCAGCAGCGATCCCTTCCGGCGCGACGAGGGCGACGCTGGCTCCGGCCTCGAGGAGCGTGCGGGCGTGCTCGACACCCTCCTCGGTGTTCGTGACGACGAGGCAGCGCCGCCCGGGCAGCACTCCGTGGACGCCGGCGAGACGAGCCGCTCCGCGACCGAGCCAGATCCCCGGCAGGTCGTTGCCGTCGAAGACCGGATGCTTCTCCACGGCGCCCGTCGCGAGCACGACGCGCTCCGGACGAACGCGGAGCAGTTCCTTCTCCGTCGCGACGGCGACGAGCGGCCCGTCGTACAGGCCGACGGCCGTGGAGCGCTCCAGCACCGTGACGCCCTCCAACGCGCGGACCTCCGCCTCCAACGCGCGGATCCGGTCGAGAGCCGCACCCGGGGCGACCTTCTCTCCGATGCGGCCCTCGTCGCAGAGCAGCACCGCGTTTCCGTCCCCGGCCGCGGTGCGGGCTGCCGCGAGCCCCGCGATGCCTCCACCGACGACGAGCACGTCGGGAGCGAGATGACGCACCTCGGGGATCCGCGGCGGCCGGTCGACGTCGAGGTCTCCGAGCCCGGTGGTCCGGCGGATCACCTTCTCGGCGAGCGGCCACGCGAACCGCGGCTTGGTGAACGTCTTGTAGTAGAAGCCGACCGGTAACAACCGGTGCGCGTGATCGGCGACGCTCAACACGTCGCGCTCCGTGGAGGGCCACCCCTCGCCGCGCTCCACGACGGCGCCCTCGCGCGCCTCGGTGGAGCAGGAGCGCAGGCCCGGCTCTCCGTCGACGGTGAGGATGCAGTTCGGGCAGTCGCCCGTCATGCAGTACAGGCCGCGGCGGCGGTGGTACTTCAGCGAGCGGGAGAAGGTTCGAACGCCCGCGCGGAACAGCGCGGACGCGACCGTGTCTCCCTCCTCGAAGGGAACCGGTTTCCCCTCGAACTCAAACGAGCCCATCGATGCGATTCGTGACGGTGTCGCGTCGGAGGGTGAGCCAGCGGCGGCACCCGAAGGCGTGGAACCATCGCTCCTCCTGGATCCCCGGAGCGTTCGAGGGCAGATAGACCCGCTCGAAGTCCTCCTCGGGATCGGACGCCTCCACGGGACGGAGCTCGCCACCGAAGGTGAACTCCGTGAACGGCCGGCGGCCGCAGTTCGGGCAGGGAATCTCGATGGTCACGGCTCACGGTAACCGCATCCGCCGGGGAGCCACCAACCCGCAGGCCTGACCGCGGGTCGCCGGGTAGGCTTCGCTTCGAGCTGGAGGAGGACCGCATGGCCGAAGCGCCGCTCGTCGGCATCATCATGGGCTCGAAGTCCGACTGGGAGACGATGCGTCACGCCGCGGAGACGCTCGAGACCCTCGGCGTTGCGTTCGAGACCCGGGTCGTCTCCGCACACCGGACGCCCGACCTCCTCTTCGAGTACGCCTCGACCGCGGAGAGCCGCGGCATCGAGGTCATCGTTGCGGGCGCGGGCGGCGCCGCGCATCTCCCCGGCATGACGGCGTCGAAGACGACGCTCCCGGTTCTCGGGGTTCCGGTCGAATCCAAAGCGCTGAACGGCATGGACTCGCTGCTGTCGATCGTGCAGATGCCGGCGGGTGTTCCCGTCGGAACGCTCGCGATCGGGCGCGCCGGTGCGGTGAACGCCGGCCTGCTCGCGGCCTCGATCGTGGCGCGCTCTCGGAGCGACATCCGCGACGCGCTCGAGCGGTTCCGCAAGGAGCAGACGGCGAACGTCCTGTCGCAGCCGGACCCCTCCGCCTGACCGGATGCGCGTCGGCGTCCTCGGAGGAGGCCAGCTCGGCCGGATGCTCGCCCTCGCAGGGATCCCGCTCGGCTTCGAGTTCCGGTTCCTGGAGCCGACCGCAGATCCGCCGGTTCGCGGTCTCGGGGAGCACGTCCAGGCTGACTACGATGACGCGGCCGCGCTGGAGCGCTTCGCCGACGGCCTCGACGTCGTCACCTACGAGTTCGAGAACGTGCCGGTGGAGTCCGCTCGCAAGCTGAGCGAGCACGCTCCCGTGCGACCGCAGCCCGATGCGCTGGAGTGCGCGCAGGACCGCCTCCGGGAGAAGGAGCTCTTCGCCAAGCTCGGCATCCCCGCAGCGAGGTTCGAGCGCGTCGACGGGGAGACGGAGATGGCGCGCGGCCTCGAGCGCCTCGGAGCTCCGGCCGTCGCGAAGACGCGCCGGTTCGGCTACGACGGGCACGGGCAGTTCGTCGTCCGAACGACCTCCGACGTGACGCGCGCGGAGAAGGAGCTTCGCGGCGCGCCGTCGATCCTCGAGTCGCTCGTGCCGTTCGACCGCGAGCTCTCGATCCTCGCAGTCGGCGCGCGCGACGGGTTCCACGCCTTCTATCCGCTCGTCGAGAACACCCACCGCGAGGGCATCCTGCGGCGGAGCGTCGCGCCGCCGCCGAACGTCTCGGACCGGCTCCAGTCGGAGGCGCAGTCGATCGCGTCGCGGATCCTCGACGAGCTCGGCTACGTCGGCCTCCTGGCCGTGGAGCTCTTCGAGGTGGACGGAAGGCTGCTCGCGAACGAGATGGCGCCGCGCGTGCACAACTCCGGGCACTGGACGATCGAGGGCGCCGAGTCGAGCCAGTTCGAGAACCATCTCCGCGCGATCGCGGGGCTCCCGCTCGGTGCGACGGGGCCGCGAGGCGCGAGCGTCATGCTCAACCTGATCGGAGCGGTGCCGGATCCGGAATCCGTCCTCGACGTTCCCGGCGCGCATCTCCATCTCTACGGAAAGGCGCCACGGCCCGGGAGGAAGCTCGGCCACGTCACCCTCCGAGGAGACGACGCTGCCGAGGTCTCCGCTGCGGCCGATCGTCTGGCCGCGCGGTTGCCCTCCGACGGGTAGGGTTCGTCCGGACGACGAGGAGGCGACGGACACGCCATGGACGAAGCGCGGATGCAGGAGCTCCAGGTCAAACGCAAGGACACGGGCCTGACCGACGACGAGGCCGACGAGCTCGGCCGCCTGTACGCCGAGCAGGCCGGAAAGCCATACAGCAACGCGCGGCACGAGCCGGACCCGGACACTCCGCACGACCCGCGGCTGCCGGAGAACCAGCGCGTGACCGGGAACTAGGCGAGCAGATACGCGACCGGCAAGGCCGTCATCAACACGAACGCGATCGCGAGCAGCGCGTTCGAGAGCCGTCCGCCGCAGTGCTTGCCGAGGAGCTTCTCGTCGTTCGACAGGATCAACATCAGCAGGATGAGCGGCGGCGCCGCGAGGCCGTTCAAGATCGCGGAGAAGTACAGCGCCCGGATCGGATCGAGGCCGACGAAGTTGAGCACGAGCCCGATCACCATCGATCCTGCGATCACCCCGTAGAACCCCGGCGCCTTCCGCAGCTTGCGGCTGAGGCCCTCGTCCCAGCCGACGGTCTCGGAGATCGCGTACGCCGTGGACCCCGCGAGCACGGGAACGGCGAGCGATCCCGTTCCGACGACGCCGAGCGCGAACAGGAGCCCGGCGACGCTCCCCGCGATCGGCTCGAGCGCTCGCGCCGCCTGATCGGCGGTCTGCACGGTCGTGACGCCGTGCGCGCCGAGCGTCGCGGCGGAAGAAACCATGATCGCGAACATCACGAGCACGGCGGAGCTCATCCCGGCGACGACGTCCACCCGCATGGCGCGGACCCGCTCTTTCGTGATCGGGGGCGGCGGTCCGGCTTCCTCCTCCACCTCCTCGGAGGCCTGCCAGAAGAACAGGTACGGAGAGATCGTCGTTCCGAAGATCGCGATCAGCGCGGCGAGCTCCGCGCGCGAGCCGTCGAACGAAGGCAGGAACGTTCCACGAAGCACGGCGGCCCAGTCGACGTCGACGACGAACAGGACGACGAGATACGCGCCGAGCGAGACCGTGAGCCATCTGAGGATCCGCGCGTACCGGTGGTAGCTGACGAACACCTCCAGGATGATCGCGATCGCCGTGAACCCGACCAGCAGGATCGGAAAGGGCACCGGCATCACGAGCTGCGCCGAAGCGGCCATCGCGCCGAGGTCAGCGCCGATGTTGAAGACGTTCGCCGCGACGACGAGCAACACCGCCCCGTACAACACCGGTCGGCGGAACCGGATCCGGATCAGTGAGGCGAGGCCTTTCCCGCTGACGAAGCCGAGTCGAGCGGCCGTCTCCTGGACCGCCGATGCGAGGGGGAGCGAGACGAGCGCCGTCCACAGGAGGCCGTAGCCCATGGCAGCGCCGACCTGAGAGTAGGTTCCGATGCCCGACGGGTCGTCGTCCGAGGCGCCGGTGACGAGGCCGGGCCCGAGGCGTCGGAGATGTCCGCGGCCCCGGATCCGCCGGGCTCGCTTGCGGATCGCTCCGACGTCCTCGGCCATCGGGGCGAGGATGTCACACGCGCTCGAAAAGGCGAGAAGCAGCCCGAAAGGGCCACGCGATCGGGCGAACGGTCTGGCCCGCTCCGCGTGCGGCTTGGCTCGCGTACGGCCGAAGGTCGCGACCCTCCCGCCGGGTATTTACACCGCGTAGGATTCCGCGTATCAAGGACTGGGCGTCTCCGAGGTCTGACTCCTTTCCCAGGAGACGTCACCGGGGGGTCCG
Source organism: Actinomycetota bacterium (assembly GCA_045805285.1). GTDB lineage: Bacteria > Actinomycetota > UBA4738 > UBA4738 > JBJMLN01 > JBJMLN01. The sequence continues at coordinate 24,405 of JBJMLN010000100.1, read as the reverse complement.
CTTCAGGGCGCGGACCCCCCGACCCCTTTCTGCGGGGCGCGTTCCCCAGACAGCGCCCGTTCCTCAAGGAGCAGCGGCCGCGAGACGACAGGAGGAGTGGATGTCCTACCCCACCTGCCCCGGCTGCCGGGAGCCCCAGCTCGTCGCCGACGAGGCCACGGAGTTCCGTTGCTTCACGTGCGGGACCGAGGTCCGGTTCCTGGCGTGTCCGGAGTGCGATCTCCGCCAGGGGATCCCCTCGACGTGGACGATGTTCACCTGTGCAAAGTGCCGGAAGGCGTCCACCGTGCCGCGCTATATCCCGTTCGAGGACCGTCCGCGGGCCTCGAAGGTGAGCGCGGTCGGGCTCACGTATCCGCCGACGTGACCGAGGGCGGAGCGCGGCGGAGAGCCTTCTCCTACCGCGGTTTCCGCTTCGAGAAGGCCCAAGCGGGTTGGGATGTCTGGCGCGGAGCCCAGCGCGTGGGCTGGATCGCCGTCCGCGCGCATGCGAAGCCCTACGTCGACGACCTCCTGGCCGCCGATATCGACCGTTCGCCGGGAGCGCCCGAACGTCTTTGACGCTCTGAACGGATAGGCTTCTCGTTTCCCCTCTCGAGCAACCCTGGAGGTCGAGAATGGGACGGATATCCGCGCGCGGCGTCGGGATCCCGGTCGCTGCGTTCGCCTGTCTGCTTCTCCTGGGTGGAGGAACGTCAGGCGCCGCGACGACCTCCATCACGGTCGGAGCGGCCGGAGACATCGCGTGGTCCTCCGGTCCGCAGACATCAGCGCAGCAGACGGCGGCGCTTCTCGGGGAGCTCCATCCTTCGATCGTGCTGCCGCTCGGCGACGAGCAGTACGACGTCGGCGCGCTCGCGGAGTTCCAGCGCTCCTACGACCTCACCTGGGGAGCGTTCGGCGGCATCTCGTATCCGGTGCCCGGGAACCACGAGTACGAGACGGCGGGTGCGCAGGGATATCGCGACTATTTCGGACAGTCCGGCAAGAGCGCGATGCCGGGTGAGGTGCTGAACGGGTACTACAGCTACAACGTCGGCTCATGGCACGTCGTCGCGCTCGACGACAACTGCGACGTGATCGACTGCACGGCCGAGCGAGAGTGGCTCCGAAGCGATCTCGTGGCGGACACGCACACGTGCGAACTGGAATACGAGCACAAGCCGAACCTGAAGTTCTTCGGCGACATCCTCCGGGACCAGGGCGTCGACCTCCGGCTCACCGGGCACAAACACATCTACGAGCGCCAGGCGCCGGTGAACGGGCTGCGAACGATCATCTCCGGCACCGGTGGCAAGTCGCACGGGAAGTTCCCGCCCGGCCTTCCGCCGTCGACGTTCGCGGACAACCACGACTTCGGCATCCTCGATCTGGAGCTCGGCGCGACCGGATACACGTGGCGCTTCCTTGCGGTCGACGGCTTCGTCGACGGTGCGCCGAACGGTGTGGAGTCCGGTTCGACGACGTGCCACTGAGCGCTCCGCGGGAAACGGAGCTCTCCGCCGCGTACGCGCTCGAACGCGACGACCGCGTGCCGGGCCGCCCCGAGATGACGGCGTTCCGACAGCGGCTGCGTCTCCATCAGTCGAGGTGGCGCGACGCCCGAGGACTTCCGGCCGGAACGCAACCGATCGTGCCGAAGGAGGGAAAACCCTCGCGGCCGCTCGGAAGCCGCCTTCCCCTCGAGTACGCGGAGGAGACCGGTGCGAGCTTCCTCACGCCGACGGCCGTCGAGGTCGCACGGGTGCGCGTCGCGACGAAGGAGCCGAGACAGAGCTTCGATCGTCAGCGGTGGTGGGCCGATCTCCTGTGGTCTCCCTCGATGGCGGTGAACCTCTTCGGAGACCTCGCGGCGGACCTGCGGTCGGCGGACCGCGCGGTCCATGCGTGGTGGCCCGACGCGCCGGGTGTGGTTTCGGGCGTTCGGTTCACGCATTCGCCGGGTTGGTGGGACCCCGAGTTCCTGAACAGCCTCCGTCAGTTCGACGCGTTGTTCGAGCTCGATCTCGGCGACGGAACGCTCGGTGTGATCGGCGTCGGCGTGAGGTACCACGAGTGGGCGAAGCCCGAGCTGCCGCGGCCGGAGAACGTTGGTCGCTATCTCGAGGTCGCCCGGCGGTCGCGGGCGTTCCGCCGCGGAGCGGCGGAGTCCGTCAAGGGCCGTTCCGGTCTCGCTGTGATCTGGCTCGAGCATCTCTTGTTGCTGTCGATGCTCCAGCACCGGAGCCGTCGCTGGGGCTGGGGGAGATACGTGGTCGTCCATCCGAGCGGGAACGTCGACTATGCCGAGGCGACCGAGCGCTACCGGACGCTCCTCCGCGACGACTCGACGTTCTCCTCGGTCACGTTGGAGGAGTTTCTCGGCGCGGGCGCGCTCCCTCGAAAGAACGTCGCTAGCCTCCGCGAACGGTATCTGCCGAGGTAGCCGGGTTCGGAGACTTTCGTCAGAGTCTTCGGGGTCGGGCGATCGGCGAGGAGTGGTCTCGGCGGGTGATCGCGCTCATGAGCCCGAGCGAACACTCCCCGGCGTCGAAAAGGGGCCGGTTCAGCGCCTCTCAGTGGAAACAGCGCGCCATGGACGCGGAACGGCAGCGCGACCAGGCGGAGCGAGAGCTCGCCGAAACGAGCCGCTCGATCCAGGAGATCCTCGAACGACTCGACGTTTTGCTTTTTGCGGCGTCGTTCCGCGAGGACGGGGCTGACGCGACGACGGCCGATCCGCCCGACGCCGTAGCTGCGGAACCCCTTATCGCCGCTTTCGATGTCGCGCTCGAAGCGATCGGCGATCTGGCACTCGGAAGCTGGGGAGCTTTCCCTCACGGGACCTCGGTGCGCCGGGAGGGATTCGAACCCCCGACCCGCTGCTTAGAAGGCAGCCGCTCTGTCCGCCTGAGCTACCGGCGCGCACGACAATGATAGGAGACGGGCACACCTCCCGAAACGGTCGGACACCATGCGGTAGGCTGCGGCGACAACCACTCCTGGAGGGGATCTCCATGCGACTTCGATCGATCTTCGTTTCCGTCGCGACCGTTGGCCTGATGGTCGGACCTGCCTTCGCCCACGGCATGCTCGCGGGGGCGAAAGTGGAGTGCACCATCACGGGCACGGCCGCGGACGACTCGCTCAACGGCACGACTCGCGACGACGTGATCTGCGGCCGCGCGGGCCAAGACACGCTCGACGGCGAGGAGGGCAACGACGTCATCCGTGGCGGTCAGGGGGACGACAACCAGGGCAGCTACGGGATCGGCGGCGAGGACGGCAACGACATCGTCAAGGGTCAGGCGGACGACGACCTGGTGGACGGCGGAGACGGGAACGACAAAGGCTACGGAGGCCAGGGCGACGACCAGCTCGTCGGCGGCAACGGCAGCGATTGGCTGAAGTCGCGCGACAACGTCTCTGGCAACGACACCGTGGACGGCGGCGCCGCGACGGACACGTGCGTCATCGACGCCGGTGACTCGACCACGAGCTGCGAGCTGTAACGAGATCGCGAACGCGATCCGAACGGAACCCCGGGCCAGGTGCCGGGGTTCCGCCATGTCTGGGGAACTCATTCGCGCGGGATCCCCGCACACGGCAGCCGACGGGGCGCGACGTCGATGGAGCGGGTGAAGGGAATCGAACCCTCATAGCCAGCTTGGAAGGCTGGAGCTCTACCATTGAGCTACACCCGCGGCACGCTCGACTTTAGCAGCGGTCCCCGCTGGGATACTGCCACGATGCGCATCCCGTTCCGGCTCGTCGACGTGTTCACGGACCGCCCGCTCGCCGGCAATCAGCTTTGCGTCGTCCCCGACGCGTCGGCCGTTCCGGAGGAGCTCATGCCGCGGCTCGCGCAGGAGATCGGGTTCTCCGAGACGACCTACGTCCTCGACGCCGGAGGAGACCACTACCGGATGCGGATCTTCACTCCCGGCTCGGAGCTCCCGTTCGCCGGACACCCGACGCTCGGCACGGCGTTCATCCTCGTGAGCGAGGGAACGGTGACGACGCCGGCCACGCAATCCGCTCTCGCGGGGGACATCGAGGTCGACGTGGACCTCGACCGGGGGTTCGCCCGGATGCGGCAGCTGCCTCCGACCTTCGGCAAGGAGATCTCCGATCGCGAGCTTCTGGCGGCCGCGAACGGGCTCCGACCGGATCACTTGCACGCGGACCTGCCGGCGCAAGTCGTTTCCACCGGCCTGTCGCATCTCATCGTGCCGGCGCGCGACGAGGCGGCGGTGGCGGCTGCGGAACGTGACCCAACCGCGCTGCAAACGCTCCTCCGCATCGCGGAGACGGACGCCGTGTACCTCTTCGCATCGGACCGCGACGGCAGCGCGAAAGCGCGGATGTTCGACGTCACGCGAGGCATCGGCGAGGATCCCGCGACGGGTTCGGCCGCCGGTCCGCTCGGCGCCTATATGGCCGCGCGGGGCATCGGAGGTATGCCCGGGACAGTCGCGATCCGCCAGGGGGAGGAGCTCGGCCGACCGAGCGTGCTGCATGCGGAGGTCGCGAGCGACGGCGATTCCTGGACCGTCCACGTCGGGGGAGGCGTCCAGATCGTCGGCGACGGAGCCTTCGACCTCGCCTGAGCCGGCGCCTCTACAATCCGACGCACGGGGCGTAGCGCAGCCTGGCAGCGCGCCTGCTTTGGGAGCAGGAGGCCGGCGGTTCGAATCCGCCCGCCCCGACCGCTCGATCTCGGGCGCGCGAATGACTTCCGGAGGTGCCCAGAATGGGCAGGATCGCGAAGACCGTCATCGTCGTCGCTGCTGCCGTCGTCGCTCTCGGCGGTCATCGTGTTCCTGAATCGACCCGCGGCCGACCCCGGAACGCAGTTCCTCAGCGGCTCAACACCGTCGACCACGTCGAGGGCACCGGCCAAGGCAGTTAGCCTCCGCACGGCATCCGGGAACGGTTTTCGAAGTCGCCTTCTAGCTGCTCTCCGATTCCCCGAGGTCTCGTCGGGGAAGGATGCGACCCGTCGAACGTCGCAGAGATATCGTGTCAACGGGAGTCGCAATGGAACGACGAGCCGTATCCGAACCGACTGCCATCTCGCCCGGATCGCCGGAGATCCGCGCCTCGATCGGCGAGGCCCGCGTCGGCGACGTCACCTTCATCGGGAACGCGACAGCCCTGTTGCGGATCGGCGCGTTCACGCTGCTGACCGACCCGAACTTCTCGCACGAGGGCGATAGAGCTCGGCTCGGTTACGGCCTCCGGTCGCGGAGGCTCATCGGGCCGTCGATGGAGATCTCCGACCTCCCGGAGCTCGACGCGATCGTGCTCTCGCACCATCACGGCGATCATTTCGACGACGTCGTCGCTCGGGAGCTCGACCGCGATGTGCGCATCGCCTCCACTCCGCACGCGGTACGGAAGCTCCGCCGCCAGGGATTCCGTCACGCAGTATCACTCCGAACGTGGCAGTCGAAGTCACTCCGGCGAGGCGACGAGGAGCTCCGGATCACCGCCGTTCCCGGAAAGCACTCGCCGCGCGCGCTCTCGGCGTTCATCCCACCGGTGATGGGCTCGATGCTCGAGCTCGTTACCGGGGGTCGCGTCACCTTCCGGATGTACGTCACGGGCGACACGGTCTTCCACGACCGCTTGGCCGAGATCCCCGAACGCTATCCCGACATCGACGTCTGCCTCATCCATCTCGGAGGAACGAGGATCGCCGGCGTCCTCCTCACGATGGACGGCGCGCAGGGAGCGCGCGCCCTCGAGCTCGTCCGGCCCCGTACCGCGCTCCCGGTCCATTACGAGGACTACGCCGTCTTCAAGTCGCCTCTTCGCGATTTCCTCCGCGCGCTCGAGGCGACCGACGTCGCAGACCGGGTTCACGTCGTGCCGCGAGGGAACGAGTTCCCGATCTTCGCGGTCGCGGATCGTTCGATCGAGACTCAACGCGCCGGCTGACGCGAAGCCGTCCCGCTGTGGGGATCATTCCGGACGCCGTCGACGGATACCGGCGTCCCCGCTCCATCCGGGTGTCGCTCATCGCGATGGCCTCCGGGATGGAGGCATCAGCGTACGGTTCTCCGAGGCGTCAGTCGATCGGCGGCGCCGCGGCGTACTCCTCGTCGGTCACGTGCGAGCCCCACGTTGCGGTGTTGCCGTCGGCGTCGGCCTCCACGACCGACAGATGGGTCATGAAGCGGCTCGCCGAGGCTCCGTGCCAGTGATCCTCTCCGGGAGCGAAGAAGACGCGGTCGCCCGGCCGGATCACGGCGACGCCGTTCCCCCGACCCTGCGCCACGCCCACGCCGTCGGTCACGTAGATCGTCTGTCCATTCGGGTGGGAGTGCCAGGCCGTCCGCGCCCCGGGCGCGAATCGCACCGACGTCACGGCGGCGCGGAAGGGACCGGCCGGCGCTGCGACGGCGTCCATATACACGCTGCCGGTGAACCATTCCTTCGGGCCGAGCGACGTCTCGAGCGTGTTCGTCGTGAGCTCCACCGGTCCTCCTGAGGGTCTGGGTCAGCCACTGTGTCCGGTCGCCGATGGAAGCGACAACTTCGCCGTGAGGCCACCGCCCGGAGTCTCCTCCAGCCAGATCGAGCCGCCCTGGGCCTCGACCAGCCTGCGGGAGAGCGCCAGACCGAGCCCTGCGCCACCCGTCTCTCGAGCTCGGGAGGCGTCGCCGCGATGGAACCGCCCGAACACGGCCTCGCGCAGCGACGGGTCGAGCCCGGGGCCACGGTCCGCCACGGAGACGAGCGCGTGCCCTCCGTCCGCACTCCATGACACCGTCGCGGTGCCGCCGCCGTGGACGCGGACGTTCTCGAGCACCGCGTCGAGCGCCGCCTCCGTCGCGACGCGATCGCCGAGCGCTTGCGCGGCTCCGTTTCCAACGGTCTGGGCGCGGACGCCGTCGACGGATGCGCGTCGCACGGCCGAGCGACAGACCTCACCCAGGTCGACCGGCTCGCGAGCGAGCGCCATCGCCTCGTCGTGGGACCGCGCCAGCGCGAGCATCCGCCGCGTGAGGCCCGTCAGGTAATCGATCTCGCCGAGCACCTCTCGGCCGAGCGCCGGCTCGTGGCGCGCGAGCGTTTCCACGCCTGAGCGGATGAACGTCAACGGTGTCCGGAACTCGTGCGACGCGTCCGCCGCGAACTCCGCCTGAGCGCGGTATGCGCGCTCCACCGGACGGACCGCGCGGCCGGCGAGCCACCATCCGGCGAACAGCGCGAGCACTGCGGCGACGAGGCTTCCGGACAACAGGAGGAGCCGCACGCGGTGCAGCAGCGACCGCTCCGGCACGAGAGAACGTCCCGCGACGACCGTCGCAACGGAGCCGCCGTCGACGGTCGCGTGCGTCGTCACGATCCGGACGGGCTCGCCGGAGACGGTGCGATCGACGACCGGTTGTGCGTTCGGTCGCACCCACTCGGGAAGCTCGGAGGGCTCACCGATCGGCGCGCCGTCCGGGAGGAACACCCCGAGCTGCGTCGCGGCTTGCGACGGCGAGTCGGCGTCGGGAGGCGGAACGGCGTGGCCGGCCTCCTCGATGCGACGGGCTTGTCCGGCCGCTGCCGACTCCAGGTCGCTCGTTGCAGAGCGATCGAGGTTGCGGGCGAGAAGGAGCGCTCCGCCCCCGCCGAGCAGCAGCAGGATGCCGAGCAGGACTCCGGCGTGGGAGAGCGCGATCCGCAATCGGAGCGAGCCGAACATCTACCGACCCACCGCGTAGCCGACGCCGCGCACGGTCTCGATCACGTTTCCGGCCGGCCCGAGCTTCTTCCGCAGATAGTGCACATAGAGGTCGACAACCTTCGTCTCCGTATCGAAGCCGAGCTCCCACACGCTGTCCTTCAGCTCGGCGCGGGTCATCACGCGACCGCGGTTCCGGATCAGGCACTCGAGCAGATCGAACTCCTTCGCGGTGAGTTCCACGCCGGCGCCGTCGACGAACGCACGGCGCGACAGCGGCTCGACGCGGAGCGGCCCGTAGGTGAGGGAGCGGTCGGGATCCGAGCGGCGGGAGAGCGCCTCCACCCGCGCGAGCAGCTCGTCGAACGCGAACGGTTTCACGAGGTAGTCGTCCGCCCCGCCGCGGAGGCCGGAGACGCGGTCCTCGACCGTGTCACGGGCGGTCAACATCAGGATCGGAACGTCGATGCCGTGCGCTCGCAGCTCGCCCGCGACGGAGACTCCGTCGAGCCCCGGCAGCATCCGGTCGAGGATCAGGACGTCGTAGCCGTCGGAGAGCGAGCGGCGGAGGCCCTCGAGTCCCGTCGCCGCCGTCTCCGCCGAGTGACCCTCCTCGGAGAGGCGGCGCGCGAGGAGCGCCGAGAGCCGCTGGTCGTCCTCCACGAGCAGGATCTTTGCCATCTCGGAGGAGATGCTCTCGCACCTCGCGCACGGGCGCCCGGATTCTTACCGTTCTCAAATGTCCGCCTGACCGCTCTCAAATCGACGCCGGAGAGACTCGGCGACCATGCACGCACAGAATCATCACCGGCCGGGACGATCCTCCTCGTTCCTCGCTGGCGTCGTGGCGAGCTGGCGAGGACAGCCCCTCGCGGTCGCGGTCCTTCGGGCGTTCCTCGGCGTCACGTTCGTCTACGCCGGAATCCAGAAGTTCGCCGATCCGACGTTCTTCGACTCGAGCTCCTCGCAGTGGATCGGAGCGCAGCTCCACGGATTCGCGCAGTCGAGCCCGCTCCGCCCGGTGTTGCTGGTCCTTGCGCACGTGCCGACGCTCTCCGGTCTCGCGATAGCTCTCCTGGAGATCGGGGTCGGCCTCGCGACGCTCCTCGGGGTCGTTCGGATCGCGGCTGCCGCGGGCGGCTTCGCCATCAGCGTGCTGCTGTGGCTCTCCGCGACGTGGAACGTGCATCCGTACTTCCTCGGATCGGACTCGATCTACGCCGTGGCTTGGCTCGCGCTCCTCGTCGGGATCCTCGAGGGCAGGCGGGATCGGGACGTGACCGCGACCGCGCCGCCGCTCACCCGGAGTGGTCTTGCTCGTCGAGACCTGCTTCGCGGCGGCGCGGTCGCGGCGGCCTCGATCCTGATCGGGGCGGTGGCGCACGCGTTCGCCGGGAACGCGCCCACCGCCCAGGCCGGAGCGCGGTCCAACGGCCTCACCGATCGAGCGAGGCGGAACCCTCCAAGCCGGCCCGCCGCGTCACGCAGTTCGTCGGCGGCCTCGCCTTCTCCGTCGCCGACGCGAACTGCGCCGGCGATCAAGGGCCGCACGATCGGTTCGATCGACCGGATGAACGTCGGCGACGCGGTCGCGTTCAACGATCCCGGCGTCGGCCCGGCTGTTCTCCTGCGGACGGGGCGGAGCGATGTCGCGGCCTTCAGTCGGATCTGCACGCACGCCGGTTGCGAGGTCGGTTACGACGCCTCGCGCGAGCTGCTCGTCTGTCCATGCCACGGAGCCGAGTTCGATCCGACGCGCGGCGCGCGACCCGTCGCGGGGCCGGCGCCGACGCCGCTCCCTTCTATCAAGGTGGAGGTCGACCCCTCCTCCGGCGACGTGATCCTTCCGTCCTGACGCTCGCCACGTCCCCGGACCGTCAGGCGCGGATCGCAACGAGCATCAGCAACACGGAGAGTTGGACGAGCTCCGCTCCGGCGCCGAGGGTGTCGCCGGTGACGCCGCCGAGCCTTCGCCGGCAGTGCCACGACCAGAGCGCACTCAGCGCGACGGCGACTCCGGCTACGGGGAACGCGGAAAGGCCGAGCGAGACGGCCACGATCAGCGCGGCGACGGCGACCGCGATTCCTGCGCGGACGGTGGTCACGTCATCGAGGAACCGGCCGGTTCCTCCGCCGGCGTAGGGGAGGAGCATCCCCGGGAGGAACGCGAGCGAGGCGAGCGTCGTCGCGCCGACGACCGGTCCGAGGACCTCGGAACGTTCGAGCAGTGCCGCGATCGCTGCCGCTTTCAGGCCGAGGTCAAGCACGACGGCGATCGTTCCGAACGTCCCCACGCTCGAGTCCCGCATGATCTCCAGCGCGCCTTGACGGTCGTGCGCTCCGTAGGAGTCCGCCGTGTCCGCGAGGCCGTCGAGGTGCAGGCCGCCGGTGAGGAGCGCCTGCCAACCGACGGCGAGAAACGCCGCGATCGTGGGAGGAAGCACGCGGCTGCATCCGATCGCCACGAGCGCCGTCGTGGCACCGACCGTGGCGCCGACGATCGGAAAGAAGACGATGCTCCGCGCGAGATCTCTTCCGCCGTAGTCGGCCGAACCGACCGGGAACCTCGTCAGGAACGAGACGGCGGAGCGGAATCCGCCGCCGCCGTCACGCGCCCGCATCGCTCACTCCGGCCTCCTCGAACGTTCCCATCTCCCGGGCGATCGCGAGGGCGGCATCGATCATGGGAAGCGCGAGTGCGGCGCCCGAGGCTTCTCCGAGCCGCATGTCGAGCTCGAGCAGGGGACGCAACGCGAGGGCCTCGAGCTGCAGGGCGTGCGCCGGCTCCGAGGAGCGATGCGCCGCGATCATCCGACCGGCAGCGTCGGGTGCCAGTCGCGCCGCGACGAGCGCCGCGGCGGTCGTGATGACACCGTCCGTCACGACCACGAGACCCGAAGCTGCGGCGCCGAGGATCACTCCGACGAGCGTCGCGATCTCGAAGCCGCCGAAGGCCGCGAGTACGCCGAGGGGGTCCGTGCGGTCGACGGCGTTCGTGACGAGCGCGCGGCGGACCGTTCCCACCTTTCGGCGAAGGCCGTCGTCGTCGACTCCGGTTCCGCGGCCGCAGACCTCCTCCGCCGCGCGGGAGAGGAGCGCCGCCGTCAGCGCGGCCGCGCTCGTCGTGTTGCCGATCCCCATGTCGCCGAGCGCGACGATGCCGATGCCGGACGCCGACAGCTCCTCCGCGAGCTGGATGCCGTTGCGGATCCCGCCGAACGCATCGTCGTCCGCCATCGCCGGGCCGTCGACGAAGCTCCGCGTGCCGGCGCCGATCCGGAGCGACAGGACCGCGGGATCGACGAACGGCTCCCGGACGCCGGCGTCGACGACGACGAGTCGGGCGCCCGCGTGGCGCGCGAGCACCGAGATCGCCGCGGAGCCCGAGACGAACGCGGAGAGCATCTGCGCCGTCACCTCGCTCGGATAGGCGCTCACACCCTCCTCTGCGACGCCGTGGTCCGCGGCGACGAGGACGACGGCTTTCGAGAGCGTCTCCGGAGCGGCGGTTCCTCGGCTCGCGGCGATCCGGCAGCAGACCTCCTCCAGGCGGCCGAGGCTCCGGCGCGGCTTCGTCTTGCGGTCGAGCGTGGCCTGCATCTCCGCGGCGGCGGACGCGTCCAGCGGCCGGACGGCAGCGATCGTGCGCGCGACGAACGGATCGGAGACGCGCGGCGCCGCGCGTTCCTCGATCACGGCGCGCCCTCCAGACAGTCGAGCCAGAGGACGCGCCCGGCGACGAGGAAGCCGGCCCGCTCCGCCACCGAGGCGAACGCGGTGTTCACGCGCCCGAGCGTGTCGCGATACGACCGCGTCTCGGGGTCGAAGGGAACGATGCCGAGACCGACCTCGTTCGTCACGACGACGGTGCGTCCAGGGCGATCGGCGGCGAGGGAGGCGACACCCTCTGCGTCGGTGAGGATCTCCGCGTCCGTCGCACCCTTTCCGAGGAGATTGGAGACCCACAGCGTCAGGCAATCCACGACGACGGCCTCTCGGGCGTCGACGCGCGCCAACGCGCGGTGGAGATCGAGCGGTTCCTCGATCGTCGTCCACGTCGACGGCCGCGACCGCCGGTGTTGCCGGATCCGCTCGGCCATCTCCTCGTCGAGCGGTTCCGCAGTCGCGATCAACGTGATCGGCGCTGCAGCGCCCTCAGCGAGCCGCTGCGCAGCGGCCGACTTCCCGGCCCGTGCGCCGCCGAGCAGGAGCGTGAGCATCAGTAATCGATCCCTCTCCGCGCGCCGATCCCGGCGTCGAACGCGTGATGGAGATTCACCATCTCGGTCGCGGTGTCGGCGAGCTCCAGGAGCGCCTTCGGGGCATCGCGGCCGGTGGCGACGACGTTGACGATCGGCGGGCGCTCGCGGATCGTCCGCGCCACGTCGTCGAGCGCGATCCAGCCCCACGCGATCGGATACGTCACCTCGTCGAGCACGACGAGCTCGTGCGCTCCGGCGGCGATCGTGGCACGCGCGTGCTCCCATCCGGCGCGCGCGACGGCCTCGGTCTCGTCGATGTTCTCCGAGTCCCACGTGAAGCCGTCGCCGGTCGACCACCAGTCGACGCCGAGCGTGCGACACATCGCCTCCTCGCCCGTGCGCCACTCGCCGGACTTCACGAACTGCACGACGGCCACGCACCAGTTCCGAGCGAGCGCCCGGAGGACCATGCCGAACGCCGCCGTCGACTTTCCCTTGCCGTCGCCGGTGTTCAGGATGAACAGCGACGTGGCGTGCCGCGGGGAGCGTTCCGGAGCGTCTCGTGGCGGCACGCCGCTCATCGCTCCTCCTCTTTCGCGGCGCGCACCGGAACGACGGCGCGCAGCTGCCGCGACTCGGCGTCGAGCACACGGACCGACGCGCCGTAGCGGCTGGCGACCGACGCTTGTGTGAGGACTTCCGGCGGCGTGCCCTCCTCGACCACGCGGCCGTCCTCGAGGAACACGAGCCGGTCCGCGAACTGACCCGCGAGCGTCAGGTCGTGCATCACGGCGAGCACGGAAAGACCTCGCTCCCGAGCGAGCGAGTCGATCAGCTCGAGGACGTCCTGCTGCCGCCCGATGTCGAGCGCCGTCGTTGGTTCGTCGAGCAGGAGCACCTGCGCCTGCTGCGCGAGTGCGCGCCCGACGGCGATCCGGCGCCGCTCTCCGCCGGAGAGCGTTTCCAGCCGTCTGGCCGCGAGCGGCGCGATCCCGAGTCGCTCGAGCGTCTCGGAGACGACCCTGCGATCGCGCGCTCCTTCCTTCCCGAGGTAGGGGAGATGCGCGAGCCGCGCGAGCATCACGTACTCCGCCCCGGTCATGCCGAACGGGAACACCGGCTCCTGCGGAACCCAGCTCACCGAACGCGCCCACGACCGCCGGTCGGCGCGGGAGAGCTCCTCACCGTCGAGGCACACAGCTCCGAGGAACGGAACCGCCCCGGCCGCCGCCCCCAGGAGTGTCGACTTCCCGGCGCCGTTCGGGCCGATGACGCCGAGCCACGTCCCCGGCTCCACCGCGATGGAGACGCCGTGCAGCACCGCGCGTTCGCCGAACGTCACTTCCAGGTCTCGGATCTCGAACGTCATGCCATCCCGTCCCGGCTCGTGCGCATCACCACGATGAAGAACGGCGCCCCGATCAGCGCGGTGATGACGCCGATCGGAAGCTCGGCGGGGGCGATCACGGTCCGCGCGACCGTGTCGGCGAGGATCAGGAACGCCGCGCCGAGCACCAGCGACAGCGGGAGAACGACCCGGTAGGTGCTCCCCGCCAGGAGCCGCACGGTGTGGGGAACGATGATGCCGATGAACGCGATCGCCCCGCCGACGGAGACCGCAGCCGCCGTTCCGAGCGTCGCGGCGGCCACGACGACGATGCGGATGCGGCGGACGCGCACGCCCATCGCCCCCAGTTCCTCGTCGCCGACCGCGAGCGCGTCGAGCAGGCGCCGGTGGAGCAGGATCACCGCCGTGCTCGCGACCACGTACGGGAGGACGAACCACACTCCGTCCCATCCGGCCGTGACGAGGCGTCCGAGGAGCCACGAGTAGATCTGGCGCAACGATCCGGTCTGTCGCTGCTGCACGTAGGTCTGGATGGCCGTGAGGAACGACGCGACCGCGACTCCCGCCAGGATCAACGTGGTGGGATTCCGTCCCAGTCGCCCGGAGCGGCCGAGGACGAACGCGCCGACGACCGCGATGGAGGCCCCGGCGAACGCTGCCAGCGCGACGACCTGGACGCCGAGGACCGCCGACGTCGGAGCCAGCACGATCGCGATCGTCGCGCCGAGCTCCGCTCCCGCCGCGGCGCCGAGGAGATACGGGTCCGCGAGCGGGTTGCGGAACACTCCCTGGTACGCGGCGCCGGCGAGCGCGAGCATCCCTCCGACGAGGCCGCCGAGGACGACGCGCGGCATGCGCAGCGACCACAGGATCGCGTCGTCCCTGGCGGAGATCCCCGAAACCGTGTGCACGAACGGGATCCTCGCGAGGGCGCTGCGGAGGATGTCCGACGGCGCGATCGGTACCGGCCCGGTGGCGGCTCCGATCACGATCGCGATCGCGAGGACGCCGAGCGCGGCGGCGAACCAGGGCCACCGGAGCCTCCGGAGGCCCGAAACCTCCGGCGCGACTGCCTCGCCCGGGAGGACCTCCCCGCGTTCGTCGACGATCGCCATCAGGCGGCCTTGGCCTGCTCCACCGACGTCACCTCACGCGCGACGATCCGGTAGAAGTCGACGATCCTCGGTCCCCATCGCGAGGCGATGTCGTCGTCCACCGGCACGACGTGATCGTTCCGCACGGCGCTGACGGAGCTCCACCCCGGCCGCTTCGCGACCGTGTCGGCGGTGACGTGGCAGCATTTCGTGTCCGCGAGGACGATCAGGTCGGGGTCCGCGGCGACGACGAACTCGCTCGAGAGCTGCGGATAGTCGCCCGCGCCGCCCTTCGCCTGGTCCGCGATGTTCTTGAGGCCGAATGCCCGGTACACGCGGCCGATGAACGTCTCCGACGTCGCGGAGTAGTACGTGTCATCGAGCTCGTGATAGACGACGACCGGCCCCGAGGCCTTCGGAGTCGACGCCACGATCGAGCGGATGTTGCGCTGCATCGATCCGATCGTCGCGGTGGCGCCCTCGCCGTGTCCGGTCGCGGTTCCGAGCGCGCGCAGCTGCGCGTAGGAGTCGTTGAGGGTCGCTGCGGCCTCCTCGATCAGCACCGGGATATGGAGTGCGTCCAGACCCTTGGACAGGTCGCCGGTGTCCGACGCCGCCACGACGAGGTCGGGGCGATATCCCGCGATCGCCTCGACGTTCGGCTCGTACCCGGAGAGCTTCGTCGTCGGGGCTTGCGCCGGGTAGTTCGACAGCTCGTCGACGGCGACGACTTGGGAGCCCGCTCCGATCGCGAAGAGCATCTCCGTAGCGGTGGGGGAGAGCGACACGATGCGTTCCGGCTGCGCGGGAATCTCGACGGTGCCGTTCGACGCCTTGACCGACACGGGGAACGCGGAGGGCGTCGTTGCCGGCGTCGAGGACGCCGCGGGAGTCTGGTCGGTGCCGCACGCCGCGGCGAGCACCACCACCAGACAGAGGACGCACGCGACGCGCGCCTTCGAAACAGACAGGACATCCTCCTTCTCTCGGAGGATGAAGAGTGGTCCGGCGGCGTTGCCGCACAGGTCGCCCTTCAGCCGAGGCCGATTCCGCGGCGTGGAGCAGGCGACCTGGCTCGTCCCCGGTTATCCGAAGGCGGGGCATCACAGTTGCGGGACAGCGCCGGATTCGCACCGGCTTCGCTGACTTCCACACCACTCCGGGCACCGCCCGAAGCGGCGGAACAGTAGCACGGCGCTCGAACGGGCGGAAATCTACGCCGGTGGCAGGGTCGTCCAGTCGGGCTGGAACAGGAACTCGTTCCGTTTCGCGAGGAGTCGCCGCACGTGGGAACCGTCGGATCGCATCAGCAGGAGATGCGTCCAGAAGCCTCGGCGGCTTGCTCCGTTCTCCGAGACGAGGATCTCCCTGCCACCGGGAGACCAGACTGCGGAAAGGTCGTACGTCAGACCGAAGACATGGCGGACCTCCACCGCGTCGCTTCCGTCGGCGTTCGCGGTCCAGAGCTTCGTCCCGAACGGGCTGAACGAGTTCCGGTACGTCTCGAACAGGATCTCGGACCCGCCCGGTGACCACACCGGGCCGAAGGCCTCGTGTCCGGCGATCATGTCCGTGATCGCACGTCCGTCGCCAAGATCGAGGCCCTTGACGTGGATGTTCCCCGTTCGATCGGTTCGCTGGAAGGTGAATACCTGATGCACGCGTTCGTAAGCGATCTGTGTACCGTCGGGCGACCAATCGGGATCCAGGTGCTCACGCGGGCTGCGAGTGAGGGCATGGAGATGGCTTCCGTCGACGTTGACGAGCCAGATCTGATCCCACCCGGAGCGTCGGTGGCTCCGAGTTCCGTTCGCGGAGAACACGATCCGCGTGCCATCCGGAGACCAACTCGGTCCGGACGCGTCGAGCCACGGCGGAGTCAGCTGGACCAGATGACTTCCGTTCGTTCCAACGGTGAAAAGCCGGCCCGCAGAACGATGACGCTCACGATGGATGAATGCGATCGCCGATCCGTCCGGAGACCATGCCGGGTCCGAGTCGTTGCCGGTCGCTCCAGGACCGAGGACGGGATGGAGCCGGCTACGGTCGGGAGCGACCGTCCAGAGGCGCGGATGACTGTAGAGGCCGGTGTTCGAGGACCGCTCACGTACGAACACGATCCGCGACGCCGGGCGGCCCGAGGCACGAACCGGGGCAGTGAACAGGCCAAGCGATATCGCCACGAGGAGACCGATGGAGCAGCGTCGGATCATGAGCGGACTCTATCCTTCGAAGATCACTCGCACGGCGTGTACGGCGTGTCGAACAGCGAGTACCGCGGCGACTTCAGGATCGAGCTGAACCTCGCCTCGCCCGCCTTCGAGCAGAACTCCTTGAGCCGGAGCCGGTACTCGACCTGGAAAACGGGCTTCCCGGCCTCGATGAACCGCTCGAGGTTGTCGCACTCGTGATACTGGAAGCACTGCTCGTTGATCGCGAAGTCGAACTTCGGGAGCAGCTGCGGGATCTGACCGAGGTCGTTCTTGAGGCCGACCGACATGTCGTGCCGATGCGCGGTGTCGGCGAGCGCCGAGTTGAAGATCAGCTGCGTCCGCGCGCTGACGTGCCAGCCGACCGTTCGGTAGCTGGAGTTGTAGGCCTCGACGACGTCGAACTCCACCGCGTCGAATCCTGCTTGCGCGCATCTCGCGACCCGCTTCTCGTTCATCTTGAGCATGAAGTCTCGCTGCCCTTGATCGTTATTAATGTTGGCCCAGTTCTCGTCGTTGAACACCTTGCTGAACGGGTTGCCGATGAGGCATCTGCCACAGCGCTTGTCGAACCGGACGAACGCCGGATAGTCGGGGCGGTACGTCTCGATTGAGCCGGCGTCCACGTAGCAGATGGCGTGCCCTCCGGCCGTGTGGATCGCATCGACGGCCTCTGTGGCGAGCCCTCCTCCGAGCCCGTAGAGGTCGATGTCGAAGACGTTCGGCCGCACGCACGGCCCGCCGGAGAACGGCTCCGCACAGATCCCCACGTGATCCCGCCCGTATCCGCGAACGCGCGGCGCGTCTGGAGCTGGTACTGCCAGCGGTCGCCGATCGAGGGCTTCCAGATCCCGCTCGCGGCCGGAGAGGCGGTTCCAACCGGCGCGGCCCGTTCGGGCGCCGAGGAGCAGCAGACGAGGAACACGAACAGCACCGCGATCGCGAGCGCGTGCCTTCCCCTCATCGACCCTCCGATCCTCGACGCCGGTCTGTACCGGAGAGCGGAGCCGAGGTCAACTCCGATGGCCGAAACGACGCGAGAAGACGAAGGAAACGCTACGCGCTCACGCCGGGGACCGGAGCCCAGCGCTTGTAGTTCTCTCGCATCTCGAGCCGATGTTCGATCCGCTGGTCGGCGCTCATCGAGGCGATGTGGCCGATCGCGCTGTTGAGGTCATCGGGGGAGAACGGTTTCGTGAGATAGCCGTCCGCGCCGGCCTCGTAGCCGCGGAGTTGGTCGGTCGACGCGGCGAGTGCGGACAGCAGGACCACCGGGATCTCCTTGGCGGACTCGTCGGCCCGGAGGTCTCGGAGCAGGGCGAGCCCGTCCTTCCTCGGCATCATGACGTCGAGGATGATCATGTCGGGCCGCTCGCGGAGGGCGGTCTCCAACCCCTCCTCGCCGTCCCTCGCCGTCAGCACTTCGTGGCCGAAGCTCGTCAGGGCAACCCGGCACACGAGGCGGACGTCGGGGTCGTCGTCGACCACGAGTGTTCTCACCTCACATCTGTCGGCACCGAGCGCCAGGCACGACATCGCCCGAAGTGACCATCTTCGTTGCCTTTCGGCAGTCCCCCTTGACGGACGACCTTCGGCGTTTGATAATCCCCGAACACATCCGACGGATATCGAACGGGGCGGAACAGTGGCGCGGGCGATGGACCTCACGAAGAGCGCGATCCGGCCAACCGTGGACGTCGGTGCCTACCCCCCGTTCGACCTGCTCGTGAGCCTTCTCACGTTCCACAGCCGCGAGGGCGCGGAGACGTTCGACTGTGGCCCGGAGTGGTTCGACGAGGTCGAGCGCCGGATGACTCCGGAGCTCCGCAAAGCCCTCGCGCGCCTCGGCCCCGAGCTCTCCGAGGAGTGGGGATTGCTCGCGGGCCTTGCCATCGGTGGGCCCGAAGCCGAGGAGCTCGATGCGTTCTTCGAGCGGCTCCGGGCGATGGATCCGATCGAGTTCTGGCTCTCGTTGATCGGGTTCCATGCCCCCAACCCGGACGCCCCCGATCGAACCGTGTTCGTCCGGGCCGCCGGCGGCGACGACGACGCGCGCAGTCACGTCCGAGCGTGGGCCGATCGCCACGGTTGGGGCGAGGACACGCACGTCATGGCGACGCTCGGACGCACGCCCGAGGAACTCCGGGAGACCCTGTGCGACGTCCTCGAGCTGTGGCGACGAGACGTCTATGCGCCCGACGAGGCTCCGCTCCGTCAGGCGCTCCTCACCGACGCCGAGGCGAAGCGTGCGATGTCCGCATCGATGCCGCCGGACGAGCTGATCGACGCGGCCTCCAACGGCTTGGAGTACACGCCGCAGTCATGGATCCGATCGGTGCTCCTCGTTCCGCACGTCGCGATGCGGCCGTGGAACGTCCTTTGTTCACACGACGATGTCTTCATCCTCGGATATCCCGTCGCGGACGAGACCCTCGGGATCGACGCGACCGCCCCGCCGCCCGCGCTGCTTCGTCTGTACAAGGCGCTGGGGGACGAGAAGCGGCTGCGGATGCTGAAGATCCTCGCCGGCTCCAGCGCGACGCTGCAGGAGCTCGCCGACGGCGTCGGCCTCGCGAAGTCCTCCGCGCACCATCACCTCGTGATCCTCCGCTCGGCCGGGCTCGTGAGGGTCACGGCCGAGGAGCTCAGCCGGTACACGCTGCGTCGCGACGTCATCCCCGAGGCGTCCGCGCTGCTCGAAGCCTTCATCGGGAGGGAACGATGACCGACACGGCGCCACCGCAGAACGGAAAGCGACATCGCAACCCGCGGAGCCTCGTGCACCATCGAGCGTTCCTCAAGCTCTGGGGAGCGGAGACGGTCAGCCAGCTCGGCACGCAGGTCACGCTCCTCGCGCTGCCGCTGACGGCGGTCCTCGTCCTGCACGCGACGCCGTTCGAGGTCGGTCTCCTGGGCACGGCGGAGTTCCTTCCGTTCCTTCTCGTCGGGTTGCCCGCGGGGGTGTGGGTCGACCGGATGCGCCGCCGACCGATCCTGATCGCCGGAGACCTCGGACGCGCCGTCGCTCTCGGAACGATCCCGCTCGCGTACTCGCTCGGGGTCCTCCACATCGTTCAGCTCTACGTCGTCGCGTTCGTCTCCGGTATCTGCACGGTGTTCTTCGACGTCGCGTATCAGTCGTATCTCCCGTCGCTCGTCGATCGCGATCAACTCGTGGACGGCAACGCCAAGCTCGAGATCAGCCGCTCGGGAGCGCAGCTCGCGGGTCCGGGCATCGCGGGGGCGCTGATCCAGATCGTGAAGGCGCCGATGGCGATCCTCGTCGACGCGATCAGCTATCTGGCATCGGCGGCGTTCGTTTTCCGTATCCGCTCCAGCGAGCCGGAACCTCCGAAGCACGGACCCGACGGCGAGCCGCATCCGAGGATGAAGAAGCAGATCGGGGAGGGGCTTCGCTACGTGTTCGGACATCCCCTGCTGCGCCCGATCGCGTTTTGCACCGCCACGTCCAACTTCTTCGGCCCGATGGCGCTCGCGATCCTGATCCTGTTCGCGGTCCGGGTGCTGAAGCTGACGCCGGGCGCGATCGGCGTGATCTTCGCGATCGGGAACATCGGCTTCTTGACCGGAGCGATCGTGTCGGATCGGGTCGCGAAGCGGCTCGGCATCGGCCCGACGATCATTTTGTCGGCGGCGCTGTTCAGCGTCTCGGGACTCATCCTTCCGCTCGCGCAGCCGTCCACCGCATGGACCGTCATCATCGCGACGATGCTGGTCCAGGGTTTCGGCGCCGTCGTCTACAACATCAATCAGGTGAGCCTGCGCCAGGCGATCACTCCGGAGCGGATGCAGGGGCGCATGAACGCCACGATCCGCTTCGTGATCTGGGGAACGATCCCGATCGGCTCGTTCATCGGTGGCGTGCTCGGCGGCACGATCGGGTTGCGGCCGACGCTGTGGGTTGCCGGTATCGGCGGCCTGTTCGCGTTCCTGCCGCCGTTGTTCTCGCCGGTCCGCAAGCTGAGAGAGATCCCGGAGGTCGAGGAGCCGACGCCGGAATCTGCGGTTGCCCGTGCGGAGAGTGCCGACGGGATCCTCCAGCGGACGCCCGGCGTGCAGCCGCCGGATGAGCTACCGGAACGGTGACCGAAGCCGCTGCTGAGTCACGAGTCCTGACTCGGCGCTGCCGCTTTACCGCTTCGCCGGCGCGGGCCCTCGGACCTTCAGGTACCGCTCCGTGAACTCGTGGAGCAGCCCGTCCTGCTTCGGAAACACACCCGATGTGTACGCCTTCGACCGCGTGCCGATGTGGGCGCGCTCGCAGATCACCCAGTCCTGACGGCTCACCAGGTCCCAGAAGTCGACGACCTCGCTCGGATCGAAGTCCGGGCTCTCGATCGTCTCCGGCATGAAGAGGAACTCGCTCACGACGATCGTGCGGTCGACCGAGACCGGCCAGAGCTGATACGTCATGACGCAGTCGGAGTGGTAGTTGATCAACAGCGTCGGGAACAAGGCGAACCCGTAGTACGCGTGCCGGTCGATGTCGTCGATGCCCGGGAGCGGTGGGAGCTTGGAGTGCCCGTCGAACGTGAACGACGTGCCGCCCTCGATCAGCGTGTTGCCGAACCAGCCCTCCTTCTCGATCACCTCTCCCTTCCGGTAGATCGGAACGATGCTGACGAGCTCGGGGTACACGCTCGGGCAGTGGAGGCACTCGTTGTAGTTCTCCATCACGATCTTCCAGTTCGCCTGGACGTCGTAGGTGATGCGTTTGCCGATGCGGAGTTCCTTGACGCGGTAGCGCTCGAACTGGAGCGGATCGTCGGGGTCGTTGCGGAGCCACTCCTGGAGTGACGGAGGGTCCTCTCCGAGGTGGACGAACAGGAACCCCTCCCAGACGTCGAGCGCCACGTTCCACAGCGGGTACTGTGACTTGTCGAAGCCTTCGTCGGGATGCACGTTCGGCGTTCCGAGCAGCTCGCCGTCGAAGCCGTACGTCCACGAGTGGTAGGGGCACTTGATCACGCTCTTCATGTGGCCGTCCTCATCGCACAGCCGCGTGCCGCGGTGCCGGCAGACGTTGTAGTAGCCCTTGAGCTCTCCAGCCTTCGTGCGGACGATCAGGACGCTCTCGCCGTAGATCTCGCGGGTGATGAAGTCGCCCGGGTTCGCCAGCAGCTCTTCCCGCCCGACGCAGACCCACCCGTTGTGGAAGATCGTCTCCCGCTCGAGGTCGAAGATCTCCTCGGAGTGGTAGTCCCGCCCCGGCATCGTGGGGTACACCTGCGGCTTCGTCGAGGTCTGCACCATCGGTGAACGCTCCTTGCGACGGATGTCTGCGGAGTCAAACGTCCCGCGCCGAGGAGCATACCGTGGCGTGGAGCGCGGTTCCGAACCGGAGAAATGACAGCGGCGCGGGGTATCGTGGAACGGTTCGGAGAGCGGAAGGAGGAGACCGTGGGCAACAAGGACAAGGGAGCCACCAAGGCTTCCAAGAAGGTGGCGCAGAAGAGCCTCAAGGAGAAGCGCCAGAGCAAGAAGACCAAGCGCTCCACATCGGCGGGCCGCTCGGAATGACCGCGCAGGCCGCTCGCCGCGACCTCGCGGCGATGGAGTGCATCCCGTGCAAGGGAGGCGTTCCTCCGCTCAAAGGCGAGGAGCTCGCCTCGTTCGAGCGAGACCTCGACCATGACTGGAAGGTCGTCGACGAGCACCACCTGGAGAAGGAGTTCCGCTTCCGGAACTTCCGCGACGCGCTCGCCTACGTGAACCGGGTCGGAGAGATCGCCGAGCAGCAGGGCCACCATCCCGACCTCGAGCTCGGATGGGGTCGCGTGAAGCTGATCCTGTACACGCACAAGATCGACGGCCTGCACCAGAGCGATTTCGTCTTCGCCGCGAAGGCGGAGCAGGCGCTGTAGCGGTTTAGGCCGACGCGGCCTGCGCGAGCGCCGCGCGGACGCGCGACACCGGTCCCTTCACCGCGAACGCCTCCGCGAGGGCGTCTGCATTGGCGTCGTCGGGCGACCCAGACCACACGGTGACGTCGAGATCGCGCTGGATCGGAACCACCTTCTGCATCGTGGCGATGTAGTCAGCGCTCTCGGCGATCTTCGCGCGAAGGTGCGGCGAGCCCTTCAGCGGCTTGCGACTCGGCGAGCCGGACCGCGCCTCGGCGACGAGCTCGTCGAGGCTTGGATACGCGGTGATGAGCGCGCGAGCGGTCTTTTCGCCGACGCCTCGGACGCCGGGAAGCCCGTCCGAGGCGTCGCCCCGAAGGATCGCGAATTCCGCGTAGCGGTTCGCCGGAACCCCGTACTTGTCGAGCACTCCGGTCTCATCGAGCTCGAGGAGCTGCGACACGCCGCGGAGCGTGAACAGCACGACGACGGCGGGATCTCGGACGAGCTGGATCAGGTCGCGGTCGCCGGTGACGATCTCCGTCAGGTCGTCGTCAGTCTCCGGCAGGAGCGAGCCGATCGCGTCCTCCGCCTCCCAGTCGGCCGCCTCCGCCTGCGCGATCCCGAGGGCGTCGAGAAGCTCCCGCAGCCGGTCGAACTGCGACGGGAGCTCCTCCGGATCGGGAGGCCGGTTTGCCTTGTAGGCGTCGTAGAGCGCGACGCGCGCGTCCGGCCGCCAGTTCGCGTCGTAGACGTGGACGACCTCGCGCGGTTGCCGCGAGCCGATCAGCCTCGCCGTCATGTCGAGGTAGCCGTAGAGCGCATTCGTCGCCCGGCCACTCGGGTCGCGCACCGACGTCGGCATCGAGAAGAACGCCCGGTACATCATGCTGGAGGTGTCGAGCAGGATCCGGTCGGCTCGGCGCCGCGGCAGCCCGCCGCCGTCGTCGCGAGGCGTCACAACGCCTCGATCGAGCGGACGGGCATCCGCGGCCCGTACCGAGGAACCGGAGGGCCGCCGATCTCGATGAGCAACTGGACGCGGCCGCGCTGGCCGCGGTAGGGCTCCAGGAGCTCGAGCATGCGCGCGTCGTCCGCGCGGGGCTCGCTCGCGAGCGCCCAGGCGATCGAGGACGGAACGTGGAAGTCGCCGACCGAGACGGCGTCGGCGTCTCCGAACGCGACTCGAGCGACCTCCGCTTCGGTCCACGCTCCGATGCCGGGAATCGCTCGCATCCGCCGTCGAGTGGTCTCCGGTTCATCCCGCGCGGAAGCATTGAGCCGCGTCGCGATCCTCGCGACCGCGCGGATCACGTCAGCCCTACGGGCTTCCACGCCGAAGCGGTGGAACGCGTACGCCGGCGTCGCGGCGATCCGTTCGGGCGCGGGAAGGAGCCTGACGCCGAACGGCGCGGCGCTGCGTCCCCCGGGTGCGTTCGCGGCGAACGGGCCCGGCGCCGGCTCGCCCCATGCGCGGACGATCCGCCGGAAGGAGCTCCGCGCCTCTCGTCCGGTCACCTTCTGTTCGAGGATCGCGGGAAGCACGGCCTCCCACACGCCGTTCGTGAGCGGCATCCGAAGACCGGCGAGGCGGCGGCCGAGACCCGCGACGACGGGGTCGACCGGTCGGAGTGCGGTCGGATCGTCGTACGCGCCGAGGAGCTCGGGCGCCGTTTCGAGGGCCCAGTCCCGTCCGGGTCCCCATGCCTCGGCGGAGACCGTCGATCCTTCGAGACGAAGGTGGAGGGTGACGGGGCCGTCCGGCGTTCGAGCGGCGCGGATCGCGGCGCGCCGGCCGAGCCGGACCGTGGGATCGCCGTTGCCGTGGCGAAGTGGCGCGAGCGTGAGCCGCAGGTCGAGCGGACGGGGAGCGGGAAAGCTCCGCGATCCGTGCCCGACCGTCACCCGGCCACGGTAACCCGTCTCGCAAGACCGTGCGCGCACGCGATCGGCGATGCGACACTGGCCTGGGGTTCAGGTCGAGATCGCCTCGAGATCCTGCGTCAGGAGCTCGCGATCCTCCTCGT
>JBJMLN010000099.1:0-2709 GCA_045805285.1 Actinomycetota bacterium | reverse complement strand
GATGAGGTGATTGACGCGGAGTTTAAGCCAAGGAGCTAAGGGCGAGGGAGACGATGACACAGACTGAACAGAGGTTCGACGAGAACCCCAGTGTCGCGCAGGCAGAGATCGAGCGGCTGAAGCAAGCGCTGAGCCGCGAACATGATCTGCATCTGCGGGCGCTGGCCGACTTCGACAACTATCGGAAGCGCACGATCAAGGAGCAGACCCGCGCGATCGACGCCGCCGCGGAGCCGCTCGTCCAGCGTCTCCTCGAAGTCCTCGACGACTTCGAGCTCGCGCTGATGGCGGCCGAGCAGAAGCCCGACTTCGACAAGTTCCTCCGCGGCGTCGAGCTCGTGTACGCGAAGCTCAAGGAGAGCCTGCGCGCAGCCGGGCTCGAGCGGATCGACGCCGAGGGCAAGACCTTCGATCCCGAGCACCACGAGGCGCTGATGCAGACCGGTAGCGGAGAGGGAGATCCCGTGGTCGACGACGTGCTCCGTCAGGGCTACACCCTGAAGGGGCGCGTGATCCGTCCGGCCGGCGTGCGCGTGACCAGGCCCTGAGCGGGGCGCCTCGATGAACGGCGACATCCGGAGGGAGTGGTTCGAGAAGGACTACTACGCGACGCTCGGCGTTCCGAAGAACGCCTCCCAGGAAGAGATCAAAAGGGCGTACCGCAAGCTCGCGCAGAAGCACCATCCAGACGCGAACGCGGGCAACAAGGAGTCGGAGGAGCGCTTCAAGGAGATCTCCAGCGCGTACGACGTCGTCGGCGACGAGGAGAAGCGTAAGCAGTACGACCAGGTGCGGGAGATGGCTGCCTCCGGCGCCGGCGCGGGCGGCTTTCCCGGAGGGTTCCCCGGTGGCGCAGGCGGGGGTCCCGGCGGCGTGCGCTACGAGAACGTCAACGTGGGCGACATCGGCGATCTCGGAGATCTGTTCGGAAACCTCTTCGGCGGCGGCGTAGGCGGAGGAGCGCGCGGCCGAACGAGCCGGCAGCCCTCGCGTGGCGCCGATCTCGAGACGCAGGTGCGGATCTCCTTCGACGACGCGATGGCCGGCACGACGGTTCCGGTCCGCATCAGGGGGCCGGCGCCGTGTCCGACGTGCGGCGGCTCCGGAGCGGAGCCGGGAACGAGCCCGACGACGTGTCCGCGGTGCGGCGGTTCCGGTCAGATCTCCGTGAACCAGGGCCCGTTCTCGATCGCGCAGACCTGTCCACGGTGTTCCGGACGCGGCGTGATCATCGAGACGCCGTGTCATACGTGCCACGGCAGCGGAACGGTCCAGCGGACGCGTGAGTTCAGCGTCCGGATCCCGGCCGGCGTCAAGGACGGCGCTCGCATCCGCGTCAAGGGCCGCGGAGAGCCGGGGCCGGCAGGCTCCGCGCCCGGCGACCTCTACGTCGTCGTGCACGTCGCGCCGCATCGGGTCTTCGGCCGCAAGGGGAACGACCTCACCGTCGAGCTCCCGGTGACCTATGCCGAGGCGACGCTCGGCGCGAACGTGCCCGTGCCGACGCTGAACGGGCCGGTGACGCTCAAGGTGCCGGCGGGAACGCAGCCCGGTCGCACGTTCCGCATCCGCGGCAAGGGCGCGCCGAAGAAGGGCGGACACGGCGACATGCTCGTGACCGTGAACGTCGCGGTTCCGAAGAAGGTCTCCCGCGAGGAGAAGAACCTCCTCAAGCAGCTCCAGGAGACGGAGCACGAGTCGCCGCGCAAGCGACTCGGGGTGGATGCGTGAGACGCGACGACGCCGGTGAGGACCGCGCCGTCTACGTGATCTCCGTCGCGGCGGAGCTCGCCGGGGTGCACCCGCAGACGCTGCGGATCTACGAGCGCAAGGGCCTCGTGACGCCGAGACGGACCGCGGGGAACTCTCGCCGGTACTCCGATCGCGACATCGAGCTGCTCCGCCGCATCCAGGAGCTCACCCAGGAGCACGGCGTGAACCTCGCGGGCGCGCGGATGATCATCGATCTCCTCTCCCAGGTGGAGGAGCTCCAGGGCCGCGTCGACGAGCTCCGGGTGGAGCTCACGACGGTGAAACGCGCGGGTACCGGGAACGACAGGGACGACATGACACGGCCGCCGGTCGTGCTGCGGACCTCGACCACCGTCGCCGTGGAACGTGCCCGCCGCCAGCTGCCCGAGTCCTCCTCCGAGGGCGGCGTGTACTGAACCAAGGGGAAGGGGCAGGCAGATGGATCTCTCGAAGCTGACGCTGAAGTCGCAGACCGCGCTCGAGTCCGCGCGGGAGCTCGCGATCGCCGCGAACAACCAGGCGATCGAGCCGGTGCACCTCCTGCTCGCGTTGCTCTCCGACCCCGAGGGCGTGGTGTATCCGCTCCTCCACAAGCTCGGCGTCTCTCCACGGACGCTCCGCGATCGCGCGGAGGAGCTCCAGGCGCGCGTTCCGAAGGTGTACGCCCAGGGCGGCGAGGTGACGGTCAGCAACACGACGCGCGAGGTCTTGGAGGCGGCGTTCCGTGAGGCCGAGGCGCTCACCGACGAGTACGTCTCCACCGAGCACCTCTTCCTCGCCATGCTCCAGGGCTCCGGGCCGGTCGCTCAGCTCCTCCGCGATAACGGCATCGAGCGCGACACCGTTCTCGCGGCGCTCGCGGAGATCCGCGGACGCCAGCGCGTCACCGACCAGAACCCCGAGGAGAAGTACCAGGCGCTCGAGAAGTTCGGCCGCGACCTGACCGAGGCGGCCGAG
>JBJMLN010000098.1:0-13535 GCA_045805285.1 Actinomycetota bacterium | reverse complement strand
TACGCGAGCGCGTTCGCGACAGTGACGGTCTCGGTTCTCGGAACGGACGATCAGGTTTCCGCAACCACCTGACCCTGAGCCACATCCCGCGCGGCCATCCCGAGCCGCACGGAACGCCCGGGCGGAGCGTGCTTCGCGACAGAACCTCCATCGATCGAATCGGGCCCGCGCCCCGCCGGTCCCGTATCGTTCCCGGGATGCACAACCCAGGGAGGAGCAGGTGATCACCTATCTCCAGGCGCTCGTCATCGGGCTCGTACAGGGCGTCACCGAGCTGTTTCCGATCTCGAGTCTCGGACAGGCGGTCGTCCTCCCGACGATCCTCGGATGGGACACGCTCGCGAACGCCCAGTCGAAACCCGAATCGTTCTTCCTCGCGTTCCTGGTCGGACTGCACGTCGCGACCGCCACCGCCCTCCTGATCTATTTCTGGAGCGAGTGGCGCGGCATCATCGTCGGATTCTTCCGGAGCCTGGGCGCCGGCGCGCGCGAGCGACGCCCTCCCTGGAAGGGGAACAGCGACAAGGAAGCGCGCCTTGCGTGGTTGCTCGTCGTCGCGACGATCCCGGCGGGGATCGTCGGGCTGCTGTTCGAGCATGCGTTCCGGGTGATCTTCGCGAAGCCCCTGTATGCGGCGGTCTTTCTCATGGTGAACGGCGTCATCCTGCTGGTGGGCGAGCGGCTGCGTCGTCGCGCCGAGGTGAAGGCGATCGCCTCGCAGCACGGCACGTATGAAGGAACCGACAACCGACGGCTGGAGACGCTCGAGTTCAAGGAGGCC
The DNA here is from genome assembly GCA_045805285.1 of Actinomycetota bacterium. Classification (GTDB taxonomy): domain Bacteria; phylum Actinomycetota; class UBA4738; order UBA4738; family JBJMLN01; genus JBJMLN01. Next base: position 12,754 of record JBJMLN010000098.1, on the reverse strand, counting down.
GTCATCATCGGCGTCGCCCAGATGCTTTCACTCATCGCCGGCATCAGCCGTTCGGGCATCACGATGGTCGCCGGACTCGCGCGCGGCCTTTCACACGAGGACGCCGCGCGGTTCTCGTTCCTGCTCGCGACGCCCATCATCCTCGCCGCGGGCGTGCTCAAGCTGCCGGACCTGATGGGTCCGCTCGGCAATGGGATCCGAGGTCAGGTGCTTGTCGGCAGCCTTGCGGCGGGGATCGCCGCGTACATCTCTGTTCGGTGGCTCATGAAGTACTTCGAGACAAGGACGCTCACTCCCTTCGCCATTTTCTGCCTCGTGGAGGGCGCGGTCTGCACGATCGGGTTCGCGCTCACCGGTCACACCTTCTGACTGAGCCGCTGAGCCGATCCTTCGCGCGACTGCGCGCGGTGCGACGTCGCTAGAGCGACACCGAGACGGCGTCGTATCCGCTCGAACCGGCCGGATATGGCTGCGCCTCGACGGAGGCCTGAACGTTTCCACTCCCGTCCGTCGCGCGCACCAGGATCGTTGCGTCCCCGGTGGAGGCATCCGGCGTGAACCGGTAGAGCCACTGCCGCCAGGTGTAGGCGCCGAGCGCGGAACGAAGCTCCGCCGTACGCCAGCTTCTTCCACCATCGGTTGAGACCTCGACCTTGCTGACGCCGCGGTCTCCCGCGAACGCGACGCCCGCGACCGTGGCGTGCGCGGGGAGCTGCATCCCGTTGATCGGCACGTCGAGTCGCGACGTCGTCTTCACGATCGCCTGCTTCGTCCACCCGCGCTGCTCCCAGAAGCCCTCGTACGGCTTGTCCACGACGACGATCGACTCGAGCCACTTCGGGTTCTTCATCCCGTACGTTCCGACGGAGAGCAACCGTGCCGGAAAGCCGTGGGCTCGAGGCAGGACGTGGCCGTTCATCCCGATGGCGAGGAGCGTCGAGTCGTCCATCGCGTGATCGAGCGGAAGGCTGTCGGAGTACCCGCCGGCCGCGGTGAAGACGACCTCCAGGGCGCCCGGACGGATGCCCGCGCGCTCGAGGATCGACTTCAGCGGAACGCCCGTCCACCGCGCGGTGGAGATCAGGTTGCCGCCGACCTTGTTGGAGATGCACTCGAGCGTCTGGTAACGCGAAACGGCGGGGAGCGACTTCAGCTGCGCGTAGCTCATCCGGAACGGATGCTCGACGGCGCCGCCGAAGGAGAGCCTCCACGTCGCGGGGTCGATGTCGGGGTCGATCAGCTCTTCGTCGACGACGTAGTGCGCCGAGATCGAGGTGACCTCGGGCGTGAGCCCCGCGATGTGGGTGAAGTCTGCGTCGTCCTTGGCCGGATGTCGGGCCGGAGGCGGCGCGACGGGGCCGACGGCGAGCCGCTGCGCTCCCGGATCCGGCCGGCGATGCACGAGCCGCCCGAGGTTCGCGACACCGATCGCGACTCCGGCTCCGCCGACCACGAGCGAGCGCACGGCGTAGCGGCGCGTGAGATCGGTCGGGCGCTCGTCACCGTTCGTGGCCCCCGCGAGGCGGCGGCGGATCCTTCCGGCGAAACCTCCGGCCACGATCGCGAGCGGGAGCGTCTCGACCGCGAAGGCGGCGCGACTCGCCGACTGTGGATACGCCACGTACAGGGCGACGGAGACCGCCCAGAACGGCAGCAGGCTCGCCCACCAGAGGTCCGAGGTTCGCGGAGAGCCGCGGCCGCGTGTCAAACGCTCCACGGCCACGCCTGCGACGGCGCCGACGAGGACGAAGCCGACGCACGTTCCGAGGAGCGCGAGTCGCTGCGCCCAGTGTCCGAGCAGGTCGATGAAGAAGCTGTCGAATCTCCCCGGCGTCGTGCGGACGAGCGACTGGGCGATCGTCGACGGCGCGAACGGGATCGAGGGGAAGAGCGTGTGCGCGATCGCGAGGAGCACCGTCAGCGCGGCGGCTCCGGCGAGCCCAGCGACAGCCGGCTGGCGCCAGCCGTGCTCGCGAGCGCCGCCCGCGGTCGCCTCCGTGGACGGAGGGGTATCCGTTCTCACTGGCAGGTTCCTCCGAACTCCATCTTGCACGGAGGTCCCGCTTTGCGCGGCGACGTTACGAGGACGAGCCTGTGGGATCGCTGTGAATGTGCGTTTCCGTGATTACCCGCCCGGAGAATCCTTTCCGGTCGGATGGACCGGCGGCATCCGTTGCTCCGGCGCCAGCTGTTTGTAGAGATCGGGTGGGATCTGCTGATCCGTTCCCATCGTGTAGGTGTAGGTCTTCCCCTGCGCGGCGGCGCCCAGCGGCTCCACGCCGATGTCACCGCCGATCGGCGTGCTCCCGAGGAACATCCGCAGGACGGAGTCGCCCTGGTTGCAGGCGTCGCCGAGGGAGTTGGCCGTCATCCGGACTCCCCAGACGGCGAAGACGTCGCTCATATCGATCGTCGGCGCGTCCTTCGGGAGGTCGACGTGCACCGTGCCGGATGCGTCGTCGGTATGGATCGCCGACAGGAACCCGTTGCCGTGCCCGATCCCCGAAGGCACCGCGACCGCCTGACCCTTGTAATAGACCTTCAGCTGGAATGAGTAGGCGTGGTCCGCCTTCCCTTCGGGCGCCTTGGGCACGTTCGCCGCGGCCATCCGCGCGTCCAGGCCCTCCGCTTCCGCCGGCCAGGGCGGCGCCGTGTGTCGGATCGTCGGGGACTGCACGATCTCCTCGAGGGGCGGCTGGCCCTGCATCGTCAGCGGGAAATCGCAGGTCGTGCTCTTCGTCAGGAAGTAGGAGATCCCTCCGAGCACCACGATCAGGACGAGCGCGATGTCGCCGATGATGATCAGCCGACGCTTGGTGAACCAGCTCGGCTTCGTCTCCGTTTGGGCCACAGTTCCTCCGTCGCTCCGTTGCGGGAAGGTCCGGCCGAGGATGCCCGAGGGCTTGAACCGGACGAGGAAGTGTACGCGGAGCAGGGCGTTTCCGGATGGGAACGCGGTGAGACGGACTTCAGACTCCGGCGAGACGCAGCTTCAGACTCCGGCGACCGTCATCTCGCCGATCAGGATCGTGGGCGTTCCGACGGAGCTGAAGAACCGGAGGTCGCTCCCGACCGCGGCGACAGCCTTGAGCATGTCCGGGATCGTGCTCGCGATCGTCATCTCCCGAAGCGGTTCTGCAAGCTCCCCGCCCGAGACCCGCAGCCCCGTCGCGCCGACGGAGAATTCCCCGGAGATCGGATTGGCGCCCGAGTGCACTCCGGAGACATCCTGCACGAGGACCCCTCCTTCGGCCCGCGCGAGGAGTTCCGCGGGGTCCGTATCGCCCGCCGGGACGTAGAAGTTCGACGTTCCGACGCCGGGAGCGCCGGTGTAGCCCGCTCGCTTCGCGTTGCCGGTCGACCGCGCATTGCCCCGCTTCGCCGTGTAGGTGTTGTGGAGGAACCCGCGGAGCGTTCCCCGCTCGATCAACGGCGTCCGCTCGGTCGGCACGCCCTCGTCGTCGAACGGCGCCGCCTCCGGACCGATCTCCAGCCGGCCGTCGTCGATCAGCGTGAACAACTCGGCGCCGATCTGCTCGCCGACGAAATCCGCGAACAGTGAGCGCCCTTTCTGCACGGCCTCCGCGGAAAGGGCTCCGGCGAGCACGCCGAGGAAGCTCGACGCCGCGTTTGGATCGAGTACGACCGGGAACCGGCCCGTCGGTGGCTTCGTCGCGCCGAGGAGCCGCGCCGCGCGCTGCGCCGCGGTGGAGGCACAGTCGGCCCAGTCGAGCTCTCCGATCTCTCGGGCGAGGCGGAAGTCGAAACCGGCCTCGGTCTCGTCTCCCTCCTCGGCGAGGGCGGAGACGACGCACCAGCAGTCGGTCCTCGACGCGTCCTCGGAGATCCCGGCGCTCGAAACCACCACCGCCCTGGAGATCGCGTCGCCGTAGAGCACGTCGTCGGCCTTCGTCACTCGCGGATCCGACGTCGTCGCGACGCGTTCGAGGTCGAGCGCGAGGGAGACCTTCCTGTCGTTCTCCAGGGAGGCCTGCTCCTCGCGGAAGATGCTGGGCAGCGCCTCGGCCGAGCCCGGGAGCGGAAGCACGTTGTACTCGTCCGGCGTCGCGAACGCGACGTTCTCCCTGGCCCGGGCGACGGTCGCCCGCACCTCGTCCGCCGACGGATCGGCCGCATACGCGTAGCCGAGCTTGCCGTTGGCGACGATGCGAACGCCGACGCCGCGCGTCTCCGAGAAGGTGAGGCCCTCCACCTCTCCACCGCGCGCCCGGACCTCGGTGTGTCGCGATTCCGCGCCGTAGGCCTCGACGCCTTCGCCGCTCTCCGCGGCGTCGATCGCGGCCCTGCAGAGCTCCAGGAGGTCCGGCGTCTCAGCCACCGGTGCCTCCCACCGTCATGCGCGTGATGCGAAGCGTCGGCGAGCCGTTCCCGACGGGAACTCCCTGGCCGTCCTTGCCGCAGATGCCCTCGCGCGTCTCGAAATCGGTCGCGATCGCGTCGATCGCGGTGAGGACGTCGATGCCGCGTCCGACGAGGTTCGCGCCGCGCACCGGTTTGCCGAGCGCGCCGTTCTCGATCGCGTAGCCCTCGCTGACGCCGAAGACGAAGTCGCCGTTCGCCGGGTTCACCTGTCCGCCTCCGATCGCCTTGACGTACAGGCCCCTCGGCGTGTCCTTGAGAACGTCGTCCGCTCTCGATTCCCCCGCGAGGATGTAGGTGTTCGTCATCCGCGGGATCGGCACGTGCGCGTACGACTGACGCCGTCCGTTCCCCGTGGAGGGCACTCGCTGTTTCTCCGCGCGGAGGCGGTCGTACATGAACCCCTTGAGGTCGCCGCCCTGGAACAGCACCGTTCGCTGCGACGGCGTTCCCTCGTCGTCGAAGGAGAAGGAACCCCATGCGTTGACCACGGTCGCGTCGTCCACGCCGGTGACGAGCTCCGACGCGAGGTGGTCTCCGCGGCGGCCGCGGTAGATCGACGCCTCCTTGTCGATGATGTCGGCCTCGAGACCGTGGCCGCATGCCTCGTGCATCAGCACGCCTCCGCAGCCCGGGCCGAGCACGACCGCCATCTCCCCCGCGGGCGCCGGGTTGCTGTCGAGCATCGTCACGGCCTGCCGCGCGGCCTTCTCTGCGGTCGTCGCGGGTGGGTGGACGTCGATGAACTCAGCGCCGGCGAGGCCGGCGGGTCCTTCGAAGCCGACCTGGATGTTCCCGTCGCGCGCGGCGACGACCTGCGCGACGAGACGGATGCGAGGGCGGCGCTCCTCCACCCAGCGGCCATCGGACGCGGCGATCAGGACGCGTTGGGCCGTGTCTCCGTAGACCGCAACGACCTGGCGGACCGAGGCGTCGACGCCTCGTGCGACCTCGTCGACCTCCCGGAGCCAGGCCGCCTTGTCGGCGGCGGGGACGTTCTCCGGCGGCTTGTCGACGGGTTGGACCACGCCGGGCTCGCGCGTGGTGAGGTCGACGACGCCGCCCGGCTGACCCGGCTCGGTGATGGAGGCGGCGGCGGCGGCCGCGGCCTGCAGGAGCGAGTCCCGGTCGAGGCGGTTCGAGTACGCGTAGCCGAACGACGTTCCGTGCCCGACCCGCACGCCGGCGCCGCGGTCCAGACCAGAGGTGAACTCCTCGATCTTTCCGTCGTCCAGGCGCGCGGTAACGGAGGACTTCTCCTCGACGAAGACCTCCGCGAACTGCCCTCCGCGCGCGAGCGCGTGGTGGAGGACCTCCTCGACGAGGGAGCGATCGAGCATGAAGGCGCGATTGTATCCGCGGCGCGGATGGTTGAATCGGCGCCGATGAGCGACGTCGACGCGCGCGAGCCCTCCACGCCGCCACATCGGCGGCCGGGCATCGCGCTCGAGGCGTCGAACGACGAGTGGGGCGATCCGGTCTCCCGACTGGTGCTCGTGCGGCTGAGGCTCCGCGATGTGGCGCTTCTCGTCGGCATCGCGGCCGGGATCGCGCTCGCGCTGCTCTGCGTCTACGCCACTCATTCGTTCCGTTTCCCGCTCGGCGCCGACGCGCCCGTGTACCTGTGGTGGGCACGGCTCGCGTCGGTCGATCGCCTCTCCTCCGTCGCGAACCGTCCTGGAGTGCCGGCGCTTCTGCTCGTCCTCGCCGGAACGCTGCACGCGCCGCTCACCGCGGTCGTCGCGGCGCTGGAGGGAGTCCTCGCCGGCGTCATCGGCCTCGGCGCGTGGGCGCTTCTCCAACGGAACGGCAAGCACGCAGGTGTCTGTGCGCTGGCGGCGGTGCTTTCCGGCGCGTTCGCCGTGAACCTGGCAGTGGGCTACCTCGCGAGCCTCACGTTCGCCGCCTTGTTCCTGGCCGCGGCGACCGTGCTGATCGACGACACGCCCCGGAAACGTGTCTCGGCATGCCTCGCCGCCTCGGCGCTGCTCGGAGCCGCTGCGCTCGCCCATCCGTTGTTCTCGCTCGTCGGCGCCGCGATCCTCCTCACGACCGCCGCTCTCGCGTATCGCCAGCACGTCCGCGGACGAGGCCCGAACTCGGCAGCGCCCATCGCCGGCGCGGTCCTCGGCGCGGGCGCCGTCCTCGGCGTGAGCATGCTCGCGCTCGCCTCCGGGCCGGCTCCGATCGACGCGATCACGTCGAAGGACGGGTTCTTGCGGAAGGCCGGGCTGACCTCGGAGCTCCATTCCCTGTACGCGGAGCGTCTCCGGCAGCACTGGGCTCGGTACGTCAGCTACATCTCCCTCCCACTTGCGATCGCAGGCTTGTGGGAGACATGGGCGCTGCTTCGCCAGTTCTTGTTCTCGTGGCTGGTCGTCACCGTCGCCGGCGTTGCGGTGGCTCTTCTCAGCGGCGTCGCGCCGGCCGACCGCTTCGTTTCGTTCGCGTTCGTGATCCCGATCCTCGCGTCGCTCGGGGTCGTTCTGCTGTGGCATCGCGTCGGACGCGGGAAGCACTTCTTCTCCGGGTTGGCGCTCTGCATCCTCCTCGTCGCGGCGATGCTCGCCGGCGCCACGGTCACGTGGTGGCGCCAGCAGCCCTACATCGCGGCGGGCGAGGTCGCCGCGGCACAGGCCGCCGGAGAGGCCGTCGGCGGACTTCCGCTCGGGACGCCGCTCGTATTCATCGTCGACGGCGGCGACGCGACCGCCGGCTTCCTGGCTCCGCGCGCGGAAAACGTGATCCGGGCCGCCGTGCCGCCGGAACGCATCGGCGACGTGCACGTGTATGTCGGAACGCTCGCGAACGAGCAGGCCGATCGGCCGACGGTGCGGAACGAGCCGCAGTTCGACGCGCTCTCGCGGACCTATCTGGACGCGATCCACGCAGCGGAGTCGCGGACGAGCGAGCATCCGGTCACGTTCGTCCTCGCCCCCTTCGCGCCGTCGGAGCTCGCGAGCGCTCTCGCGAGCGGCGTTGCGATCGTGCCGTCCGCAGTGCTCGTCCGTCCGCAGGACGTGGTCGCGGGCGCGCCGAAGCGCACCCGCTACCAGAGGCTCGCCTCATCTTCGCCTGGGCTGACCATCGTGACCGCGCTCGGGATCCTCGCGCTCCTGTTCGTGGTCGGATTCGGATGGGCTCGTGTGTCCATCCGCCATCCGGTGAGCGCGTTCGCCCTCGCGCCGGCGTTCGGGGCCGCGGCGCTCCTCCTCGGCGGCATCGCGTTGGAGCGCGTAGACGTCGCTCTCACCGGCGTCGGGCCGGCGCTGATCTCAGTCGCCGTCGGCGGCGGCGGATACGCCCTGTGGTGGTGGAATCACCGGCGCTTCCTCCATCGCGTCCGCGAACGGGAGTCCGTCGCGGAGGCGCCGGCGTAGGTCGACGATGACCCACACGAGGACGACGAAGAGGACCGGCGTCACGACGTAGTGGCCGAAGAGGAGTGTCGCGTCGTACACCGTCTTGGACCGCAGCGGCTCGGCATTGACGAGCGAGATCGTGAGCGCGACCGACGTCGCGACCAGCGCGATGCGCGGCACCCGCGGCAGCAGCCACGCCACCGGAAAGATCCACGTCACGTACCACGGGAGCAGCACCGGCCCGAGGAGCGCGAGCAACAGGAGCCCCCAGCCCCAAGCGGCGCCCTGCTCCTCCGCAGAGACCGATCCCGCGCGCATCCACAACGCCCGCGCGATCACCACGATGAGCGTCAGGAGCGCGAGCGCGAACGCGACGCGCACGACCACCTCCACGACGTTCTCGGCCGCCGAGCCTCCGACCACGTCAGCGACCTTGCCCAAGGTCGCACGGAAGAATCGCGTCGGCGCGAGCCAGCCCTCGTGACCCGCCAGCTCCGTCAAACCGAGCGTCGGATCCTGCGTCTGAAGGAACGGGAGAGCGCACCCGAGCGCGAGCCCTCCCGCGACGGCGATGTGAGAGAGGAACGTCCGGCCGCGACGTCCGGGTTCCGCGCGAGCGACCACGACGACGATCAACAACAGGAGCGGGACCACGGCCGACGCCTTCACCAGCGTTCCGAGCGCGAGCGCCGCCGTCGCCCAGAGATCCCTCCGGGCCGCGAGGAGCGCGAAGCCGGCGCCGACGGAGAGCGCCACGAGCATGTCGTTGTGGCCGCTCGCCACCGCGTAGAACAGCACGACCGGGTTGAGGCCGATCAACGCGACGGCGAACGCCGCGCGGGCGGGGCGGAGGTCCTGCGCCACCTTCGCGACGATCAGCATCAACGCGACGCCGGCGCCTGCCGCGATCGCCTGGTACGCGGTGATCAGGTCTCCGATCCGGCCGAAGACCTTCGTCAAGCCGACCGCGAGGAGCGTGAACAGCGGGCCGTAAACGTCCGGCGTCGCGCGCCATTGCGGCCCGATGAGCGGGAACAGCCGATCGCCCCTGAAGTCCACCGGCGTGGCGACATACGGGTTCGCGCCGTGGAGGCTCGAGATGCGCCCGTAGAACGCGTAGCTGTAGACGTCACGAGAGAGCAACAGGGGAAGAAACACCACCGTCACGTGGAACGCGATCCCGAGAACGAGGACCCAGCGCAACGAGAGCTCTCCCCGCCACGCTGCTCGGAGCGCGTAGAGGAACGTTCCGACCGCGATCAGCACCGCAACGACACCGAGCGCTGCGGCTCCCGTTGTACTGAACCCGTCGAGGCCGAGCGCGCGCGCCGTCGCGGCGAACGGACCCGATGCGCGATATCCCGGCGGCTGCAGCGGCGTCAACGGAGAGGCGGGGATCGACGCGACGAGCGACATCGCGAGCACGCCCACGATCGAGCCGGTGACGGCGATCGTTCGGGTGACCCGGGCCTCGGACGGCCGCATCGTCGCGGAGCCTAGCAGCGGCCCCGTCGACGCCTGCACCGTTCCTTTCCGGTCAGGGAACCGCGCCACGGTTCGCGCCGTCGTTCCATCGGGGAGGCGGGAAGCGCTCCACCGGCGTATCGTCCTTATCGAGGCCCCGACAGCAGGATCGACGAGTGAACCAGGAATCGGTTTCCAAAGCACCGGCGCACGGGTAACCGCCACCCATGCCCCTTCCCCCCGACGTCGCGGATCCGCCGACCCCTCCCCCGGTCCAGCCCCGACGGGTCCGAAAGCCGTCGCGGCGAGAGCTCCGGGAGCAGCGCTTCGTCCACGGGAGCCACGTCGCCGAACGGCGCAGGCCGTTCCTATCCATCCTCCTGCTGCTCGGGCTCGTCGTGCTTCTCGCGGTTCCGGTCGGCGCGGCCCTGACGGCGGCGACGCACAAGGCACTCAGCGCCGGCCTGACGGCTTCCGAGGGCGTGCATCCGCAGGCGCCACTGGTCCTGCCCCCGCTCCCGCAGCGGACGACGATCTACGGCGCTGACGGTTCGGTGATCGGTCGTCTCTATCGGAAGTACAACCGGTGGGTCGTCCCGCTCAAGAAGATGAGCCACCCGACGCAGAAGGCCGTCCTCGCGATCGAGGACCACAACTTCTATCATCACGGAGCGCTCGACTTCGAGTCGATCGTCCGCGCCGCGATCGCGAACGTCCGCGCCGGTCAGGTCGTGCAGGGCGGCTCGACGATCGCGCAACAGCTCGCGAAGAACACCCTGACCGGCAACCAAGAGACGTTCGCCCGGAAGCTCCAGGAGGCGGAGGACGCGATCCGCCTGGAGAACACCTACACCAAGAAGCAGATCCTGGAGATGTACCTGAACGACATCTACCTCGGAAACAGCACCTACGGCGTCGCCGCAGCGGGACAGTTCTACTTCGGGAAGAAGCCGTCGCATCTCTCGCTGCCGGAGGGAGCGACGCTCGCCGCGATCATCTCGTTCCCGTCGAGGTTCGACCCGATCGCACATCCGACCCACGCGCTTCATCAGCGGAATATCGTCCTCTCGCGCATGCGGAACCTCCATTGGATCGGCAAGACGAAGTATCAGGACGCCGTCGACGCGCCCCTCGGGCTCTCCAAGAGACAGCGCGACGTCGCGAGTACCGTGCCGACGAGCTACGTGGAGCAGTACGTCATCAATCGGTTCCTCGCCGATCCGTCGTTCGGCAAGACGTATACGCAGCGCGTGAACCTGCTCTACCGCGGTGGCCTGAAGATCTACACGACGTTCGATCCCCAGTTCCAGGACGAGGCGGAGACGGCGATCCAGCACCGGATGTCGCAGCCGGGGCAGCCGCAGTCGGCCGTCGTAAGCATCGAGCCCGACACCGGCGCGGTGCGCGCGATGGCGGTCGGCGGACAGACGTTCGAGGAGAGCAAGTACAACCTCGCGACCGATCCGGGAGGAGGACGGACCGCCGGGAGCGCGTTCAAGGCGTTCACGCTCGCGACCGCCCTCGAACAAGGGATGTCGCCGGACAAGGTCTTCAACGGCAGCGCGCCGACGACGATCCCGCACTGCGGGGGCGGGGAAGACTGGCACGTCAACAACGCCGAGCCCGGATCGGGCAGCTACACCCTTGCGCAGGCCACTGCCGATTCGGTCAATGCCGTCTTCGCGCAAGTCATCGACATCGTCGGCCCGAGGAACGTCGCTCGGGTCGCACACCAGATGGGGATCACGAGCACGCTGACGCCGGTGTGCCCGCTCACGCTCGGTACGTCCCCCGTCTCGCCGTTCGAGATGACCTCCGCGTACTCGACGCTCGCCAACAACGGCGTTCATTGTCAGCCGTACTCGATCCAGAAGGTGGTCGGTCCGAGCGGAGACGCGATCGAGAACTCCCATCCGCGATGCTCTCGCGTGATGCCGGCGCGCATCGCGCAGACGGAGACCCGTCTGCTCGAAGGGGTCATCCAGTTCGGAACCGCGAGCAGCGCCGTCACGATCTCCCGTCCCGCCGCGGGAAAGACCGGCACCGGTCAGGACTTCCAGGACGCCTGGTTCATGGGCTACGTTCCGCAGCTCGCCACCGGTGTCTGGGTCGGATACGCGAAGGCGGAGATCCCGATGCGCTCCGTTCCCGGGTACGGAGAGGGCTTCGGCGGCACGCTCGCGGCGCCTATCTGGAACGACTACATGATCGCCGCGACCCGGGGGATGCCCGCGAAGGGGTTCAAGGGCGTGCACGGCTGACCCGGTTGCGTGTCACCCGTTCGCCGGCGTGACATCCTCCTGTCGATCGCACCGAACACCCTGATGGCCGAGCGAACCCAAACCGTCGTCCGCACATCGGAGCCTCCCCGGCTCCATCCGTTCTCGCGCGCGCGGGAGATCTGGCACTTCCGGGAGATCCTGCTCAACGTCGTCCGCAAGGAGGTGAAGGTCAAGTACGTCTCCTCCGTACTGGGCGCGCTGTGGTCGATGTTGAACCCGGCCGTCTATCTCATCGTCTTCGGCATCGTCTTCACGTTCGTCCTGCCCGCCAAGATCCCGAGCTATCCGGTCTTCATCCTGTCCGGGCTCCTCGCGTGGAACGTGTTCTCCGCGTCGGTGACCGTCGCGACGCGCTCGATCATCGACAACTCGAACCTCGTGCGGAAGGTCTACTTTCCCCGAGAGGTGCTTCCCCTTTCGGCGATCGGCGCGTCACTCGTCGACTTCGTCATGCAGAGCCTCGTGCTGATCGCGTTCATGATCCTGTTCCGCTATCCGTTCCACCCGCTCAACCTGTTGCTCTTGCCGCTGTCCACACTCGACCTGCTCGTCTTCACCGCGGCGATCTGTCTGCTCGTCGCTTCCCTCAACGTCCGGCATCGCGACACGCAGCATTTCCTGAACGTGGTCCTCCTCGTGTGGTTCTGGATCACCCCGATCGTGTATTCGAGCGCGCTGATCCAGCAGAACGCCGGGCATTACTCGGTGTTCGGGATCGATCTGTTCCATCTCTACCTGCTGAACCCGATGGCCGACATCGTCTTCGGGTTCCAGCGCGCGCTCTACGGAACGGTCACCGCCATCGTCGACGGACATCCGAAACAGATCTTGATCAACGAAAGTGTGGCCTGGCTTGCCGGTCTGCTCGCGATCGTGCTCGTCTTCTCGATTGCATTGCTGTACGTCTCGTGGCGGCTGTTCTTCCGGCTCAGCGGAGACTTCGCCGAGCAGCTCTGAAAGCTCACCGGCGCACACGCATCAGCCGGACCGCGCCGAGGACGACGGCGAGCGCCGTGAGCGTCACGACGAGCGCCATCGTTGCCAGGGCGTAGACGTCGGGCTCCGGCGGCCCCCGGAGCACGGATTCGTACATGAGCATCGGAACGGTCCCGCAGCTCTCGATCCGAAGGCACACGGCGTTGGCGAGAACGAGGTTGTCGAACGAAAGCGTGAACGCCACGACCGCCGCCGCCACCAACGCAGGTGCGCTGAGCGGCAGCGCGACGCGGTGGATGCTCTCCATGGGCGACGCCCCGAGGTCCATCG
>JBJMLN010000097.1:0-5829 GCA_045805285.1 Actinomycetota bacterium | reverse complement strand
CGAGGCCCCGGTTCGTGTGCGCGACTTCGGGATGGAACTGCACGCCGAAGAGTCCGCGCTCGCGGTCCTCCATCGCGGCGACCGGCGTGACCTCGGTGGAGGCCGTGACGCGGAACCCGTCCGGCGCTCGCTCCACGGTGTCGGCGTGGCTCATCCAGACGGTTTCGGAGTCCGCGAGGTCCTCGAGCAAGACGCCGGGCTCTCGCACCGCGAGATCGGTGCCACCGTATTCGCGCGCGCCCGTCGCTTCGACGACGCCGCCGAGCGCCTGCGCCATCAGCTGCTGGCCGTAGCAGATGCCGAGGACGGGAACGCCGAGATCGAAGACCCCGGCGTCGATCGCGGGAGCTCCCTCCTCGTAGACCGACGCCGGGCCCCCGGAGAGGATGACGCCCGCAGGCCGCCGCGCCCGCAGGTCGTCAACAGCGGCGTCGAACGGAACGATCTCCGAGTAGACGTGGCACTCCCGCACGCGGCGAGCGATCAGCTGTGCGTACTGCGCTCCGAAGTCGAGGACGAGAACCGGCCGAGGATCGTCGGGTCCGGCGCTCACGCCATCCCGACGCCCTGGGAGCGCTGGTAGGTCTTCCCCTCCGAGCGGATCGAGGGCGCGACGACGAGCTCCGCCTTCTGGAACTCCTTCACGTTCGCGTAGCCGGTAGTCGCCATCGAGGTGCGGAGCCCCCCGAAGAGGTTCAGCGTGCCGTCGTTCTCGTGCGCGGGGCCGACGAGGATCTCCGCGAGCGAGCCCATCTGCTTCGTCTTGACCCGCGTTCCGCGCGGCAGCGTGGGATGGAACGTCGCCATCCCCCAGTGGTAGCCGCGGCCCGGAGCCTCGTACGCGCGGGTGAGCGGCGAGCCGATCATCACCGCGTCCGCGCCGCACGCGACGGCCTTCGCGATGTCCCCGCCGGTGCGCATCCCTCCGTCGGCGATCACCTGAACGTAGCGGCCGGTCTCGTGTTGATGCTCCCTGCGCGCCGCCGCCGCATCGGCGATCGCCGTGGCCTGCGGAACTCCGACACCGATCACGCCGCGAGTCGTGCAGGCCGCTCCGGGCCCGACACCGACGAGCACGCCCTGGGCTCCCGTCCGCATCAGGTGGAGCGCCGTGGAGTACGACGCGCACCCTCCGACGATCACGGGGAGCTCGTAGGAAGCGATGAACTCCTTCAGGTTGAGCGGCTCCATCCGGCTGGAGACGTGCTCCGCGGAGACGACCGTTCCCTGGATCACGAGGATGTCGAGCTGCGCCTCCAGCACGAGGTCGGAGAACTCCCGGACGTGCTGCGGCGTGAGCGAGGCCGCGGCGACGACGTCGGCCTCCTTGATCTCGCGGATCCGCTTCGTGACGAGCTCGGGCTTGATCGGCTCCAGATAGAGCTCCTGCATCCGGCGAGTCGCCTTCTCGTCCTCGAGCGTCGCGATCTCCTCGAAGATCGGATCGGGGTCCTCGTAGCGGGTCTGGAGACCCTCGAGGTTCAGGACCGCGAGGCCGCCCAAACGCCCGATCTCGATTGCGCTCGCGGGAGACACGGCGGCGTCCATCGCGGACGCGAGCATCGGGAGGTCGAACCGGTAGGCGTCGATCTCCCAGGAGATGTCCACGTCGTCTGGGTCGCGCGTCCGTCGCGACGGAACGATCGCGACCTCGTCGAACCCGTATGCCCTGCGAGCCGTCTTCCCGGCGCCGATCTCGAGCTCCATGCGACTCCTCCGCCTCGCTTGCCGACACTTCTTTCACCTTCGAGCCGGAAACGCGAAACGCCCACCCGGGGAAGGGCGGGCGTCACGGTCCGTACATGCCGGAACGTTACCAGGGTCCAGGCAGGCCCGAGACACGGTTCGCTACAGTCGGCCCATGGAGCAACGCGTCAGCCTCATCACGCTCGGGGTCGCAGACGTGGCCGCCTCCCGGGCGTTCTACGAGCGTCTCGGCTGGACCGTTGCCATGGACGTCGAGGAGACCGTCTTCTTCCAGGCCGGCGGCTCCGTCGTGACACTCTGGAGCCGGGAGAAGCTCGCCGAGGACAGCGGCGTCTCCGACAACGGCGGCTGGGGCGGCGTCGCGCTCGCGCACAACGTGCGGGGCCGCAAGGAGGTCGACGCTCTCATCGAACGCGCGCGACAGGCCGGCGCCACGATCACGCGCGAGCCCGCGGAGACGTTCTACGGCGGTTATGCCGGTGTCTTCACCGACCCGGACGGGCATCCGTGGGAGATCGCGCACAACCCGGGTTTCGAGCTCGACGCGAACGGAAGCCTGCGACTCCCGAAGGCCTGAGAGACGCCTACTGCCCTTCGGCGACGGTTCCTTCCGCGGTCGTCCGGAGGTCCGTCAGCCCGGAGTGTTGCTTCGGCCCGCCCGCCTTGACGGTGGCGTCGTCGATGTAGCCGAGCTCCTTGAGCTTGTCGAGGACTGCCTCGAGCGACTCCTCCGGCGTTTGGTTCAGCGTGTCGACCGTCAGCTCTGGATCCTCGGGCGCCTCGTACGGGGCGTTCGGGTCGACGCCGGTGAAGTCCTTGATCTCGCCGGCGATCGCCTTCTTGTACAGGCCCTTGGGGTCGCGATGCTCCGCGATCTCGTCGACGGTCGCGTACACGTAGATCTCCACGAAGTCGCCGATGAGCTCGCGGGCCGCGTCGCGCGTCTCCTTGTAGGGCGAGATCGGACAGCAGATCGTGGCGACCCCGTTGCGCGTCAGCAGGTCCGCCACGAACGCGATGCGCGCGATGTTGGTGTCGCGGTCCTCCTTGGAGAAGCCGAGGCCCTTGGAGAGGTTCTGCCGCACGACGTCGCCGTCGAGGATCTCCGTCTTGAGATCGCGCGCCTTGAGCTCGTGATAGAGCATCTCGGCGATCGTCGACTTCCCCGCGCCGGAGAGGCCGGTGAACCAGGCCGTGAAGCCCTTCTGCTCGTGGTGCGTCAAAGGAAACTCCTCCCGGTCGCGCCCTCCGGCACGTCGATGCCGTAGAGCTTCATGATCGAAGGACCGACGTCGATGAGCTTCAGGCCGTCGACCTGGCCGTCCTTCTGACCCGGCATGCCCTTCATCATGAAGACGCCGGTGCGATCGTGGTTCGCTCCGTCGGGGCCGGTGTCGTTCTCGTACGTGAAGACGCTCGGATTGCCGACGGTGCCTACGCTTCGCCAGTCCAGGTCGCCGAAGTAGACGATGAGGTCGGGAGCGACGCCGCGGACCTCGGGGTAGACGTCCTGCGGCTTGATCACCTTCGTGCCGAGGAGCTCTCCATCCGGGCCGGGCATCGCCTCGAGCTTCCTGGTGAGCTCGTCGCGAACGTCCTCGTAACGCTCCGGATCGATCGTGCCCTGTGGCTCGCGGCCCTTCACGTTCAGGAACAGCCGCCCGTAGTAGCCGCCGTCGCCCCAGGCGATCGTGCGGTTCCAGTCGATCGGCGCCTTCGCGATCGGCATCGTTCCGCCGAGCGGCTCGGACATCGTGAGGTAGCCCTCCTGCATCAACCAGTCGTTGAAGCAGATGCCGCCCATCATCCGTCGCGCGCCGTGGTCGGACATCACGATCGTGATCGCGTCCTCCGGGATCAGCTCCAGGAGCGCGCCGACCTCGTTGTCGACGAAGCGGTAGTAGTCCTGGAACGCGCTCTCGAACGGGTTCCCGGCCTCGTACTTCGGATGGCTCGGATCGTAGAAGTGCCAGAAGACGTGATGGAGCCGATCGAGGCCCATCTCCACCATCATGAAGAAGTCCCACGGCTTGTTCTTGATCAGCCGGCGCGCGACCTTGAAGCGGCGCTCGGTCATCTTGAAGACCTGATCGAGGACCTCCTCCATCCCCTTCTCGCGGAAGTTCGGGATGTCGAAGATGTACCGGCCGGGGCCGCCGAGCTCCTCCTCCACCTCGCCTTGGAGCTCCTGCGGGTACGCGTAGCTCTTCGCCGACGGCGGAGTGAGGAAACACGAGACGCGCCAACCCTCGAGCGCCTTCGGCGGATACCCCGGCGGCACTCCGATCAGGAGTGACTTCTTCCCCTGCAGCCCGAGGAGGTCCCACACCTGCGGCTGCTTGACCGCGTCGGAGGTCGCGATCGACAACCCGTCGTAGGTGTTGTCCTTGCGGTTGCGGAAACCGTAGATGCCGAGCTGTCCCGGCGTGTTGCCGCTCATGGAGCAGGCCCACGCGGGAACCGTGATCGGCGGCGTGATGCTCGCGAGGTCGCCGTGCATCCCGCTCTCCATGAGCTTGCGGATGTTCGGGATCTCGTCGAGGAGGTCGCCGAACACGAGCTTGGCGGGCGCGCAGTCGAGCCCGATCACGGCAACCCGGGGTCCGTCCGTCATCCCACCACCCTCTGCTCGGAGTTCCGGTAAGGCTTCACGGAAAGGAGCCCGGCGTGGAACCCGGCCTGGGCTCCGGAAGCGCCTCATTGTACCGAAAGGCCACGCGAGCCACTGAGCTGCAAGAATGCGCGGCCGTGGGGAGTCTCCGGAAGGTCTTGTTCCTGCACGCCGCAGTCTGGGGCGTCGCCGGCGTGCTGTGCGCGATCTTCGCGTCGACCGTTCTGAACTGGGCGGAGCCGAACGCGCTGACGGGCTGGTTCGGATACGTGCCGCGAGGTGCGACGCTGCTGAGCGGAACTCCGGCGGGAGAGATCTTCGTACGGCTCGGAGGCGTCCAAACGTTCGCGCTCGCGATGTTCATGGTGCTCGTCGCGCAGAAGATCGAGAACGTTTGGTGGTGGTCGTGGGCATTCGTGATCGGCGACGCCATCCTTGCCGCGGTTGTCCTCTTCCACCTCGCGTTCGGTCTCGAGAACGGAGCGCCGACGCTGGCGTGGTGGGTCATCCTCGTGCTGTGCCTCGGTTTCGCCGTCGCGCTTGTCTGGGGACTCTTCCAGGCGCAGCAGGACCAACCGATCATCGACGCCTGATCGGCGTCCCTGCCGTCACGCGCATTCGATCGGAGTCTGCCGGAGAACCGTCCACATACTGAGTCGAGGGTCCAAATAGTGGACACCTCGCAACTGAACCCTCGGGATGAGACGCGCCAGAGGTGCCGCGGGGCGACCGCATCGCGGCCGCCCCGCTCCCAACGTCGAACCTCAGTGGGCGTGTCCGTGTCCGGCGCCCGCCATCTCCGAGTCGTCCTCGTCCTCGGGCTTCTCCACGACGGTGCTCTCCGTGGTGAGGATGAGGCTGGCGATCGAAGCGGCGTTCTGCACCGCGGAGCGCGTGACCTTCGCGGGGTCGAGGATGCCTGCCTGCAGCATGTCGACCCAGTCGCCCTTCGCCGCGTCGAACCCGCGGTTGTCGCTCTCGGAGCGGATGTGCTCCACGATGACCGCGCCCTCGAACCCGGCGTTGCTCGCGATCCGGCGGGCCGGCTCCGAGAGCGACTCCTTCACGATCTTCGCTCCGGTCGCCTCGTCTCCGGAGAGATCGAGCTTGTCGAGCGCCGACTCCGCGCGGATCAGCGCGACGCCGCCGCCGGCGACGATGCCCTCCTCCACCGCGGCGCGCGTTGCCGAGAGCGCGTCCTCGATGCGGTGCTTCTTCTCCTTGAGCTCCACCTCGGTTGCCGCCCCGACCTTGATGATCGCGACGCCGCCCGAGAGCTTCGCGAGCCGCTCCTGGAGCTTCTCCTTGTCCCAGTCGGAGTCGGTGTTCTCGATCTCCTGCTTGATCTGATTGATGCGGCCCTTGATCTCCTCCTCGGAGCCTGCGCCCTCGACGATCGTCGTGTCGTCCTTCGTCACGACGACGCGCCGGGCGGAGCCGAGCATGTCGAGCGTGACGTTCTCGAGCTTGAGGCCGACCTCCTCGGAGATTACCTGGCCGCCCGTGAGGAT
>JBJMLN010000096.1:0-3810 GCA_045805285.1 Actinomycetota bacterium | reverse complement strand
TCGTGGTGCTCGCGGGTTGCGCCGTGCTCGGCGTGATCGCGCTGTTCTACGTGCTCCAGATCTTCCGGCTCTCGAGCGCGAACAGCGATCTCGAGGCGCAGCAGGCCCGCAACGCCCAGCTCTCCGCCCAGATCGCTTCGCTCAATCAGTACGCCGATCTCCAGCAGGAGCTCAAGGAGAAGCAGGGCGTGCTCGACGGGATCCTCGCCAACCAGTACCTCTGGTCGACCGCGCTGAACGACGTTTCGCGAGTCATCCCGGACGACGCTGCGCTAAGCGCGTTCGACGGCCAGATCACGTCGGTCACCGGCACTCCCGCGGGCGGCACGACCACCACCGTGACGGGAACGAATCCCGACGTCGTCGGGCAGATCACGTTCTCGGGCACCGCGCTGGACATCCGCACGATCGCGACCTGGCTCAATCAACTCGAGTCGGTCAAGGGCTGGATCCAGGCGCAGGTCAGCAGCATCACGCAGCAGTCCGGCGACATCTACACGTTCGACACGACGATCCAGATCACGAAGGACGCGTTGGCGCCCCCGAAGTCGACCGGAGCGACGCCGTGAGGCGGCGGGGGCCCGTCGTCGTCGCGGTCGCGTTCGGCGTCGCCGTGCTCATCGCCATCTTCTTCTTCGTGCTGCCGAAGATGCACGCGGTCGACAAGGCCAGGAACGGGCTCGAGTCCGAGCAGACGAAGGAGCAGGCGCTGCAGCTTCGTCTGGCACAGCTCGAGCAGGCCAAGCAGGAGGCGCCGCAGACGCAGCAGGCCCTCGCCGCGCTGAAAGAGAAGATTCCGCCGACGGCGGACATCCCGGGCCTGATCAGGATCGTCGCGGACGCCGCCGATGAAACGGGCATGAACGTCTCGACGCTGTCCCCTGCCGCGGCGACGGCGGACGGTTCCGGGAAGTTCGCGATCATCCCCGTCTCGCTTACGGTGGACGGTGACTACTTCTCCGTGCAGGAGTTCTTGCTCAAGTTGGAGTCGCTTCAGCGCGCGATGAAGGTGACCGGCATGCAGATCAGCACGGGTGCTCCTCCGTTCGAGTTGAGCGTCTCCCTCAACGTGGAGGTCTATACGACGGACGTCAACGTCGCACCGCCGGCGGCCTGATGGAGCTCTCCCAGCGGGACCGTCGCCTCGTGATCATCCTGGGAGCGGCCGCGGCGGTCCTGGTCGTGATCCTCGCGTTCACGCTACTCGGCGGCGGTGGAGGACAACCCACGACGGTCGGACCACCGGCGGGCGTCGGAGTGATCCCTACGACGCCTCCTTCGCCGACGCCCTCTCCTTCAACGACGCCGACCGCGGTGAAGCAGGTCGCCGGACGCGATCCATTCTCCATCCCGGCCGCGCTGTGCACCCAGGCTGCTCCGTCGGGGACTCCGGTGCCTTCGACGAGCGGATCGCCGGTCTCGAGTCCGAGCGCGGCGCCGTCGACGACCTCGACGAACCCGTGCTCGAGCCCGACGGGAACGGTCTCCACCTCGCCGGGAAGCACGACGACAACGACGGCGGCCCCGCCGCCCACCGGGGGTGGTCCCCACAACGGAGGCACGAACGGCGGAACGAACGGAGGAACGACCGGCGGAACCGGCAACGGCGGTTCCCCGAGCAGCACCACGCAGGGCTCCGACAACGTCTCCCTCCTCGACGTCTTCACCCGGAACGGCAAGAAGCTCGCGCAGGTGCGCGTGAACGCCCAGGTCTACACGGTCGAGGAAGGGGAGCACTTCCACCAGAACTACGAGCTGGTGAGCATCGCCGGGAACTGCGCCGGATTCGTCTACGGCGACTCCGCCTTCACGCTCTGCACGACCGCGCGGAAGTAGCCGCCACCCGGTCCTCCCAGGAGGCGCCGGGGTCCTTCCTTAGAATGGGCGCATGCTGCGTCTCCTCACCGCCGGAGAGTCCCACGGGAAAGCGCTGGTCGCCGTCCTCGAGGGCCTCCCGGCCGGGGTTCCGTTCTCGCCGAAGGAGCTCGACGACGAGCTCGCTCGCCGGCGCCACGGCCACGGGAGGAGCGGGCGACAGAAGTTCGAGGGCGACCGCGCCGAGATCCTGAGCGGCGTTCGCCACGGCCGGACGCTCGGGAGCCCGATCGCGGTCACGATCGAGAACTCCGAATGGGAGACGAAGTATCGCGAGCTGATGTCTCCGGAAGGCGAGGCGGTCGAATCCGAGCGCCTGACGCGGCCTCGGCCCGGGCACGCGGACCTCCCGGGCGTGCAGAAGTACGGTTTCGACGACGTCCGGAACGTCCTCGAGCGCGCGAGCGCCCGCGAGACTGCGGCCCGGGTCGCGGGAAGCACGTTCTGCAAGGCGTTCCTCGCCGAGCTCGGCATGCACGTGATCTCTCACGTCGTCCGCATCGGAAAGGTCACGGCCCCCGGCAAGCTTCCCGTCCCCGCGGATCTGGAGACGATCGACGGTTCCCCCGTGCGCTGTTTGGACGAGGAGGCCTCCCGGCGCATGGTCGAGGAGATCGACCGCGCGAGGAAGGACCGCGACACGCTCGGCGGCGTCTTCGAGGTGCTGGTGTTCGGGGCGCCGCCGGGGCTCGGGTCGCACGTGCAGGCCGATCGGAAGCTCGACGGCCGCCTCGCGCAGGCGTTGATGAGCATCCAATCGGTCAAAGGGGTCGAGGTCGGGGACGGGTTCGCGTCGGCCGCACGGCCGGGGTCGAAGGCGCACGACGAGATCGTTCGTGCGGACGGGAAGCTTTCCCGCAAGACCGCGCGCGCGGGCGGCATCGAAGGCGGCATGAGTACGGGGCAGCCGATCCGCCTCCGCGCGGCGATGAAGCCGTTCTCGAGCCTTCCACGGGCGCTCGCCACGGTGGACCTCGCTTCGGAAGAGTCGGCCGTCGCGATCCGCCAACGCACCGACGTCTGCGCGGTCCCCGCGGGCGGCGTCGTCGGAGAGGCGGTCGTCGCGTACGTCGTCGCGGACGCCGTCCTGGAGAAGTTCGGCGGCGACTCCCTGGAGGAGACGCGGCGGAACCTCGACGCCTACGTCGTGGGCTTGCGGTGAATGTCTACCTCGTCGGCATGCCGGGTTCCGGGAAATCCTCCGTGGGCCGCTCGCTCGCCCCGCTGCTCAACGTTCCGTTCGTCGACCTCGACGACGAGGTGGAGCAGCAATCGGGACGGACGGTCGCCGAGATCTTCGAGGGCGGCGGTGAGGGAGCGTTTCGTCTCGCCGAGTCGCGTGCACTCGCGGCGGTCGCCGCCGGAGCGGGCGCGGTCGTCGCGTGCGGAGGCGGCATCGTGGTCGATCCGTCGAACCGCGCGGTGCTCGCTTCCTCCGGCGTCGTCGTCTACCTGGAAGCGCCGTTGGAGACCCTCCGCGCCCGCGTGGGAGACGGCGGCGCCAGGCCGCTTCTGAAGGGCGATCCCGAGGTGGAGCTGGAGAGGCTCTTGCGCGACCGGGAAGAGCTCTACGGCTCCGTCGCCGAACACATCGTGGATGCCGAATCCGACGCCGAGACGGTGGCGAAGGCGGTCGCCGAGGCGCTCGGCTCGTGATCACGGTTCCGGTCACCGTCGCGGGGCGTCGTTACGACGTCTCGATCGGCTCCGGGCTGATCGATCGCGCCGGAGAGCTCCTCCCCGAGTTGCCGCGAGCGAGGCGCGCGTTCGTCGTCAGCGATCCCGTCGCTGCCGACCTCTACGGGGAACGGCTCGCGGTCGCGTTGGCGGCTCGCGGTCTGGACGCGGTCGCCCTGCGGGTGCCGCAGGGCGAGGAGGCCAAGACGCTCCAGGTGACGGAGATGCTCTACCGTCAGCTCGCCGCGCAGGAAGCGC
>JBJMLN010000095.1:0-18305 GCA_045805285.1 Actinomycetota bacterium | reverse complement strand
GTACGACTTCGAGGGCGATCGGCTCTGGAGCCGATTCCACTTCGGTCCGACGGGCGACCCTGTCAGCGCTGTCGCCGCGGGCCCATCGGGCGTGTACATCCTTGCGTCGGTTAGGCAGCCGCACGCGACGGAGTGGCGCCTGCGCCGATACCACCGCGATGGCGATCTCGTCTGGAGTCAGCCGTTCGATCAAGGCATGACCCCGGCCGGTCTCGCCGTCGACGCATCCGGGGTGTACGTCGTCGGAAGCGACATTTCCCCACCTCGCAACTCACACCGACCGCAGATCGAATCCTTCGCAACGAAGATCAGCGCCGCGGGGACGCAGCTGTGGTTCGACCGATTCGGGGCGACAAGCGGCGCCAACGCGATCTCCGTGGACGCGGACGGCTTCACGGTCGTCGGGACCGCGTTCGACGGGCTCTGGGGGAACGGCTCCACCGGCGGAACGGACGCGTACGTCCGGCGATATTCGCCCACCGGGCAACCGCTTTGGACGAAGCAGTTCGGTACCGCTGAGAACGACCGAGGTACGGCGGTCGTCGCCGACGCGACGGGCGTGTACGCCTCAGGCGTGACCGGAAACGGGGACGACACTAGCTTCGTCCGGAAGTTCGACCTGTCCGGGCAACCTGTCTGGCACGATCGGCTCTCCA
Source organism: Actinomycetota bacterium (assembly GCA_045805285.1). Taxonomy (GTDB): domain Bacteria; phylum Actinomycetota; class UBA4738; order UBA4738; family JBJMLN01; genus JBJMLN01. The sequence goes on along the minus strand of JBJMLN010000095.1, from coordinate 17,649 downwards.
GCCAGCTCTCCAGGAACGTGTACGCGGCGATCCCGGCGGAGAGCGGGAACGGAGTCGTCCTTGCCGGAGCCGGCGGAGATCTCTCGGGCGGCCCCAGCACGTCGACGGATGGCTTCCTCCGCGGATACGACGCGGACGGCGACGTGGCGTTCACTGACGTCATCGGGACGGACGATGCCGATGAGGTCGTTGGAATCACGTCGTGTGACGGGGACACGTTCGTCGCAGGAACGACGAGCGGGGCCTTCCCCGGATATCCGACCCCGCATTACGACGACGCATTCGTGGCCAGGGTCGCTGATTTAACGGTGCCGTAACCGGATCGCTTCGAGGCGCGGCTAGTCTCCAGCGCATGGCACTCTCCGACGAGCAGAACTACGTCCTCCGAACGGTCGAGGAACGCGGCATCCGGTTCGTCCGGCTGTGGTTCACCGACGTCCTCGGCTTCCTGAAGTCGTTCACGATCACCTCGCAAGAGCTTGAAGGCGCCCTCTCCGAAGGCATGGGCTTCGACGGATCCTCGATCGAGGGCTTCTCCAGGATCCAGGAGTCGGACATGATCGCGCTCCCGGACCCCGCGACGTTCCAGATCATCCCGTGGAAGTCCGAGGCGGAGGTCGCGCGGATGTTCTGCGACGTCTACCAGCCGGACGGAACCCCATTCGACGGCGATCCACGCTACGTCCTGAAGCGTCAGCTCAAGCGCGCGGCCGATATGGGCTTCACGTTCTACGTCGGTCCGGAGCTCGAGTACTTCTACTTCAAGGCGTCGGACGATCCGACGTTCCTCGACAAGGGCGGCTACTTCGACGAAACGCCCGTCGACGTCGCGACCGACTACCGCAAGCGCACGGTCGGCTACCTCGAGGCGATGGGCATCCCCGTGGAGTACGTCCACCACGAGGTGGCGCCGTCGCAGCACGAGATCGATCTCCGCTACGCCGACGCGTTGACGATGGCGGACAGCGTGATGACGTACCGCCTGACGGTGAAGGAGGTCGCGCAGGAGTTCGGCATCCACGCGACGTTCATGCCGAAGCCGGTGATGGGCGTGAACGGCAGCGGCATGCACACGCATCAGTCGCTGTTCACCGGCGACCGGAACTCCTTCTTCGAGGCCTCGGACGAGTACCACCTCTCCGGCGTCGCGAAGCACTACATCGCCGGCCTCCTGGCGCACGCTCCGGAGATCACGCTGGTCACGAACCAGTGGGTGAACTCCTACAAGCGGCTCGTACCCGGCTACGAAGCGCCCGTCTACACCTGCTGGGCGCGGCGGAACCGCTCCGCGCTCGTGCGCGTCCCTCAGTACAAGCCGGGGAAGGAGGAGGCGACGCGGATCGAGTTCCGTTCGCCGGATCCCGCGTGCAACCCGTATCTCGCCTTCGCGGCGATGCTCGCGGCCGGTCTCGCCGGCGTCGACGAGGAGATGGAGCTCCCCCCGGAGGCCTCGAACAACATCTACGAGATGAGTGACGAGGAGCGCCGGGCGGCCGGCATCGACTCCCTTCCGGCCGACCTGGCGGAGGCGATCCGCCTGGCCGAGGAGTCGAAGGTGCTCCGCGAGGCCTTGGGCGACCACGTCCACGAGTTCCTCATCCGGAACAAGCGCGAGGAGTGGGACTCCTACAAGAGCTACGTGACGCCCTTCGAGCTGGAGCGCTACCTCCCGGTCCTCTAGCAGGGAGAACGCACCCCAGAATCCCCTGAACAGGGGTTTCCGGCCTACACAACGCGTACTAGACTTCTGTGTTCCGACGCGATAAGAGGGGCTGCGGAAACATGCCGGACCAGCGCGGCCAGGCCTCCGAGACGCTTCGTCCCTATCTCCCACGGCTCGCGATCCAATGGCTCGCGGAGTCGCCCGGCGAGACCGTGCGCGAGATCGACGGCACGCTCGTGTTCGTCGACATCTCCGGCTTCACGAAGATGTCGGAGCGCCTCGCCCGCAAGGGAAAGGTCGGCGCCGAGGAGGTCACTGACGTCCTCGCCTCGGTCTTCGGGAGACTCCTCGCGGTCGCGTACGGCAACGGCGGCGGCCTCATCAAGTTCGGTGGAGACGCCCTGCTGCTGTTGTTCGACGGGAACGACCACGCGGCACGTGGCGCCCGCGCCGCCGCCGGGATGCGTTCCACGCTCCGGTCGATCGGGCCGATCTCCTCCTCCGCGGGCAGCATCCGGCTCAAGATGTCGGTCGGCGTCCACAGCGGCACGTTCCATTTCTTCCTCGTCGGCGACTCCCACCGCGAGCTCATCATCACCGGGCCGGGGGCCAGCCGGACCGTCCTGATGGAGGGAACCGCGGAGGCCGGCGAGGTCCTGGTGAGCGATGCGACGGCGGCGCTGCTGCCGGCGAGCGTCCTCGGCGACCGCAAGGGGGAGGGAACGTTCCTGAAGCGGGAGCCGCCCGGCCTCGTTCCGGCGCAGTCCGTTCCGGACGTCGCGGCAGACGAAGTCGACGTCGCGGAAGGGGTTCCCGTCGCCGTCCGCGCCCATCTGCTGTCCGGCGCGACGGACTCGGAGCACCGCCGCGCGACCGTTGCGTTCGTTCACTTCGACGGCGTGGACGAGATCGTGGAACAGCGAGGCGCCGACGAGCTCGCGACCGGCCTGCAGGCCCTCGTCGTCTCCGCGCAGCGCGCCGCGGAGGAGCACGGCGTCACCTTCCTCGGCACCGACCTCGACAAGGACGGCGGCAAGATCATCCTCGTCGCGGGCGTTCCGCAGGCGGTCGGAGACGACGACGAGCGGATGCTGCTCGCGCTCCGCAGCATCATGGACGCCGCTCCACCGATCTCGACACGGATCGGCGTGAACGCCGGCCACATCTTCGCCGGAGACATCGGGCCGGCGTACCGGAAGACCTACACCGTGATGGGCGACGCCGTGAACCTCGCCGCTCGCCTGATGGCCCGTGCCGAGCCGGGACAGATCATCGCGACCGCGGGAGTGCTCGACGCGTCCTCCGTGGCGTTCCGAACCGACGCGCTCGAGCCGTTCATGGTCAAGGGCAAGCGCGACCCCGTCACCGCGTTCGTCGTCGGCGACGCGATCGGCTCCAAGAAGGTGGAGAGCGACGACCTCCCGCTCGCGGGACGGGCCGACGAGCTGAAGACGCTCACCGCGGCGCTCGAGGACGCCAGGAACGGTAGCGGCGCGGTCACAGAGATCGTCGGCGACTCCGGCCTCGGGAAGACCCGCCTGCTGACGGAGGTCCGAGGACTAGCGAGCGGCTTCCGGATCATGGACGCCGCGTGCGAGCGATACCAGGCCGCGACCGCGTACCTCCCGTTCCGACGGATCCTCCGCGACGCCCTGGACATCGAGCAGGACGCAGGTGCCCGGGCGGGAGGCGAGCAACTCCGCGACCGCGTTCTCGAGTTCGCGCCCGAGCTCGAGCCGTGGCTGCCGCTGATCGCGCTGGCGGTCGACGTCGACACCGACCCGACGCCGGAGGTCGACCTCCTCGACGCGGAGTTCCGCCGCCCCAAGCTCGAGGAGACGGTCGGGCTCCTCCTTTCGAAGGTGCTCGACGGCCCGACGTTCTTCGCGCTCGAGGACGTGCACTGGATGGACGAGGCGTCGAGCGACCTGCTCTCCCATCTGGCGCGCTCGGCGCTCACGCATCCGTGGATGTTCTGTGCCACCCGGCGCGACGTCGAGACGGGCTTCCGCGCGACGGCGATCGAAGGCGCGACGACGGTCCGGTTGGAGGCGCTCACGCCCGCCGAAACCCACGACCTCGTGCGCAGCGCGACGGAGGAGGCTCCGCTCCGCCCCCACGAGATGGAGACGCTCGCCGAGCGCTCGGGCGGAAACCCGCTGTTCCTCCTCGAGCTCGTCGAGGCAGCCCGCCTCGCCGGAAACGTCGAGGGCCTCCCCGGCTCGATCGAGGGCATCGTGATCGCGCAGATCGACCGGCTCGCCCCGCCGGACCGCAGGCTGCTGCGGTTCGCCTCCGTTCTCGGATTGAGTTTCGCGGACACGCTGATCGAGACGACGCTCGAAACCGAGCCGGGCCCGTTCGATCCGGGCGCCTGGCGCCGCCTCGACGACTTCCTCGTTTCCGACGGCGACGGCGCACACCGTTTCCGCCACGCGCTGATGCGCGACGCCGCCTACGAGGGGCTCCCCTATCGCCGGCGCCGGGAGCTCCACGCCCGCGTCGGTGAGGCGATCGTCCAACAGCACGCGACCGAGCTGGAGGACCACGCGGAGATCCTCTCGATGCACTTCTTCTCCGCGCAGCGCTTCGGGGAGTCGTGGGTGTACTCTCGGATCGCGGGCGACCGGTCGAAGGCGAAGTTCGCGATCTCCCAGGCCGTCGAGTTCTACGAACGGGCGCTCGGCTCGGCGAAGCGGATCGAGGAACTCTCGCCGATCGAGGTCGGCGAGCTCCACGAGACCGTCGGCGACCTCCGGGAGCAGCTCGGTCAGTACGGGGACGCCTCCGCGGCGTACACCGAGGCGCGGGCGGCGTTCCGAGACGACCCCGCTCGGCAGGCCGGGCTGTTGCTGAAGCAGTCGCAGAGCTCCGATCGGGCGGGGCGCGACACCGAAGCGCTCCGGTGGCTCACCCGGGGGATCCGCCTCCTGGAGGGCCGCACCGACGAAGAGTCGCTGCGCCAACACGCGCGATTGATCTGCTACTACGGCGCGGTTCGCCAGTCGCAGGGGCGCCACGCGGAAGCGATCCGACTCCTCAAGCAGGCGATGACGGAGTCTGAACGGGCCGGCGACAGGCATTCGGTGGCGTACGCGTACGGACTGCTCGACTGGGCGCTGATCGAGTCGGGAGAGGAGAAGCAGCCTGTCTACATGCCCCGCGCCCTCGAGATCTACGAGGAGCTGGAGGACCTTCCGTGGCAGGCGTTCGTGCTGAACAACCTCGGCGTCCTCGCGCAGTGGACGGGTCGCTGGGACGAAGCCGTGGACCTCCTGCAGCGGGCGGGTGACATCCGGACGAAGCTCGGCGGTCTCGTCGACGCCGCGTTCTGTGACAGCAACCGAGCAGAGATCCTCTCCGACCGCGGACAGCTCGACGAGGCGGAGGAGATCTTCACGGAGGCGCTCCGCGTCCACAAGGCGGCGAGCTTCCTGACGGGCATCGGCTTCGCGACGAGCAACCTCGGACGGGTGGCGGCCCGGCGCGGGCGGTACGACGAGGCCGCGGAGCTCTACGACCAGGCCCGGGCGGTCTTCGCCGAGGCCGGCCTCGACTCCGAGATCCTGGAGACGGACCTTCGGTCGGCTGAGCTGATGCTGATGCAGGAGCGCTCGAAGGACGCCGGGATGCTCGCCGAGAACGGCCTCGAGCGGGTCCGCTCGCTCGGTGGCGCCGTGCAGGAGCCGGGTTTCCTCCGCGTGCGCGGATACGCGCTCATGCAGGACAGCGATCTCGACGCCGCGGAGGCTGCATTCCGCGAGAGCCTCGCCGCCGCGCGAGAGCGCGAAGCGGAGTTCGAGGTCGCGCTCACGCTCGATGCGATGGTCCGGTTGGGCGAACTCCGAGGAACACCGGCCGACGAGGAAGCGACAGAAGCGCGCGACATCTTCGAGCGCCTTCGCGTCACTGCCGTGCCGAGCGTTCCGGTGCCGCCGGTGCCCCGGCGGTCCGTCGATGCCTGACTAACCCTTCTTCGCGAACCCTCCGTCCGCGGCGGACGTCAGCAGGATCTGCGCCTGAAGGTCTCCGAAGCACGCGGCCTTCAGACCACAGCTGGTGTCCTTCTTCGCGCTGCCGAGGACGTTCGTCTTCTTGATGCAGGGGTTCGGGAACGCTGTGTCGACGTTCTGGTTTGTGCACTTCACCAGCTGGAACGGCACCCCACCTTGAAGCGAGTCTGCCTGATAGAAGATCGAGTTCTCGGTGTCGGCCCACGCACTCCGATCCCATGTGACCGTGAGCTGGATCGGGTGGGTCGGATCGTTGTAGCCCGCCGGTGGGTGTCCCTCGAATGATCCGAGCCCGAGTCCGCAGCCACCGCTGCAGAAGTTCGTGAACTGGAAGTTCGAGTACCCGGTGATCGCGTTCTGGACGGAGAACACTCCGCCGCCGCCGCTCGGGACCGTCATCGTCACGCAGATCGGATGCTGAGCGGTCGCGGTCGTGCACGTGCTGAACGAGGTCGTGGTCGTGGAGACGACCGCGGCCTTGTTGTCGACCGACGGCTTGCCCTGGGCCTCCGAACCGTCACGCTGCACCGCTGCGGCGGTCACCGCGACGAGCTGGAACGTGTAGTTCGTTCCGTTGGTCAATCCCGTTCGGTTGTAGCAGAGCGTTCCGCCGTTTCGGCCCGTGCATGCGGTGGTCGGCACCGGGTCGACCGTGATCGGACTCGGGCCTCCGGTGATCCTGAGCCGGTAGTGATGCACCGCCGCCTCGTCGGCAAGCGGCGGGGGCGACCAGCTCACGACGGCGTTGGCGTTTCCGGGCTGCACGTCGAACTTCGGGATCGTGTTGACCGTGAACGCCTTCGACGCGGTACCGGCCGTGGCGCTGTAGACATCCGACTCGGCACTTGCGTTGTTCGTCAGCGTGACCGGTCCTCTACGCACCTGCCAGCTAACGTTGCCGAAGATCTGGAACGTCTTCGAGCCGCCGCTCGCGAGGTGACCGGCGGGGATCTTTCCGCCGGTGGGCAGCGGGCTCGTCGTCCCACCGATGCAGTTGTTGCTGTTGTTGAGTTCGCAGTACGTGGCCGAATCGAAGATCTGATGGGGCGTCGGTGCGCTGTCCTGGAGCGCCAGCACATCATCCGTCACCACCGTGTTCCTCGCGGTGTCGGGCCCGTTGTTCGTGACGCCGAGAGTGATGATCAACGTGTGGGTGTGCGTCGCCGTGAGGTCCGCCGCGTTCGCGGCGATGTTCACGTGATCTCCCGGAGTCAGCCCGCTCGACCCGAGCACGCTCTTCGTGAGCGAGAGATTCGCTTGCGGAACGCGGAAGTCAGTCACCGTTTCCAGGTTTGAGCCGAAGCTCGCCCAGTTGCTCTCGATCCCGTTGGCGGCATCGAGCGTCTCGGCCCTCCAGTGATAGTTCTTGTTCGCATCCAGACCGCTCACGGTGACGACTGCGGCTGAACCCGATGCCATCGCGGCAGACGTCTGCGTCACGGTGTGCGCGCCGCCGAACGCTTCGCTCGTGGGGGCGACCTGGACGCGCAGCTTGACCTGAACGCCGGGATCAGGATCGCCGATCGTTCCGCCGAGCTGAACCGTCTTCTTGTCGTTCCCGCCCTCTCCGTCGGTGTTCCCGCCCGTCGAGACGGCGTTCCCGTTCGGCTTGAGCTGCGTCAGATCCGTCGGGTCGCTGGGACCGTTGACGAAGTCGGTTTCCGCGGACGTCGTCGGCGGAGTTCCGTCGGAGTTCGAGCCGAAGGAGGCCCAGTCGCCGATCGCCTCGTCGCCGTCCACGACCTCCGCCCGCCAGTGGTACAGACCGTTCGGCAGGTCGTCGACGGTGACCGAAACGGTGTCTCCGTTGCCGAAGGTCGTGTCGGAACTCGCATTGACCGCATGAGCGCCGTTGAAGTCCTCGTCCACCGGAGCGACCTGCACGCGGAGTCCCGCGTCGGCGTCGCCATCAGGCTCCCCGACGGTCGCCGACAGCGTCACGGTTCCGGTGTCGGTAAGACCTCCGACGGCGAGCGATGCGCTGTTGTGGTCGACCTGAGCGAGATCGACCGGCGCTCCCGGCGAAACGACGTTGAACGTGACGTCCGGGTTGAACCCCATCCAGCAGCCGGGAGAGGTGTCCAGCCGGAAAGAACCTGTTCCGCCCGTCCCTCCGTCGCAGTAGGCGCCGCCCCATGAGGAGTTCTGGAACACGCCGTCGGGATCATCGTCGGTCCCGACCGTGGGAGTCGTCGAGCTGACACCGACGTTCAACGAGTCGTAGCCACATCCGCCACTGGAGGTGTAGCAGTCTGCGGACTCGCCGATCGGCGAATCCCCGTAGTGCGTGGTGTTGTAGGCGACGCCGTAGATGACGCTCGAGGGAAGCGAGATGTCCTGGTTGGAGAAGTCGAACGTGATCGGCGTCGCAAAACCGTTGTAGCACTGGTTGTCCGTCGCGGAGTACCACTTCCCTGCGTCGTCGCCCGTGCAGTTCACGGCGTCGGCCGATGGCCGGTACGGGATGTCGAACGACTTGGTCTCCTGAGCGATCTGCGGTCCGACCCCGCCGCCGTTGTTCTCGTAGATCGTGAAGGTGACGTCCTCGGAGAACGTGGCGCCAGCGGTCGTGACGCAGTCGCCGCTGAACCAGTTGCCGCTCTCGCATCCCCAGCTGCTCATGAGCACATCGACGGTTCCGAGGTGGGAGCTCGGCCGGTCATTCGCGAACGTCGCGTAGTCGCCGAGCTCGGAGGCGGACGTCGCCTCGAATCCGTCGCTCGGGATGTTTCCCGGCACGGTCGACGGGATGCTGTTGAACGCAACCGTCGAGACGTTGTCGGAGGGCGGTGAAGCCGACGCGGGGGTCGCCCCCAGATTTCCGATCCCCACGAAGAGTGCTGAGATGAGGAGGAACGCCGTCGAGACGGACAGCCTTCGACGCACGCGAGACAGGGCACGCGAGGGATGGGCTTTCAAGACGGGCCTCCTCCAGGTCACTTCCGGCGCGATGGCTCGCCGAGCATCACACCCCCCTTCTAGGGGTGTCAACACTCACGAGAGGGGGATAGCCGAAAGCCCTATGCGATATCCCCCGTTGACAAATCCTGGGGTCGAGTAGGACCCTAGTGACCCAGCGGCGAAGTCGGAACTCCGACGGCCGCGCGATCTCGAAGGTTCTCGACAGGGGAAACGCCGGCAGCGGCATCAACCTGCTCCGGCAGCCCCGGAAAGCGCGAAGGTTGCCTCGATGAACAGAGCCTGGTTTCGACTGACCGTCTTCGCCGCCTCGCTGACACTCCTCGCTACAGGGTTGATCGCCGGGTCACCCGTCGCGGAAGCGTCCAACCACGTGATCAGCTCTTCCGGCCCGCTGACCAATATCTGGATCAGCGACACGCTCGGCTGCCAGGTCTCCTATCAGGGCGACACCTCTTATGAGTGGTACAGCCCGAGCTCCCAGGAGGACTCGGCGAACTGTGGAACCCGCCTCGCGGTCCCGAGCGGCAACTCGGCCATCGTCTTCGGTCCCGCCAGCAACTACTACAAGGACCAGGCGTGGACGCCGGTTAGCCAGTCCGCCGTTACCGGGACCGGGACGAGCAGTGACCCGTACACCATCGTCACCGTGGTCAAGGCTGTTGATTCGAACGGGCCGACGGATCTCGGCATCCAGCTCACGCAGACGGACAGCTACGTCGTCGGCGAGGCCTCGTATCGGACGGACGTGCGCATCGACAACACCTCGGGCTCCGCCCTCGACGGCGTGCTCTACCGCCTCGGCGACTGCTACCTCCAGGGGTCCGACTCCGGCTACGGGATCCACGATGCGACCTCGGGCGCCGTCGGCTGCCGGAAGAGCCAGGACGCGGACGCCCGGGTCGAGGAATGGGTCCCGATCACGAGCGGGAGCCACTACTACGAGTCCGGCTACTCCAACGTCGTCGGCTGGCCGACAGGTACGTATCCGAACGCCTCCAATCGCGGCACGAACTTCCCGGACACGTCCGACGACAACACCACCCAGGACAACGGAACGGGCATCAGCTGGAGCGTGACCATCGCGAACGGCGGACATGCGACATTCTCGGAGCTGTCCGCGTTCTCCCCGACCGGGAACGTTCCGCTCTCCACTGATAAGACGGCCGACTCCGACACTGCCGCCCCGGGAGCACAGGACGGGTACACGATCACCGTCCATAACCCGAACAACAGCGACGTCACGCTGAATGACATCACGGACAACCTTCCGAACGGGTTCTCCTACGTGGACGGGAGCACGACCGACGGGAACAACAACGCCGTTGCGGACCCGTCGAACGACGGGAACGACAACCTGACGTGGAGTCAGGACGGAGGGTTCACGGTTCCGCAGGGCGGAGACTTCTCCCTCCACTTCGATGTCACGGTCTCGAACACGACGGGCAACTACAACAACCAGGCCGGCGCCGACGCGGCCGGTGGCTACTCCGTCGCGCCGAGCGGACCGACTGCGACGGTGCAGGTCGCGAGCTCCGAGGGCTCGATCGACGCCGACCTCGGCATCACGAAGTCGGACGCGGCTCCGTACGGACCGGATCCCGTGACCGCCGGCAACGACGTTTCCTACCTGCTCACCGTGACGAACAACGGGCCGGATGACTCCACCGGCGTCGCCGTCGCCGACGACGTCCCCGGGGGAACGAGCTTCGTCTCGGCCTCCGGCGATGGTTGGGCCTGTGATTACGACTCGGAGTCGAACACGGTCTTCTGCCATCGCGACTCACTCGCGAACGGCGACAGCGCGACCATCACCGTCGTGTTCAAGACGGCCGATCCAGGCCCCGCATGCCCCTCGGGCGAAGGGTTCAACAGCTGCATCACCAACACGGCGAGCGTGGACTTCTACGGCCCGGGCGATCAGTTCGACGGCAACCCGGACAACAACACGGCCCACGAGCAGACGGACATCCAGCCGAAGCCACAGAACCCCGACCAGTCAACGGGGTACGTTCCGCCGGGCGGCGGAACCGTCACGACGGGAAACAACCCGAACGCGACCGACAACACCGACGCGACGGTGAAGCTCCCGCCGGGCCCCGGAGGCGTCGTGAACATCGAGGAGATGACACCGCCGCCGAACCTGTGCGTGAACGGGTGCACCGGCCAGGCCGTTGAGATCGACATCCCCGACGGGTACACCAACCCCGACGCGCCGGCAAAGACGACGCTGAAGTACGACCAGACGGTCGTCCGTCCCAGGGGCGGGGCGAAGATCTACATCAAGAAGGGCAGCAACGCTCCCTTCCTCGCGCCGAACTGCCTCGCGCACGGGGTTGCGAATCCGAGCCCCTGCGTCGGCAGCCGTCAGCGGCTCGCGAACGGCGACCTGCGGGTGACCGTGCTGCTGCTCTCGGGCGACCCGCTCTGCGGGAAGCACTAGGAGGGAATGCCCAAACGGCTCGGCGGCCGAGTCAGCGCGACAGGCCGCCGAGCCGGACGAGCCTCGCGCTGATCACGGCCTCGGCGGACGCGCGGCTCTGCGCGTGGCCGGTGACGGCGGCGAGGAACTCCTCCCGCTCGAGCGCGTACAACACGAGGTCGGTGCGCGCCGTCACCGTCGCGGTCCGCGGCACGTCGCGCAGGAGCGCGATCTCCCCGAAGTAGTCGCCGCGTTCGAGAGTGGAGAGCCGGCGTCCCTCCGCGTAGACGTCGACGACACCCTCGCCGAGGACGTAGAAGCGCTCCCCCGGCTCTCCCTCGCGGATGATCGTCGTCTCCGCGGGCTCGCGGACCTCCACGAGCTGGGACGCGAGCCGCTCGAGCGTTGGAGGCCCGAGCGGCGCGAACATCGGGATGCCGCGAAGGAGCTCGATCCGCTCCGTCGGAACCATCGCCCGCTCGTCGATCCGCCGCAGCGGCCGCCACACGAACGCGATCAGGACCGGAAGCGCGAGGCCCGAGACGGCGAGCGTCCAACGCACGCCGACCAAGGAGATCAGCAGGGGTGCCCCGATCGCGCCGATGCCGAACGTGAACCAGCACGTGCCCTCCACGACGCCGAGGACGCGGCCGAGAACCGGCCGCGGAACGATCCGCTGCAGAAGCGTGTACCCCGCCACGTCAGAGAGGCTGTTCGCGAGGCCGACGACGGCGAGCAGCGACAGCGCCGTCCACTGCGACGGCCAGATCGGGATCAGCGCGATCGGAACGCCCCACGCGACGACACCGATGCCGAGCGGCGTCGCGAGTCGTCGACGTCCGACGAGCGCGAGTGAGCCGAGCGCCCCGACGAGGGCACCCACGCCGAACGCCGCGTTCAGGAAGCCGACGCCCGATTGCCCGATGTGGAGGAGCCCGAGGGCGGTCACGACGATCAACACCGCGAGCGCGCCGCGGAGGAGCCACTCCGAGCTGATCAACACGACGAGGAGCGGAACGCCCGGTGCGCGCCGGATCGAACGGAACCCCTCCAGGAGCTCGTTGAGGGCGTGCGGCGCCTGCTCGCCGCGCTCCTCCTTCTGCGTGGAACGTTCGACGTGGATCCGAGCGGCGAAGAACGCCGCGACCACGAACACCGCGCCCGCCGCAAAGATCACCGCTCCGACGCTCGTGGCGGCGACCAGCACGCCGCTCAGCGCGGCCCCGACCATGGTTCCGATGCTCTCGATCGTGCTCGAGGCGGCGTTCGCAGCCGTGAGCTCCTCCGGGCTTCGCGCGAGCGACGGGAGGAGCGACGTCTGGGTCGGCCAGAACGTCGTCTGGATCACGGCGTTCACCGCCGTCAGCGCGTAGACGACGCCGATCGGCGCTCCCGCGAGAACGGCCGCGCCCGTGATGAAAAGACCGATGGCCTGGATCACGTTCGCGGCGAGGTAGACGCGGTGCCGCGGATAGCGATCCGCGAGCAGCGCGGTGAACGGAGCCGCGGTCGCCGCGGATCGTCTGGATGATCTGCACGACTCCGACCGCGATGGCGCCGCCGGCGGAGTACGCGTAGATCCCGATCGCGACCCAGTACGCCCACGTGCCGACGAACAGGCCGTTCCAGGCGATCATCAGCCGGCGCAGGTTCCGGTTGCGGAAGACCTCCGCGAAGGCGCGGATCGCGGTCCTCAGTCCTCCGGGCCCGGCCGACATCCGGGGAGCATGCCAGACGTCCTCCGGAGCTGCGCGGATGCGCGGACCACCGTCGGAAAGTTGACACCAGGCGCAACGCTGCGCGAGATTACTCCCTGGTCGCCGACGCCTTCCGTCAGGCGTGGAGGGGGTGCTGCTACTGTCGGGCGACCCGCTCTGCGGCAACACTGAGAGGAAGGGACTCCATGAAGCTACTCCGATACGGTTTCCGGGCGGCGCTCGGGTTGCTCGTGATGGCCAGCATGTTCGCGGTCCCAACGGTCGCCTCTCACGCCGGGGAATCTCCAGACTTCAACGTACGTGTTAGCGACGCCGCGCCCGATGGACCCGACCCCGTTACGGTCAACTTCGACGTCAGCTATGACGTGCGCGTGAAGAACAACTCCGGAACCGCAGAGATGCCGACGATCGACGCCTTCACCGACGGCCAACGGTTCGTGAGCTACTACTCGAAAGACGCATGGACCTGCGTCGATAATTCCTCGTCGGACGGTGCGATCCTGCGCACGCCCCTTCCGAACACGCAGTCCGTCGAATGCAGTGGCCCCGTCATGCCAGCAGGCGACGTGAGCCATCTCCACCTCGTCGTGAAAGCGCCGTCGAACACCGGCGATTTCCTGGGCCTCGACGCGACCGAGACCCTCAGCGGCAGCCACGATGCCGAGATGACGACGGCCCAGAGTGATCAGAACGGCGACGATGCGACCGGCTTCCTCCCACCCGACGGCGGAAAGCTCAGCACGGACGGAAAGCCGACTCCCGAAGACCCCACGAACAGCTCGATCAAGACGTTCAACGGCTCAGGGCCCGGGGGTGTGTTCGACCTCCATGACCTCGCGCCTGGCGATCCGGGCTACGAGGACATCTGCGGAAACGGGAACTGCGACGGCAAGGTCGTCAGAGTGGAAATCCCGCGGGGATACAACGACGAGCAGAACCCTCCGAAGCTGAAGATCGTCTACGACGAGACTGCGGCGGGCGCAGGGGAGGACGCGACCATCTGGATCAAGAAGGAGGGTCACGATCCTCAGATCGTTCCGCCGTGCGACGTCAACGGGATCGCTGACCCGCATCCGTGTCATGGTCCCGCGCACGTCAAGAAGAACGGCGATGTGCGTTACATCGTGTATCTCCTGTCCGGAGATCCGCTCTGCGGCAAGCACTGAGCGCCGCGAAGCAGCGCTGAGCTAGGCCGGAACCGGCAGCGGCACCTCGGGCGTGGAGCGCACTCCGAGGCGATTGAAGATGCCGCGGTACTCGAGCTCCATCGCGGCGTCGGCCTCCTCGCCGAGCTGGCGCTTGAGACGCGACATCGCCTCGAGCGTCAGACCGATCTCGTAATCGGCTCCGCGTTCGCGCGCGTCGGCGAGGCTTTCCTCGAGCGCCTGCGCCGCTTCGTCGAGGCGGCTCGCCTGCATCAGCGCGTACCCCCGCACGCGAAGGAGCAGCGGTCCCATGGCGGAGAGGCCCTCCGCCGCCTTGACCCGTCCGAGCGCCTCCGCGGAGAGCTCCAGCGCAGCCTCGGTGTTCCCGGCGAAGACGTGGCACTCCGCGATCTTCGCGTCGGTCTCCAACACGTCGGTGTTGCCGCCGAGGTCGTTCCACCGGCCGCGCGCCTCCTCCAGCAGGCGGAAGGCCTCCTCGAAGTTCCCGGAGCGTGAGGCGATCCGGCCGAGGTGGCTCGTCGCGAACGCGATGCCGGCGCGGTAGTCCGCCGCGCGCCAGACGCGAAGGGCCTCGCGCATCAGCCGCTCCGCCTCGTCCAGGCGCCCCTGGTCGGACAGGATCTCCGCGATGTTGCTCGTTCCCATCGCCGCGGTGACTTCGTTCCCGGTCTTGCGGCGCGCGTCGCGGCCGCGCTCGTAGAGCGAGAGCGCCTCGTCCCACCGCCCCTGCCAGTACTCGAACGATCCGGTGTTGTTGAGGACGACCGCCTGACCCGTCAGATCGCCGAGCTCCTCGTAGATGCGGAGCGCCATCTTGGAGTGCACGGCCTCGTCGAAGCGTCCGAGCTCCACCAGGGCCCAGTCCCAGATGTAGGACGCGTGCGCGAACGTCGAGCGGTCGCCGGCCCGTTCCGCCTCGGCGATCGCGCGCTCGCACCAACGGATCGCGTCGGACGGATGTCCCTGCGCCTGCCGTACCGCCGCGTAGCAGACGGTGAGCTGCGCGCGGGCGCGCATCGCCTCCGGAGAGTCGTCGCCGTCCAGGATCTTGTGGCCGCGGCGGACCCAGCGGAGGGCCTCCTGGTAGCGACCGGAGGACTCGGGGATCCACGCCTCCTTCAGCAGGATCCGCGCCTCCGCCACGCGGTCCGGGACGAGCTTGCGAGCGGAGCGGTAGGCATCGCCGGCCTTTCCGAACTCCCCGACCGCCTCGTGGGCGTCGCCGAGCGCCTCCGTCACGCGGGCGATCTCTCCCTGCGGAACGTCCTGCACGCGGCGCGCCGCCGCGAGCGCCCTGCTGTAGAACGCCGCAGCCTCGACGTTGGCGTACTTCGCCCGCGCTCGGTCGCCGGCGAGCTTGGAGTGGATCCACGCCTCGACGTAGCGCTGGGCATAGAAGTAGTGCAGCGATAGCACCTCGGCGAACTCCTCCACCTCGCCGCCGGAGGCGCGCTCGATCGACGCACCGACGCGCGCGTGGAGGTCGCGACGCTTGCGGAACGGAAGTCCCTCGTAGGCGGCGTCACGGATCAACGCGTTGCGGAAACGGAAGTTGCCGTCGTCGTCGAGGCGGATGAAGTCCGCGATCCGGCTCCAGACATCCTCGCCCGGCACCGGCGTCTCCTCCGGCAGCATCGCCTCGAGGAGGTCCTCGGTGAACGTCGAGCCGAGCACTGATGCCTGGCGAAGGAGCAAGCGGTCCTTCGGCGCGAGGCGGTCGATCTGGGAGTTGACGAGTCCCTCGAGGGAGTCCGGGAGGTCCTCCATGTCGTCAGAGCTGTGCGCGGCCGCGACCAGCTCGCGGATGAACAGCGGGTTGCCGCCGGAGCGCTCCGCGAGCGCCGCGACCTCGTGCGGCGGCAGCGGCGAATCCTCCGTCATCCAGGAGAGCAGCTCCGTCGTGTCCTCCATGGCGAGCGGCTCGAGATGCAGGGAGATCGTCGTCGGCTCCGGCGCGGCGACGAAGCCGGTCTCCACCTCCCGGCGCGTGACGAAGATCGCCCACGGACGGAAGCCAACGTCCTGTCCGATCGCACGGAGGAGGTCGCGCGACGGCTCGTCCATCCAGTGGACGTCGTCGATCGACAGCAGGGCGCCCTCGGACAGCATCGCGTCGAGGAACTCCGCGACGACCTGATGGAGGCGCTCGCGGCGGTACTTGTCGTCGAGCTGCGCCGTCTCCGGGGTCGCCTCAAACGGGAGATCCATCGTGAGGCCGAGGAGCGGTAACCACGGAACGAGCTGCGCCGCAACGCTTTCGACGCGCTCACGGAGAACCCGCGCGCCGTCCTGCGGAGTGTCACCGTCGCCGACGCCGACCAGCTGACGGAGGAGCCGCTTCCACGGGAAGTAGGCGGTCGAGGCCTCGTAGAGCTCGCACTGCGCCGCGGCGTGCAGGAGATCCTGAGCGCTCGAGCGGACCTCGCGCAGGAGTCTCGACTTCCCGATCCCCGGGCGGCCGACGACCTCCACGAGCCGTCCGCGCCCCGCGCGCGCCGAGTCGATCGCCTCCGCGAGGATCGTCATCTCCCGGTCGCGACCGATCAGCGGTCCGGTCTCCGCCGACGCCGAGCGCCTCAGACCGGAGACGGCGCCGAGCGCGTAGGCCTGGACCGGCCTCGCCTTTCCCTTCACGTAGAACGGCTCGAGCGCCTCGGTCTCGAACGTCGTCGCGGACGCGTCGAGCACCCCCTCCGTCGCGAGGATCGCGCCCGGCTTCGCGGCGGCCATCAACCGCGCCGCAAGGTTCACCGCGTCGCCCATCACTGTGTAGGTCCGCCGGTACGCGGGACCGATGTCGCCCGCGAACACGGGGCCACGGTTCACCCCGATCCGGATCGGAAGCCGGAGCTTCGCGTCCGCGATGCGGCGAAGCGCGCGCAGCATCCGCTCGTCGTCGTTCTCCGTTGCGCGCGGCGTTCCCGCGACCAGGATCAGCTTTCCGCCGTCCTTGTCGATGTCGCTGCCGAGGAACGTGATGCCCTGCTCCTCCACGGCGGCCTGCGTCTCGGAGACGAGCTCGTGGAGCGCGCCCGCGAGCGCCTCCATGCCGTGGTGGGCGATGTAGCCGTCGGTCTCGTCGAAGTGGATGAACGCGACGGTCGCGCGGCGGTGCTCCGGATCCTCGCCGCCGCCGAGGACGTGGCCACGCACGGCGAGCGGGACGTATCCGCTGAGATCGAGACCCTGCACGTCGGCCTCGGTGGTGGAGGACTCGCGCGTGAGCCCCGGGGGCTCCGTCTTGAGCAGGACGCCGGGTTCCTTGGCGTCGCCGAGGATGCGTTGCGGAAGCGCGGCGGCCGTCGCGGTGCTGACGAGGATCTCTCCCGCGACGGCGGTCCCCTCCATCGTCACGGTCTCCGTCGCCGCGGGGCCGGTGACGATGAGCTCGCGGTGGGAGTCCCCGACCAGGAAGAAGGAGAACGTTCCGCTGTGGACGCCGACGGACATCCGCAGGTTCGCCTTCACCCCGAGCGACTCGAGGCGACCGATCTCGCGGAGGGTTCTCCGCATCCCGACCGCCGCCCGCCAGGCATTCACGGGGTGCTCGTCGCCCGTGAAGAGCAGGAGGAGCGCGTCGCCGCCGAACTTCAGGAGGCTTCCGCCGTTGCCGTACGCGATCGCGAGCAGGCGGGCGAAGCACGCGCCGAGGACGTCGGTGAGCTCCTCCGCCCCGACCTTGCCCTTCTTGGAGAGGCGCTCCGACAGTTTCGTGAAGCCGGAGATGTCGACGAAGACGACGGAGCCC
>JBJMLN010000094.1:0-17135 GCA_045805285.1 Actinomycetota bacterium | reverse complement strand
GCTAGCCACCAACGTATTACCGCGGCTGCTGGCAAGTAGTTAGCCGTGGCTTATTCATCAGGTACCGTCATGATCGTCCCTGATAAAAGAGGTTTACAACCCGAAGGCCTTCATCCCTCACGCGGCGTCGCTGCGTCAGGCTTTCGCCCATTGCGCAAGATTCCCCACTGCTGCCTCCCGTAGGAGTCTGGGCCGTATCTCAGTCCCAGTGTGGCTGGCCGTCCTCTCAGACCAGCTACCCGTCGTCGCCTTGGTAGGCCGTTACCCCACCAACAAGCTGATAGGCCGCGGGCCCATCCCAGACCGTCGGAGCTTTCCTCGGCCGATCATGCGGCCGGCCGAGAGTATCCGGTATTAGCCCCGGTTTCCCGGAGTTATCCCAGAGTCTGGGGCAGGTTGCCCACGTGTTACGCACCCGTTCGCCGCTCGCCCACCACCGGTGTTGCCACCGGTGGCTGCGCGCTCGACTTGCATGTGTTAGGCACGCCGCCAGCGTTCGTCCTGAGCCAGGATCAAACTCTCCGTAGAGATCCACGTAGCCGGCTCCCTTGTGAGGAACCGGGTTCGCTTCCTTCTTCAGTTGGCCTCGGAGGACAGCACGCCTCCTCCGCCGATTGTTGATCCGGCCGGCTCTTAACAGTCCGGACGGACTTTCGTACGATCCGTCAAGCCGGTCGAGCACGGCGAACCGAGCTCTCCCGTCCGACGGGGAACGCACTGGCTTTTGACACACTGTTCAGTTCTCAAGGTGCGAGCGGCGAACCCGAGGAGACAGAAACCTCCGTGGAAGGTCGCGCAACCGGTAAGGGTACCCATGCGGCCCCTGAGCGTCAATGGGGACCCGTTCGCGCAGGTCAGGCGAGGCGCAGGAAGCGCCGGCGGCCTCGCTGGAGGACCTTCCCCCGTAGATCATCGACGCTGAGTTCGGCGTCCGGGTCGGTCAGCGGCGCGCCGTCCAAGCTCACGCCGCCCTGCTCGAGGAGTCGCCGAGCCTCGGCGTTGGAGTCGGCGAAGCCGGTGGCGACGAGGAGCCTCGGCAGCCACACCTTTCCGTCCCTCACGGTCTCCCCCGGGATCGGCCAGGCCTCGATGTCGTCGGGCAGCTCCCGGTCGCGGTGGACCCGATCGAATGCCGCCTCCGCTTCCTTGCCGCTCCCCTCCCCGTGGAGGGCGTCCACGACGGCGCCGGCCATCGCTCGCTTCGCCTCGGCAGGCGTGAGCGAGGGGTCTTCCGGAGCGTCGGTGAGCAGAGACCGGTACTTCGAGGTGAGTTCGTCGGGCACGCGCATCAACTTGCCGAACATCTCGTGCGGCTCCTCGGTCAGCCCGATGTAGTTGCCGAGGGACTTCGACATCTTCCGCACGCCGTCGGTTCCCTCCAAGAGCGGGGTGGTGAGCACCGATTGGGGCTCCTGCCCGTACGCCCGCTGGATCTCCCGTCCGACGAGCAGGTTGAACGTCTGGTCGGAGCCGCCGAGCTCCACGTCCGCGCGAACCTCCACCGAGTCCAGGCCCTGCAGGAGCGGATACAGGAACTCCACGACGCTGATCGGACGTCCTTCGCGGTAGCGGGTCGCGAAGTCGTCGCGCTCGAGCATCCGCGCGACGGTGTACGAGGACGTCAGACGGAGGACGTCGGCCATGTCGAGCTTCCCGAGCCACTGGGAGTTCCGCACGATCTCCGCGCGGTCGATGTCGATCACCCGGCCCGCTTGCTCGAGATACGTGCGAGCGTTCGTCTCCATCTCCTCGGGCGTGAGCATCGGGCGTGTCTCAGACTGCCCGGACGGATCGCCGATCAGCCCTGTGAAGTCGCCGACGATCAGCACCGCCGTATGCCCGGCGTCCTGGAACTGCCGGAGCTTCCTGAGCACGACGGCGTGCCCCAACGTGAGATCCGGGCGCGAGGGGTCGATCCCCAGCTTGACGCGAAGCGGCCGGCCGAGCCGGAGCTGCTCCGCGAGCGCGCCGTGCGGGATCGCCTGCTCGGTGCCGCCGAGCAGGCGATCGACGTTCGCGGGCTCGGCCATGGTTCCGCGAGGCTACCAGTGGGAACTGGCTCCCGAGCCGGGTCTCGTCACTATCATGTGGCGTCGATGAAGCTCCCTCGCGGGCGGCTCGCGGCGGCGGTCGCGGTCCTTTCGCTCCTCGGCTCGGCGTGCCATCTCCCGGACCTGTCCGTAGCACAGCAGCAGGCGAAACCGCTCGCGCAGACATCGTTCCTCTACGCCGACGACGGCTCGCTGATCACGAGTCTGCATGCTGGCGAGAATCGCGTGGTCGTTCCGTTCTCGAAGATTCCGGAGGACGTCCGCAACGCCGTGGTCGCGGTGGAGGACCGCCGCTTCTACCAGCACCGCGGCATCGACGTGAAGGCGATGGTCCGGGCCGCCTACGCCGACGTCTCCGCCGGCCGGATCGTCGAGGGCGGCTCGACGATCACGCAGCAGTACGTCAAGAACACGATCGTCGGGAGCGAGCGGACGCTCGGACGCAAGATCCATGAGGCAGAGCTCGCGCTCGAGCTCGAGCAGCGGTACACGAAGGACGAGATCCTGACGAAGTACCTCAACACGGTGTACTTCGGGGAGGGTGCGTACGGCATCCAGGCCGCGGCCCAGACGTTCTTCTCCAAGCAGGCGAAGGACCTCACCCTCAAGGATGCGGCGCTCCTCGCCGGCCTGATCTCCGCGCCGGCGGATTTCGATCCTGCGGTCCATCCGCACGCCGCGACCGCGCGCCGGCAGGTGGTTCTCGCCGACATGCGCGAGCAGGGGATGATCGGCCGGCGGGAGTACCGGCGAGCGAACCACGGCTCGCTCGCGCTGGATCTGCGTCCCGGGAGCGGCCGGTATCCGGCGCCCTACTTCGTGAGCTACGTGAAGCGGTGGTTCCTCGCGAACCCCGCGTTCGGGTCGACCTACCGCGAGCGCTACAACATCCTGTTCGAAGGCGGGCTGCGCATCGAGACGACGCTCGACCCGACGCTGCAACGCGACGCCGAATACGCCGTGAACAACATCCTCACCTATCCGAACGATCCCTACGGTGCGATGACGGTCCTCGATCCGCGGACGGGATCGATCAAGGCGATGGTCGGCGGCCGCGACTACTTCTCCACGACGGATCCGGAGGCGCAGGTCAACCTCGCGACCGGCGCCGGTGGAACCGGGCGGCAGGCGGGTTCGGCGTTCAAGCCGTTCACGCTGGTGGCCGCGCTGGAGCACGGCATCTCCCCGACGACGACGTATCCGGCGCCGTCCTCGATCACGATCCCGGTGCCGCACGGGCGCCCGTACCCGGTGTCGAACTTCTCCGACTCCTCGTACTCGGGAAGCCTGACGGTGGCGCAGGCGACAGCCGACTCCGTCAACACCGTGTACGCGCAGATCGAACGCGATCTCGGCGACGGGAACATCTCGCGGGGGGCGCAGATCATGGTGCAGACCGCACGCCGAATGGGCATCACGACGCCGCTCGAGGCGACCCCCTCGGCGGTTCTCGGCGTGAACTCCGTCAACACCCTGGAGATGGCCTCGGCATACGGCACGCTCGCGGCGGGTGGATTGCATCACCAGCCCACGGGCGTGAGCTCGATCACGACCGCCGACGGAACCGTGATCTATCGCGCCGACGCCGCGCCGACGAAGGCGGTTCCTCCCGCCGTGGCGGCGCTCGCGGCGCGCATACTCGAAGGCGTCGTGCAGCCCGGCGGGACCGGATACGGTGCGAACATCGGCCGCCCCCAGTTCGGCAAGACGGGCACGGCGCAGGAGCTCCACGACGCGTGGTTCGTCGGCGCGATCCCGCAGCTCGTGGCCGCGGTCTGGGTCGGCTTCCCGCAGGGACAGATCGCGATGGTGCCGCCGAGAACCCGCATCGACGTCCTCGGCGGAACGTGGCCCGCCTCGATCTGGAAGACGTTCATGCTCCGGGCGACGCGCGGCATGAAGGTGGAGGACTTTCCGAAGCCGAAACGCCGCACGGTGACGCTCCAGGTCGACGTCACCCAGGACTGCCTCCCGAACCGGTACACGCCGCCCGACGACATCCGTCGGAAGACGTATCTCGCCGGCACGCAGCCGAAGCAGGAATGCACGACTCCGGCGTCCTTCCAGACATTGGACGTCCCGGACGTGAGCGGCCTGGCGCAGGGAACGGCGACGCGGACGCTCCGGCAGGCGGGCTTCCGCGTCTCCGCGGTCGACCAGTCCGCGAGCGCCGCCGAGGGAACGGTGGTGGCGCAGGAACCGGGAGCCGGAGAACGCGCGAAGCAGCGCAGTGTGGTCGTGCTGACGATCGCATCCGGAATGCCGCCGCCGACGCCCTCTCCCACCCCGAGCCCGAGCCCGACAACGACTCCGATACCGCAGTTCGTGACGGTTCCAGAGGTCGTGGGACGCTCACGGTTCGATGCGCTGCGGCGCCTCCAGACGCTCGGTTTCGGCACGACCGTGATCCGCCGGCCGTGCGATCTCGGCGCTCGCTGCGAGGTTCGCAGCGACTACGTGTGGAGCGTGACCCCCTCGGCCGGACACCGGATCGCGGCGGACTCTTCCGTCGTGGTCCGCGTCAATCCCTGACGAGCTACGGTTCGGCCTACCGACGTGGACGCGGCGCCGCGAGCGGGCGCCCTCGTGAGACGAACGGATCGCCCGCGATGGAGAAGCGCCACGGCTGCTCCACGCCGCTGCGGATGCCGACGCGTGGACCGATCTGGACGATGTCGCCGCGAACCGGCGCGCCACGCTCGATCCAGATCGTTGGACCCTCGACGACGTCGGTTCCGTCGAAGCGCCGGTCGATGCCGAAGGCCTGCGTCAGCCGGCCGGGGCCCGAGCACAGCAGGCGGACGTCGCTGGTTCGACGACGCCGTCGCATCGCGGGCACGCCCTCGAGCGGTTCGGCGGCACGTAGCAGCACCGCACTCCCCCATCCTTCGCGGTCCGTGACGACGTTCATGCAGAAGTGCATGCCGTAGGTGAAATACACGTAGAGATGACCTGCCGGTCCGAACATCACGCCGTTGCGCGCTGTCGGGCCGCGGAAGGAGTGGCTCGCGGGGTCCGTCTGCTCGTACGCTTCGGTCTCCACGATCCGTGCGGCCACCCGCGAGCCGCCGCGACCGGTGCGTACGAGCACCCGCCCGAGAAGGTCGGGGGCGACGACCGTCGAAGGCCGCGCGTAGAAGCGGCGCGAGAGCCGCTCCGTCGAGCGGGGGGTCATCGCGCGCGAACCGAGCGCTTCTCGAGGAACGTTCGCAGCTTCGCGAGCGGCCACGTGTTGATCACGTCGGGAGCCTCTGCCCAGCCGCGCTGCGCCGTCCCGACGCCGAAGCGCATCAGCGCGAGATGGCCGGGAGCATGCGAGTCGGTGTCGATCGCGAACCGCGCGCCCTTGCGCCGTGCCCAGGAGACGTGGTCGTCGCGGAGATCGAGCCGATCCGGGAAGGCGTTGATCTCGAGCGCGGTTCCGGTCCGCGCCGCGGCATCGAACACCGCGTCGAGGTCCAGGTCGAGCGGTGGCCGGTGCCCGATCTTGCGTCCCGTGAGATGGCCGATGATGTTGACGTTCGGATGCTCCATCGCCCGGATCACTCTTCGCGTGAGCTCCTCGCGCGACTGGTTGAAGTGGGAGTGGACCGAGGCGACGCAGACGTCGAAGCCGTCGAGGAACGCCTCCGGCCAGTCGACGCCGCCGTCCGGGTCGATGTTGAGCTCCGTGCCGTGAAGGAGCGTCATCTTGCCGGTCTTCAGCTTTCCGAGCTGGGCGCGCTGGTCGAGCATCTTCTCGTTGCTCATCCGCTGCATGTAGAGGTTCGGTGCGTGGTCGGTGACGGCGTAGTAGGCATAGCCGAGCTCCTTCGCCGTCGCGACCATCCGCTCGAGGGGAGCGAGCCCGTCGGTGAGATCGGTGTGGGTGTGCAGGTCGCCGCGGATGTCGGAAAGTTCCACGACGTCCGGGAGCGTTCCCTGTTGGGCCGCCTGGACCTCTCCTCGGTCCTCGCGGAGCGTCGGCGGGATGAAGGGAAGGCCGAGCTCGGCGTAGACCTCATCCTCGGTCTCGGAGGCGAGGAGCTCGCCGCTCTCGGCGACGAAGACGCCGTACTCCGACAGCTTCAAGCCCTTCCGCACTGCGATCTCGCGGATCCGGACGTTGTGCGCCTTCGAGCCGGTGAAGTACTGCAGCGCCGCTCCCCAGACGTTCGGCGCGATGACGCGGAGATCGACCTGGATGCCGCCCCTGGTCCGGATCGAGGTCTTCGTCTCCCCACGGGCGATGACCCGCTCCACCGCACCGGAGCTCGCGAACGCGTCCATCACGGGACCGGAGTCGGCGCTCGCGACCAGCAGGTCGACGTCGCCGATCGTCTCGCGCATGCGGCGGAGGGAGCCTGCGTAACCGCAACGCTCCACGCCAGGCAGGGTGCGAAGCTCCGCGAGGAGCTCTTCCGCGACCGAGAGCGCCGCGCCGATCTTCACTCGGTCGCCGGCGGAGGAGAGCGTCCGGATCCCCCGTCGGACGTTCTCGACGGTCCTGTCTCCGAAGCCCTTGAGGCCCTCGAGGCTCCCGTCTTCGAGCGCCACCGAAAGCTCCTCAACCGCGGAGATGCCGCGCTCCCGGAAGAGCATCACAGCCGTCTTCGGGCCGAGCCCAGGGATCGCCGTGAGCTGCCGAACGCCGGAAGGGATCTCGGCGCGGAGCTCCTCCAGCGAGCGGATCGTGCCCGTCCGGAGCTGCTCCAGGACCTTCTGCGCGATCGACGAACCGACGTTCGGGATCGCTTTGAGCTGCTTCTCGTCCATCCCGGCGATGTCGGCGTGGTACCCGCCGATCGCCCTCGCCGCCTTCTCGTACGCGCGCGGCTTGTGCGGATCGCTCGAGGCGATCGAGAGCAGGTCGGCGTATTCGACGAGGAGCGACTCGACCTCCTCGTTCGCGCGCGTCATGCGGTCTCCGGCGCCGGCGGGAGGAGTCGCGACGCCGGGCGAGCGAACCTCAGGCCAGTCCGAACAGCCAGAGGAGGAGCGCCTTCTGCGTGTGGAGACGGTTCTCGGCCTGGTCCCAGACGGCGGAGTGCGGGCCGTCGATCACGGCGTCGGTGATCTCCTGCCCGCGGTGCGCGGGCAGGCAGTGAAGGACGATCACGTCCTCGGCCGCGCGTTCGACGGCGGCCTCGTCGAGCCGGTACGCGGGGAACACCAACGCTCGCTCATCGGCCTCCTCCTCCTGCCCCATGGAGGCCCAGACGTCGGTGTAGAGGACGTCGGCGCCCGACGTCGCGTCCACCGCGTCGTGGAGGATCGTGACGGTTCCGCCGGTCTCGCGCCCGATCTCCTCTGCGCGGTGAACGACCTGCGGGATCGGCTCGAATCCGGGCGGCGTCGCAGCCCGCACGTGCATCCCCATCTTGACGCCGCCGAGGATGAGCGAGTGCGTCACGTTGTTGCCGTCGCCGAGATACGTGAGGGTGAGGCCGGCGAGCTCGCCCCTCCGCTCGCGGACCGTGAGCAGATCGGCGAGGGCCTGGCAGGGGTGCTCGAAGTCCGACAGCATGTTGACGACGGGGATCGACGCGGCCGAGGCGAGCGACTCCAACCGCTCCTGCTCGAACGTGCGAACGCCGATGCCGTCGAGGTACCGCGACAACACCCGGCCGGTGTCCTCGATCGTCTCCCCGCGGCCGAGCTGGAGCTCCGCTGCCGAGAGCACGACCGGGTGCGCGCCGAGCTCAGCCACCGCGACCTCGAACGAGACGCGGGTCCTCGTGGACGGCTTCTCGAAGAGCAACGCGAAGGAGCGGTCCGACAGCCGCGACGCGTAGTCGGACGGCGACGCCTTGACCTTGTCGGAAAGCTCAAGCAGCTGCGCGAGCTCCTCGGACGTGAGGTCGTCGATCGACAGCAGATCTCGCTCCACGCGGGCGAGTCTATCCGGCATCTCTCGGCGCCGAGAAATCCGCTGGTGCCGGCGGGTGCGGAAGCTCTCCTCGGCCGCCGCCGCCGCGGAAGGATCCCCGTGTCTTCGAAGCGTCAGCCCGAGCGGAGCTCCGCGCCGAAGCCGCTCGTGAGCCGCGCGACGATCGCCGCGACGGCCTCGTCCACTTCCGCATCGGTGAGCGTGCGGTCGGGTGCACGGAAGCCGACGGCGAACGCGAGGCTCCTCTTGCCCTCGGCGACCGGTGCTCCCGTGAACACGTCGAAGAGCCGGAGCTCTGCGACGAGATCGCCTCCGGCCTCTCGGATGGCTCGTTCCACCTCGGCTGCCGGCACGTTCGCGCCGAGCACGAACGCGAGGTCGCGCCGGACGGGCGGAAATCGCGGGACGTTGCGGAGCACGAAGGTCACGGCCTCGCCGGCGAGGCCTGCGACGTCGAGCTCGGCGACCGCGACGCGTCCCGGGAGATCGAACGCGGCCGCGACGCGCGGATGCAGCTCTCCCATCGATCCGACCCGCGCGGAGCCGACGACCACGGTCGCCGACCGTCCCGGATGGAACGGACGGTCGAGCCCGCCGTCGAGCGACGAACCGGACGTCCCGATCCCTCCGAGGAACGCCTCTAGTGCTCCCTTCAGGTCGAAGAAGTCGAGGGCCCGCTCCGCATCGTGCCAGCTCCCGGTCGCGGAGCCGGTCATCGCGATGGCGAGGCGCTCGCGTTCCTGCACCGGGTCGCCGGGAGCGAACACCTTGCCCACCTCGAACAGGCTCGCCCCCGGCTGCTGCCGGGCGAGATTCCGCGAGAGCGCTCGGAGCATCCCCGGCAGGAGGCTCGTGCGCAGGAACCCCTCCTCGGCGGAGAGCGGGTTCGCGATCCGGACGGGCTCGCCGCCGAAGATATCGAGGTCCTCCGCAGAGGCGAACGACAGCGAACGGATCTCGCGCAGCCCCGCGGCGACCGCGGCGAAGCGGATGCGACGGCGGACCTCCTGTGTCGGTCCGAGGGCGCCTGCCTGGCGCACGGGCGGGAGCGTCGAGCCAACCTTGTCGTAACCCTCGACCCGCGCGATCTCCTCGATGAGGTCCTCCTCGCGGAAGACGTCGACGCGGAAGCCCGGGACCTCCGCCTCGAGCTCGTCCTCGCTCCCCGAGACCCGCATCGAAGCCTTCTCCAGGTCGACGCGGGCGGCCGAGGCAGTGATCTCCCGGCCAAGGACGAGGCTCGCTCGCGCAGGGCGGATACGGACCCGCCGTCGCGCGGGCGCTCCACCGACGTCGATCGCGCCGGCGAGGACGCTCCCGCCCGACCACTCGACGATCAGGCGCGCGGCGCGGTCGGCGGCGCGCGGAGGAGCTTCCGGGTCCGCGCCGCGCTCGAAGCGCTGCGATGCCTCCGTCGAGAGGTCGATCCGTCGTCGCGTTCGCATGATCGCTCGCGGCTCGAAGTACGCGCTCTCGAGGAGGACGACTCGGGTGCGCTCCGAGACCTCGGCGGCAGCGGAGCCCATCACCCCGGCGATCGCGATTCCCTTCTCCCGGTCGGCGATCAGCAGGTCGTCTGACGAGAGGACGCGTTCGGTGCCGTCGAGCGTCGCGAGCGTCTCTCGATCGGCGGCGCGGCGGACGACGACGGTGCCTTCCGCGAGCAGATCGAGGTCGAACGGATGGAGCGGATGGCCGATCTCGAGCATCACGTAGTTGGTCGCGTCCACGACGCTCGAGATCGGCCGCATCCCCGACGCGCTGAGCCGCGCCTGCGCGACGATCGGCGAGGAACGCTCCTCGACGCCGCGGATCACCCGGGCGACGTACCGCGGACACCGCTCCGGGTCGCGGACCTCCACCGAGGCCTCGTTCTCGGCCTTCTCCTCGGCTTCGGTCACCGTCGTCTCCGGTTCGACGAGCGGCGCACCGGTCGCGATGGAGGTCTCCCGCGCGACGCCGTACACCGACATGAGGTCGGGGCGGTTGGGCTCGATCTCGATGTCGAACACCGCGTCGTCGAGGCCGAGGGCGGCCTTGAGATCCGACCCCGGCGCGAGACCCTCGGGCAGGATCAGGATGCCCTCGTGGTTCGTCGAGATCGCGAGCTCGCTCGGAGAGCACAGCATGCCCTCGGAGGCGACGCCGCGGATCTCCCGCCGGCCCAGCGCCTGTTCGAGCGCGGGCACGCGCGAGCCCGGAGGCGCGTACGGGACGAGGTCTCCAGGACGCATGTTCCGGACGCCAACGACCACCTCGTGCTCGGTGGAACCGTCGTTCACCCGCGCGAGGCAGAGCTTCTCCGACTGCGGATGGTCGCGGACGTCGACCACGCGCGCGGCGACCACGCCGGAGAGGCCGCGCCACGGCCAGAGCACGTCCTCCACCTTGACCCCGTTGGCGGTGAGCCGATCCGCGAGGTCGTCCGCATCGAGATCGGTCGGACAGAACTCGCGCAGCCAGGACAGAACGACCTTCATCGACGCGCTTCCGTGCTCACGCGACGCCGCCGAACTGCTCCAGGAAGCGGACGTCGCTCTCGTAGAGCAGCCGGATGTCCGTCATCCCGTAGACCGTCATGGTGATCCGGTCGATGCCTAACCCGAAGGCGAAACCGGTGTATCGCTCGGGGTCGTAGCCGACGTTCTCGAGCACGGCGGGATGCACCATGCCGGCGCCGAGGATCTCGATCCAACCGTTCCCGCAGACGCGGCAGCCGCTTCCGCCGCAGATGAAGCACGAGACATCGACCTGGGCGCCCGGCTCCACGAACGGGAAGTACGACGGCACGAGCCGGACCCGCTGCTCGGGCCCGAACATCGCCTTCGCGAAGGACTCGAGCGTTCCCTTCAGATCGGCGAAGGAAAGGCCCTCGTCGACGGCGAGGCCCTCGACCTGGTGGAACACCGAGGAGTGCGTCGCGTCGGCGGTTTCGCGGCGGAACACGCGGCCGGGAGCGACGATGTAGACGGGAGGCGGTTGGTTCTCCATCGTCCGGATCTGGATCGCGGAGGTCTCCGTGCGCAGGAGGAGGTCCGTCCGGCCGTCGACGTCGAGGAAGAGCGAGTCCTTCATCGTCCGCGCGGGGTGGTCGGGGGGGATGTTGAGAGCCTGGAAGTTGTACCAGTCGGTCTCGACCTCCGGACCCTCCGCGACCCGATAGCCCATCCGCGTGAAGATGTCGACGATCCGTTGCTCCACGATCGTCAGCGGGTGGAGCGATCCCGTCCGCGGACGCCGGCCCGGAAGGGTCACGTCGACGGCATCGGATGCCAGCAGACGCGCCTCGTCGGCGCGGGAAAGCTCCTCGCGCCGGCGCTCGAGCTCACCTTCCAGCGTCGAGCGCACCTCGTTCGCGAGCTTTCCGACGGTCTTGCGCTCCTCCGGCTGAAGCGTGGCGAGCGACCGCTGAACGTCGGCGTACGGCGACTTCCGTCCGAGGACCGCAACCTCGGCGGCGCGGACCGCGTCTGCGTCGGAGGCCTCCGCGATCATGGCGAGGCCGCGCGCTCGCTGCTCCTCGAGGATGTGCGTCGCTTCGGGCGCGTCCATGGTCGCGGTGAGTCTAGCAACGGCCCTTCCTGCGACCCGCTGCGGGTCAGCGCGGCGTTGTCATCGCGAGCCCGTCCCGGGAGCAGGCACCTCGAGGCGGAAGCGGAGAGCACCGCTCGAGACCTCCGCCATGACGGAGCCCTCCTGCGCCTCCGCGACGGCTTTCGTCACGAAGAGCCCGATCTTGCTGCCGCCGCCGGAGCCGGGAGCGCGCGGTGCGAACAACGCGTTGAGCTCCTCCGCGGAGATCTCCGCTCCGCTCCGCTCGACGTCGACGAAGAGACGCCCTGTCTCGACCGCTGCGGAGATCCCGATGGGACCCTCGCGCGCCCACCAGATCGCGGATTCGATGAACGCGGCGATCGCGACCCGCAGGCGGCTCGGGTCCACGAACGCGCGCACGTCGCCGGAGCGCCACTCGATCGGCGGATGCTCGGGATCCATCGAAGCGGCCTCGGCGAGGGAGCGGACGACCTCTCCGACATCGACGATCTCCGGGAAGAGCTCGAGGCGTCCGCCCGTGACTCGGGCGGCGTCGACGAGCTGCTTGACGATGGAGTCCATCCGTTCGGTGTCGTAGATGATCCCGCGGAGCATCGTCTGGCGTTGCTCGTCGCTCATGGAGTCCCACCGGCTCGCGAGGGTGAATCCGAAGCCCTTCATCGCTGTCAGCGGCGAGCGGATGTCGTGGGCGGCCGAGGCGATCACCGTCTCGAGCGCCGCCCGTTGCTCCCCGCGGCGTGCGCGCGCCCACTCGAACAGACAGAGCGTCGCGGCTGCGGCGAGATTGAGCGACTCCGCGCCGCCGGGGAGCGGGATCCGGACGGTGCTGTCGCACCGTGCTACCAACCCTCCGGGAACGCCGGCCGCCTCGTTGCCGAACACGAACGCCGTTGGGCGCGACAGATCGAGCGAGTACAGGTCTGTCGACCCCGAAGGCGAGGTCGCGAGCGCTCGCCATCCGTTCGCGCGAAGCGCATCGATCCCCTCCTCGGCGCCGACGGAGCGGACCAGCGGGAGGCGGAAGATCGATCCGGCGGAGGCGCGGACGACCTTCGGGTTGTACGGGTCGACGGAGCGTTCGGAGAAGACGGTCGCCGTCGCGCCCGCCGCGTCGGCGGAGCGAAGGATCGTTCCGGCGTTACCGGGGTCGCGAACGTCGGCGAGGAGCGCGACGCAGCCGCCGGCGCCGAGCACAGCGGAAAGCTCGACGTCTCGGAACGGCGCGACGCCGACGATCCCTTGCGGGGTCACGGTCGAGGTGAGGCGCTCCATCACGGCCTCGGAGACGAGCTCAGTGGGGACGCCGGCCGCGCGAGCCCGTTCGACGACCGGATGGACGTCGGCCGTCGAGAACAAGGACTCGAGACCTGCCGAGAGGGCCTCCTCGACGCCTCGAGCCCCCTCGACGAGGAACCGGCGTCGCTCGTCGCGGAACGCGCGCTTCTTGAGCTTGACGGCCTCCGCGACCTTGCCGTTCCGAACCGAGGTGATCAGCGGTTCTCCTCCGCCTTCGGGGTCAGCCGTGGGAGGAAGGCGACGACCGGGTTGCTAGCCGCTCGCGCTCGTGGTCTCGCTTCGCGCCGCCTCCACGAGGCCGGCGAACGCAGCGGGATCACGGACGGCGATGTCGGCGAGGACCTTGCGATCGAGATCGATCCCCGCCTGCTTGAGGCCGTGCATGAAGGCGGAGTAGGTGGTTCCATTCTGCCGGGCGGCGGCGCCGATGCGGGCGATCCACAGGCGCCGGAACTGCGCCTTGCGGTCCCGGCGGTCGCGGTACGCGTACTCGCCGGAGTGCAGGAGCTGCTCCTTGGCGACGCGCAGCCGGCGATGGCGCGCACCGTAGTAGCCCTTCGCGGACTCCAGGATCTCGCGGCGCTTCTTGCGCGCGTGAACGGCTCGCTTGACTCTGGCCATCGTCTAGCTCCCGAGCAGCCGGCGGATGACCTTCCGCTCGGCCGTGATCTCGTTCATGCCTTCGACGCGGCGGCGGCGGCTGCCGGTCTTCTTGGTCAGCATGTGGTTGCCCGTCGCCTTCCGGTGCAGGATCTTGCCGCGCCGCGTGATGCGGAAGCGCTTCGCCGTCGCGCGGTGCGTCTTCATCTTCGGCATGCGTTCATCCCTGTTCCGTGGAGGCCGCGACCTGCTTCTTCGCCGGCGCGATCACCATCACCATGTTCCTGCCGTCCTGCTTCGGAGCCGAGTCGACGACGGCGAGTCCCTCCAGGTCGACGACCAAACGGTCGAGGATCCGGCGTCCGAGCTCCGTGTGCGCCATCTCGCGCCCGCGGAACATGATCGTCACCTTCACCCGCGATCCCGCCCGGAGAAACCGCTCGACGTGCCCCTTCTTCGTGGCGTAGTCGTGCGCGTCGATCTTGGGGCGGAACTTGATCTCCTTGACCTCGATCCGCGACTGCTTTTTGCGGGCTTCCTTCTGTCGGATGTCCCGCTCGTACTTGAACTTGCCGTAGTCCATGATCCGAGCCACGGGCGGAGCCGCCTGCGGGGCGACCTCCACGAGATCCAGATCGAGCTCTTGCGCGCGCCGAAGCGCGTCCTGCGTGGACACGATCCCGATCTGGGAACCGTCGGGCCCGACGAGTCGGACCTGTGGCGACCGGATCCGGTCGTTGATCCTCGGATCAGCCGAGACCCCGCATCACCTCCACCGAAGAAAGAAGCACCGACACACCGCCGGCGCTCGAGGGGGGAACCGTCAACATCCGGATCGAGTATAGGTGCCGCCCGGCGAGGATGTCGAGGGTCGGACGGCCGATGTGCAGCCCGGCTGCGGCCCAAACTTTCGGGTTCCGGGCGCCTACCAATCCGGCTCCAGCGGCCGACCGTAGTCGTCGTGGAGGCGGAAGGTGTCGTCCTCCGTCGTATAGCCGTAGGCGATCTCGAGCACCCTCCCCGGTCCTGGACCGGCATTCGAGATGCGGTGCGTCTCCTCGGCCGGGACGACGAACTCCTCCCCCGGCTCGGCTTCGACGTTCCGGTTCCCGATCTGGAGGGTGATCCCCGGGTCCAGAACGATCCACATCTCGTCGCGCAGCTGGTGGTAGTGAACGCTCGTCTCCTGCCCCGGCTGGACGGAGATCATCCGCACGGAGGACGGCTGGTTCAGCGCGTAGGTCGCGACGCGTCCCCACGGTTTGTCGACGATCACGTCGTCTCCCCCTTCGGAAGCGCCTCCAAGAGGGAGGCCATCTCCAGGGCCGCCATCGCGGCGTCCCACCCCTTGTTGCCGTGCTTGCCGCCGGCCCGCTCGAGCGCCTGGTCGAAGGTCTCCGTCGTGAGGACGCCGAACGCGACGGGAACGCCGTTGCGCTCGGCTGCCTCGCGGATCCCGCGCGCTGCCTCCGCAGCGACGAAATCGAAGTGCGACGTGTCGCCGCGGATCACGGCGCCGAGACACACGATCGCGTCGTAGTCGCCGGTCGCGGCGAGCCGATCCGCGACGAGCGGGATCTCGAACGCGCCGGGCGTCCAGGCCACGTCGACGTCGTCCTCCGAGACCCCGTGAGCGGAGAGGCACGCGAGCGCGCCCTCCACGAGCTTGCCGACGACGAGCTCGTTGAAGCGCGCCGCGACGAGCGCGATCCTTCGTGAGCGAGCGGTGAGCGTGCCACGGAACGTCCTCACGTGCGGTCCTCCTCCACGATCGCGACGCCGTCCCCCACGGCGCCATCGGGCGTGTGCCCGTCGCCGTCGTGGCCGTCGAGGTTCTCCAGCAGGTGACCGAGCTTCTCGCGCTTCACACGAAGATAGCCGATGTTCTCGGGCGTGGGGCTCGTCTCGAGCGGCACGCGCTCGGCGATCGAGAGGCCGTGGCCTTCGAGGCCGGCCCGCTTGGCCGGGTTGTTGGTGAGCAGCCGCATCGAGCGGACGCCGAGATCGGCCAGGATCTGCGCTCCGATGCCGTAGTCGCGCTGGTCGGGCGCGAAACCGAGCTCGGTGTTCGCCTCGACCGTGTCTCGTCCTTCGTCCTGGAGGTTGTACGCGCGGAGCTTGTGCGCCAAGCCGATCGCACGGCCCTCGTGGCCGCGGATGTAGAGGACGACACCCCGCCCCTCCTCTCCGATGCGCTGGAGCGCGCGGTCGAGCTGGGCGCCGCAGTCGCAGCGGAGCGACCCGAACACGTCTCCGGTCAGGCACTCTGAATGCACGCGCACGAGGATCCGCTCACCGTCCCCGATCTCACCGAGGACCATCGCGACGTGAACCCGGCCGTCGACCTCGCTCTCGTACGCGAACGCGTGGAACCGTCCGTCCGTCGTGGGGATCGCCGCATCGGCGACGCGCCGGACGAGCTGTTCGCTCTTTCGGCGATACTCGATCAGGTCGCGGATCGAGATCATCTTCAACGCGTGCTCTTCCGCGACGCGCGCGAGCTCGGGAAGTCGCGCCATCGAGCCGTCCGGGTGCATCACCTCGCACAGGACGCCCGCCGGAAAGAGGCCGGCAAGCCGAGCCAGGTCCACGGTGGCCTCCGTATGGCCCGCGCGCTTCAGAACGCCTCCCTCCTGCGCGCGTAGCGGAAACACGTGGCCGGGCATGTGGATGTCCTCCGGACGCGTTTCCGCCTCCGTCACCGCCTTCGCCGTCGCCGCGCGGTCGAACGCGCTGGTGCCGGTCGTCGTGCGGCCACGGACGTCGATCGAGACCGCGAACGCCGTTCCGTGGCTCTCCTGGTTGTTGGAGACCATCGGGGGGATGCGGAGCTCGTCCAGCCGGAAGCCCGCGCAAGGCAGGCAGACGATGCCGCGACCGTGCGTCACCATGAAGTTGACGGCCTCGGGCGTCACCTTCTCCGCGGCCATGACGAAGTCGCCCTCGTTCTCGCGCTCCTCGTCGTCGACGACGATCACGATGTTGCCGGCGCGGACCTCCTCGAGCGCTTCCTCGATCGTCGAGAACGCTGACGGCTCGCTCATGCTTCGGATCCTCTCGCCGGGTGCTGCAGCATGCCCTCCACGTACTTCGCGATCACATCGACCTCCAGGTTCACGGGGTATCCGGCCTCGGCGCGGCCGAGCGTGGTGGCTTCGAGCGTGTGCGGGATCAGGGCGACCGAGAAGCGTGCGCCGTCGGTGCCGGCGACGGTGAGGCTCACGCCGTCGACGCAGATCGATCCCTTCTCGACGACGTAGCGGCCGAGCGCCTCCGGCATCCCGACGGTGAGCGTCGCGCCACCCTCCTCCGGCGCGAACGAGTCGACCGTTCCGACGCCGTCGACGTGTCCTTGCACGAGATGGCCACCGAGCCGTCCGGCAAGAGTGAGGGGACGCTCCAGGTTGACGCCGTCGCCTTCGCGGAGCCGCCCCAGTGAGGTCCGGGAGAGCGTCTCCTCGCTCAGCTGGAACGCGAGGTGGTCGGAGCCGTGATCGACGACGGTCAGGCAGACCCCGTTCACCGCGACCGACGAGCCGACTGCGCTGTCCGTCGCGACGAGCGAGCATGCGACGGAGAGATCGCGCTCACGGATCGAGCGCACGACCCCGAGCTCCTCAACGATGCCGGTGAACATCGGCCTCCACCCGCAGATCGTGTCCCACGGCGCGGACGTCGATGATGTCGACCTCGGCGGCGCGAGCGAGCGGAGCGAATCCGCTCCCGGCGAGAACGCCCGGCGCATCCACGCCACCGAGGAGCTT
>JBJMLN010000093.1:0-19321 GCA_045805285.1 Actinomycetota bacterium | reverse complement strand
GGCCGCGTCCGAGAGGAGCTCCCAGTAGAGCGCCGTCTGGCACTCCACGGGGATGCGTTGGAACGTCTCCAACGCGACATCGGACACGAGCGGCGACATCAAGGCGAGCTCAGTTCCGCCCGCGGCGGCGGCGGGCGAGCAGCGCCATGGCCATGCCGAGAAGGTCGCCGAGCAGCACCGCTCTCGTCGCTCGCGCGACCTCGGAGGTGGAGACCTCGTCCGTGCCGGCGATTCTAGGGCCGCCTCGACGGGCGGCTCAACAACTCCGGCGTAGCATGCGCGGATCGACGTCCTCGAGCGCGTGCCGGAGCTCCTCGGCGTCTCCGTCGAGACCGTGACGGAGATCCAGGGTGGCTGGGACAACGCCGTCTTCGAGGTGAACGGCGAGTGGATCGTGCGCGTGCCCCGCCGGGAGGAGGTCCGCCCGTGGCTCCGGAAAGAGATGCGGCTGCTTCCGGAGATCGCGCCGCTGTTGCCGCTCCCTGTTCCTTCGTTCGAGATCGCGGAGGACGGCGACCAACCGTTCGTCGCGTACCGGAAGCTCCCCGGTCGCCGGATCGACGAGACGCTACGCGGCGGCAGTGACGCCGCGGCGCTCGGACGCATGCTCGGCGCTTTCCTCGCGGCGTTGCACAGATCTGACCTCGACCGAGCGAGCGAGCTCACCGGCTCCGGCCCGGACGCACGCGGCTGGATCGAGGAGCAGCGGCGCATGCACGAGTCGTCTCAGTCGGAGGTCTATCCGCTCCTCGAGGACGACGAGCGCCTGCGGACGGATCGACTCTTCAGCGACTTCTTCGAAACGGCCGAGCGCGAGATCATGCTGGCGCTCGTGCACGCGGACCTCGGACCCGATCACGTCCTGTGCGTCGGAGATCGCGTGACGGGAGTGATCGACTGGAGCGACGCGTGCGTCGGCGACCCCGCCGTCGACCTCGCCTGGCTCACGAACGCGACTCCGAAACGCTTCACCGACGCGATCGTGAGCGCCTGCATCGACGCCGGAGGCGTCGCGACGGAGGCGACCCTCGCACGCTCGACCTTCTACCATCGCGTCGGCCCTCTCCACGAGGTCCTCCACGCGCTCGATACTCGAGACGTTGCTCTGCGTGAGCGCGGACTCCGTGCGTTCCGAGAACGGCTTCCGTGAGCTTCTTCACGGTCGGCTCGGATAGGCTCGCCGCATCGCCGAGCGACGAGGAGGACGGATGCGCTACTGCGTCATGATCGAGGGCCAGGAGGGCGTCCGCTGGTCGGACTGGCTCGCGCTCGCTCGCGCCGCGGAGGACCTCGGCTACGAGGGCTTGTTCACCTCCGACCACTACTTCTCCGTCGCCGGCGCGCCCGATCGCGGCTCCTCGGACGCGTGGACGGTCCTCGCAGGGCTCGCGGCGGTGACGGAGCGGATCCGTCTCGGCACGCTCGTGTCTCCGATCACGTTCCGTCTTCCGGTCGTGCTCGCGAAGGCGGCGACCACCGTCGACCACATCTCGAGCGGCCGCGTGGAGCTCGGCATGGGGGCGGGCTGGTGGGAGGAGGAGCACCGCACGCACGGCTTCCCGTTCCCTCCGACGGTGGAGCGCTTCGAGCGCCTCGCCGAACAGCTGGAGATCGTGCACGGGCTCTTCTCCGAGGAGGAGTTCACGTTCGAGGGCGCCTTCTACGCGCTCGAGAACTGCCGCTTCGCCCCGAAGCCCGTCCAGCGCCCGCACCTGCCCGTGATCGTCGGGGGCGACGGCGGTCCCGTGCTGGCCGCGCTCGTCGCGCGCTGGGCGGACGAGTTCAACACGTATCACGCGATGCCGGATGAGATCGCACGACGGTACGATCGCGTGCGCAAGGTCATCGCGGAGAGCGGGCGCGATCCATCCGAGGTCACGATGTCGCTGATGCACACGATCCTCGTCGGGGCCGACGAGGAGGACCTCCGGGACCGGGCGCGGCGCATGGCGGACGGGGATGACGACTTCGAGGGCGACGTCGACGCGTACGTCAAGGAGCTTGACGAGTCCGGCGCGATCGTCGGAACGCCGGACCGCGCGGCGGAGCGACTCTCCGCGTTCGCCGAAGCCGGCGTCGAACGCGTCATGCTCCAGCACCTGCTCCACGAGGACACGGAGATGCTCGAGATCTTCGCGCGGGAGGTCGTCCCGAAGGTCGGATGAACCGGACGGGGTCCCGCGGGCCTCGCGTTAGCATTACGGTTCCATGGCCGAGTTCTCCGTCGATCCCTACGTCGAGCTCTACGCGCGCCGGACCGCCGGAATGTCCGCCTCGGAGGTGCGCGCCCTCTTCGCGGTCGCCGCGCGGCCGGAGGTCGTCTCCCTCGCCGGAGGCA
The DNA here is from genome assembly GCA_045805285.1 of Actinomycetota bacterium. GTDB lineage: Bacteria > Actinomycetota > UBA4738 > UBA4738 > JBJMLN01 > JBJMLN01. The sequence continues at coordinate 16,983 of JBJMLN010000093.1, read as the reverse complement.
TGCCGTACGTGCAGGCGCTCCCGCAGTCAGACGTCCTCTCCGTAGTGCGCGACGTTCTGGAGACGCGGCAAGCCGAGGCGCTCCAGTACGGCGGCGGCCAGGGCTCTCCGGAGCTCCGCGCGCGACTCGCCGATCTCATGGCGGAGGAGGGAGCGGGCGCCGATCCGGAGTCGATCGTCGTCACCGGAGGAGCCCAGCAGGCCCTCGACCTGATCGGCAAGGTCTTCATCGACCCCGGCGACGAGATCGTCGTGGAGGCTCCGTCCTACGTCGGCGCGCTCTCGGCGTTCAGCGCGTACGAGCCACGCTACGTCTCCATCGCGATGGACGACGACGGCATGATCGTGGAGGAGCTGGAGGAGGCGCTCGTCCATGGCGCGCGCCCGAAGTTCGTCTACACCGTGCCGAACTTCAACAATCCCGCGGGCGTGACGCTGTCGCTCTCGCGACGCGAGCACCTCGTCGCCATCTGCCGCGAGGCCGGGATCCCGATCGTGGAGGACAACCCCTACGGCATGCTCCGCTTCGAGGGAGATCCGCTGCCGTGTCTCCGAGAGCTCGATCCCGAGAACGTGATCTATCTCGGCACGCTCTCGAAGGTCTTCTCTCCGGGCGTCCGGATCGGATGGGTCTCGGCCGAACCCGGTGTGGCGCAACGATTGATACAGATCAAGGAAGCGGCTGACCTCTGCACGAGCTCGTTCATGCAGCTCGTGAGCGAGCGCTACCTCTCGGGCGACCGTTGGCGGGCGAACCTCACGACGCTCGTCGACGCGTACCGGAACCGCCGCGATGCGATGCTCGCCGCCCTCGATGCCCACTTTCCCGCCGAGGCGTCGTGGACGACGCCGTCGGGAGGCTTCTACGTGTGGGCCACGCTTCCGCAGTACCTCGATGCGACGTCGCTGCTCGCGGCGGCCGTCGACCGGCGCGTCGCGTACGTACCCGGAACGGCGTTCTATGCGGACGGTCGTGGACGCGATCGCATGCGCCTCGCGTTCTGCTATCCGACGGAGAGCGACATCGAAGAGGGAGTCCGCAGGCTGGGAACGCTCCTCGCCGACGAGGAGGCCCTGTACCGCTCCCTCAACCCGTGAGCCGCGTCGCGGTTCTCGCGGGGGGCCGGTCCCCCGAGCGCGAGGTGTCTCTCCGATCCGGTCATCGCGTCGCAGCAGCGCTCGAGGCCCGAGCACACGACGCGATGCTCCTGGACCCCGCGGAGGCGCCCTTGGTGGAGACCCTCGCGGCCGGGCGCTTCGACGTGTGCGCGATCACGTTGCACGGCAAGGACGGGGAGGACGGCACCGTCCAGCGTGTGCTCGAGACGCTAGGCGTTCCCTACACGGGAACCGGACCCTTCGCGTGTCAGATCGCCTTCGACAAGGTCCTCGCAAAGGAGACCCTTCGAGCGCAGGGGATCTCCACGCCGCCCTGGGCGGTCGTGCAGGCGTCGGCGCTCCGCGATCTGTCAGCTGGCGCGATGCTCTCCGCCGTCGTGGAGCGCGTCGGCCTCCCGGCTGTGGTGAAGCCCACTCGCTCGGGTTCCGCGATGGGTATCGGTTTCGTCGACCGGGAGCGAGACCTGCCCGGCGCGGTCATGGCCGCGCTGTCGTTCGCGGACGCCGCAGTCGTCGAGTCGAAGGTCGAGGGAACGGAGATCGCCGCCGCGGTCATCGGGGCGCCGGCGGAGGTTCTCCCCCTCGTCGAGATCGTTCCGAAGTCCGGTGTCTACGACTACGCGTCGCGGTACACCTCGGGTGCGACGGAGTACTTCGCGCCCGCGCGGCTGGAGCACCAGGTAGCGGCGGATGCAGGAACTGCTGCAGCGCAAGCCTTTTCGGCGCTCGGCCTCCGAGACATCGCGCGCGCCGATCTGATCGTCGACGACATCGGACGCGCGCACGTCCTCGAAATGAACGTTTCACCGGGCATGACGGAGACGAGTCTCGTGCCGATGGCGGCGGCTGCCGCTGGCATGGACCTCGCTGATCTGTGGGACCGACTGGTACGACTCGCGCTCGATCGAGTGTGAGTCCGGCCACTAGTCCGCGCCAGACTAGTGGCCTGTGGCGCTCATTCCGGCGAGAGGCCCGGCCCGGAACCGACGATCTCGGAGACGATCCGCTCGAGGTCGTCGGGCGAACCGAACTCGATCGTGATCCTTCCGCGCTTCTTTCCCGTCTGGATCGTGACCCGCGTCGCGAGCTGCTCGGCGAGGATCTCCTCCACCTCCGCCACGGACACATCGCGGTCGGGCGCGGGCTTCGCGACGGGCCTCGTCGTCACGGCAGCGGGGTGTTCGGAGTAGTTCCGCACGAGCTCTTCCACCTCGCGCACGGAGAGCGACTCAGCGGCAGCGCGCAGCGCGAGGGAGACCTGCGCCTCCTCGTCACCGAGCGAGAGCAACGCCCGTCCGTGGCCGGCCTGGATCTTGTCCTCCGCCAGGAGGCGCTGGACGTCTGAAGACAGCTGGAGCAAGCGGATCGTGTTCGCGATGTGGGAGCGCGACATGCCGAGGCGCTCAGCGAGCGTCTCCTGCGTCGTGTCAAGGTCCTCGAGGAGCTCCCGGAACGCCTCCGCGAGCTCGATCGGACCGAGATCCTCCCGGTGGATGTTCTCGATCAGCGCCTCGCGAAGCGACTCGGTGTCGTTGGAGTCCCGCACCACGGCAGGGATCGTTGCCAAACCCGCACGCTGCGCCGCTCGGAGACGTCGCTCGCCGGCGATCAGTTCGTAGCCCTCCGTGCTGCGGCGAACGACGATCGGCTGCAGCACGCCGACCTCCCGGATCGAAAGCGCCAGGCCTTCGAGCGCCTCTTCGTCGAACAGAACCCGGGGCTGCTTCGGGTTCGGCTGAACGGCCCCGACGGGGACCTCGAAGAGGCCAACCTCCTCGGTCGCACCCGGAATGAGCGCCGAGAGGCCTCGGCCGAGTCCCCCACGCTTCATCGATCTCCTCCCTTCTTGAACAGACTCCATTTCCGCTTCTTCGGCTCGTCTGCAGCCTCTTGGTCGAAGAACTCGGCCGGTGGCGGCGTCTCGAGCTGAGCGATCAGTGCACGATCGGCCTCGTCGGGCTGCGTGACAGAATCCGGCGCCACCGGATCCTCGCGCTTCTCCGTCACGGGCTCCGGCGTCGCGGGCTCCGGTCGTGACCCGGGTGATGGGGCGGCAGGAAGTGTCTCGCGCGCCGGAGTGACATCCGGGGAGGCAGTCGTCGCGGGCGCCACAGGGGTCTCGACGACCTGCACAGGTTCGCATCCTGAGGCCTCGGGAGGCGTGGACGCTCCGTTCGGACTCGAAAGGTCGAACTCGTAGACGCGTTCAGTGTCGTTCGACGATTCGTGTTCTGCCGGTTGCGCGGTCCGATTCGGTTCGGGGGGAGGCGATTCCGTCTCCGGCGGTTGAACATCTTGCCCGGTCGGCACCATCACCGGCATGTCGTCGATGACCGGGATCGGCTCGGAGGACGGCAGCCGCGTCGCCACCTCCTTCGCGAGCGCGCGATATCGTTCTGCCCCGCGCGACTTCGGGTCGTAGACCGTGATGGGCTGGCCGAAGCCGGGGGCCTCCGAAAGCCGAACGGTCCGTGGAATCACCGAGTCGTACACCCGGTCTCCGAAGTACTTCCGCACTTCCTCGACGACCTGCTCGGCCAGCTTCGTCCGGGGGTCGAACATCGTCAGAACGATGCCGGTGAGACGAAGGCCCGGGTTCACATTCTGCTGGACCAGCTTCACGTTGCGCAGGAGCTGTCCGAGTCCCTCCAGGGCGTAGTACTCACACTGGATCGGCACGATGAGCTCCTCCGCAGCCGCGAGGGCGTTGACGGTGAGGAGCCCGAGCGACGGAGGACAGTCCATCAGGATGAACTCGTATGGGCCTTCCCGGATGGGGTCGAGGGCGCGGCGAAGGCGCATCTCCCGGGAGAACTGACTCACGAGCTCGATCTCGGCGCCGGCGAGGTCGATCGTGGAAGGCACAGCGTGAAGCCCTTCCACCGCCGTTTTGACGATCGCCCTCTCGATGCCCGCCTCGTTGGCGAGGACGTCGTAGACCGTCACATCCCTCGTCTCGTGACGGATCCCCATGCCGGTGGAGGCGTTGCCCTGCGGATCGAGATCAAGGACGAGCACAGGGTGTCCGTCCTCCGCCAGGGCCGCCCCGAGACTGACTGCGGTCGTGCTCTTGCCAACGCCGCCCTTCTGGTTCGCGATCGCGATGATGCGAGCCTTGACGGACCCTTCGGAAGGAGCCGACGCGGACTCCGCTTGGGAGCTCGATCGGGGCCGCGACGGGGAAGGAGAGGAGGTCGTTTCGGCCACTACCGGGCCATGATAACGAGCGCTCCGGAGCTTTCAAGAGGCGCCGGTCGGGTCGCCACGATCCTGGCGCCCTCCGGCGCAGTGGCGGAGGTCCGTGAGCCCGCGAAGTAGATCAGGCGTCCGTGGTCGGAGAGCAGCCGCCTGGCTACGATCCACGCTCGATTCAGCGGGGCGAAGGCCCTTGCCGTGCAAAGGTCGGTTGGATCCGTCTCGAGCGATTCGGCGCGCTCCGCAACGACCTCTGCATTCGCCAGGCCGAGCCGCTCCACGGCCAGCTCGAGGAAGGCGACGCGTCGGCGGTGGCTCTCGACGAGCCGTACGCGGAGCCGCGGGGCCGCCACGGCGACGACGATCCCCGGAAGCCCGGCGCCCGACCCGAGGTCCAGCGCGGTCCGATCGGTCGGCTCGATCTCAGCTGCGACGCGAAGCGAATCGATCACGTGCCGCTCTACGAGGCGATGCTCGTCCGAGCGCGCGACGAAGCCCAGCGGAATCGCCTTTTCTTTCAGCAGGTCCGCATAAGAGATCAGCGCGTCGAACGCGTGTGCCGGAAGCGCGACGCCGAGGTCACGGGCAGCCGACTCCAGGTGCGTGCGGCGGTCGCCGCTCTGTTTCACGTGAAACGCTAGCGCGCCCGGCGGATGACGACGTGACGCTGGGGCTCCTCCCCGGAGCTCTCCGTTGCCACGCCGGAGATGGCGCCCGCGGCGTCGTGAACGATCTTGCGCTCGTAAGGGTTCATCGGCTCGAGAGCCTCCTCTTGCCCGGTCCTCTGAACCTTCTTGGCCAGGCTTTGCGCACGCGCAGCGAGCCGAGACCGGCGACGTTTCTTGTAGTCCTCGACGTCCACGATCACTCGGCAGCGTTCCCCCGTCTTCTGTCCAACCGCGACGCGAACAAGCTCCTGAACCGACTCCAATGTTTGGCCGTGCCGCCCGATCAGGAGAGCCATATCGTCGTCGTCCTCCTCAGGTCCGAGGATGTCCACGTACATCGTCTTCTCGAAGTAGTTCGTCTCGACCGACCCGTCGATGCCCATCTTGTCGAGGAGGCCCTCAAGGAAGTCCACGACGAGATCGGCTTGGTCCTCGAGCTCCTCGACCGACTGCTCCTCTTCGATCCGTTTGAGGCGCATCCGGACGATGGCGTCCTGACCGCGCAGCCCGAGGAACCCCCCCTTGGGCTCCTGGATGATCTGGATCACGACTTCTTGCTCGCTGACGCCGAGGGCCTCGAGAGCGGCCTCGACGGCCTCCTCAACGCTTGCGGCGCTTCTTTCGATCTCCTGCACCGTTCCCTCCAGCGCCCGTGGACTTTCTGGGCTCGTTTCCATCCGTCGCATCGATGCCATCGCCGGTTTCGGCAGTTCCGTCGTCCTGTCCCGCGGAGCTTGCTCGCGGGACGCCGGTGGGGTCACTCGACCGCCCCGAGCGGCCCTTCGAGTTCGGCGCCGAAGTTCCCTTCGGACCGGATTCCCTCGCGGGACGCTTCTCCCCGGATGATGGCTTCCCGGGTGAGGGCTTCCGCGGGCCGCCTTTCGCGTTCGGTCGCGCCGACCCGCCGTCGCGGCGCGACCTCTCGCTCTCGGCTCGCTCCATCATGGAGGCGAAGAGGCCTCTGCGGGCCGGCTTCTTCGGAGGAGCGAGCGCCGGCGTGGTGTCGTCGATGTGCGCGGCTCGTAGGAGTAACCGTTGCTGACCGATCTGAATGAGGTTCGCGGTGGTCCAGTACAACACCAGGCCCGCCGGGAAGAAGAATCCCCAGAAGCCGAACAGCAGCGGCATCACTCTCGTAAGCATCTGCTGCTGCTGGTTCGCGCCCGGGGGGCTCGCTCGCTGCATCTGGCGCTGCTGGAAGAACGTCGTCGCCACCATCGCGGCCGCGAGGATGTAGTAGGGGATCTTGGTCGGAACCCCCTGCCCGCAGTCGATCGTTCCGACGATCTTTCCGCTCTTGTCCTTCAGCTCGGCCGACGGCGTTCCGGCCTGCTGCGCTGAACACATGAGGTTGACGCCGCCGACGGTCAATCCCGAGGCCGGAGGAGCGTTGCTCGGGGCGATCTGCTGGTCGATCGTGAGTCGGAGCTCACTTCCCGTAGGCAGGTGCGGTGGAGACTGCGGATAGCGCAGGACCGAGTAGAAAGTCACGAGGATCGGCAGCTGGAGCAGCATCGGCCAGCACCCGGAGAGAGGGTTGACCCCCGCCTCCTGGTACACCTTCATGACCTCTTCGTTCTGCTTCTGACGGTTCCCCTTGTACTTCTGCTGGATCGCCTTCACCTTGGGCTGGATCGCCTGCATGTTCTGCATCGAGCGGATCTGCTTGATGCCGAGCGGCAGAAGCACCAGCCGCGTCAGGACGGTCAAGGCGATGATCGACAGTCCGTAGTTCGGGATGAAGTCGTAGATCCGCGCGAGCAGCCACCCGATCGAGTCGAGCAGCGTCTGCCACACGCCGATGGCGATCATGTTCCGGTCCCCTCCGGTAGGACGCCGTCATACTCCGCCTGCCCCGTGTCGACACGCTTGCGAGGCGCCGGTACCGGGTCGAGGCCTCCATTCGTCAACGGCCCGCATCGTGCGACCCTCCAGATCGCCAGGACGGTTCCCTCGATCGCGCCTCGAGACTTGATGGCCCCCTCCGCGTACTGAGAGCACGAGGGATAGAACCGACAGTGGCCGGCCAGCAGTCCGCCCAGCGTCACGCGGTAGACATGGATGAGGACGACGAGAAGCAACCGCAGCGGCGCCCCGGCGAGGCCGAGGGCCCGCCGTGCAGGCGTCATGGGGCCGCCGATCGGGCGCGCTCGACGAGCTCGGTCATCTCGGTCATCAGGTCCTGTGCTTTCGCTCCCTCGATCCGGGGGCGGGCGGAGAGCATCACGTCGTGTTCGTCATCGGTCTCGAGGCCCGACAACCGCCATGCCGCCCGGAGGATCCGCCGGGCACGGTTTCGCTCGACCGCGTTGCCGATCTTCTTGCCTGCGATGCATCGGATGCGGCCCGAGCCGGGCACGAACCACACTACCATCCGCTCTCCGTGCGTCGGTGAGCCACGCGCGGAACGGCGGCGCCGGCTCACGAGCGGAAACGGCCTACGGGAGACACGCTGCGGGAGGCGACGCCACCTTCGCCGACCGTCCGGGCTACGCGGAGAGCCGCGTGCGCCCCTTGGCCCGGCGCCGCGTCAGGATCCTGCGGCCGGCGCGGGTGCGCATGCGGATCCGGAAGCCGTGGGTCTTCTTCCGGTGGCGGTTGTTCGGCTGATAGGTGCGCTTCATCGGCTCTCCCGGAGTGGAAAACGGCCTCGCGGCCGCGGCTCGCAGTATAGCGACGAGCCATCGATGCAGGTCAACGCCGGCTTTGTGGAAAAGACCGTCAAAAGGCCCATCCGGCCTTCCGGGCGTCGAAAGCCCGATGCTATAGTCGGCGCCGCTTCAAGGCGGCCCCGCCACTCCCTTCCCGGTAGTGGGCGTTCGTTCTCCTTCCCAAGGGTTTCCACACGTGTGGAAAGGTTCTGTGGATACGCATGGCCGTCACATCAGTTGAGCAAGCCGCCCAGGGCGTCTGGGCCCGCGTCACCGAGAAGGCACGCACCGAGCTCCCGGAGAGCTCCTTCACGATGTGGTTCTCCGAGGTCCGCCCGACGTCGCTCGAGGGCGACGTCCTGCAGCTCGGCGTGCCGTCCGAATACGTCCGCGAATGGCTCGTGCGCCACTACCTCCCGCTGATCCAGACCGCTGCGTCGGAAGCCGCGGGATCGCCGCTGCGGATCCATGTCGTCACGGAACCTCCCTCTGAAACCGTTATGGCGCAAGGTTCTCCCGAGACGCCGGTGACGATTCCCGACGCCGGCCCGAAGGGAACCTCCGGCGATGGAGTCTCCTCGCTGCTGTTTCCCGATCGCTACACGTTCGACGCCTTCGTTCCCGGGCCGAGCAACCGCTTCGCGCACGCCGCGGCGATGGCCGTTGCGGAGGCGCGTCCGTCGAAGGCGTACAACCCGCTCTTCATCTACGGCGGCGTCGGTCTCGGAAAGACGCACCTGCTGTTCGCGACCGGCCATCACATGATGCGGCTGATGCCGGGCCTTCGCGTGAAGTACGTCACGTCGGAGACGTTCGTCACGGAGTTCATCAAGGCCGTCCGCGAGCGACAGGGATACCAGTTCCAGCGGCGCTACCGCGACGTGGACGTGCTTCTCGTCGACGACATCCAGTTCCTCGCGCGCCGGGAGGAGACGCAGACGGAATTCTTCCACACGTTCAACGCGCTCCACGAAGCGGAGCGCCAGATCGTGATCGCTTCCGACCGCCCACCGCAGGAGCTCTCCGGCATGGAGGAGCGTCTCCGCAACCGCTTTCGCTGGGGTCTGTGCGTGGACGTGCAGCCTCCGGACCTGGAGACGCGGATCGCGATCCTGCAGCTCAAGGCGCAACGCGACAACATCGCGGTCCCGAACGAGGTTCTCGACTTCATCGCGTCGAAGTTCGACCAGAACATCCGCGAGCTGGAGGGAGCGCTCCTTCGCGCCGCGGCGTTCTCCTCGCTGACGGGCCAGCCGGTCGACATCGAGCTTGCGGAGCGTGCGCTCGCGGACCTCCTCCCGCAGACCGAGATCGAGATCCCGCCGGCGCTCATCGTGGACGAGACGGCCGCATACTTCGGCCTGACGCGGGCCGATCTCGTCTCGAAGAACCGCTCGCGACCCCTCACCACCGCTCGTCACATCGCGATGTATCTGCTGCGAGAGACCACGTCGCTCTCGCTGATCAAGATCGGCGAGATCTTCGACCGCGACCACAGCACCGCGATGCACGGCATCAACAAGGTCCAGAACGACATGAGCGCGCGGGGGAGCACCTACCGCCAGGTCCAAGACCTCACGCGCCAGATCCGATCGCGGGTTCGCGGTGGATAACCCGGGTACACGTTGGGGACTGCCGGATGTGGTTCCAGGGGATCTCCCAACGGGCGTCCGTGCCTGCACCATCCGTCCACCGTCGTACCCTCGGGCTACGCTGCATGGATGGCCGGTTTCCCACATATCCACAGGCCCTACTAACGCTCTCTTGGTAATTCCTTTCAGAGACAGGCCGGAGGTGAGCTCGTGAAATTCCGGTGTGACCGCGACGCGCTCTCGGAGGCGCTCCAGATCGTCCAGCGGGGTGTGTCCTCCCGCCCCGGTATCCCCGCACTGACGGGTGTCCTCATGGAGGCGGTCTCAGGCGGAACGTTGACGCTCACGACGACCGATCTCGAGGTCTCGGCTCGGTTGACCGTCGACGTCCAGGTGACGGAAGAGGGCACTGCGCTCGTTCCGGCTCGCCTGCTTGCGGACATGGTGAAGAGTCTGTCCGACGCACCGGTGGACTTCGACGCCGATCAAGGCCAGGCGCGCATCTCCTGTGCGGCGTACGAGGGTTCCTTGCGGCTCCTGCCGGCGGAGGACTTCCCGAGCCTGCAGGGTCCCGCCGGAACGAAGGTCGTCGTGGAGGCGGGGCGCTTCGCCGAGGCCGTCTCGCAGGTCGCGCGCGGTGCATCTCGAGACGAAGCACGGCCGGTCCTGACGGGTGTCCTCCTCGAGGTCAACCGCGAGGGCGTCACGCTCGTCGCGACGGACTCCTACCGCCTCGCGGTGCGCGAGCTCACGGCGACCGCCGAGGGCGAGGCCAAGGCGATCGTTCCGGAGCGCGCGATGTCCGAGGCGGGACGCGCGGCGTCTGCGGAGGACAAGGGCGAGGTGGAGCTCTTCCTCGACGCGAGCCAGGTCTCGTTCCGCATCGGAGCGCTCGCGCTGACGTCGCGCCTGATCGAGGGGGAGTTTCCGAACTACCGACAGCTCCTCCCTGAGGGCTACGAAAGCCGGCTGAGCGTTTCGAGGCAGCTGCTGATCGACGCGGTCCGCCGAGTGGGTCTGCTCGCGAGGGACACGACGCCGGTTCGGATGGAGTTCAACGCGCTCGGTGTGCGCCTCTCGTCGTCCTCGCCGGACCTCGGCCAGGCGGTCGAGGCCGTCGAGGCGAAGTACGAAGGAGAGGACATGACGGCGGCGTTCAATCCCACGTACCTCGCGGACGGACTCGCTGCAGCGGTGGGAGACTCCGTGCGCCTCGAGGTCCGCGACGGGTTGAAGCCCGGGATCGTCAAGGGCGAGGGAGAGGAGTTCACCTACCTCGTCATGCCGGTCCGCCTCCCCGCCCCCGTCGGCTGAGATCTCCGGGCGGCCGATGCGGCTGCTCTGGGCGGAGCTCAAGGACTTCCGCAACCACGAGGACACGCGCGTGGACGTTCCCGACGGCCTCGTCGTCGCGGTCGGCGCGAACGGAGAGGGGAAGACCAACCTGCTCGAGGGGATGTACTACCTCTTCGCGCTGTCGTCGCCTCGCGTCAGCGCGACGCTTCCGCTCGTGCGCTTCGGCGCAGGCTCCGCATTCGTGCGCGGCGAGGTGCAGGCGGGGGATGCGCGCGTGCTCGTCGAGGTGGAGATCCCGTCGAGCGCGGCGAGCCGTCTCCAGGTGAACCGGTCGCCCCTCCGGCGCAAGCGCGAACTCCGTCGCCAGGTCCGCGCGGTGTTCTTCGGTCCCGAGGACCTCGACATCGTCCGCGGCGACCCGTCGCACCGACGCCGGTTCCTCGACGAAGCCGTCGTCACGCTCTGGCCGCTCCGTGATGCGGAGCTCCGCGCGTACGAGCGAGCGCTTCGGCAGCGCAACCGGTTGCTGAAGGAGTGGGAAGGACGGGGCGCACCCGCGGAGCTCGACGCGTGGGACGCCGAACTGATCAAGACGGGATCCGCGGTGATTCGAGCGCGAGCGGCCGCGATAGAGAAGCTGGCGCCTCTCGCGGACGAGGAGTTCGAACGGTTGTCGGGCTACGGCCTCGTCTGCGCGTATACGCCGAACCTGTCGGGAGATCCGCTCGAGGAGGCGTTTGAGAAGCGCCTCGCCGAGCGTCGCTCCGACGAGCTGATCCGAAAGACCTCCCTCGTCGGCCCGCACCGTGACGACGTCGAGCTCGCCGTCCGCGATCTCGGGGCGCGTAGCTTCGCCTCGCACGGCGAGGCATGGGGAGCGGCGCTGTGCCTTCGTCTCGGCCTCGGCGGCGCGGTCACGGCCGAGATCGGCGACACACCGGTCGTGCTCCTCGATGACCCGTTCTCCGCGCTCGACCCCGCCAGGCAGCGTGGGATCGCGGAGGGGCTCTCCGGCCGCGGCCAGGTCGTGATCTCGGTCGCAGACGAGGCGGCCGTTCCGGCGAACGCCGACGCGATCTGGGACGTACGAGCCGGAACCGTCGCGGTGCGCGGAGCCCGAGCTGGAGACGACTGATGCCGTCGTCGAAGTTCCCCGGGAAGGAACGATCCGGCGACGTCGTGCCGATCGCGGACATCCTCGGCGGCCTGTTCGGCGAACGAGCGCTCGCCGGCGGCCTTCAGATCGGGCGACTGGCCGCGATGTGGCCCTCGGTCGTGGGCGAGCGGCTCGCGCCGGAGACCGCTCCGGCGCGTCTCGACGGGCGAACGCTAACGGTCGCCGTGAGCTCCGGGCCGTGGGGCGCGCAGGCGCGTTTCCTGGCCGAGGAGATCCGCAGAAAGGCCAATGAAGCGCTCGGCTCCGAGGAGGTGGAGAAGGTGACGATCGTCGTCCGCGACGATCCTCACAAAAGCTTGTAGCGCAACGCGTTCAGGAGGCCCGGATCCCCCGCGGAACCGGCCTCGAAGCGCGCCACCGATTGGTAGAATTCAGGTGTTCGCGCCGTGTCCGTTCGGCATCAGTTGGACGGGTGCGAATCTGCCCCCTCATCCAGAGCAACGCCCGCGCGAGCGAAGACGCCGGGCCACCACGGAGGACCGTTGGCCGCGACAGCGAAGCAGAGTCAGTACACATCCGAAGACATCACGATCCTGGAGGGCGTCGAGCACGTCCGGCTCCGCCCCGGGATGTACATCGGCACCACCGGATCCCGAGGGCTGCATCACCTCGTCTACGAGGTTGTCGACAACTCGATCGACGAAGCGATGGCGGGGTACTGCGACCGGATCAAGGTGCGACTCCTCGCCAACGGAGGCGTCTCGGTGGAGGACAACGGTCGCGGGATCCCCGTGAAGCCGATCCCGAAGGCGAAGGACCGCCGCCCCGCGGTGGAGGTCGTCCTGACGACGCTCAACGCCGGCGGAAAGTTCGGCGGCCGCGGCTACTCCATCTCCGGAGGGCTCCACGGTGTGGGCGTCTCTGTCGTGAACGCGCTCTCCGAGCGCCTCGAGGTGGAGGTTCGCCGCGACGGAGGATCGTGGCACCAGTCCTACGCGCGCGGCAACGCGACGACGAAGCTGATCAAGGGCAAGCCGTCGACGAAGTCGGGAACGACCGTCACGTTCTGGCCGGATCCCGAGGTCTTCGACGAGATCCTCTTCAAGCGCGAGGTGCTCGCGGAGCGTCTCCAAGAGCTCGCGTTCCTCTCCCGTGGCATCGAGATTCAGCTGATCGACGAGCGCGAGGGCCTCGAGGCCAAGGAGATCTACAAGGCGTCGGGCGGTCTCGCCGACTTCGTCAAGCACCTGGCGCTCGGAAAGGACCCGCTCGACCGCGTGATCCACTTCGAGGCCAAGGACGAGGGCGCCGAGGTGGAGGTGGCTCTTCAATGGAACAACAGCTACCAGGAGTCCTTCTACTCGTTCGCGAACACGATCAACACCCACGAAGGCGGGATGCACGAGGAGGGCCTGAAGAAGGCGCTCACCAACGTCATCAACCGCTACGCGCGCGGCAAGGGCTTGATCAAGGAGAAGGAGGAGAACCTCATCGGCGAGGACGTCCGTGAGGGTCTCATCGCGATCGTCTCGGTGAAGCTCCGGGAGCCGCAGTTCGAGGGCCAGACGAAGACGAAGCTCGGCAACACCTCCATGCGATCGATGGTGGAGACGACGGTCAACGCGAATCTCGGAACGTGGTTGGAGGAGCATCCCGGCGAGGCGAAGCGGATCATCACGAAGGGCTCGTCGGCGGCCAAGGCGCGGCTCGCGGCGCGGCACGCGCGCGATCTCACGCGCAGGAAGTCGTTCCTCGAGTCGGGCTCCCTCCCGGGCAAGCTCGCGGACTGCCAGCTGAAGGATCCCTCCTCCACCGAGATCTACATCGTGGAGGGCGACAGCGCCGGGGGCTCCGCGAAGCAGGCGCGCGATCCGGCGACGCAGGCGATCCTTCCGATCCGCGGGAAGATCCTGAACGTCGAGAAGGCACGGCTGCACAAGATCCTGGAGAACAACGAGATCCAGGCGTTGATCACCGCGATCGGCACCGGCATCTCCGATGAGTTCGACCTCGAGCGGGCCCGCTACCACCGCGTCGTGCTGATGGCCGACGCCGACGTCGACGGGGCGCACATCCGCGTGCTGTTGCTGACCTTCTTCTTCCGCAACATGCGCGAGCTGATCGAGGCGGGCTACGTCTACATCGCGCAGCCGCCGCTCTACCTGCTGAAGGAGGGCAAGGAGGAGCACTACTTCTACACCGAGCGGGAGTGGGAGCACTTCCGCGCCAGCGACGGCAACGGGCAGAAGAAGCTCGAGCCGCAGCGCTTCAAGGGACTCGGAGAGATGGACGCCTCCCAGCTCTGGCAGACGACGATGGATCCGGAGCGTCGGACGCTCCTGCGCGTCACCCTCGACGACGCCGCGCTCGCGGACCGCCTGTTCACCGTGCTGATGGGCGAGGACGTTCCCGCGCGCAAGGCGTTCATCGAGGAGAACGCCAAGGACGTCCAGAACCTGGACGTGTAGCCGGATGGCCCAGGACCTGTTCGCCGGACGCATCGAGGATGTCGGCCTCGAGGAGGAGATCCAGCGCTCCTACCTCGACTACGCGATGTCGGTCATCGTCGCGCGGGCGCTCCCCGACGTCCGCGACGGCCTGAAGCCGGTTCACCGCCGCATCCTCTGGTCGATGATCGAGCAGGGTCTGCGGCCCGATCGTCCCTACCGGAAGTCCGCCAACGTCGTCGGCGGCGTCATGAGCAAGTACCATCCCCACGGCGACGCGCCGATCTACGACGCGTTGGTGCGCATGGCGCAAGACTTCTCGCTGCGTCACCCGCTCGTCGATCCGCACGGGAACTTCGGGTCCGTCGACGGCGATCCTCCCGCCGCGGCGCGGTACACGGAGGCCCGCCTCGCCCAGATCGCCCTGGAGCTCCTCCGCGACATCGACTCCGAGACCGTCGACTTCGTCCCCAACTACGACGGCTACGAGCAGGAACCGGTCGTCCTGCCGGCGCGGTTCCCGAACCTGTTGGTCAACGGCGCCGGCGGGATCGCCGTCGGTATGGCAACGAACATCCCGCCCCACAACCTCGGCGAGGTCATCGACGGCGTCGTGCACTTCATCGACAACCCGGAGTCGACCGCCGACGACCTGATGAAGTTCGTCAAGGGCCCGGACTTCCCGACGGGCGCGCAGATCCTCGGCCGCGACGGCATCAAGGATGCGTACCGGACTGGCCGTGGTTCGATCAAGGTCCGGGCCGTCACCTCGATCGAGGAGGGCACGGCCGGCCGCCAGCGCATCGTCGTGACGGAGCTTCCGTACCAGGTCAACAAGGCTCGTCTCGCCGAGAAGATCGCGGAGCTCGTCCGCACCGGAAAGATCAAGGACATCGCCGACCTCTCCGACCACTCCAGCGGCCGCGCCGGCATGCGTCTCGTCATCGACCTCAAGCGCAACGCCAACCCGCACGTCGTTCTGAATCAGCTCTACAAGCACACGCAGCTGCAGGACAACTTCGGCGTGATCATGCTCGCGCTCGTCGACGGCATTCCACGCACGATGAACCTGGCCGAGGTCATCGGCTACTACGTCGACCACCAGATCGAGGTGGAGACGCGTCGCACGCGCTTCGAGCTCCGCAAGCGCGAGGAGCGCGACCACATCGTCCTCGGGCTGCTGATCGCGCTCGACCATCTCGACGAGGTCATCCGGATCATCCGTGGGTCCCAGGACGCCGAGGAAGCCCGCGGCAAGCTGATGACCGAGTTCAAGCTCTCGGAGATCCAGGCGAACCACATCCTGGACATGCCGCTGCGCAGGCTCACTCGCCTCGCCCGGGCGGAGCTCGAGAAGGAGCACGAAGAGCTCATCGCGCGCATCAAGTACCTGCAGGAGCTCCTCGGAGATCCGAAGAAAATCCGCTCGGTCATCAAGGAGGACCTCCAGGAGGTGCGCAAGCGGCTCGCGGGGGACCGGCGCACGGCGCTCAAGGCCGCCGAGGGCGAGATGGACGCCGAGGACCTGATCGCGAGGGAGGACGTGGTCATCACCGTCTCCCGTGCCGGGTACGTCAAGCGTCAGCCGATCGAGGCGTTCCGCCGGCAAGGCCGTGGCGGAAAGGGCGTCCGCGGTCAGAACCTCAAGGAGGAGGACGTCGTCAGCGAGGTCTTCACGACGACGACACACCACTGGCTCCTGTTCTTCACGAACCGCGGCAAGGTCTACCGGGTGAAGGTCCACCAGATCCCGGAGGTGAGCCGCACCGCGCGCGGGCTCTACGCGGCGAACCTCCCCGGCGTCGCGATCTCTTCGGAGGAGCGCATCTCCGCCGTGATGGACCTCAAGGAGTATGCGGAGGACCGGTTCCTGTTCTTCGCGACGCGGAACGGCATCGTGAAGAAAACGGCGCTGCCGGAGTACGACTCGCCGAGGACGGGCCTCGCCGCGATCAACATCCGTGAGGGAGACGAGCTCTTCGACGTGCTGCTCACCGACGGCAAGGACGACATGTTCCTGGTGTCGCGCAACGGCCAGGCGATCCGCTTCTCCGAGGCAGCTGCCCGCCCGATGGGACGCTCGACGGGCGGCGTGATCGGCATGCGGCTCGCGGAGGGCGACGAGGTGATCTCGCTCGGCGCCGCATCGCGCGGCGAGGAGATGATCTCCGTCACGCAGCAGGGTTACGGCAAGCGCACGCCCCTCAAGGACTATCCGCGCAAGGGTCGCGGCGGCAAGGGGGTCGTCGGACACAAGCTCACGAACAAGACCGGAAAGCTCGCCGGCGCGTTCGTCGGGTCGAAGGAGCAGGACGTCTTCGTGATCTCCTCCTCGGGGATCGTGATCCGCGTCCAGGCCGCGGATATCAGCCGCGTCGGCCGCGCGAGCCAGGGCGTCCGCACGATGCGTGTCGAGGAAGGAGCGCACGTGGTCGCGCTCGCCCCCGTCATCAGGCAGATGGAGGAGCCGGAGAAGGTTCCGGCGGCATCGGAGGTGGAGGGTGACGGGCCCCAATCGGCGTCTCCGGAGCCGCGACTCGGGGAGGCTCCGTCGAGCGAGCCGAGACGATCCTCCGCCAAGAAGTCGGCGGCGCGGCCGGCTCGCGCCACGTCGACCGCCGGTAAGCGGACCACGACGAAGGGAACGGCGGCCGCGAAGAAGCCGACCGCGACGAACGCGGCAGCGAAGCGCAGCGCCGCTACGAAGAAGACGGCGGCGGCGAAGAAGACGGCGGCGACGAAGAAGACGGCGGCGACGAAGAAGACGACGGCGAAGCGGACGGTCCCGAAGGCAACGGGACGCGGCGGAACGTCGCGTACAGCGTCACGTCGTAAACGATCTTGAGGCCTCCGGCCACGACGAACGGCGCCGCGATCGCCGTCGACATCAACGCTCCCG
>JBJMLN010000092.1:0-8734 GCA_045805285.1 Actinomycetota bacterium | reverse complement strand
GGTAGCGCGCGAGGCGCTCCTTCGGGCGCTCGCGATGCCGCCGCGGGCGCCGCTGGTCGACCGTCAGCCGTGCGGCCATCAGACCGCCTCGACTTCGGGATCAGGGAGCAGGGAGTCGACTGCCACGCCGAGGGCGTCCGCGATCTTCCGGAGGGTGCTCACGCGCGTGTCCTCGCCGGCCTCGAGCTTCTGGATCGTCTTCGCTGAGAGGCCGGAGCGGTAGGCGAGCTGCTCCTGGCTCCAGCCCCTCTCCTCGCGGGCCTTGCGAATCGCTGTCTGCATGGCTGGGTACGGTAGTACCGGAACTATAGGTCGTCAAGCCCCGTTCCCAAAACTGCCGAGAGCCTCCCGAAATACCTGATTCCAGGTAGACAAAGATGGCCCAGGAGGACTACTTACAGAACTTGGCTGTACGTACTTGGCTACCCGCAACTTGCTACCGGAAGGCCACTACGCATAGACTCCGCGCGCCATGGGGTCGATTAGCACGTCGCAGAGCTTCGCCGAGCTCTTCCGTGAATCGCGCGCCGACAAGGGCTGGACCCAGGAATACGCTGCGCGCGAGATCGGCGTGACGCTGAAGAGCGTCCAGAAGTGGGAGAGCGGCAACACCCAGCCCAAGTGGCCGGCGATCCTCAGGTGCGCGGCGGTGTTCGGCTGGGAGCTCTCCGTCGTGAAAGAGATGGGATGATCGCGTGCACCCGGCTGCCATCCGGAAGTCGCGCGTCCGCGTAAGGCGACGACTCGTCGACCCGGAGACCCAGCGGGGCCACGATGCGCTCGATCACGTGCAAAACGGCCTCCTCCCCCTCGAATAGACCGTCCTGCACCCTCTCGATCCGCCCCTTCCGCTCCACGTACACGTCGTCGGCTCCGTTCACCATCACCTCGGTCACCTCCGGATCCTTCAGGAGGAACTCGATGGGTCCGAGGCCGACGACCTCGTCCGAGACTTCGTTCACGAGCTTCGACAGCGACTCGCGCGGGAGGATGTGGCCCTCCTCGCGCATCAGCCCGAGCGCGTGCTCCCGCACACGGAGCCGGCGCTCCGTGCGGGACAGACCCTCCAAGGCGCGCATGTCGACGCGCTCCAGCAACTTGCCGTGAAGGAGCCGGCGCGCGGGCGGCGTCGCCACGCCGTTCGCCGTCATGCCTGCACCTCCACGAGCTCCTTGGCGAGACCCTCGAACGCACGACCGAGGCGGCTCCGGCGCGGCAGCAGACGTCCGCGATCCTGGGCCTCGGCAGCCTTGCGGTCGAACGGGATCACCGCGATCGGCGCCCGCCCGAAGACGCGCTCCACGTCCTTGGCGGTCACCTCGGCGCGCTGGGATCGGTTGACGAGGAAGGCGATCGCCTCCGGATCCACGTCTCCCTCGAGCACGGCGAGCGCACGCTGCGCGTCTCGGAACGACAACACGTCCAAGGAGAGGACGAAGAGCGCGCGGTCCGCCTCCTGCAGCGCGACGCGTGTCGCCCCGCCGAGATGCCGCGGGGCGGACAGCACCGCGACCTCACAGGAGGACCTCGCGATCCGAACGACCGAGGAGAAGAACGAACCGTCGAGATCGTCTCCCGCCATCGGTTCGACGGGCCCGAGCAGCGCGCGAAAGCCTTCCGGGTGCCGCCACAGAACGTCGTCGAGGTGCTGCGTCGTGAGCTCGTTCGCCACGGGGACGAAGTCGGCGATGCTCCGCGCCTCCTCGTCGGTCGCACGCCCGAGCGCAGCGGCGATGTCGCCGAAGAGGGGATCCAGGTCGATCAGCACGCACTGCGCGTCGCGTCTCGCGAACGCCGCGGCGAGATGCGTCGCGACGAACGTTCCGCCGGAGCCACCGCGCGGCGAGTACACGGTGATCACGCGTCCGCTGCCGACCGCCGAGGTGTCGGGAAGAGTGAGAGTCGACAGCGAGTCGCTCAGCCGCTCACGCTCTCCGGGCCAGAGGAAGAACCCGCGCGCGCCGGCGTCGATCGATGCGCGGAGAGAGCGCACCGACTCCGCGGTGTCGAGCGCGAGGAGGACGCTTCCGTTCATCGAAGCACCCGAGCGCACGAGCCGCGGGGAGGCGATCACGGCGTCGGGCTCCAACTGCTGGATCGCGGCGTGCAGTTGCCGCGGGTCCTCCGCGGTCCCGACGACGCGAGCACCGTCGCGATCGAGGAAGTGCATGACCTCCTCGGCGACCTCTCGTTCATCGAGGCCGAGCACGACCCTCGCGGATGCCTTCACCGACACTCCGTTCCTCCGACGACGTTCGACAACAAGGTGGGGAGGGGGGGCGCTGCTCGTCCGGGAGGGGTCACGGAGCTCGCGGCCAAGAGCACGTTAGCCCGCGACGACGGCGGCGGACAATCACCGAAGTGGCCGATTTCCGTGGAGGATGCGCGACGTTGCGTCGGGGGATGCGCGACGTCGCGTCGGGGGATGCGCGTCGCGATGTCGTTCCGAGTTCGTAGCGTTCGCGCCGTGGAACGACCGATCGATCTCACCGCGGTCAGCGGCCCCGTCGGAGAGACGGCGGAGCCGCCGATCGTGTTGGTCACCTGGCAGGACGCATGGGCAGATTCCGAACAGCACGAGCGAGCGGAGTGGCGCTCCGACTACCTCGTGCGAACGACCGGCTTCCTCGTCCGCGACGAGCCCGATGTCGTCTCCGTCGCGCAGGAGATCCTTCCGGAGGAGGACGGGTTCCGCGCCGTCACGCATATCCCGCGCGGCATGATCGCAAGCATCAGGGATCTCCACGACGGCCGCGACACCCGTCGCTCGTCGGCACCGAGCCGATAGCGAAGGACGGTTCCGAACCGCGGCCGGGCGGCTGCGACAATGCTCTCCATGGAGAGCGCTCCTGGCACACCTCGGGAGGAACGGCGGGTCGTCACGGCGCTCTTCGCCGACCTCGTCGGCTCCACCGCGCTCGGAGAGCGGCTCGACCCCGAGGAGCTCAAGCTGATCGTCGCGGACGCGGTCGCGCGGATGATCGGCGTGGTGGAGTCCTTCGACGGGACCGTGAAAGACCTCGCCGGGGACGGAGCCCTCGCGCTGTTCGGAGCGCCGGTCGCGCACGAGGACGATCCCGAGCGCGCCGTCCGTGCGGGCCTCCGCATCGCAGAGGAGATCGCCGACTACGCCCGCGGCGTGGAACGCGCCTGGGGCATCGCGGGGTTCAACGTCCGCGTCGGCGTCGACACGGGGCCGGTCGTCACCGGCGAGATCGGCGCCGGCTCGAGGGTGGAGTACACGGCCCTCGGCGACGCCGTGAACACGGCCGCGCGACTCCAGTCCCACGCGGAGCCGGGCTCCGTCCTCGTCGGACCCGAGACGTACGCGCTCGCGCGCACCTCCTTCGAGTGGAGCGAGCCGACGGATCTCATCCTCAAGGGAAAGGCACAGCCCGTCACCGCCCGCGCCGCGACGAGCGACCTCGGCGTCTCTCGCTCCCGCGGGCTCGAGGGAGCCACCTCCCGCCTCGTCGGCCGCGACCGAGAGCTGGCCGCCGCACGCGAGCTCGTGGACACCGTCCTCGAAGGATCGGGAAGCGTCCTCTACCTCGTCGGAGAGCCCGGCATCGGCAAGACGCGGCTCCTCTCGGAGATCCGCGACGCGTTCGGATCCACGAAGGCGCCGCACGGCCGGGCTCTGTGGATCGAGGGGCGCTGCGTCTCCTACGGCGAGTCGATGCCGTACTGGCCGTTCCAGGACCTGTTGCGTTCGTGGCTCGGCGTCGCCGCCGACGACCCCGAGCTCCGCGTGCGCGTCGCCCTCAGAAGGAACGTCGACCGCCTGTTCCCCGACACGGCGATGGAGATCTATCCGTACCTCGGCTCGCTCCTCGGCCTCTCGCTGGAACCCGAGGCGGCCGCGCGGCTGGCGGAGCTCTCTCCGGAAGCGTCGCAGTACCGCACGTTCGAGGTGATCCGTGAGCTCCTGCGAAGGCTAGCCGAGGACGGTCCGGTCGCCGTCGCGATGGAGGACCTCCACTGGGCAGACGCGACGTCGCTCCAGCTGCTGGAGCGCGCTCTGGCCGAGACCGAGTCATCGGCCCTCCTGTTCGTGCTGACCACGCGGCCGGAGCGCGACCACCCCTCGTGGAGCGTGAAGGAGGCGACGCAGCGCCAGCTCCCCCACCGCACGCGCGAGCTCGCACTCGAAGCGCTCTCCGGAGACGGCGGTCGCGAGCTCCTCCACGCGCTCGTCGGAGAGGGAACGCTCCCACCCGAGATGGAGCGTCGCATCATCGAGCCGGCGGAGGGCAACCCGTTCTTCCTGGAGGAGCTCGTCCGCTCGCTCGTCGACGCCGGCGCGCTCCTCCACGGAGACGATGGCTGGCGCTTCGATCACGCGGTGGAGGTGGAGATCCCGCCGACCGTCGAGAAGGTGATCCTCGCGCGCATCGACCGACTCGATCCTCCGGCGCACGACGCGCTGACGGCCGCGTCGGTGCTCGGGCGCCAGTTCGGTCTTCCGCTCCTCGACGCCGTCGTCGGAAACGGCGGCGCACGCATCGCGTTGACGGAGCTCCAGCGCCTCGACCTCGTGCGGGAAGGGCGGCGCTGGCCGGAGCCGGAGTTCCGCTTCAAGCACGCCCTGATCCAGGAGGCCGCGTATCGGACGCTCATCGCCGAAGACCGGAACCGGCTGCACCGCAAGGCCGCGGAGTGGCTCGAGGAGCGCTACGCCGGCTCGGAGGACGAGATCGCGGGCCAGCTCGCGCACCACTGGCTCGGCGCCGCCGACGAGGACAAGGCGGCCGCGTACCTCACGAAGGCCGGCGACCGCGCGCGGCAGAGCTACGCGCTCGACGAGGCGATCGGTCATTACCGCGAGCTGCTCCCGATCCTGGAACGGCGCGGGGAGCGTCGCGAGGTCGCGCTGGTGCTCTTCAAGCTCGCGCTCGCGCTCCACATGTCGCTCCGCTTCGGAGACGCGAACGACACGTATCAGCGCGCGTTCTCCTTCTGGGAGGAATCACCGCCGTCCAACGACGCCGCAACGGCGTCGATGCGCGTCGCGACGAGCTTCCTGCCGAACGATCCCGATCCTCGCTCCGCGATCGCGTGGCCGAACATCCAGGTCTGCATGCAGCTCTTCGACCGGCTCGTGGAACAGTGGCCCGAACGGACGATCGTCCCGAGCCTCGCCGAACGTTGGGAGATCGCCGAGGACGGCCTCCGCTACCTGTTCCATCTCCGGGAGGGGCTCACCTGGTCCGACGGCGCGCCGCTCACCGCGCACGACGTGGAGTTCGGGATCAAGCGCGTGCTGAACCCCGACGCGCCCGGCTCGAGCGTCGCGATCTACTTCGTGCTGGAGAACGGCCAGGACTACTACCTGCGCAAGAACGCGGAAGCGGATCGGATCGGCGTGACGGCGCTCGACGACCGAACGGTGGAGTTTCGCCTCGTCGCTCCGGCGCCGTACTTCATGAGTGTGATGAACCGGCCCGACGGCGCTCCGCAGCCCCGTCACGCGATCGAGTCGAACGGCGACGCGTGGACCGAGCCCGGAAAGCAGGTCGGGAGCGGCGCGTTCTCGATCGAGGAGCGCAGCGACTCCGAGCTCGTCCTCCGTCGCCGCGGCGACTACCGCCGCCCGCGTGCCGGAAACGTCGGCCGGGTGGAGTTCGTCCGCAGCTCCATCGCCGACGCGCTGCCCGAGTACGAGCACGAGGAGCTCGATCAGATCATGGTTCGGTACACGCCGAAGCTCGCAGACCTGATGCCGGGCGATGTCCACCCGGACGCGCACCTCGGGCCGGCGGCTTGGTCGGGATACCTCCGCTTCGATCACGCCGATCCCGTGACGTCGAACCTCGACCTCCGACGCGCGCTCGCGCACGCGATCGATCGGGAGGCCCTCGCTTCAGCGTGTCCGGCGAACCTCGTCGTCGCGACCGGCGGCGTCGTTCCTCCCGCACTCCAGGGCCACACGCCCGATATCGCGCTCCCGTATGACCCGGACCGAGCCCGAGACCTGATGCGGAGCTCCGGCTTCGACGGAGAGCTCGAGCTCGCCGGCATGGTCGTGTGGGAGGAGATCGTCGACGTGATCGGACGCGGCTGGGAGGAGGTCTTCGGGCGTGAGGTGAAGGTCCGCGCGTGGAGCTGGCTTCCGGAGGAAGCCACGCAGGTCGGCGGACGCATCGACACGGCGAAGATCCGCATCACCGGCTGGTTCCCGGGCTACGCGGACCCGGAGTACTTCCTGCGCTTGCTGTTCCAATCCGACAGCCGAACGAACGAGGGCGGCTTCGCGTATCCAGCCTTCGACGACCTGATCGACCGGGCAACAAGGGAGCGCCGCGACCGCGAGCGCCTCGAGCTCTTCCACGAGGCCGACCGGATGGTGGTCGCCGACCGCGTCGCGTGCATCCCGCTCGCCTACGGCAGGAATGTCGCGTACGTCAAACCGTGGATCGACGGCTGGTGGGAGTTCGGCAAGAGCTCCTCCAACTTCGCCGATCTGCGGGTGGGCCCGACATCTCCTCGGGCGTGAAGCCGGTGCCGCCGGTTTCCGGCGGATCTCCCGGAAATGTCAGACCCCCGGTCTACCCTCCGAAGCATGGCGGAGATCACCGAGCACGAAGTCATCGAAATGGCTGCCTGGCGGGAGCGCCGCGAGGCTGAGCAACCGGCCCCGGAGGTCGAGCGCCTGGAGCGCGCGATCGCCCGGCTCGACGGCATCCTCGAGCGGGTGACCGGGCACGCGCCCACCGCGGAGTCGCGCGCGGACCCGCGCCTGGAGACGGACATGCTCGCGATCTCCGGCGCCATCTCGGCCGGCATGGTCGATCGCGCGGCGGTTCTCGCCGAGGAGCTCGCGAGGCGGCTGGAGAAACGCGCCGCCCGTCAGGGCTGACCTTCAAAGGTTCGCGTAGCGAAGCCGAAAGCCGGCACTCCCGACCTCGACGACCGTAGCGACGCCACCGTCGGTTTCGGTGAACCGGCACGCTCCACGACGGACGACGACGTGGCCACTGGGCCCGATGGTCTATTGACAGCCGCGGAGAGGCCTGTGTACAAGAGGCCGCCATCGTTGCCCCGCCCCTTGGGAGGTTCTCGTGAGTGATCGCACGTTCGATCGACGTCAGTTCCTCGCTGGAACCGTCGGGCTCGTCGGCCTCGGACTGCTTGAGGCGTGCGGCTCCAACTCCTCGCCGGCCGCCGCGCCGACACCCTCCTCCCGCCCATCGATCGGCGCGGAGTCCGGCAACCTCTCGCTCCTCGAGTGGGGCGGTTACGAGGCAAAAGGAACCAAGGCCCAGAAGTACCCGGTGTTGTTCGGCAGCGACTACACGAAGAAATACGGCCCGTCCGGGATCTCGTACTCATACATCACCAACGATGACCAAGCGCTGCAGAAAGCGACCTCCAGCGGGCCGTTCGACATCATGCATCCGTGTCACGAGAACATCCCGGACTACGTGGATCGCGGCCTGGTGCAACCGTGGGACACGGACCTGATCCCGAGCTTCAAGGATCTGAATCCATATCTCGTGAAGGTCGGGCAGGTCGACGGCAAGCAGTACATGATCCCGTGGGACTGGGGCTACGGAAGCCTGCTCTACCGGACCGACAAGATCGCCCCCTCCGACGCCACGGGATGGGAGCTCGCCTGGAACCCGAAGTACTCCGACAAGATCTCGCTCTGGAACGGGGCGTCGACGAACTTCGAGATCGCCGCGCTCAAGCTCGGCTATCCCGAGATGGACAACTTGACGCCGACGCAGCTCGAAGCTGCGAAGAAGGCGCTGATCCAGCAGAAGCCGCTCAACAAGCTGTACTGGAGCAGCGAGTACTCACAGCAGCAGCCGAACTTCAAGTCGGGGACCACCTACATCACGTACGCATGGCAGGACTCACTCGTCTCGATGACGAACGCAGGCCTCAAGTGCGCGTTCCTCGACCCCAGTCAGGGTCGTCTGAGCTGGATCTGCGGGTTCATGCTCGGCGCCAAGACGGCGAACTACTACCACGCGCACGACTACGTGGAGTCCTACATCAACCATGCGTCGTGCGTGAACATGACCAACTACTACTACTACGGCACGTCGAACCAGACCGTGACGCCGGATCTCGTCAAGGACAAGACGCTCGCGAAGTCCCTCGACCTCTCGAACCCGCAGGCCGTCACGAGCGGAACGAACCACCTCCAGTCTTGGTCGCCCAACCGCTCGCAGGTCGAGCTCGCCTGGCAGGAAGTCGTCGCGTCCTGACGCCCGGACGGCCGTAAGGCGCGTGTCCGTCTCATCCGCGACCGAGACGATCGCGACCGGACCGCGGAGGCGGAGGTTCCGCATCCGGATCGGTCGCGGCGTCTTCGTGCTCCCTCCACTCGCGCTCGTGGTGCTCGTGCTGCTCGGCCCGATCGTGCTCCTGTCGCTCTACAGCCTGAACCTGCGAACGAACATCCCCGGCACGCCGACGGCGTTCTCCACCGCGAACTGGAAGGACTTCCTGACCGGCGAGGGGAACCCGTTCCGCGCGCGCTTCTTCGATTCGATGAAGATCACGCTGATCGTCTCGGTGGCGGCGACGATCGCCGCGTATCCGCTCGCGTACTACCTGGCGTTCATCGCTCGGCGCTTCCGGTACGTGCTGCTGCTGCTGCTGATCACGCCGTTCTTCACGAGCTATCTGCTCCGGATCGTCGCGTGGGCCGACATCATGCTGAACGACAATGGCGTCGTGAACCACGCCCTGTGGGCGCTGCACCTCCAGCCGCAGGGGCATC
>JBJMLN010000091.1:0-39859 GCA_045805285.1 Actinomycetota bacterium | reverse complement strand
GTTCCAGACGCGCAACCCGATCCACCGCGCGCACGAGTACCTCCAGAAGTGCGCGATGGAGATCGTCGACGGGCTCCTCCTCCACCCGCTCGTCGGACAGACGAAGGGCGACGACGTTCCCGCCGACGTGCGGATGCGCTGCTACGAGGTGCTGTTCGAGAACTACTACCCCAAGGACCGCGCGATGGTCGCCGTCTTTCCGGCCGCGATGCGCTACGCAGGCCCGAAGGAAGCGATCTGGCACGCGATCGCGCGCAAGAACTACGGCTGCACGCACTTCATCGTCGGCCGCGATCACGCCGGTGTCGGGAGTTACTACGGCACCTACGACGCGCAGAAGATCTTCGAGGAGTTCGAGCCCGACGAGCTCGGCATCACGCCGCTGTTCTTCGAGCACTCCTTCTACTGCAACAGGTGCGAGGGCATGGCTTCGCCGAAGACGTGCCCGCACGGAGAAGACGATCGCGTGATCCTCTCCGGAACAAAGGTGCGGGAGATGCTTCGCGCGGGCCAGAAGCCGCCGATCGAGTTCTCGCGGCCAGAGGTCGCACAGATCCTGATCGACGCGATGCAGGATTCGGCTTCGTAGCGTTCTAGGCGAGGTTCGCTCGCGGGCTGCTCGGACGGCTTCGCTTCGTCGATGGCAACGGTGCTGCGGGCCGCCTCGACGACGCCCGCTGAGCGAACCTCGCCTGTTTCCTACTTTCGCGTGCGGCGGCGAACGACTCGCACGGGTGACGTCCGGATACTGAATCGCGTGTCCAGATAGTGGACACGTCGTCTCGGGGCCTCTCAGAAGCCCGGCTGCGTGTTACTCCTCGATGAGCTCCTCGGCGAGCAGCCCCATCTCGGTGATGTCGACGTTCCGGCCGCCCAGGAACGTGCCGCGTCTCGCCACTCCCTCGCGCCGGAAGCCGACGCGCTCGTAGACGCGCTCGGCTTTCTCGTTGGTCGCGTAGACCGAGAGCGAGATCCGCTGGAGGTTCATGTAGCGGAGGCCGAAGCGACAGGCGGTCCTCGTCGCGTCCGTTCCGTAGCCGCGGCCCCAGAACGGCTTGCCGATCCAGATGCCGAAGTCCGCGGTCCTGGTGCGCGCGTCGATCGTGTCGAGGCTGCACATGCCGACCGCGCGACGGTCGTCCAGCGTCTCGATCGCGAACGCCTGCTGCCGCTCGGACGTTCGGGACCATTCGGCCCACTCTCGGAACCCGGCAAGCGGCTGCGGCATGGCGAGCTGCAGGCCTGCGAGGACGTCCGGATCGTCGAACATCGTGTTGAGCTGTGAGACGTCGGCCGGTTCCGGCGCGCGGAGACGCACGAGCGCTCCCTCGAGCGGAGCGTGTCCCGAGTACGGAGTCGCCATGGACCGAGCATAGAAGGGGTGCGGTCGCCGAGCCGAGCCGCCATACTGGAGGGAGCGAGCCGGCTCGTGGAGGAGCGCCCGTGGCAGACGAAGGCAAGCGTCGGATGGACAGGATCCTTCGGCCCGAATACCTCGAAGGCCTCGAGGAGCTTCCGCTCGAGCAGATCCGCGAGCGGCGTGACGAGTGCCTGGCCGAGCGCGAGTACCTCTCCCTCCTGCGTCGCCAGGTCCAAGGGCGGGCGGAGATCCTGAAAGCCGAGCTCGAGCGCCGAAGCGGCACGGAAGTCGACGCCCAGCCGCTGATCGAGCGGCTCTCCACGATCCTCGCGCCGGAGACCTCCCATGCTCCCTCGCGTGGAGAGGCGTTGCGGGTCGCCCTCCCGGAGGAGGACATGCTCCAGGCACGCCGCCGGGCGGAGCGTCTCGTCGGGGACACCGGGCTCTCGGACCCGAGCTCGCTCACCGACGACCAGCTCAACGGCGCCGTCGAGGCGCTCGTCGCGGAGGAGCACGACGTCTCCGAGAAGCGCTCCGCGGTGATCGCGGCGCACGACCGGCTCCAGGAGGAGCTCAAGCGCCGCTACAAGCAGGACATCTCGCAGGTCCTCTCGTAACGCACGCGGGAAAGCCGCGAACCGGTAGCGACGCGCGAAACTCCGCGGTGCCCCAGCTCAGAGCCCCGTTTCTCCTCCGCGAACCGCCCGGTCGGGTGAATCACATCTGTGGGCAGTTCGGGGGATGCCCCGGGGCCATCGGACGGAACTGTCCACGACAACGGACCACTGGGAAACCACCCCGCTGTCTATGGACGCCGGCCCGCCGCGTTGCAAGGCTTAGGGAGAGGTAACCGCTTCCCTGAAAGGCTTGCGCGGCCCAGATGTCGGCGCTCACACAACCACCCATCGGAACACCGGACTCATCCGAGGACCTCGCGACGGTCCACGCCCAGTTGATCGTCTTCGCGCGAGAGCTCTCGGAGATGTACCACCTCGAACGCGAGCGCAGCCGCGAGCTGGAGGGCGTCCTCCACCACGTGCAGGACACCTATCTCGCGACGATGAAGACACTCGCGCAGGTCGTCGAGGCGAAGGACCGCACGACACGAGGCCACCTCGACCGGGCGCACTCCCTCGGAGTGGAGCTCGCCCGCCGCGTCGACCCCGAGCTCGCGGAGAGGCCGGAGGTGGGCTACGGCTTCTTCCTCCACGACATCGGCAAGGTCGGGATCCCGGAGGACATCCTCTGCAAGAACGGTGCCCTCTCCGATCCGGAGTGGAACGTCATGCGGGAGCATCCGACGATCGGCGCCCAGATCGTGGCTCCGATCCAGTTCCTCGGAGACGCCGTCGACGTGATCCGGCACCACCACGAGCGCTTCGACGGCAACGGCTATCCCTCGGGGATGCGAGGCGAGGAGATCCCGCTCGCCGCTCGTGTCTTCGCGGTCGCCGACAGCTACGACGCGATGACGAGCGACCGCCCGTACCGCGACGCCATGCCCAAGGACCGGGCGCTGGAGGAGATCTCCGCAGGCGCGGGGTCCCAGTTCGACCCCGACGTCGTCGAGGTGTTCCTCGACCTCGCGTCGGCGGAGCCGGCGCTCGCCAGCTGAGCCCGAGAACCGCAAGCGTTCGCCGCACGCTCGCGTACCCTTGAACCCATGGAGCCGGAACCCGCGCACGGCTCGCTTCCCCGACCGGGAGCGGCCGGCGCACCCCGCGTCGCGGTCATCAGCCTGCACACCTCGCCGCTCGACCAGCCCGGAACCGGCGACTCCGGCGGCATGAACGTCTACATCCGAGCGGTCGCCGAGCGCCTCGCCGCGCAGGGCGTCGAAGTGGACGTGTTCACCCGATGCCGCGGCCGCGGCGTACCCGACGTGGCGGAGATCGACGAGGGCACCCGCGTGATCCAGGTGAAGGCCGGCCCGTGCGCGCCCGTTCCGAAGGCGGAACTTCCGCGTTTCCTTCCACCGTTCCTCGGCGGCGTGCTGCAGCGAGCGGCCGAGGACGGACGGGCCTACGACCTCGTGCACAGTCACTACTGGCTCTCCGGATGGGTCGGCCGCGCGACCAAGGAGATCTGGAACGTTCCGCTCGTCGCGAGCTTCCACACCCTCGGCAAGGTGAAGAACTACTCCCTCGCGCGTGGAGAGCACCCCGAGCCCGCGAACCGTCTCGCGGGAGAGGAGGCGGTTATCTCCGAAGCCGACCGCATCCTGGCGCCGACGCCGGCGGAGGCCGCGCATCTCGTCGGTCTCTACGATGCGGATCCTTCGCGCATCCGCATCGTTCCGCCGGGAGTCGACCATTCGCTGTTCTGCCCGGCTCCGAAAGCCGAGGCTCGCGCGCGTCTGCATCTCCGCGACGTTCGGATCGTGTTGTTCGTCGGGCGTCTCCAGCCGCACAAGGGTCCGGACATCGCCGTCCGCGCGTTCGCGGAGGCGATCGCGCGCGACCCGCTCGGAACCGAGGACGTCGTCCTCGCGATCGTCGGCGGCCCGAGCGGAGCGTCCTCCGGGGCGGAGGTCGCACGGCTGATGGAGCTCGCGACGGCGCTCGGCATCGCGGAGCGCGTGATGCTCTTCCCGCCGCAGCCCCAACAGCGGCTCGCCGACTTCTATGCCGCGTCGGACGCGGTCCTCGTTCCGTCGCGATCGGAGTCGTTCGGCCTCGTCGCGTTGGAAGCGCAGGCGTGCGGAACACCGGTCGTCGCAGCTGCCACCGGCGGACTCCGCTTCATCGTCGATGACGCGGAGACCGGGTACACGGTCGCGGGGCACGACCCCGGGGACTACGCTGAGCGCGTGTTGCGCATCCTGGGGGACCCCGCGCTGGCCGAGCGTCTCGGCGCCGCCGGAGCGAAGAAGGCGCTCGGATTCTCCTGGGACGCGACGGCGCGCGAGAGCCTCGCCGTCTATCGAGAGCTCCTCGAACCCGCGCCCGCGCTCGCCGGATGATCTCCGGCGAGCGGGTGACCCTCCGTCCGGTGGAGGAGTCGGACTATCCGCTGATCCACGCCTGGCAGAACGATCCCGAAGTCTGGTACTGGCTGGACTACGAGCAGCCGTTCTCGCTCCAGGACATCGCGGAGAGTGAGCGGCACGCGCGAGAGGAGGGCCATCCGTTCATCATCGAGGCGGAGGGACGTCCGATCGGACGCATCGGCCTCAACCAGTTCCGTCGCCGCGACCGCATCTGCTCGCTGTACGTCTTCGTCGGCGACAAGACGACGGAGGGAAAAGGCTACGGACGCGAGGCGATCAGAACGCTGCTCGCCTACGCGTTCGACCGGCTGGATCTGTATCAGGTGGAGCTCTGGGCGCTCGCGACGAACGAGCGCGCGATCAAGACCTACGAGCGATGCGGCTTCAAGCGCGACGCGACGCTGCCGGAGCGTTCGTACAAAGACGGCGCGTTCGTCGATCGCGTCGTGATGAGCGTGACGCGCGAGGAGTTCCAGCAGGTGAACGCCGGCCGCTAGTCTGAGCGAGACTAGCTGGTCGAGGAACGGCTTCGGCTTCGCTTCCGGTGGTCGATTCGCCGGCGTTGTTGTCACTCTTTCGAGCAGCGCCTCTACCTGCGTATTTGCGCTCTGACCTGCGGGTTTGCGGTCTTGACCCGTCCGGCTCGCGCCGGTATCTTCCGCATCGCTCCGAGCAGCCGGAGCGGTTGAGTCAGGGAACCGAGGAGGGGACCCCTGGGAAAGCCGTAAGGCCGACTGGGTGCAACCTGGTCGTACGGTCGGGAAGGCTAACTGGCTGTGCGATCGGGGTAACTCGGAAGGCCCCAAAGCCCAACGAAAGGGTCTACCCCGAGGAAACCGAGACAGCTGCCAGAGGTTGCTCGGAGCACTCGAGCCCGAGGGGCTGAGGGTGGTCGCAGACTTCGGTCGGCGACGAGCCCGAGGTCCCTCGGGTTCTTTTTTTCTCCCGTGTGACGCGTGGCGTTCGTCGCTCGGTCGCCGCTATCGTGAACGTGTGAGCGGAACGTTCCTGCGCGGCGCGGTTCTGCGGCTTACGGAGCATCCGCTCGTCCGACGGATCGTCACCGAGCGCACGATCGGTAGGAGCGTCGCCTCCCGGTTCGTTGCGGGCGAGACGCTGACGGACGTCCTCCACGTCTCGGAGGAGCTTCGATCGCAGGGGCTCTCGACGATGCTCGACCACCTCGGGGAGAACGTGCGCGCGCCGGAGCACGCCGCCGACGCGGCGAACGCCTACGTCCGCGCGCTCGAGGCGATCGGAGCGGAACCGGATCTCGACGCCGCGATCTCCGTGAAGCTCACGCAGCTCGGGCTCGATCTTTCCGAGGAGCTGTGCCGGGCGCATCTGGAGCGCGTCGTCTCCACGGCGGATCGCGTCGGGCGGCTGGTGATGATCGACATGGAGGCCTCCGCGTACGTCGATCGGACGCTCGAGCTGTTCGGTGCGTTGCGCGCGCGGACCGCGAACATCGGCGTCTGTCTGCAGGCGTATCTGCGCCGGACGCCGGAGGACCTGTTCGCCCTTCCGGAGGGGTCGACCGTGCGGCTCGTGAAGGGCGCCTACCTCGAGCCTCCCGAGCTGGTCCTGACGAAACGCCGCGACGTCGATCGAACGTTCGTCCGGCTCGCCGCGACGATCCTCGCGCGGGGACACGTGCTGCACGCCGCGACGCACGACCCGAAGATCGTGGAGGGTCTCCGCCGGCGGATGCTCGATGGGTCCGTTCCCACCAACGCTGGCTTCGCGCGGGTCGAGTTCCAGATGCTCTACGGTATCCGCCGGGATCTCCAGGTTCGCCTGGCTTCCGAGGGCGCTCCGGTCCGTGTGTACGTCCCGTACGGCACCGAGTGGTATCCGTACCTCACGCGCCGGCTCGCGGAACGCCCTGCGAACCTGTGGTTCTTCGCGTCGAACCTGTTGAGGAGCGGTCGATGACCGGAAGAAAGGTCGCCTTCCTGGGCGGCGGCAAGATGGGAGAGGCGCTCGTCTCCGGACTGATCCGCTCGGGCGGCCGGAATGCCGACGAGATCATGGTCACCGCTCGCCGGGAGGAGCGCGCGGCCGAGCTCGCGGAGCGCTACGGCGTCGCGACGACGCTCTCCAACCCCGATGCCGCGGAGTGGGCGGACGTCCTCGTCTTGATCGTGAAGCCGCAGGACATGGAGGTGCTCCTCAGCCAGTTCGCCGAGCGCGTCCGCACCGACCAGCTCGTGATCAGCTTCGCGGCGGGGATCCGGACCTCATTCGTGGAGGGGTTCCTCCCGCCCGGCGTTCCGGTCGTCCGAGTGATGTCGAACGTTCCGGTGCTCGTCGACGAGGCGATGTCCGTCGTGTCTCCCGGCGTCGTTGCGGAGGACAAGCACCTCGCGGTGGCGGAGGAGCTCCTCGGCTACGTCGGAAAAGTGATCCGCCTGAAGGAGTCGCATCTCGACGCGGTGACCGCGACGTCGGGCTCCGGGCCCGCGTACTTCTTCCTGCTCGCCGAGGCGATGATCGAGGCCTGTATCCTCCTCGGGCTGTCGCGCGACGTGGCGACGGAGCTGATCATCCAGACGATGCTCGGTTCCGCAAAGATGCTCCGCGACACCGGCAAGCACCCGGTGGAGCTCCGAGAGATGGTGACGTCCCCGGGTGGAACGACGATCGAGGCGATCCGTCGCCTGGAGGAGGCCGGCGTCCGCGCGGCGTTCCTGAACGCGATCGACGCGGCGCGGAATCGCAGCGCGGAGCTCGCCCGAGGCGGCTCGGGAGAGGAGGAGTAGTGGGCAGAGGCGACCGCAACAAGGTGCGCTGGGCGAAGGACCGCCTGCGCAAGAAGAAGGAGCGCGAGCGCAAGCGCGCTGCCGAGCGCGGCGCGGAGCGAAAGGCTCGGCGCTAGCTCAGTTCCCGTTCGCGACGCCGACTCGGTTCCGTAGCGAGCCGATGCCGTCGGCGCGGAGCTCCACCCTCGCTCCCGGCCACAGTGCGCGTCCCGCGCTCACCCCGTGCGGAGACGCGAAGGGGTCGGCCGCGAACGTGTCGCCCGGCTGGAGTTCCTCGTGGAGCGACGCTTCCACGATCATCGACGCCAGCGCGTCGCGCGCGGCCGATAGCAGCGTCGCGGCCCAGATCTCCCCGTCGACGCACGCCTTGATCGAGATCAGCTCCGGCGCGAGCTCGTCCGCCGTCACGACCGAGGGTCCGAGCGCGATCGGCGCTCCCGCTCGCGGCGAAGGATCTCCGCTCGCGTCGCGTGCGACCCAGTCGTTCACGAGCGTGTAGCCGAAGATCCCGCGGATCGCGCCGGGGCGGTCAAGCGCGCGCGCGGGCTTGCCGACCACCGCAGCGATCTTCGGGCGGTAGTCGAGCCACCCGGCTCCTTCCGGCCACGGAACGTCCTCGCCGGGTCCGACCATCCGCCGTTCGCCGTCCTCCGCCTCGACGCTGCGAAGCGATGTCGGAAGGAGCGGCGCGAGCAGCCCCGGAGATGGCTCGAGGCGCATCTGGGTGCCCTCCCGATCGAGCGCGTAGCGTGCGGCGTCGAGCACGGTGCCGCCGTTGCGCGATACCAAACCCTCCATCGAGACCGGGAAGGCGGGGTGGCCGACCAGCTCCGGGAGATCGACGACGCCGTCGTTCAGGAGCGCTCCGAGGCGCCGGGAACCGCTGCGTTCATACGCGACGAGCCGCACGGGAGCGCGATGATATCCCCCGCGGAGGTCCGTTTCCGCCGAAATGCCCGCCGGTCATCGGCTCGCGCAGCTTGCCCGATTGGGAGGGAATCGCGCCTCCGACTACCATAGGCACGAGGCACCGGAGACACATCCTCCAAGGAGGCGACCATCCATGGCTGAGGGCTTCCGCGTCACCTACGCGACCATGTCGGCGGACAACGAGGAGATGCACGCCGAGTACGACAAGGGCATCGAGCAGGCCAAGACCGAGCTCGGCCAGAAGCATCCCTTCTACGTCAACGGCGAGGAGCGCTGGGGCGAGGGCACGCACGAGGAGCACTCGCCGATCGACTCGGACCTCGTGATCGGAACGTTCGCGCAGGGCACGCGCCAGGACGTCAAGGACGCGATCCGCATCGCGAAGGGCTCCTTCCTGACCTGGGCGAACACGCCGTGGCAGGAGCGCGTGGGAATCATGTCCAAGGCCGCCGACCTCATCTCCGAGCGGCGGAACGAGCTCGCGGCGCTGATGGGGTTGGAGGTCGGAAAGAACCGCCTCGAGGCCCTCGGGGACGTCGAGGAGTCCGCGGACCTGATCCGCTGGAACTGCCACGAGCTCGAGCAGCACAACGGCTTCACGACGCCGATGCAGCCGATGGGCGCCGCCGGTGAGTACACCGACGTCATGCGGCCCTACGGCGTCTGGGGAGTCATCAGCCCGTTCAACTTTCCGCTCGCGCTCGCGGCGGGGCCGACCGGAGCCGCACTCGTCGCCGGCAACACCGTCGTGTTCAAGCCCTCGAATGCGGGAGCGATGCTCGGCATCAAGCTCTACGAGGTGTACCGCGACGCGGGCGTTCCTCCGGCGGCGTTCCACTGCATCACCGGCGGCGGCGACACCGTCGGCGCGGAGATCGTGGAGAACCCCGACGTCGCGGGCCTCACGTTCACCGGCTCTTACGCGGTCGGGATGAGCATCTACAAGAACTTCGCGAAGGACTATCCGAAGCCGGTGATCTGCGAGATGGGCGGCAAGAACCCGACGATCGTCACGTCGAACGCTGACCTCGACAAGGCGACCGACGGCGTGCTCCGCTCCGCGTTCGGCTACGGCGGTCAGAAGTGCTCCGCGAACTCGCGCGTGTACGTGGAACGTTCCGTCTACGCCGAGTTCGTCAACCTGCTGAAGCAGAAGACGGAGGACATCAAGGTCGGCGACCCGCTGAACAAGGACGTGTACCTCGGGCCCGTGATCAACTCCTCCGCCGTGGAGACCTACGAGGAGGCCGCAGCGGAGGCAAAGAAGAACGGAAAGCTGATCGCCGGCGGAGAGCGTCTCAAGGACGGCGACATGGCGCGCGGGAACTTCGTCGCGCCGACCGTCGCCGAGGTGCCGCTCGACTCCTGGATCTGGAAGAAGGAGCTGTTCGTTCCGTTCGTCGCCGTGTCGCCGGTCGACTCCCTCGACGAGGCGCTGAAGCTCGCGAACGACACCGAGTACGGTCTGACCGCCGGGATGTACAGCGAGGATCAAGGCGAGGTGGACCGGTTCCTCTCCGAGATCGAGGCCGGCGTCGTGTACGTGAACCGGCGCGCGGGCTCCACCACGGGAGCGTGGCCGGGCGCGCAGCCGTTCGGAGGCTGGAAGGGCTCCGGCACGACCGGGAAGGCGAGCGGCGGTCCGTACTACGTCACGCAGTACATGCGGGAGCAGTCGCGCACGGTGATCGAGGAATGACGGCCGCGTCGGAGTCTCCTGAGGAGCTCGCCGAGGCGCAGGCGCCGAAACTCGTCACGGACATCCCCGGGCCGGAGGCGCTCGCCCTGATCGAGCGCGACCGGAAGGTCACGAGCCCGTCGCTCCCGCGCGCGTACCCGTTCGTCTCGAAGCGCGGGGCGGGATCGGTGGTGGAGGACGTCGACGGGAACCGTTTCCTCGACCTGAACGCCGGCATCGCGGTCACCTCGACGGGCCACTGCCATCCGCAGCTCGTCGAGGCGATCCAGGAGCAGGCCGCGAAGCTGATCCACTACTCCGCGAGCGACTTCTTCCTGCCGATCTACACGGAGGTCTGCGAGCACCTCGACCGGATCGCGCCGATGTCGAAGCCGGTGCGGAGCTTCCTCACGAACTCCGGCACCGAGGCGGTGGAGGCCGCGATCAAGCTGGCGCGGTACGCGACCGGCCGGCAGTACATCGTCGGGTTCTTCAACTCCTTCCACGGCCGGTCATACGGAAGCGTCTCCGTCACGGCGAGCAAGTCGCTGTACCGCGCGAACTTCGGTCCGATGCTTCCGGGCGTCGTCCACGCTCCGTACGGCGACGGTCGCGACTTCGGGGATCTGTCGTTCGGTGAGGACGCCGGCCCGTTCCCGACGATCGACTACTTCGAGAAGGTCCTGTTCAAGCGCCTCGTGGAGCCGACGGAGGTCGCCGCAGTCATCGTGGAGCCCGTCCTCGGCGAGGGCGGCTACATCGTCCCGCCCGACGGATGGCTCGAGGCGCTCCGGGAGCTCTGCACACGGCACGGCATCCTCATGGTCGCGGACGAGGTGCAGTGCGGCATGGGCCGGACCGGAAAGATGTGGGCGGTGCAGCACTTCGACGTGGAGCCGGACGTCCTGCTTTCCGGAAAGGGGATCGCGAGCGGGATGCCGCTCGGCGCGATGATCGCCCGCGAGGACCTGATGACGTGGCGCTTCGGTGCGCACGGTTCCACCTACGGTGGCAACCCGGTCTCGTGCGCGGCCGCGTTGGCGACGATCCGCCTGATCGAGGAGGGTCTCGTCGACAATGCGCGAACCGTCGGCGATCGCATGATGAACGGTCTGCGTGACGTGCAGCAGCGCCACGACATCGTGGAGGAGATCCGGGGACTCGGGTTGATGATCGGGATCGGTTTGCGCGATCACGAGACCGCCGATCAGGTGGAGAAGGCGGCGTTCCGCCGCGGCGCGCTGATGCTCCGCTGCGGCGACGACGCGATCCGGATGTCGCCGCCGCTCGTGTTCCGCGAGGACCAGGCGGACACGGCCGTGTCGATCTTCGAGGAGGCCTGCGCCGAGGTCGCCGGCTGACGCGGCGATGACGCGCCGATGACGGGCAAGGTCGCCACGATGCGCGACGCCGTCGCGGAGCTCGTCCGTGACGGAGACACCGTCGCGATCGAGGGCTTCACGCACCTGATCTGCTTCGCGGCCGGCCACGAGATCATCCGCCAGGGCCGGCGCGACCTCACGCTCTGCCGGATGACGCCCGACGTGATCTACGACCAGATGATCGGCGCCGGCGTTGCGTCGAAGCTCGTCTTCTCCTGGCTCGGCAACCCCGGCGTCGGCTCGTTGCACGCGATCCGGCGCCGCATCGAGAAGTCGGATCCCGAGCCGCTCGACATCGAGGAGTACTCCCACTTCGGGATGGTTTGCCGCTACGTCGCCGGCGCGTCCAACCTTCCGTTCTTCCCGATCCGGAGCTACTACGAGACCGACATCCCGAAGGCGAACGACCGGATCCGGCCCATGCAAAGCCCCTACGGCGACGACGAGGTCTACGTCGTGCCTCCGCTGAAGCCCGACGTCGCGATCATCCACGCCCAGCGCGCGGACGAGAACGGAGACGCGCAGATCTGGGGGCTACTCGGCTGTCAGAAGGAGGCGGCATTCGCGGCGGAGCGAGTGATCGTCGTCGTGGAGGAGCTCGTCGAGGAGTCGGTGATCCGCGCGGATCCGAACCGCACCGTGATCCCCGGGTTGATCGTCGACGCCGTCGTGGAGGAGCCGTACGCATGTCACCCCTCCTACTCGCAGGGGTACTACGACCGCGACAACCGCTTCTACCTCGATTGGGACGCGATCGCGCGCGACCCGGAGACGCTCGACGCCTGGCTGAGGGAGTGGGTCTACGGCCTCGAAACGCACTCCGACTACGTGGAGAAGTGGGGCGCCGCGTACTGGGACCGGCTCCGGCCGGAGGAGGCGCTCTCCGGCTCGGTGAACTACGGGACGTACGCGTGACCGCCTCCGAGACGACGCCGGGCGCCGCGAACGCGGCCGAAGTGAGCTGGTCGAAGTCGGAGATGATGATCGTCACCAGCGCGCGCCAGCTCGAAGGGGAGCGCGTGTGCTTCGTCGGAATCGGCCTGCCGAACATCGTGTGCAACCTCGCGAAACGCACGGTCGCCCGCGACGTCGAGCTGGTCTACGAGTCGGGCGTCTACGGAGCGGACCCCGCGCGGCTCCCTCTGTCGATCGGCGATCCGACGCTCGTGACGGGCTCGACGGCGGTCACCAGCATGTTCGAACTGTTCGCGTACTACCTCCAGGCCGGGCTGATCGGCGTGGGCTTCCTCGGCGCCGCGCAGATCGATCGCTTCGGCAACATCAACACGACCGTGATCGGCGACTACGCCGAGCCGAAGGTGCGGCTCCCCGGATCCGGAGGCGCGTGCGAGATCGCGATCAACGCGCACAAGGTGTTCGTGATCATGCGGCAGGGGAAGCGCTCGTTCGTGGAGAAGCTCGACTTCCGCACGAGCCCCGGCCACTCGGGCGACCTCGAGCACGATCGCCAGCGCGGCTGGTGGGGGAGCGGGCCTACGGTCGTCGTCACGGACCTCGGCGTCTACGGCTTCGACGAGGAGACCGGAGAGATGACGCTCCGCAGCCTGCACCCGGGCGTCACGCTCGACGACGTGCGGGAGAGCATGGCCTGGGAGGTCCGGGTTGCCGATGACCTCGGAACGACCGATCCGCCGACCGCGGAGGAGCTCCGGCTCATCCGCGAGGAGCTCGACCCCGAGGGAGTCGCGTCGTCGTGAGCGGACACGTGTTCCCGCGCGTCCTCGACCGGGAGCTGCCGCGAGCCGTATCCGCGGAAGGCGTCTGGATCACCGACGCCGACGGCAAGCGCTATCTCGACGCGGCGGGTGGCGCGATCGTGACGAATCTCCCGCACGGCGACGCGAGCGTCCTCCGCGCGATGAGCGACCAGGCCTCGAAGGCCGCGTACATCCACGGGACGGCGTTCACCACCAACGCGCTGGAGTCCTACGCCGACGAGCTCGCGGCGGTTCTTCCGATGGACGACCCGCGCGTGTACGCCGTGTCCGGCGGAAGCGAGGCCGTGGAGACGGCGCTCAAGCTCGCGCGCGCGTACCACCTCGCGCGCGGCGACGCGTCGCGACACAAGATCGTCGCGCGTCGCGGCTCGTATCACGGCAACACCCGCGGAGCGCTGGACGCGTCCGGACGTGAGCCGCTGCGGCGTCCTTATCTCCCGTGGCTCGGGCAGACCGTCCACGTCTCCGCTCCGTACGAGTACCGGTGCGAGCTGCCCGACCATCCCACGGCCTGCGGCGCGCGCCTCGCGGAAGAGCTCGACCGCACGATCGAGGCGGAAGGGCCGAGCTCGGTCGCGGCGTTCATCGCGGAGCCGATCGTCGGCGCGACGCTCGGAGCCGCTGTGCCACCGGCCGACTACTGGCCCGCCGTCGTGGACGTGTGCCGAAAACACGGAGTGCTGGTGATCGCCGACGAGGTGATGACGGGGTTCGGCCGGACCGGAGCGTGGTTCGGTGTGGACCACTGGAGCGTGCGGCCGGACATCCTCGTGGCGGGAAAGGGCGCCTCGAGTGGTTACTGGCCGCTCGGGCTGACCGTCGCGAGCGGAGAGGTGTTCGAGCCCGTGCGGGAGCGTGGTTTCGTCCACGGGTTCACGTATTCGCATTCCCCGGTGGGGGCGGCCGTCGGACGAGCGGTCCTCCGCGAGCTCAACGACGACCGGCTCATCGAGCGCTCGAGCGACGTCGGGTTCGCCCTGAAGGAGGCTCTCCGGGATGCCCTCGTAGACTGCTTGATCGTCGGCGATGTCCGCGGGATGGGGCTGATGATCGCAGTGGAGCTCGTACGCGACCGCGCGACGACGGCGCCGTTCCCGCGGAGCGAGCGCGTCACCGACCGCGTGGTGGAGGCAGCACGCGAACGCGAGCTGTTGCTGTATCCGAGCACCGGGTGCGCGGACGGTGTCGACGGCGACATCGTCATGATCGGGCCGCCGTTCACGATCTCGGAGGGGGAGTCGGACACGCTCGTCGAGCGCATGACCGACGCGATCGAGTCCGTCCGGGCTTCCGTTACCGCGGCGGCGGGTTGACCGCTCGTTCGAGATGAGCGGCGACGTCTCCCTCGTCGTCTGCCGCGAGGCGCGGATCTACGACCACGGGCCACAGCACCCGCTCCGGCCCGAGCGCGTGCTCCTCACCTGGGACCTGATCGAGGCGCTGGAGCTCGACCGGGCGCCGAACGTCTCCGTCCGCGGATGCGAGCCGGCGACCGATGAGGAGGTCGAGCTCGTGCACACGAAGGAGTACGTCGCGGCGACGAAGAACGCCGAGGAGCTCGGTCCTCGCGACCTGACCTCGTTCGGCTTCGGGTTCGGCGATAACCCGATCTTTCCCCGGATGCACGAAGCTGCCGCTCTCGTCGCCGGCGCGTCGCTCGCCGGCGCTCGCTCGATCGCGAGCGGCGAGGCGCTGCACGCGTTCAACGCAGCGGGTGGCCTCCATCACGCGATGCCCGCGCGGGCGTCGGGCTTCTGCGTCTACGACGACCCGGCGATCGCGATCGCGTGGCTGCTCGAGAACGGCATCGAGCGTGTCGCGTACGTCGACGCGGACGTCCATCACGGCGACGGGCCTCAGGCGATCTTCTGGGACGACCCGCGCGTGCTGACGATCTCCCTCCACGAGACGGGAGATTTCCTGTTCCCGGGCACGGGATTTTCCGACGAGCGCGGAGGCCGCGAGGCTGTCGGAACGAAGGTGAACGTTCCGCTCGCGCCCGAAACCTCCGACGAGGGATGGCTGCGCGCGTTCTCCACGGTCGTGCCGCCGCTCGTGAATGCGTTCCGGCCGGACGTTCTCGTCTCCCAGCTCGGATGCGACACGCACGTCTCCGATCCGCTCGCGCATCTGCGCCTCACGACGCGCGCGTACAGGGAGGTCGGCTCGACGCTCCACGCGCTCGCGCACGAGGCCGCCGCCGGACGATGGCTCGCGACCGGAGGCGGCGGCTACCAGTGGGCGCGGGTGGCCCCTCGCGCGTGGACGATCGCGTTCGCCGCGATGGCGGAGACGGAACTGCCGGACGCGATCCCCGCCGCGTGGGTCGAGCGCGCGGAGTCGCTCGCCGGGGGCACGGTGCCGCGCACGTTCTCCGAGCCGCCCGAGGAGCGGGGAGACGCCGACGCGCTCGCGGACGCGTCGGCGGAGACGGCGCTCGCCGGCGCGCGAGTCCGCAGATGACGCGGCGGGTGAAGCTCGTGTGCACGGTCGGTCCGGCGACCGGCTCGCGCGAGCGCGTTCGCGAGCTGCTCGACGCCGGAACCGACGTCGCGCGCGTCAACTTCTCGCACGGAACGCCGGAGGACCACGCCCGCGCCGTCGCGCTCGTCCGCGAGGCGGAGAGAACTTGCGGACGCGACGTCGCGGTGATGGCGGATCTCCCTGGGCCGAAGATCCGGCTCGGCGAGCTTCCGTCCGAGGGACTGCGGCTCCGCCCCGGCGATCGGTTCTCGCTGTCGGCCGAATCGAGCCGCAAGGCCCCGAGCGCCACGGTCAGTTACGCCGGCCTGTCGAACGACCTCCGCTCGGGTGACCGCGTGCTGCTCTCCGACGGTGCGGTAGAGCTCGTCGTGCGCGGCCTCGACGGTTCCGACGTCGTCACGGAGGTCGTCCGCGGCGGAACGCTCCGCTCGGGCGCCGGCGTGAACGTGCCCGCGGAACGGCTCGGCCTTCCCGCCATCACACCGCGCGACCGCGAGGGCCTTTCCCGAGCGCTTGAGCTGGGGGTGGATCTCATCGCGCAGTCGTTCGTCCGGGGCGCCGCGGACGTGATCGGTCTCCGCGCGCTGATGGGGGAGCGTCAGGTGCCGATCGTCGCGAAGATCGAGACGCGGCCGGCCGCGGAGGACGTTGGCGCGATCCTCGAGGAGGCCGACGCGCTGATGGTCGCGCGCGGCGATCTCGGCGTGGAGCTTCCGATGGAGGAGATCCCGGTGCTCCAGAAGGAGATGCTGCGAGCCGCGCGCACCGTCGGAAAGCCGGCGATCGTCGCGACGCAGATGCTCGAGTCGATGATCCACGCGCCACGACCGACCCGCGCGGAGGCGAGCGACGCCGCGAACGCGGTGCTCGACGGCGCCGACGCGATCATGCTCTCCGGAGAGACGGCGATCGGGGAGTATCCGATCGAGGCCGCGCGGGCGGCCGCGCGCATCGCGGAGGTTGCGGAGGAGCGCGCGGGCGATTTCCGCCGGATCGCGGAGCCGAAGCGACACACCGACGAGGCTGCGGCAGTGGCGCACGCGGCGGCGCAGGTCGCGGCCGGTGATCCGGCCGTCGTCGCGATCGCGTGCTTCACGCGGACGGGCCGGACGGCGGCGCTCCTCTCGGCCGAGCGGCCGGACGCTCCGATCTACGCGTTCATCGCCGATGCGGGCATCCGTCGCGCGATGGCTCTCCGGTGGGGCGTGCACTCCCTTCCGGCGGGAGATCCCTCCGACACCGACGCGATGATCGCGCTGATGGATCGCGGCGTCCGCGACGCCGGTCTCGCAGACGAGGGAAACTCCGTCGTGATGGTCGCGTCCTCGCCCGCGGGGAAGGTGCACACGAACATGCTGAAGGTGCACCAGGTCGGAGAGGCCGCCGGTTAGCCGCGCTTCGCCGACGTCTCCGCGACAGCTTGGTCCACTCGCCGCTGCCGCGTCTCGGGGCGCTTCGCCCCCGCGACCGCGGAAGCGAGCTCTCTCCGGCGCGTGAAGGACAGCTCCTCCCACGCCTTCGTGAGCCGCTTGGAGCGGAGCGCCTTCGAGAGATCCTCGGGAACGTCGACCTCTCTCGGCGCGTCGTCGTTCTCCGCGACGACCGTCAGCGTGTCGCCGACGGAGGCGCCGGCCTCGGCCATGACCGCTTTCGTCACGCCGATCATCGTGCTGCCGTCGTAGCGGACGATCGAGCCGCGACACGGAACGCCGTCGAACGTGACCCGGACCGGGATCCGGCCTTTGCCGCCGACCTTCTCCACGACATCGTCGGGAACCTCGATCAGGTGGCCGCCGCTGCCGGCACGACTCTCCCGGAGCTCCGCCTTGAACCGAACTCTCGTCACGGCGTGAG
This sequence comes from Actinomycetota bacterium, assembly GCA_045805285.1. Lineage (GTDB taxonomy): Bacteria > Actinomycetota > UBA4738 > UBA4738 > JBJMLN01 > JBJMLN01. The sequence continues at coordinate 22,681 of JBJMLN010000091.1, read as the reverse complement.
CCTAGTCTCGCCGCCGGGTGGCAGGGAAGAATGCTGCTGTTCAGTCGCCGCGGGGTCGACCGACGTCGTCACGCGATCGCTTGCGTTCGAGCGATGTAGGTTGCCCTGGAACACCGTTCGAAGCTGCGTGATCAGAGCTCGGGGGCCGGTGCTCCGACCGGAAGCCGCCGCGCCACGAGCGCCAGCCCGATCGCGGTCACGAAGCCGATCGCGAACGCGCCCGCGATGCCGCCGCGGAGCGACGTGATTCCGGCATCCGCGAGCGCGACGCACGCGCCGGCGAGTCCGGCTCCGAGCGAGATCCCGAGGAAGTCCATGAGCAACGTCGAAGAGAGGTCTCCAGCCTCGTGCCCTCGTTTGGTGACCGTCATCGCGGACAGCGGGATCGTCGGAAACGCGATGCCCATGCCGAGGCCGCCGATCGCCCAACCGATGTACGGCAGCGCGATCGGAAAGCCCTCGACGAGTCCGCCCGAGACGAGCACCGCCGCGATGGCCACCAGCAGGCCGCCGATCGCGACGAGCCGTCGCGCTCCCATGTCCTCGAACCGACGCGACTGCCAGAACGTGCCGAGGCACCACGTGATCGTCGCGCCGGTCACGACGAGGCCGGCCTGTCCCACGGAGAGACCGCGCACCCGCGTCAGCATCAACGGAACGAAACCGTCGATCGCCGCGAAGGCGGCGGAGGTCAGGAATGCGGCGGCTGCGGTCGCCGGCAGCCCGGGCGCGGCTCGAAGTGTCCCCCGTGGCACGACGTGGAGAAGCGCCGGCACCGCGATCAGCGATCCGAGCGCGACGGCCACGGCGGTCCACACGCTCGGCACGGTCAGCCCGGCGAGGAGGATCGCCGTGCCGACGGTGAGCTGCAACGGCCACCGGAACGGGAGATCTGCGCGCTGCTCCGGATCCGGCCGGATGTCTCTCATAGGCGGGAGGATGAGGGCGAGACACGCCAGCACGACCGGCACCGGCAGCACGAAGGCCCATCTCCATCCGATCGTGCTGGCTATCAGCGCGCCGATCGGAGGACCGATGACGCCCGGAAGGATCCACATCGACGTGAGGAGGGCGAACACTCTCGGCCGAAGGGATTCCGGATACGCCTTGGCGATCGCCGCAACGGAGACGACGTAGAGCGCGCCGCCGCCGCAGCCTTGGACGAATCGTCCGAGCACGATCACCTCCATGCTGGGCGCGACGGACGCGATCAGGAGCCCGACCGCGAAGGCGCCGAGAGCGATGCCCAGGACCGGCCGCGGCCCGAAGCGGTCGGTCGCGCGCCCGCCGAGCGGAACCGTGAGCAGCGTCGCAAGCCCGTAGGCGCTGAACGCCCAGCCGTAGAGCTGCAGACCGCCGAGGTCGCGCTCGACGGCAGGCAGGATCGTGGTGACGATGAGGACCTCGATCCCAACCATCGCCTCCAGGAGGAGGAGCCCGCCGGTCAGTCGTCCGCGTGGGCCGCGGAGCACCTCTCGCCACGGGGCGGGCCGTGCGCCTTCCGGTTCGGCCGTCGTCGCCATCGGCTCGCCATCGTAGGCGACACCGTCGCGAGACTGCGCCGAGGTTTACGCCCGGCGCAGCTCCTCGTAGCGGAAGCACGTCACGACGTGGTCGTTCACGAGGCCGCACGCCTGCATGAACGCGTAGCAGACCGTCGGACCGACGAAGCGGAATCCGCGCCGCTTGAGCTCCTTCGACATCGCTCGCGACTCCGGCGTCTCGGCGGGGATGTCGTGGAGATGTTTCCGCTTGCCCACGATCGGGTCGCCGTCGACGAAGGACCACAGGAGGGCCTCCAGCGAGGTCTCGGAGCGCAACTCGACGACCGCGCGAGCGTTCTCCACGGCGGAGCGCACCTTGAGCCGGTTCCGCACGATCGAGGCGTCGCTCAGCAGCCGCGCGACATCGAGCTCACCGAACGCGGCGACGGCGTCGGGATCGAACCCGGCGAACGCGCGTCGGTACCCCTCCCGCTTGTGGAGGATCGTCGACCACGACAGGCCGGCCTGGGCTCCCTCGAGCGTGAGCATCTCGAACAGCCGTCGTTCGTCGCGGACGGGAACTCCCCACTCGTCGTCATGGTACGCGAGGTACAGCGGGTCACCGGCGGGCGCCCACTCGCACCTGGCCAGCGTCGTGCTCACGGCGGCGGCGGCATCGTGTCGGAGACGACACCGACGCCCCACCGGTACAGGGGAGGCGTGAGGACGCGGAACACCTGCAGCGCGCCGGCCCACCGCGGGATCGAGATCTCCGGGGCGATGCCCTTCTCCACGACGCGGACGATCGTCGAGGCGATGCGATCGCGCTTGAGGACGAGCGGTCCGCGACGTCCGCTCGCGGGGAATCCTTCCGTCGGCACATAGCCGGGATTCACCGACGTCACGAGCACGCCCGAGCGTCCGAGCTCGTGGTACAGGGCCTCGGAGAAGGCGACGACCCCGTGTTTCGTCGCGCCGTACACGGCCGCGCCGGGCGTCGCGAAACGCCCGGCAAGGGACGCCACGTTGACGAGGTGTCCGCGTCCTTCCCGCAGCATCATCGGGAGGAACACCGCCGTGCACTCCATGACGCCGAGGAGGTTCACGCGTACGACGCGCTCGATCGCGTCGAGCGACAAGCCCTCGAACGGACCGCCGCCCGGGATTCCCGCGTTGTTGACGAGTACATCCACACGGCCGAACGCCGTCTCCACCGACCTCCGGAGACGCTCGAGGTCGTCGCGGTCGGTGACGTCGCACCGAACCGGCAACGCGTTGCCGCCCGATGCTCCGATCCGTTCCGAGAGCGTTTCGAGGCGCTCGATCCTTCGCGCCGCGAGGGCGACGGAGGCGCCTCGTCGCGCGAGCGCGATCGCCGTCCGTTCCCCGATGCCGGAGGACGCTCCGGTGACGACCGCGACGGCGTCCCTCAGCTCCACCGCGGCGCTCCTACACTGGATGCGTGGACGTTTCCGCTGCGCACGCGGCCAGCCTGCCAGAAACCGACAACCGGTGGCGGCCGGCTCGTTTCTCCCGCGACGAGCTTCTGAAGGCCACGGTCGAGGGAGGCATGGCCGGCGTCGTCAGCCACCCGCTCGACAACGTCCTTCGCCACATCGAGCGGATGTGCGACGGCGATCCGCATTTCCAGTTCGGCCTCCGCGGGCTCACCGTCTATCGCCCGGAGCAGGTGCTCGCACTCGTCGCCGACGCGTCGGGCTTCGCGCCGGACGAGGGCGCGACGGAGGGCGCGTTCCGCGTCGAAGCGCAACGGATCCTCGACGCGTGCGCCGCGGCCGGCGACCGTCTCGGCGAGGCCTGCCGCCGCAGGGAGCGCATGATCTTCGCGACCGGCCATCCGCCCGCGCCAGGAAAGCAGAACGGCCTCGCATCGCTCTACGGCTCGCTTGCCGGGGACCTCAAGCGCCGGGGCGTCGAGGTCCTTCGACCGGACGGAGGCCCGGAACGGACCGAGGACGGGATGCGCGTGAGCGTTCGCTATCTGGAGGATGTCGCGGTCCTCACCGAGGACGGGCGGCCGGTCCACACGCACAGCGGAGAGTCCATGCTGCGGATGATCGACGAGGATCCACCCGACCTCGTCTTCGCCGACCACGGCTTCGCGGGTTCCGCGATCGAGCGGGGGGTCGAGACGATCTCCGTGGCCGACGTCAACGACCCCGCCCTGCTCGTGGCCAAGGAGCAGGGGCGCACCGAGATCGTCATCGTGATGGACGACAACGTACGTGCGGACGCGTATTGGCCCTGCTTCCAGGAGATCGTTTCGCGCCTCCCCTGAGCGCCGCCCTCCGAGCGATCGAACGTGCGAGAGCGCGCGAGGACCCGTCGAAGTAGAATCCGCGCCGAACACGGAACGCTCATTGAGAACGTCCAACGAGGCACGGCTCACGACGGTACAGAGGGAATCCGGCAGGTTGCGCGGAACGACGGTCCGACATCGGCTGAAGGAACGGGGAACGCTCCCCGGCTAGACCGCACTCCTCTTCCGGCACGAGCCGGCGCCCCCGAGGACCACGTCATCGGGAGGCACGGTGAACGAGCACGAGGCGCTGGTCGAGCGCGTGTCGAGCTCCGCCGGGACCGCGATGCTGATCGGCGGTCTCGACTCGGGAAAGAGCACGCTCGCCCGTGCGCTGCTCGCCGCGGCGCTCGCCGCGGGCAGGCGCTCCGCTTATCTCGACGCGGATCTCGGCCAGAAGTGCGTCGGCCCTCCGGGCACGATCGGACTCAAGATCGTCGCGACCGACGAGGACCTCAGGGCCGACCGACTGATGCGCGCCGATGCACTCTCCTTCGTGGGAGCGACCTCGCCGCAGGGTCACCTCCTGCCGGTCGTGACGGGAACCGGGACGCTCCTCGGGCGCGCCCGCGAGCACGGCGCGGAGTTCGTCGTCGTCGACACGAGCGGCTTCGTCTCGGGAATCTACGGGCAGCTGCTGAAGTACCACAAGGTGGAGATGGTGCGCCCCGACGTCGTGGTCGGCCTCCAGCGCGGGGAGGAGCTCTCTCCGCTGCTCGGCGTGATCCAGCGGTTCTTCCCGAGCGAGGTCGACGCGCTCGGCGTCCACCCTGCGGTCCAGCCGTCCTCCGTGGAGCAGCGAGCCGAGAACCGGGAGCTCGCGATGCGCGCGTACTTCTCCGGGGAACTCCACCGCTGGCGGGTCAAGCCGACGGTCTTCATGCCCGCGCTGCCGCCATTGTTCGACCTCCGGCAGCTCGACCGGCTCCTCGTCGGCCTGTCGGACGGGAACGGGACCTACCTCGGGATCGGCTTCCTCGAGTACGGTGACGACGAGGTGCTGCGCCTGGTCTCGCCGGTGGCAGACGGGCCGAAGGCGCTTAGACTTGGCTCCGTCCGCCTGGAGGAGAACTTCCGCGCGAAGCGCGTGGACCTTCGGAACCTGTTCGGAACGGAATAGAAGGGATCCATGTGCCTTCGCTGATCAAGAAGCGCCGCAAGAAGATGCGGAAGAAGAAACACAAGAAGCTCCTCAAGAAGACCCGCTGGCAGCGGCGGCAGCAGGGGCGCTAGCTCTCCGAACGCACCGTGGAGCGCACCCGCTCGTTCCCGCGGCGGGGACCGTCGATCGTGGCGGCGTCCTTGTTCCTCATCGCGGGCGTCGCCTGCCGTTCCGGAACGATCGCGGCTCCTCAGGCGGGCTCGCACGCAGTCGTCTTCCATGCCTCCGACGGAACCAGGCTGGAGGGCCGCGTCTTCGGCTCCGGCAGTTTCGGCGTGGTCCTGTCGCACATGTTCCCCGGGGACCAGCGATCGTGGTGGCCGTTCGCGGGAACGCTCGCCGACGACGGCTACCGCGTGTTGACGTTCGACTTCCGCGGCTACTGCCCGGGCGGGGATGCGGGCTGCTCCGGCGGGTCGAAGGACATCTCGAAGATCTCTCGAGACGTCGTCGCAGCCGCGACGTATCTCCGCGGCGCCGGTGCCACGAAGGTCGTCCTGATCGGCGCGAGCATGGGTGGCACCGCCTCGCTCGTCGCGGCCGCGCAGCCGGAGGTCGGCCCGAGCGCGATCGTGACGCTCTCCGCGCCGTTGTCGTTCGAGGGCCTCACGATCGATCCGACGACGCTCCAGAACGTCGAGGCGCCGAAGCTGTTCATCGCCGGAACGGGAGACGCGACCGCGGCTCAGGCCGCCCAACAGCTCTACGACCAGGCATTAGGCTCCCGTCGCGTGGAGATCGTGCCGGCGAACGACCACGGGACCGATCTCCTGACCGGGACCCGCGGCGAGGAGGTCCAGAAGCTGATCACGACGTATCTGGCGCAGTTCAGGAACGACGCATGAGCCGAGGACGATGACCGCGCGACCGATCGTGTTCCTCACCGACTACGGCCTCGACGACGAGTTCGTCGGGGTGTGCCACGGCGTCGTCGCGCGGCTTGCTCCCGACGTCAACGTGATCGACCTGACGCACGCGATCCGGCGCCAGGACGTCGCGTCGGGCGCATCGGCGATGAGCCGCGCGGTTCCGTATATGCCCGCGGACGCCGTCTATCTCGGCGTCGTGGATCCGGGCGTGGGCGGCGAACGTCTTCCCCTCGCGCTGGAAACGAGCTCCGGCGCCTTCATGGTCGGCCCCGACAACGGGCTCCTCTCGATCGCGTGGAAGCGCCTCGGCGGCGTGAAGGAGGCGCACTCGATCGAGTCGCGCGAGGTGATGCTCGAGCCGGTGTCGAGGACGTTCCACGGGCGCGACATCTTCGCTCCCGCCGCCGCGCACCTGGCGATCGGACGGCCGCTCGAGGACCTCGGACGCGAGACGCCCGCGGACCGGCTCGCGCGGATCTCCTTCCCCGCTGCGCGCGTTCGGCGCGGCCGGATCGACTGCGTCGTCACCTGGGTCGACGGCTTCGGGAACGTGGAGCTCAACGTGCGGCCGTCGATGCTCCAGGAGGCGGGCCTCGATCGCGGGTTCCGCGTCGGCGACGTCCTGTTTCCGACGGTTGCGACCTTCGACGCAGCTCCGGAGGGTCAGAGCGTTGCGGTCGAGGACTCCTCCGGTTTCGTCGCCGTCGCCGTCAATCGCGGAAGCGCCGCGGAGCTGCTCGGCCTGCACGAGGGCGACCCCGTCGTCTTGAACTGACGCGTCAGGCCGCCGAGTCGATTTCCGGTCTTGACGGCACCTCGATAGGGTGGCCTTGCCGCCCCGAGTGATCCGATCGGCGGCCGGGCGCGAAGCAACCACGGATCGAGGATCGACCAGGGGGAGGTGTTTCGCTCCACCCGCGACGGAGGTCGCGGCGTCGCTCCATCGCAGCTCCCGCTGCACCACGTTCATCCGAGAAGGGAGGCCTCCTTGCCGCACATCGGCAGGCGCATGCGGAACCGCACGCTCGCGACCGCAGCGGCCGCCTCACTCGTGGCCGGGATCTTCGCCGGGCTCGCTCCGACGGCGAGTCTCGCATCCAGCCACCGTGAAGCGCCGCTGACATCGGCCGAGCCCCAGATCGACAGCACCGACCTGTACGCGTTCGTGAGCCCCGACAAGAAGAAGACCGTCACGCTGGTCAGCAACTGGATCCCGTTCGAGTCGCCGGCAGGCGGACCGAACTTCTTCCCGTGGGCCGAGAACGTGAACTACGACATCAACATCGACAACGACGGTGACGCCAAGGCGGACATCACGTACCGGTGGACGTTCACGAACCACGGGAACGAGAACACGTTCCTGTACAACAATGGCCAGGTGACGTCGCTCAAGGACCCGAACCTGACCTTCTATCAGACCTACGACCTGCAGGAGATCCGCGGCGGCGGAAAGGTCAAGACGCTCGTCAACAACGGCATCGCGGTGCCGAGCAACGTCGGTAAGGGCTCGATGCCGAACTACAACGACAAGCTGTTCGATGCAGGTATCTACGGCACCGGCGAGGGCCAGGAGTGGGTCGGGCAGGCCGACGACCCGTTCTTCCTCGATCTCCGCGTGTTCGACCTGCTCTACGGCGGCGACCTCTCCGAGGTCGGGAACGACACGCTTGCCGGGTTCAACGTGAACTCGATGGCGATCCAGGTTCCGAAGAAGGACGTGGCGCTCGCCGGCGAGACGAAGCAGCACCCGGTCATCGGGGTGTGGACGACGGCGTCGCGTCGCAGCATGGTGATCACCAAGAACAACGGGAACCAGGATTTCCAGGGCAGCTACGTGCAGGTCTCGCGCCTCGGGAACCCGCTCGTCAACGAGGTGGTCATCCCCCGTGGCCAGAAGGACGCGTTCAACGGTTCCAAGCCGAAGAACGATTCCCAGTGGCTGAAGTACGTCGCCAACGACCCGGAGCTTCCGGAGGTCATGCACGCCGTGTATCCCTCCCTCGGCCCGGTGCCGGACTCGAACTCACACCAGAAGGGCATCCAGCGGGACGATCTCGTCCAGGTGTTCCTGACGGGCATCGCCGGGTTGAACCAGCCCGCGCACGTGACGCCGTCGGAGGAGCTCCGTCTCAACATGGAGATCCCGCCGTGCCCGCAGTCGAGCTGCAGCAAGTACTCGCGGCTCGGCGTCATCGGTGGTGACCTGGCCGGCTTCCCGAACGGCCGCCGGCTTACGGACGACGTGTTGGACGCGTCGCTGCAGGTGGTCTACGGCGAGCTGATCGGAAACCCGAACGACCTCGGCGACGGGGTCGACCACAACGACGTTCCGTTCCTGAAGACCTTCCCGTACGTGGCCTACCCCCACGCCGGGTCGGATCCGAACCCGTAAGGAACGCTTCGTCGAACGCTCCACGAGGGGCCCGGCCGGTCGGCCGGGCCTCTCTGCTGCCCGGTGGGCTACGGTGTGGTGGCTGTCGCCGTCGGCAGCGGGTGGCCGGAGACCGGACCCGGGAGTGGCCCGGTATCGCGGGACGCGATCGAGATCTGATAGGCGGCGGCGACGCCGATCACGACGAAGAGCGCGATGATGGTGATGAACGTCCAGCGGCGCACGGTTCCGAGGCTACCAACGGCCTGCGCCGCAGCCCCGAGGAGCCCCGGAGGAGGCATCGATGAGCGAACAGCCGAGCGATGACGGCCGCGAGAGCGCCGGAACGGAGATCTCTCCGCAGGAGATCGGACATGTCGTGCTGCGGGTCCGCGATCTCGAGCGCTCGACGGCGTTCTACGAACTGCTCGGGTTCCGCAAGGTGGGACAGATCGGCGGCATGATGGCGTTCTTCACGACCACGGGGCAGAACCACCATGATCTCGCGCTCCAGGCCGTCGGAGCCGACGCCCCGTCGCCGCCGGAGGGATCGGTCGGCCTCTACCACGTCGCGATCCGTCTTCCGTCCGACGACCACGTCCGGCGCGCGTACCGCATCCTCGCCTCGGCGGGCGCGGAGATCGTCGGCGCGAGCGACCACGGCGTTTCCCACAGCCTCTACATCAAGGACCCCGACGGCATCGAGCTCGAGCTCTACGCCGACGTTCCCGGCTGGGAGGAGCACGCGTCCGAGGTGGCCACGATCCGCCGCTGGGATCCGAGCTAGCGGATGGCGATCTTCCCGCTGATCGCCGCGGTCGTCGCGCTCGTCTTCGGCGTCCTGCTCCTTCGCCAGTATCTGGACCGGAGGCGTTCCTACCAGCTCGCGTGGGCGATCGCGCTGCTGATGTACGCCGCGGCATCGGTGGCGCTGTTCCTCGGGGTCCTCAACGGATGGACGAGCACGGAGTACCGGATCTACTGGCTGTTCGGAGCCGTGCTCAACGTTCCGTTCCTCGCGCTCGGCGAGGTCGCGCTTCTCGTCCGCAATCGCGTGGTCGTGAACGCGGCCGTGTTGCTGATGGTCTTCCTGACCGCGTTCGCGGCAACGAGGATCCGCACCGCGACGATCGACGCGTCCGCGCTGACGAAGGATCTTCCGCTCGGAGACGACGTCTGGGCGAACGACGGATTCGTGCTGGCCCTCGCGCGGTACTACGCGTTCCCGGCCTATTTCCTGTTGATCGCCGGCACGCTGTGGTCGGCGTGGAAGATGCGCGGCGCGCCGCAGCTCCGCGACCGGTTCGTCGGAACGCTCCTGATCGCGCTCGGAGCCACGGTCGTCGCGGCGGGCTCCGCGTTCGCGCTCAAGGGATTGCTGATCGGATTCTCCGCGACGCTCGCCGTCGGCGTGGCGTTCATGTTCCTTGGGTTCCTGCGTGCGTCGAGGGCGCCGAAGTCGGCTCCCGCAGACCCGGCGACGGCGGACGGCCGGCAGGCTCCGCAACCGTCGGCCGAGCGATAGGGTAGCCAGGCTCCTCCCGACGCCCGGACTCGGGTGATCCGGCCGGGCCGCAAGCGCGAACACCGCATGACCTGCTCGGGAGGAGGTGGCAGCACCTCGCGGCCGGAGATGACCGGCGCGAGCGAAAGCAGGTGGACCCGAGCGATCACACCCTGAGCGAGAGGAGGCACTCCATTGCGGCATCCCGGTACCCGGTTCCGGAACCGGACGCTGGCGACGATCGGATCGATGGCGCTCGTCGCCGGGCTCTTCGCGAGCCTCGCGCCGACCGCGAGCTTCGCGTCGAGTCACCGTGAGGCGCCGCTGACGGCGGCGGACCCACAGATCGATGGCACGGACCTCTACGCGTTCGTCAGTCCCGACCGTCCCAAAACCGTGACGTTGATCAGCTCGTGGAACCCCTTCGAGGAGCCTGCGGGCGGCCCGAACTTCTTCCCGTGGGCGGAGGGCGTCCACTACGACATCAACATCGACAACGACGGTGACGCCAAGCCCGACATCACGTATCGATGGGTCTTCACGAACCACGGAAACCCGAACACGTTCCTGTACAACAACGGACAGGTCACGCAGCTCGACCCGCCCGATCCGAACCTGACCTTCTATCAGACGTATGACCTGCAGAAGATCGTCGGCAACAACGTGACGACGCTCGTCCACGACGCCATGGCGGTTCCGGACGACGTCGGCACCGGCTCGATGCCGGACTACCGCGGCAACCTGTTCGACGCGGGTAGCTATCCGTTCGGAAGCGCGCCGAGCTTCACCTGGGCCGGCCAGTCGGACGACCCGTTCTTCCTGGACCTCCGCGTGTTCGACCTGCTCTACGGGGGAGACCTCTCCGAGACCGGCCACGACACGCTCGCGGGATTCAACGTCAACACGCTGGCCCTCCAGGTTCGCATGAAGAACGTCGCCCTGAAGCACAAGCCCAACGTCAACCCGATCGTCGGCGTGTGGACGACGGCCGAGCGCAAGAGCATGCGCGTGGAGAACGGAGACGGGACCCAGACATTCTCCGGTCCGACCGTGCAGGTCTCCCGCCTCGGGAACCCGCTCGTGAACGAGGTCGTGATCCCGCGCGGGCAGAAGGACCTCTTCAACTCCTCACAGCCGAAGGACGACACCCAGTTCCTCGGCTACGTGCACGACGACCCGGAGCTGCCGGAGGTCGTGCACGCCGTCTACCCGTCGATCCCCGTGCCGGATTCCGACTCGGGAACGCCGGGCGTCCAGCGCGACGATCTCGTCAGCGTGTTCCTGACGGGCCTCGACGGTCTGAACCAGCCGCCGAACGTGACGCCTTCGGAGGAGCTCCGTCTGAACATGTCGATCCCGCCGTGTCAACCGGGGAGCTGCAACGGCTACTCCGACCTCGGCGTGATCGGCGGGGACAACGCGGGCTTCCCGAACGGCCGGCGACTGTCCGACGACATCCTCGACGCGTCGTTGCAGGTGGTCGAGGGCGAGCTGATCGGCAACCCGAACGATCTCGGGGACGGCGTGAACCAGAACGACGTGCCGTTCAACGAGACGTTCCCGTACGTCGCCTACCCCCATCCGGGCTCGGCGTCCGATCCGCACTCGTAATACGGGAGCGATCCATGACGGAGAGGCCCGGCGTCGTGCATGACGCCGGGCCTCTCCCGACTCCCGAACGCACGCGCATGACGAGGATCGGACGGATCTCGCTCGTCGCCGCGATCGCGGTGGCCGTCTTCCTCGCCGGAGCGATCGGCGTGTTCGTCTCCGTCTCCACAAGCTCCCCGCCGGCCGCCGTGCTGCCGGGCTCGCAGCTCAGCCAGCCGATCGCGCCGTCCGCGACGATGACGCAGGTCATCTCCTCGCTCCAGGCACGGCTCCGCGTCGAGCCGCAGGACTGGCGGTCGTACGCTTCGCTCGGTCTCGCGTACGTACAACAAGCGCGGATCACGGCGGACCCGAGCTACTACCCGAAGGCGCAGGGCGTGCTGGAGCGGTCCCTGCGCATCGACACCGCGGACAACTTCCAGGGCATGGTCGGCATGGCGGCGCTCGCCCTCGCCCGCCACGACTTCTCCGGCGCGCTCTCGTGGGGCGAGCGCGCTCGGAAGATCAACCCTTTCAACGGCAACGTCTACGGCGTGATCGGCGACGCGGAGGTCGAGCTCGGTCACTACGACGACGCGTTCGCCACGTTCCAGAAGATGGTGAACACGCTGCCCGACACGGCCTCGTACGCGCGGGTGTCCTACGCTCGCGAGCTTCAAGGAGACGTCCCCGGAGCGATCTCGGCGATGAAGGCGGCGCTCGACGCCGCCGGCACCGCGGAGGACAGAGCGTGGGCGAGCTACCAGCTCGGGGAGCTGTACTTCAACAGCGGGCGGCCGGCCGACGCAGGCCGCGAGTACGCCCAGGGGGCGCGCCTCTCCACCGTGTACGTGCCGCCGCTCGCCGGCCTCGCGAAGGTGGAGTGGGCGCGCGGCGAGACCGATCGCGCGATCCGCGACTACACAGACGTCGTCGGACGCTATCCGCTTCCGGAGTACGTGATCGCGCTCGGCGACCTCTACGCCGTCTCCGGCGACAAGGCGGCCGCTGACCAGCAGTACTCCCTCGTCCGGGCGGAGGAACATCTGTTCCGTGCCAACGGCGTGAACGTCGACCTTGAGCTCTCGTTGTTCGAATCCGACCACGGCGATCCGAAGGCGGGACTCGCGACGGCGCGCACCGAGTGGGACCGGCGTCACAGCATCCACGTCGCGGACGCGCTCGCGTGGGCGCTCCACCAGAACGGCGACGACCGCCAGGCCGCTCGATACAGTCGATTCGCGCTCCACCTCGGAACACAGAGCGCGCTGTTCAACTATCACGCGGGGATGGTCCAGCTCGCGCTCGGGAACACCGGCACGGCGCGCGAGTTCCTCTCGCGGGCGCTCGCGATCAACCCGCACTTCTCGATCCTCTACGCGCAGGAAGCGGCCTCGACGCTCGCCAAGCTGGAGCGATCGTGAGACGCGCGGTTCGCCGGTCCGCCGCCGTGCTGTTCGGCGCGGTGGCGGCGCTCATGCTCGTCTCGCCGCTCGCGGCCTCGGCGCATCCGCTCGGGAACTTCACGATCAACCTGTACAGCGGCATCTCCATCGTGCCGCACGAAGTGCGTGTCCACTACGCGGTGGACATGGCGGAGATCCCGACCTACCAGGAGACGCAGCAGCGGATCGACGCGAACGGCGACGGAACGCCGAGCGAGGCGGAGCAGCAGGCGTGGGCGACTCGCACGGCGCCGCAGCTGATGGCGAACGTGCACCTGTCGGTCGGTGGGCAGCCCGTGAAGCTCTCCGCGACCTCGGCCCGGATGTCGTTCCGTCCCGGCCAGGGAGGCCTGAACGTGTTGCGGCTCGATGCGGAGTTCACAGGCCCGGTGCCGTCGTTGGGCTCCGTGCGGTACGCCGACGAGAACTACGCCGACCACATCGGCTGGCGCGAGATCACGGCCCTGGGCACGGACGGAGAGGCCGTGCGGAGCTCCTCCGTGCCGGTCAGCTCGGTGAGCGACGAGCTGCGCGCCTATCCCGCGAACCTGCTGCAGAGCCCCCTCCACGTGACGCAGGCGACGTTCTCCTTCGCGCCCGGGGCGAGCAACGTCGTGACCTCCGGCCCGGCCGACGCGGGCGGCGCGCGTCCCGGCGTGATCGGAGGCTCGTTCGCGGCGCTCGTCGATCGCTCGGGACTCAGCGCGATGGTCGTCGCGCTCTCGCTCCTGCTCGCGATCGGCTTCGGAGCGCTCCACGCGATCCTTCCGGGCCACGGAAAGACGCTGATGGCCGCGTACCTCGTCGGAGCCGGCGGGCGGATCCGCCATGCTGTGACGGTGGGCGTCGCCGTGTCGTTGATGCACACCGTGTCGGTGATCGCGCTCGGTCTGGTTGTTCTCTACGCCCAAAGCCTGTTCCCGCGTCCGGAGGACGTCTACCCCTGGCTCGGTCTGCTGTCCGGCATCGTCGTGGTCGCGCTCGGAGGCGGACTCTTCGTGGTCCGATATCGCGCGCATCGCGGAACGTCAGCCTCCGTCTCCGAGGAGATCCGCGACGGATACCTGCACGGCCACGACGGCGATCAGGGGCACGACCACGGCGAGCACGGGCACGATCACGGCGATCACGACCACGCGCGGGAACGCGAGCTCGTGGCCGCCCACGGCGTCGCGGAAGGGTCGACGCCTCCGCTTCACGGGATCGCGGTCGCTTCCACCGCGACGGAGGAGCCCCACGCCCACGGAGGCCGGACGCACGTCCATCCCGTTCCCGACGGGCCGGTGCTCTCGCGGAAGGGCCTCACCGCGCTCGCGCTCGCGGGAGGGATCCTGCCCTCACCGACCGCCGTCATCGTGCTCGTGGCGGGCGTCGCGATCCACCGTGTTCCGTTCGCGCTCGGCCTGATCGTCGCGTTCTCGGTCGGGCTCGCGTCGGCGCTGATCATCGTCGGGGTTGCCGCGTTGAGCGCGCGGGACCTCGTGTCACGGAAGATGAGCTCTCGGATCGGACGGATCCTGCCGCTGCTCTCCGCCGCCGCGATCGCGGGGGTCGGAGCGTTCCTCGTGCTCCGCTCGATCAGCCAGCTGTGAGGCTTGCCTGCCAGCGCGTCGCGGCCGACGGATGAACCGGTGACGTCCCCGCGAGCTCCTCGGTGATGAGGATCTCGTCATAGACGCTCGGGTTCACGTGGTGGAGCTCCAGCACCGTCAAGCTCTCCTCGGGGAAGAACGTGCCGACGGGCTTGTACTGGCCCGAGCGGCCGAGCCACACCTGGTACACGTGCCCCACGCCGGGCTCGGGGATGTCGTGGCCGATGAGGTAGATCGGCTCGACGCCCGGCGCTCGGATCTCCCGCATGGAACCCGCTCCGGCTGATTCCGTCGGGTTGAAAAGGACCTTTTCGGCATCGGGGCGGGACGCCGCATCGAGCGCGCTGAGGAGCGTGCTCTTTTGGTCCTCCGCGTGGTTGGCTCGGAATCCGAGGCTCACGTTCCAGCCGGCGAGTCCCACGAGGGCCACGATGCTCGCGGCAGCCGCCCAGAGCGACATCGGCCTGCGCCGGCGGCGGCCCGCGGGGTCTCCCAGGAGCTCGTGTATCCGCGGCAGGAGCAGCTCCGGCGGCCGGACCGGCGTTGGCGCCAGGGCCACCTCTCCCGCGACGCCCTGGAACGCCGCCAGCGTGTCCCGGCACATCGGACAGTTCGGGACGTGCTCGGAGAGCAGGCGGTCGGCCACGACGGCATCCTCGCCGGAAAGGCTCCGCAGGACGTAGCCGGCGAGGAGCTCCTCGATCCACTCGTGGGTGTCGGCCACCTCAGTCCTCCCGGTAGAGCGCCCGCCGGAGTTTGCGCATCGCGGCGAGCGTCCGGGTCTTGACGGTTCCGATCGGGATGCCCAGCTCAGCGGAGATCTGTGCCTGGGTGGCACCTCCGAAGTACGCCATCTCCAATACCTTCCGTTGATCCACCGGGAGGGTGGAGAGCGCAGCACGCACCTCGAGCCGTCGCTGGCCCAGGTAGGACTCCTCGACGACACCCTCCGCTACATCTTCGCCATAGATGTCCTCCGGGTTCAGGGCACGCTCCGTGCGCTTGCGGAGGCGTTCCTCCCGGCGGACCGTGTCCACGGCGCGGTGGTGGACCAGGGAGAGGAAGAAGGTGCGGAACGGGCCCCGGGAGGGATCGTAGGCCTCGGGCGCCCGCCAGAGGGCCAGGAAGGCGTCCTGGACGACCTCCTGGGCGAGGAGCTCTTGTCCGGTCACCCGGAGCGCCAGCCCGTGCGACGAAGCCCCGTACCGGCGGAACAGCTCGTCGAACGCAGCGACATCCCGCCCTCCGAGGCGGCGATGCAGCTCGAGATCGTCCGCGAGATCGTCCGGCATGGCCTGGTCTGGTCCTTGTTCTATCCGGACGGACGCGAGGAAGGTGCGATTCTGGGGAGATTCACAGCCGGCTCCAAGTAGCATCGCTGCCTCATGAAGCGTGTTGTGCTCTACACGAGGGACGGCTGCGGCCTGTGCGAGACCGCGAAGCAGGTCCTCATCGCGGAGCGGGCCAGGACACCGTTCGAGCTCGAGGAGATCGACGTCGAAGGCGACGACGCCCTGGAGATGCAGTACGGCATCCGGGTCCCGGTCGTCCTCCTCGACGGCGAGGAGGTCTTCGAGCTCGTCGTGGATCCCGACGCGCTCTCCCGCGAGCTCGCGGGCTGAGCGACCCGTAGCGCGGTTTGGAGCCCGATTCACAATCGCGCTACCATCGCGCTCGTGCCTGGCGAGAGCGGCGATCGCCCTTGAGGGAGCGTGTCATCCCCGAGGCAACGGTCGCCCGGCTTCCGGTCTACCTCCGCGCCCTCGTCGAGCTCGCCGAGGACGGAGCGACGACCGTCTCCTCCGACGCCCTCGCTCGCGCCGCCGGAGTCAACTCCGCGAAGGTCCGCAAGGACCTCTCTCATCTCGGCTCGTACGGCACTCGCGGCGTCGGATACGACGTCGCGTACCTGATCCACCAGGTCCGCCGGGAGCTCGGCCTGTCGCAGGCCTGGCCGATCGTGCTCGCGGGCGTCGGGAACCTCGGCCACGCCCTTGCGAACTATCGGGGGTTCTCCGAGCGGGGCTTCCGCATCGCCGCGCTCGTCGACTCCGATCCGGCGAAGGTCGGTGAGATCGTCGGTGGGCTTCCGATTCGTCCCGTGGACGCGCTCCCCGAGGTCGTCGCATCGCTCGACGCGGCCATCGGCATGATCTGCACGCCGGGGTCCGTGGCGCAGGAGGTGGCCGACCGCATGATGGGCGCGGGGATCCGCTCGATCCTGAACTTCGCGCCGTCGGTGATCTCCGTTCCCGAGGGCGTCTCGGTGCGGAAGGTCGATCTCGCGATCGAGCTCCAGATCCTGGCCTTCTACGAGCAGCGGAACGCCGCGCTCGCCGCGGTCCGCAAGGGGAAGGCGACGCCCGACATCGAGTTCGGCTAGCGGAGCGTTCGGAGCCCGATCAGCGCGCCTCGTTCGGCCCGGCGTACGCTCGACGGATGATCGAAACCTTCGGGAACGGGACCGTTCGGAGCTGGGCGTCGATCCTCGACGAGGCAACGCGCGTCCAGGCGATCGAGACCGCGGCGCTGCCGATCCTCAGCGCTCCGCTTGCGTTGATGCCCGATGCTCACCTCGGGAAGGGCGCCACGATCGGCACCGTCCTCGTGACGGAGAACGCCGTGATCCCCATGGCGGTCGGCGTCGACATCGGGTGCGGCATGGCCGCGCGTCGAACCGGCGTCAGGCTCGAGGACCTCCCCGACGCCGGGCCATCCGCGTGGGTGCGTGAGATGCGCGCACGGGTTCCCGCGGGGCTCGGGCACTGGCACGGGCGCGGCTCGGTGGAGGCGCTCGCGTGGCTCGAGGACAACCCGCTGCCGTCGCGGCTCGATGATCGCGAGCGCGCCGCGGCGCAACTGGGGACGCTCGGCTCCGGGAACCACTTCGTCGAGCTCTCCGTCGACGACGAAGGACGGGTGTGGATCCTCCTCCACTCCGGGTCGCGCGGCGCCGGAAACAACCTCGCGACGATCCACGCGAAGGCGGCGCTGCTCGCGACGGGCGACCTTGCGCCGAACCGCGACCTCGCGTGGCTCTCCGCCGAGACCGAGGAGTTCGAGACCTACGTCCGGGACCTCTACTGGGCGCAGGGATACGCGCTCGAGAACCGGCGTCTCCTCCTCGCGGGAGCCCACCACTCGCTGGAGGAGGCGCTCGGACGAAGCGTCGAGACCCTCGACGAGGTGAACTGCCACCACAACTACGCCGTGCAGGAGCGCGTGAAGGAGCTCGGCGAGCTTCGTTACGTCACGCGGAAGGGAGCGATCGCCGCGCATGAGGGCGAGCGCGGCCTGATCCCGGGCGCGATGGGCCAGGCGAGCTTCGTCGTCTCGGGGCTCGGTAACTCCGAGTCGTACGAGTCGTGCTCCCACGGCGCGGGCCGGGTGATGAGCCGAACGAAGGCGAGGAAGCAGCTCTCCGCGGAGTCGCTCGCGGCGCGCATGGCCGGCGTCGCGTGGCAGGAGACGGATGCGGTCGCCCTCCTCGACGAGCACCCGGAGTCCTACAAGGACGTGGAGACCGTGATGCGCGATCAGGCCGATCTCGTCCGGATCGATTACCGCCTCCGGGCGATCGCGAACTACAAGGGCGTCGAGGAGGTCCGCCGGAAGAAGTGACGCCGAGTGCCCGCGGCGCCCGGATCGTTACTTGTCGACGGTGAGGATCAGCCCGATGAACATGGCGATCACCATCAGGCCGAACAGGATGAACTGAACCGCGCCTTCATCGAGCAGTCCCGAAGCGAGCATCGTCGTCCCTTTCCTACGCGGGCCCGTACCACGGCGGCGCGTTTCCGCCGGTGAGGATCTCCTTGCGCTTGCGCTCCGCCTTGTCGAGGAACGGCAGATGCAAGAAAAACAGTGCGATCGAGCCGCCGAAGAACATCCACGAGTACCGGGGGACGCTTCCGCTGTCGTGGTACGCGAACACGGTGATCGCGGGGCCGCCGCCCGAATAGAATGCCTGCGCCGCCGCGAGTGAGGTCGTTCCGTGCGCCGCGAACTTGATGTTCTCCACGGCGAACGCGGTCGGCGGGATCGCGTCGATCGCGGTGGGATCCTTGCCGAGCTGGGCGTTCGCCTCGTCCGCCAGGAAAGCCTGGAACGAGCCCGTCACCGACTGCACCGATGCGGCGAGCGACGCCGGCGGCGTCTTCCAGGGCGGCCCCGGATACTTCTCGACCTCCGGATACTGCTGCGACTCGACGGAGAAGCTTCCCTGGAGCGGCACCCACTCGGGCTCCATGCCGCGGGGACCGAGGTTCCGCGGAGTTCCGGGCGCTCCGAAGGTCCACAGAGCGGAGAACAGGATCATCCACGCGAAGAACGAGACCGACATGACCAGGTAACCGAGGCGACGGCCGAACACCGCGGAGAGCAGCACGTAGATGCTTCCGACGAACAGGATGAATCCGACGATGACGACCAGGACGCCCTTCGTGAGCGTTCCGCAGTCGATCCCGGTGAAGAACAGGCACTTGCTCACGGGCAAGGCGGCGGCGATCACGGCGACGCGCTCCCGGACGGCGACGGTGCCGTGGAGCCGGACCCGCCGCTCGAGCTCCCGGAGCCCGAGCCGCTGCTCGCCGACGGCGCGGCCGCGGACGGCGTTGCCGCAGCAGCAGCTGCGGCCGGGTTGATGCAAACGTTGTCCTTGTACGGGACCTTCTGGATCGAGATCAGGTACAGAACGATGTCCTGGACCTGCTGGTCGTCGAGCGCTCCCGCGAATCGGATGCTCCACGACGGCATGTCGTTGCGTCCTTGCTCGATCGTCGTGTAGATGTCGTCGACGCTCTTGATCAGCGGGTGGCCGGTGGACGCGCCGCCGCAGACGGTCGTGAGGTTCGGGACCTGGACCACGCTTCCGTTGTAGAGGTTCTGGCCTCCGGTGAGCTGGATGCCGTGGCAGCGGACGCACCCGATGCCGCCGGAGTTCTCCTCGCTGAACAGCTGCACGGCCTTGCTCCCGCGCTCGATGGAATCGGTCTTGAGCGCTCGCTCCTGGGTGAGGTTCGTCGCCGGTTCCCGGAGCCACATGACCGGCACCCAGATCACGAAGAACACGATCAGCAGCAATCCCCAGCCCTGGAGCTTCTGGAAAAGCGGCGTCTCGAGGTCGGTGTCCGAGGGCGCGGGTCGCATCGCCGCGGGGATGTCCGGCGGAGCCGTCCGCTTCGGGCGGCCGCGGAGCAGGATCGCAGCGGCCGCGATGATGAGGACGACCAGGCCCGCGACGGCGATGACCACGCCGGTGTCGGAGCTGAGCGCGAGGGTTCCGGCCGGCATCAGCCCGGCGCCACGCAGAACGGTCCCTGCGGCGGCTCGTGGATCGTGTCGGTGCCGCGCGGCGGACCGGGGGTGGATACGTCGGAGGTGTCGACCATCACGTTCCCGTCCACCACGGAGATCTTGAACCGCTGCATCCCGGTCGGAGCGGGTCCGAGCTGCCACTCTCCGGCCTCGTTGTACTTCGAGCCGTGGCACGGACACTCGAACCACTTGGACGAGAGGCAGAACGGCACCCGGCATCCGAGATGCGCGCAGCGCTGGTACAGCGGCATCAGGTGGTTCTCGGTGTCGACGACCCCGAGCGAGACGTAGTCGACGCCCGTCGCGGGGTCGACGCCGTTCCCGCTGTACGGCACGATGTAGAAGCGGCCCGATCCGGAGTAGAAGGGCTGGTTCGTCTGCTGGATCTGGTTCTTGATGTCGTCGAGGCTTCCGGCGTTGATGACCGATCCGAAGCCGCCCTTCAGGTTCGGCCAGAGGAACGCGATCGTCGCCGCTCCGAACTGGGCGCCGAACACGGTGAGCGAGGAAAGCAGCGAGCGACGGAGGAACTCACGTCGCGAGATCGGCTTCGGACCCTTGCCCTCCTCGGCTCCGCGCCGCCGGGATCGGTTGAACGAGATCAGGAACATGATTACGAAGATGTCCACGACGAGCACGATCACGATCAGGGCGAGCGTGCCGGTGGAGATCGCGAGCAAGGGCGTCATAGCTCGAAGAACACCCCTTGTGCCCACGGCCAGGCCCAGTTGTAGCCCGGGCCGCGGAAGAACGAGCCTGCGATCGTGAGCGTCGCTCCGAACATGAACAGCATCGTGAACAGCGTGATCGCGAGCTTGCGGTCGCCCGGCTTGTTGCTCGGGTTGCGGTCGACGAACGGCACGGCCGCGAGGCCGATCAGGATGAACGTGGGGATCGTGATGCCGGCCACCATCGGGTGGAAGTAACGCAGCAGCTCCTGGAGACCGAGGAAGTACCACGGCGCCTTGGAGGGGTTCGGCGTCAGGTTCGGGTTCGCGAGCTCGCGAAGCGGCGCGTTCACGAAGCTCGAGAAGATCGTGAGCAGCGCCAGCACCACGAGCATGGCCACGAACTCCTCGAGCATGAGGTGCGGCCAGACGTTGATTCGGTCGCCCTGTTCGCGCTCCACGCGCTGGATGCCCTCCGGCGGCACGAGCGCGAGGAGGCGGTGCTTGTCCGGCGCGCCGGGCTTCGGAACGGGCGGCTTTCCGGTCGGCGCCGGAGCCGTCCTCACCGGAGCGGCGACCGCTGCGGCAGCCGCAGCGGGAGCTGCTGCTGCGGGGCGCGCCGCCGCTGCCGGAGCGGCTGCCTGGCCGTCGCCGCCTCCGTTTCCGGTGGCGGCTGCCGGAGCTGCTGCGGCCGCCTGCTCCTCAGGATGGGCCGCGCGATAGGCGCGAACCGCGGCGGAGCGCGCGCGGCCCTCGGCCACGCGTCGATCGGTTCCCTTGGCAAGCTCGGCCTCGAGGGTCTTGTCGAAGACCCCCTGGTCGAGCGGTGTCTCTTCGCGTCCCGCCATCGTCTCTCCTTACAGCGGTCCCGAGATCCCGCCGTCCTTGCGGATCCTCCAGAAGTGCACGGACAGGAAGATCACGAGCACGAACGGTAATGCGAGGACATGTAACACGTACCAGCGTAAGAGCGTCCCCGGACCGACGACGACGCCGCCTAACAGGATGAAGTTCGCCTGCTTCGCGATGAACGGGGAGTACCCGGCGAGGCTCGTGCCGACCGTGACCGCCCAGATCGCGAGCTGGTCCCACGGGAGGAGGTAGCCGGTGAACGACAGTCCGAGCGTCAGGAAGAGCAGGATCACTCCGACGACCCAGTTGAACTCCCGCGGCGGTTTGTAGGCGCCCGTGTAGAACACCCGCGCCATGTGGAGCGAGACGGAGAACACCATGAGGTGCGCTCCCCATCGATGGATGTTTCGGACGAGGTCGCCGAAGAACACCGACGTCCTGATGTTCTGCATGTCGGTGTAGGCGATCGCCGCCCCGGTCTCGGCTGTCGGCCGGTAGAAGAACATCAGGAAGATGCCGGTGATCGTGAGCAGGATGAACAGGAAGAAGGACAGGCCACCCAGGCAGAACGTGTAGGTCAACTTCAGCCCGTGGCGCTTCATCTTCACGGGGTGGAGGTGGTACAGGACGTTGTTCATCGTCGCGAGCGCGCGGTCTCGCGAAGTGTCCTTGTAGCCCTTGCGGAAGAGCGACCCCGGCCGGAAGACGGACTTCCAGACCTCGGTGTCGCGAACCCGGTCCAGCACCTCCTGGGGGGAGGGAGGCCGGGGGGGTTTCAACTTCACGCTTCGAACTCCCCCTCGTTACTCCGCGTCCGCGGTCTGGGACGTCGGAACGGCGGCCATGGTACGCGTGCCGCCGGTGTCCTCCGGCAGCCTGGCGTAGTACAGCACGTCGGTCGGGCAACGGTCGACGCACACCGAGCAGCGGGTGCACGCGTTGTCGTCGACGACGAAGATCGCGTAGGACTCCTGTACCTCGTCGCCGACGGAGGCGTCATCGGTCTCGTCGACGATGCCGGGGGACAGCATGTAGATGCAGTTCCACGGGCAGACGTCCTCGCACGCGCGGCACAGGATGCAGCGCTCCGGGTCGAGCATCAGGTGCTTCGGCGACTTGACGCCCTGCTTCAGCCACTCCGGGTCGACCGGCTTGACCTCGTAGTCGGTGTGGATATCCACCTCGGTCTTCGTGAACGGCATCTCAGATCACCCGCGATCTCATCGGTAGCCGCCGGTCGGCCGCGTGTCCCCGGTGGTACCGCGGACCTTCCGGCGGAGGTTCTGCATCTGGGAGGAGACGATCAGGAAGATCGCGAACCAGGTCCCGATCCAGCCCGTCGCGATCGCGTCGCGAAGGATCAGGAGCCAGAACGTCGTCCAGCGCAGCTTCTGGTTGGCGAAGTACAGGAACCAGGACGGCACGATCGCGAGCGTCACGAGGATCGCGAAGCCGAAGACGAGTCCGAAGATGCCGGCTTTGGTCCAGGTCCATTCCCAGTCCCGGAT
>JBJMLN010000090.1:0-20968 GCA_045805285.1 Actinomycetota bacterium | reverse complement strand
GACGAGCATGGGAGCGCGAGCCGTCGACATCTGGACCTGGAGCCAGCCCTACGACGGACGGATCGTTCATCTCATGGACCCGGGCCTCGCACCGAACCCGCTCTGGAACGGCCTTGTCCGACTGCACCGACAGGGGTTCGATTTGTTCACCCACTTCACCCCGAGCTCGGTGCAACGGAGCGTGCCCGCCGATCTGCGAGCTATCTCGCGAGCCTTCTCGGACGTCTTCATGGCCGCGGGGGTCGGTTAGCCACCCTCGCTACGCCGATTCCGGTACTGGGGAAGCTTCGGTCTGTACCGGCCGGCTCGCGAGCGGATCGCATCGAGCGTTGACGCACTCGCCGGTTCGCAGGTCGAACTCGAAGTTGTGACCGAGACATCGCAGCCGGTCACCGCCGAGGATCAGGCCGCCGATCGAGAGGTCCTCTCCCGCGTGTGGGCAGTACCTGCCGACCTCGAAGTTCCCTCCGTCCGACGCGACGACGAAGCGCTCGTCGGATGCCCGATTCGTCTCGTGATCCTCAACGGCCGCGAGAACGACGGGCTCCGCGTGCTTCAGCAGTCCGATCAGGTAGTCGTTGTAGACGTCAGGTTCGCGCCAGGCCGAGAACCGCAGGGAGAGGAAGAGGTCCTCCCAGCCGAGCTCCCCGGAGATCACCGGCTCGAGCCAGCGGGAATCGACCCTGAAGCGGTACTGGACGTCGCTCGCTCCGCCCGTGAGGTCGACGTCGGTGTCCTCCGGACCGAGACGAACGTCCCACGTCCCGCCGCCGCCGCCCTCCACCTCGAACCGGATCGTCATCCCGATGCGCCGCAGGAAATAGGAGTTCAGACCACCGAGCATCGAGAAGTGCTCGGCGAAGCCTGCCGCCAAGCCGTCATCGGCCTCCGGATACGCTTCGTGCGTGGCCCTGATCTGCGGTGCTCGATCGGCCGCATACTCCTCGAAATAATCGTCGAGATCGTCGAAGGAAAATCCTTCCCAGATCGGATCTGACTCCAAGGCTCCCGAGAGCACGTCGAAGCGATCGCCGGGCATCCAATGCATGACCGATTGATCCTTCACACGTTCCGACAGCCACGCCGCCGCCGCCTGGGTGTGCGGGAAGATCCCGGGCGGCTGGATCCAGCGATTGTGTTTGCGTAGTTCCGGATCCAGGAAGCACATCGGGCCCGCGAAAGGCACGACTAGCTCCGGACGCGTCGCTCGGACGAGCCTGGCGACCGCCTTGAACTTGCCGATACGCTTCTCTTCGGAGATCTGCTCGATCGCCTCCGGTGGATATTCGTAGGCGATCGGGTGCCACGTCGCGCAGGCCATCTGGATCGCCATGACATCGAGCCGGCCGCCGACTTCGTGCGAGGCGCGCCGGACCTGCGCGGCGGTCAGCCGCGCGTCGTTGACGTGCAGGAGCGACCGGCCTCCCGCCGAAATGAGCACGGCCGCGTCCTGGCACATCGGGGAGATCTCCGGGATGAAGGTGAGCCAGTCCCCGTTCGTGTTGAGCGGGAAGCGCTCCCACGCGGCGACCTCGATGACGTTTCGAACGCCGCCACGGGCGAGGCGGTCACGGTGGTTCGGCGATTGATACTTCGGGATCAGCACGCGCGTGCGCTCGGGCAGACGCGTAAGTACCGACAGGTCGGCGTGATCGAGATGCTCGTGCGACACGGTGACCCAGTCGCAATCCGAGATCGCGGCGACATCGAGGTGATCGTTCCGCGGAAACTGGAACCAGGAGGACTGGAACGCCCCCATCTCGGAGAACCACGGATCCATCATGATGCTGAGATCGGCGGCGTCGACACGAAGGCCTGCGTGTCCGAGAGACTGGATCTGCATTCATTGCCCCCTTGTAGCTCCTGGACTGGTTCTCGCGCGAAGCGTAGGTACCGGGCACTGCCGCGTGATGAGCACGGCGACGTATTTCGGCTACTCCGAACGACGGGGTCCCGATCCACGGAGCGGTCGCACCACCTCCGCGAACGTCGCCATCAGCACGCGAACCGTCGCTCGGATCGTCGGATGCTCGAGGTACTGCAGGTCGACCGCCGTTCGCTGCGGTGCGACGAACGTCAGATAGAAGCCGTCGAGATCACCGATGTCCGGCGGGATCACGCGGTCGTCTCGGAGTTCGAGTTGCGCCGGTCCCGTCATCCCGGGGCGGTATCGGAACACCGCCTTGCTCGGCGCCGGATACCGGGACGCGAGATCCGGAGTCTCCGGTCGCGGACCGACGAGCGTCATGTCCCCGCGGAGGACGTTCACGAACTGCGGCAGCTCGTCGAGACTCGTCTTTCGAAGGAACGCGCCGATCCTCGTCACACGTGGGTCTCCCCGCACGGTCACGGCGGGGCCCGTGCCGCCCACCCTCATCGTGCGGAACTTGTACAGCGTGAACAGCACGCCGCCCTGGCCGACGCGCTCCTGACGGAAGATCGCCGGTCCTCGCGAGGTAGCTCGGATCGCGATCCAGATCGCGGCGAACACTGGAGCGAGCAGCACCAGCGCCAGGGAAGCGACGCCGAGGTCGAGGAGCCTCCGGCCGGCGCTCGGAGCGATCCCGACGAGGCCGGGGCGTTCGACAGGGGGAAGGTCCGTCCGCGTCCTCACCGGGTGCTCTCAACGATCGTTGTGTCCTGCCAAAGCCACGTCGAGTCGCGTTCCTCGACGAGAGCGCGCACCACCGACCGGTAGCCCTCACGGAAGCTCGGAACGTCCAGCGACGTCGCCTGCTGCGCCAGGAACAGCGGAAAGAAGATTCCGTTCAGCTGCGCGGGAAGACCGAGCCACGCCAGGTGACCGAGCACGAACCTGCGGACCTGCTCGGGGAACCAGCCGCGTCCGAAGTAGCCGTACGCGAAGCCCGCGAGGTTCGGCCACGTTCCGTATCGTCGCCACCGTTGCTCGAAGGCCGCGCGTTCGGGATGCCCGGGGACCTCGCCGCGGAGAGATCGGCCTGAACGATCGAGGTAGAAGGCGTACGACGTCGGGAACTTGTAGATATCGGCGAAGGGAAGCCCCGCCGTACGGCCGAGCTCCCAATCGACGACCCCCGTGATGGCGCCGCCGGACAGCAAAAGGTTCCCCATCCAGTAATCGCCGTGGACCGCCGTGATCGGAAGTGCGGTTCCGAACAGGTCCGATCCGCGCTCCAGGATCATCGCAAGGAGCCGCTCTTCCGGATCGCCCCAACCGATCTCCTGTCGGTACCGATCGAAGACCGGCCTCGTCCAAGCCTCCAGCGACATCGCGTCGAGCCGCGTGGCGCCGCTGCGCGTGTCCTCCTCCAAGCGCCGGAGCCAGGCGGACGCCGCATGGAAGTCCTCGGCGACCGCGGCGCGGTCCGCCACGTGTCCGGGGGTGTAATAGCGCGCGCTCATGGGGCCGCCCGGCAATGCCGAGGTGATCATGGCGAGACGGCCGCGGATGCGTTCCAGGGCGATCGGTCGCGGAACGCACGAACGGATCGCTCGGGTGTCCAGTCGCCAGAGCTGCGAGAGCACGGCATGTTCCTGCGCGAGGGAACGGTCGGCGGGCTCGCGGCGGGCGATCTTGGCGGCGACGGTGGGGTTCCCGTCATGATCGAAGAACAGGCACGTCACCTTCGCGGATGATTCCCGATCGATCCCGGCGACGATCGCGCCGTCGAGGTCGGTCTCCGAGGGGAGGAGATCGGGACGCGCTGCGAGGAAGGCACGAACCTCGTCGATCATGGCGTCCTCCGGGCGACGACCGCGAACGATGGGACGAGTCGTCGGCTGATGCCGGCCGGGAGCTGACGGGCGGTGCGTTGCAGCAGAGCTCTGGCGCGCCGGCGGATGAAGGCCGCGAGTCCGCTTGCGGCCTCCACGTGCGGGAACGACAGATGGCGAAAGAAGTATTGGAGCTCCGCTTCCCGCGCCGCGGACACGAGATACGCGGGCAGACGCTGGTCCGGAAACGGAGCGTAGACGTGCAGATCGGCGAAGCCTGCTGCCTTGAGGGTCCGCATCGCCGACGCCCGGGAGAGCGCCCCACGCAGCGGCCGCATCGGAGAGTAGGCATTGGCGAACCCGGCGTAGAGCCAGCCGCCGGGAGCGACCGATTCGCCGAGGCGTCGAAGCAGCCCCTGCGCACCATCCGCGGCCGCGCCGATCGCGACCCATCCGCTGAGATCCGGCACCGCGACGGCCGGGTATCGTCCCGGCGCGAGGGCGCCGGCCAGTGCTCGGCTCGTCCGTTCGGCGACGACGGCTCCGCGAAGGCGCTCCCCGTTTGACGGAAGCAGCAGCATCCCTTCCGGCTCCCCGGGGACGAGGAAACGCCAGTTCAACGCGCGCGCGTCACCCGTCGCTCCGTCGCCGGAGTCGCGGGACGGGGTCACGTGGGAAGGCCGGTCGGGAGATCGGGAGCGGGTCGCTGTCGACGGTCCGAGCGGCGGGGCGGTCGGAGCTCCGTCGGACGTCTGTCGCTCCGCAGCGTTGAGCGCTGAAACTTCCGGCCGCGGTTGGTCCGGAGCCGCCTCGTTGGTGGGCAGGCCGAGGAGCTCTTCGTACCGGGCCTCGATGATCCGACACATGTGCGCGGGGTCGAACAGGCCTTGGACGCGCTCGCGGGCCTGGCCTCCCATCCGCTCGGCCTCGGAGGGATGGTCGAGAAGCCACTCGACTGAACGAGCGAGCGCCGCCGGATCCGCCGGCGGAGCGAGGAGCCCGGTCGCGCCGGGTTCGACGATGTCGGGCACGCCGTTCACCGCGGTCGCGACGACGGGACGCCCCGATGCGAGGGCTTCGGTGAGACCCCGACCCAGTCCTTCGTAGAGAGAGGAGATGACGAACACGTCGAACGAAGCGGCGATCGCGGGGGCGTCCGGCCGATGCCCTGTGAAGACGACGTCGACGCCCCGTTCTCGCGCCTCGCGTTCGGCAACGTCCATGAGCGCGCCGTCTCCCACCATCACGAAACACACGTCCGAGCGGTGAGCCGCAACGATCGCCGCCATCCGCACGAAATCGAGGGGGGCCTTCTGAAGGTCGAGCCGCCCCACCGTTCCGACGATCCGCGTTCCCGGCGGGAGCGAGAGCTCCTGGCGAAACCGCGGGTCTGGGCCTTCCGGGATGGTGGCGAGCTCGACCGCGGACGGCGCGACCGTGATGCGGCCCGGGGGCGCGAGTCGCATCTCCACGGCCTCTCGTGCGACGCGAGGCGCGACGGCGAAGAAGCTGTCCGTGACGAAGCCCGCGATGCGCTCCAGATGCACGTAGGCCCAGCGTCTCGCCGGAGACATGAAGTCGTGGTAGCTGAAGCCGTGGAACGTGTAGAGGATGACCGGCACGCCGCAGAGCCACGCCGCGAGCCTTCCGAGGAACCCGCCCTTTGCGGAGTGGGTGTGAACGATCGAGAAGCGCTCCCGACGCATCAGCCGGATCAGTTGGGCAAGGACCCGGAGGTCCTCGAGCGGTGCGATGGTCTCCTTGAAACCACGCAGGCGCACGGTTCGAACGCCCTCCGCTTCGGCTCGCTCCCACAGCGGACCTCCCTCGCATCCGGCGACCCAGACCTCATACCGGTCGCGATCCGTGCCGATCGCCGTGAGGAGGGTGTTCCCGCCCGCGCCCGCCCAGAACTTCGTGATCACGTGCAGCACCTTGATCTTCGGCAGCGCGGGTTGGTCGGGAAGACGCTCACGCGTTGTGACCCGAGAGGGCGCAGCTGCCCACGCGACGCTCATCAGATCGATGCGAGCAGTCGGGTTCGTTCCGAGGAGACCATCGCGAGCAGGCCCTCGGGAAGCGAGACGGACGGTTGATAGCCGAGCACCGAACGTGCGACGGTCGTGTCCGCACTCGTGTCGCGGACGTCGCCCGGCTGGACCGGTCGGTGCTCCACCCGGATGGCGCCGCACAGCCCCTCCACGATCGCGAGGACGTCACGCATGGAGGTGCGGGCGCCTCCGCCGACGTTCGCCACGCCGCACCATGAGACCCGGGCCGCGGTGAGGAAGGCGTCGACGACGTCGTCGACGAACGTGAAGTCCCTCGTCTGCTCGCCGTCGCCGTACAGCTCGAACGGCCTTCCCTCGAGCGCTGCCTGCACCAGGCGTGTGAAGGCCATGTCGGGGCGTTGCCCCGGGCCGTAGACGGTGAACAGGCGAAGCGAGACGGTCGGGATTCCGAAGTTGGCTCGGTAGAGCTCGCAGAGGTGCTCGGCCGCGAGCTTCGTGACGCCGTACGGGGACCGAGGCGCAGGCCGAGCCGACTCCACGGTCGGGAAGCTCTCGGCATCTCCGTACACCGAAGAGCTCGAGGCGTAGACGAACTTCTCCACCTCGGACGACGCCTTGCACCCTTCGAGCAGGCGCTGAGTGACGAGGACGTTGTTCCGCGTGTAGAGATCGAACTCCCGCCCCCACGACGCCCGCACGCCGGGCTGCCCGGCGAGGTGGTAGACGACGCGTACGTCCCCGAGCATCGAGGCGATGGGCGCGTCGAGAAGATGTTCCTCGTAGAAGGAGAATCCCGGTCGCTCGAGGAGCGGGGCAAGGTTCTGCTCCTTGCGGGATCGCTCGTAGTAGTCGGTGAAGCAGTCGATCCCGCGAACACGCTCACCGGCGTCGAGGAGAGCCGAGCAGAGATGCGAGCCGACGAATCCGGCGGCGCCCGTCACGAGCGAGATCACGTCAGCACCGCCAGCGGGCGCATGCGAGCAACGGGCCGGACGAGGCCGTTCGTCGAGAGCACGGAGAGCGCAGCATCCACGCCTCGGTCATCGAGATGCGGAACCTCGACTGGTGCGGAGTCCGAGTACCGGAATCGAAGCGTCCGTCGTCCCCGAGGATCCTCGCGTGACAGGCCCCGGTCCTCGAACTCCTCGATCATCGTCCCCGCCCCGTGGCAGGCCGAGTAGAGGCTGCGTTCGGCGTGCGACCCGGCAACGCAGAGGTAGGAGGATGTCCGGTTCGTGCCGGGAAGGAGCAGGGCCTGGCCGACCTCGCCGAACGCGGTGCCGGGCGTCATCCTCGATGCCGGATAGGCTCGGCAAGAGTTGTGTCGGTGCACCAGCGCAGGCCGGCCGCCGATCTCCTCTTCGTAGATGGAGTTGTGGGGGGAGTCGACGACGAGCCGGCTCGTTTCGGAGCCGAGCGTCGCTCTCGCGGCGCGTTGCAGCGCCGCGTACGTCGCCACGCGGAACGCGAAGCCGTAATTCATCGCGGCGCTGTTCGCGAGCATCACCTGTCGCCCCTCGGGTCCGAACCGTGGGACGGGGGGACACGACTCGTCGAAGAACAGCGACATCCGCCGCCTCGCCTCGCCGATCGAGCGAGCACGCGAGAGGTGGAATAGCGGCTTCTGCACGGCCATCTGCGCGCGCAGCGCCTTGGAGGCTTTCTTTCGACGCGCGAAGAGCCGGCCGATCTGGCCGGTCAGGACGCCGCCTCCGGCGTGGTACTGGATCACGAGCTGGCCGGCTTCGACGCCCAGAACCCGCGCCGCGTCGGGATCGAGGAGCTCTTCCACCTCTTGGAGCTCGAGGAAATGGTTGCTCGGTCCGACGGTCCCGAATCGCAACCGCGAGAGTTGCATCGTGAGCCTCGGAACGACCGCCCGCAGCGCAGCCGGGCCTCCGAAGGGTTCGAGGTCCAGGCGTCCCCCGTTCTCGATCCGCTCCAGGTCGGCCCCGTCGGCGTCGAAGCGCTCTGCGGCGAACTCCGCTCCGTAGGTCGCCGCGCGGCGTACCTCCCGCACGCTGAGCTCGGGCCGCGACCGCGGAGGGTGGGGAAACCGCTCGCGGACGATCCGGTAGAAGCTCTCGATGGCCCTGCGGTCCGGAACGGGCGCGTCCAACGCGATCAGCGCCATGCCGCAGTTCACCGACGAGCTCGTGAACCTCGGGTTGATCGTCTCGCTCGTCGCGATCGCGATGCTCGACGGCATCTCCAGATCGCCCTTGTGGTGGAAATCCGGAAGGACGACCGGCGGGGCAACGATGTCCGCGGGAACGGCGGTCTCGATCGTTGCGACCGCGACAGGATCGGCCGGTGCAAGCCCGCTCTCGAAGACCCGGACTTGGTGGAGCTTGTCCGCGCCTGGCTCGGTGTCCTGAGCCGCGTTCACCGGCGTCCCTACACGCATGTGGTCACCGCGGATCCCAGCAAGTCGCCAATCCCGAGACCGGGTTCGTCCGGCAGGACGACCTCGATCGACGGAACGCGATCGGTAAGGGCCTCGGCGACCTCGCGAACCGGCGGATGCGCGGGCGCGGTCGGGGTCGCAGCCGCGAGCGTCGCGGTGAACGGCCAGAAGCGTCGAAGCTCGCCTGCCATGTAGGTGCCGGCGGTGAGCAGACGGGCAGCGGCCGCGGGGGGGCAGGTGCGCGTTCCCGGCTCCAGGTCATCGCCGCGGCGCAGTACGACGATGCGGTCAGGCTCGAATCCCGCCATCCGCTGCGGCAGCGGCCGCTCGCGCCGGCCCCGGGACGTTCTCGCTCCCGGTCCGGTGGCCGTCCGCATCGGTTCGACAACCCCCCAGACGGTTCGCCCATCAGAGACGCAGAGGTTGTCGCTCACCGCACGGCCGCTGGACGCCGCCTCGAGCTCCACGAGCGTGGACTTGCCGACGCCGCTGGCTCCGATCAGGAGCAGGTTCTCCTCGCCGGCCCGCACGGCCGCCGCATGGACGGGAGCTCGCCCGCGCGTTGCAGCCCACCACATCGCGGGGTATTGCACGAGCGCGGATCGCGCGATGAGCTTTCCGCGAGCCGGCAATACGGCGTTCAGGAGGGTGCTGTGCGAGCGGGTCCGACGGAAGACGAACTCTGCCGACGTGGAGCTCGCTCGCATCCGCACGTCAAAACCGGAGGTGCAGACGTCGTGCAGAACGACGGTCCCATCGCGAATCACGGCAGATCGGGCGAGCACCTCCCACCCCTCCGTCGCGAAGGGGGCTCGATCCGCCTCGATCCGGATCGAGAGAGACGCATCCCGTGTCCGGTCGAGCGGTTGGAGGCTCGTCGCGATCAGCGCGTCGATCCGACCGAGTTCGGATTCGAACGCGATCGTTTCGCCGGCCGTCTGGGAACGACCTTCCATCTACGGGTGACCATTCCCGTTCGTCATCGCCGACGCCGTCTCGGTTCCGTCGTTCGAGGTCAGGATGGGAAGCGACCCGTTCGACGGGTTCGTGCCGACGACCGCTGCCATCGCACGGACGTTGCTGTACCGCTCGGCGAGATAGGAGACCGACCCTGACGAGACCGCCGCGTCGATCTCCCGTACGGCCTCGGAGAGGCTCCGCTCCGGATCGAATCCGAGGACGCGTCTGATCTTCTCGAAGGACACGCGGTAGTTCGCGGGGTCCTGGCGATCCTCCACGACCTCGATCGTCGTGCCCGGAATCTCGTTCGCAACGAACTCCGCAACCTGTTGGATCGTGTAGTTCTCGCGCTCGGAACCGACGTTGAAGACCTCGCCGGAGACGTCGACTTCGGGCGCCGAGAGTGAACGGAGGATCGCGCGAGCTCCATCGGAGACGTGCACGAACGGCCGCCACTGGCTGCCGCCGAAGACCGAGATGGCTCCCTCGGCGGAGGCCTTTGCCGCGAGCATGTTGACGATCAGGTCGAACCGAGGCCGAGGCGACAGTCCGTAGAAGGTGCCGAACCGGAGGATCACGGGAACGAAATCCTCGCGCTCGTACTCGAGGATGATCCGTTCCGACTCCATCTTCGACGTGGCGTAGAGCGACACGGGGTCGAGCGGTGACTCCTCGTCGAGGAGATCGGAGCTCGACCCGTAGACGCTGCAGCTCGAGGCGAACACGAACCGACGGACGCCGAGGCCTCGGGCTGCGCGGACTATCGTTCGGGTTGCCTCGAGGTTCACCTCCAGGGTCAATCGTTGATCGAGCGCGCATGCGGGATCACCCACCAGTCCGCCGAGGTGGACGACCGCATCCGCGTCGCGTGCCGCCCGAACGATCGCTTCGATGTCGCGCAGATCGCCCCTCGCAACCGAAACCCGCGGATCCTCGAGGACGTCCCGGATGCCCTCGTCTCCGAACAGGAACGCGTCCATGACGGTCACGTGCTCGAAACGGTCCAGGAGGTCTCGAACGAGGACCGAGCCGACGTATCCCGCGCCACCGATGACGAGGACGTGCTCGAGGTCCGTCGGCCTCGTGCTCGCCACCGGGGCGGCCACCGAGACGGTGGTGGGCGTGGACTCCTCCGTGTGCATTCGGTTCATCTGATCCCCCTCGTGGGTCCTAGGCGCGGCTGGTGAGAGCGACTTCGGAAGGATGCGTTTCGGCGTCCGTCCGGTCCCTCGGTGGCCCGGCGCTCGAGCGCTGAAGGTCCCGGAGGACCTCGCTGACCCGGTCGATCGCCGAATCGTCGAGGCCTTGGTGGAGGGGAAGCGACAGATACGTCTCGAACGCGGCATCCACGGTGTGGAGGCCCGGCTGGTTCCCGTCGAGCAACCGCCGGTACGCAGAGAGGTGATGCACCGGGATGAAGTGCACGGACGCGTCGATGCCCGCATCCGAGAGAGACGCCATCACGGCATCGCGGTCGAGCCCGAACCGCTCCTCGACGCGAACGACGTACAGGTGCCAGGCGTGCTGTCCCTGCATCGGTCGGGCGGGGATCCGCAGACCCGGGATGCCGGCGAGTTGCGCGTCGTAGCGCTCCGCCAGGGCCGCTCGCCGATGCTGCCACCTGGGGAACTCCTGGAGTTGGGCCCGACCGATGCCCGCCTGCAGGTCGGTCATGTTTGCCTTCAGACCGATGTCCTCGACCCCGTAGCGCCATCCCTCGCCGGGCAGATAGCGCTTCCACGCGTCCTTGCTCATTCCGTGCAGGCGCGTCCTTCGGACGAAGTCCGCGATCTCGTCGTCGGCGGTTGCGATCATCCCGCCTTCGCCGATGGGAAGGTTCTTGGTCGCGTAGAAGCTGAAACACGTGGCGGCGGAGATGGTGCCTACCGTCTCGTCATCGGCGATCGCACCGAGAGCGTGGGCTGCGTCCTCGACGACCCGCGTCATCGGAAGGCCGGCCGCATCGGCGAGATCGCGTACCGGTGCGGGGTAGCCGGCGAAATGCAGCACGACCATACCGTCCACTCCGTCCGCTGCCCGGGCGGCGTCGGCCACGGTGCGCACGTTCGGCATCAGGGTGTCCGCGTCGACGTCCGCAAGGACCGGGCGTGCACCGGCGTGGACGATCGCGTTCACGGCGCCGCAGAACGTGTTCGCTGAGGTCAACACCTTCGCGCCCGGCCGCAACCGGAGGGCCCGGATCGCGAGCTCGATCGCGGCGGTGCATGAGGAGACCGCGACCGCGTGGGGCGCGCCGACGAACGCGGCGATGTCCTTCTCGAAGCCGGCGACCTGGGGTCCCGTCGTCAACCATCCCGACCGCAAGACCTGTGACAGCGCCTGTTCGACGTCGGGACTGAGGGTCGTGGACCCGAACGGGATCCTGGGCAGAACGGTTCCGTCGGCGGTCTGCGTCATCGCTGCTCCTTCGAGCTCAGGGCGGACTTGTCTGTCGCGTCGGTCGGGGTGGTAACGGAGGATGCGGCGACCCCCGCCCGCAGAGACTCTTGGTCGTTGAGGTCCGTGGCTTGGCCTTGCGGGCGCTTTCGCCGGTGCGAGCTTCGCTCGCTCCGGTTCTGTTCCTTCGAGCGCTCGGAGCCGTTGCGATCGCGAGCCGGCTCCGAAGGAGCGGGCGCGGGGACCGAGGTGTCGACGACGGTGCTCTCCTCGCCCCCCGCATCCGGCGTGCTGTCGATGGGCGTGGCGCCGTTCGGGTGACCGTTGCCGGACGCCATGGGTGTGATCGAGTCCGTGGATGCGTCGGATGCGCTGTTCGTCTCGCTGGACACGCCGGCGTCCGCCCGGCCGTCGGTTTTCCCGTCGAGAGCTGTGTCGCCTTCGGTCGCGGCCGGAACCAATTCGTCCGCGGCCGCGTGCTCGACGTTGGGGACGGGGGTCGAGAACGGCGCGGCCGTCCTCCCGCGTCCCCACCTCCCGCCAGGGCGATAGGTGATGATGCCGATGAGCTCGTACCGGGTGATCTCGAGGAGACTCTCGAGCGGTTGAAGCGCTGCCTTCGATATCGTCGACGGCAGCACCGCGACGAGCCCCGTCGCGCGTACGTCCGCCGCCTTCGTCGGAACGGCGCTGAAGGATCTGAACTTCGGCGGGGCCGGGGAGACGCGTGAACGTGTGCGCTCGTCGAGCGCGTGCTGAAGCCCCGTCTGCATGGCGTCCGCGAGGGGGGTGAGGTCTCTGCTCGGGTCGGCGGCCACGAGTTGGATGAGCCGCACATCCGCGCTGATCGCCGCCAGTCGCGCCGTCTCGGCGACGACGACGGGCGGAACGTCGTTCCGGGACGGAAGCTCACCGAGCGACGGGGCGCCGAGCTCCCGGGCGAGTGCGGCGGCGCCCACGATCGACGGCCGGAGAGTTTCGAGGAGGGCGGCGAGTGCGAGACCGATCAGGAGGCCCGCCAATCCGCCGAGAGCGGTGTCCTTCGCCCATCTTGAGGGGTTCGGATCGATCGGTGCTTCGGCCCGGTCGATGATGTCGGGCTTCGGCTTCTGTGCTTGAGTTGCTTCGAGGTTGCCGAGGCTTGCCTGCGCCACGGAGAGCTGACGCTGCAGCACGGTTTCTCTCGCGACCGCTCGAGGCTGGGCGACGGGTGCGCTCCTGACGTGCTGGACCGTCTTCTCGAGGGATCTAGTGAGCTCTTCGATCTGTGATTCCAGAGCCGAGTGGAGGTGTTCGTACCCGCCCTGGCTCACCGCGAGCCGAGTTCGGATGAGATCGTCACTCAGCTTGTTCGCGACGACCGCGGCGATGCGCGGGTCGCGATCCGTCACCGTGAGCTGAAGGACGCCGGAACTTCCGAGGGCGCGCACCGCGATGTCGTTGGATGCAACCGACAGAGGATCCCGTGTGGCACCCGCATAGCGGAGGGCAACCCGGACCTCGCTCGGACTCGTGACGATGGCGCGAGCCGTGTCCGCGATCGTCTGTGCCTCGTCGAGCCCTGTCGGGTCCTGTGTGTCGAGCACGAGACGCGTCTCGGCCGAGTACGAGGGCGCCGCCTCGGCTGACAACAGATATCCCAACACCAGTCCAATCGCCGTACAGAGGCAGACCAAGAGCAGGTGGCGGCCGAGGATCCGTTTGACCGCCTGGTTCAGTTCCATGTACGCACGTCCATGAGCGGGCTCCCCGAGATGACTTGGCACTACGGTTTGCATCAGGACCGTATGGCCGACGCAAACCTGCGTCATGCGTGTCGTGCCGTATTTGGCCTACGGTGAAAGCTCCATGCGGAAATCGAATCCGTTAGCTTCGCGACGGCTCGATGAGCATCCGGCGATCGCGCGCGAATGCTGCGGCTTCGAGCCGTGAGTGAACACCGAGTTTCGTGAGCACGTTCTGGATGTGCGTTCGGGCCGTTTGAGGGCTGATCACGAGCGTGGCTGCGATCGCGTGATTGTCGGCTCCGTCCGCAAGGAGCGAAAGCACTTCCCGTTCCCGGCGGGTGAGTCGGTTGACGCGCTCGAAGGCACGCTCGCGCTGGTTGCGTCCACCGATGAGCGTCGCGAGGAGGGGACCGAGCATCTCCTTCGGGATCACTGTCTCGCCGTCGGCAATCGCCCGCGCGGCCCGAAGGAGCTCGGAGAGCGGCGCCGCCTTGGTCAGATAGCCGTTCGCGCCGGCTTCGATCGCTCGAGCGAGCGTCCGCTCGTCGGGCTCGCTGCTCAACACGAGCACCTGGCAGCTCGGGACGCCGTCGCGGATCATCCGCGTCGTCTGGATGCCGTCGACGTCCTTGAGCGCGGAGTCGATCAGGGCGAGCTGTGGGCGCGTGCGCTCGGCCTCGGCCACCGCGTCATCGCCGTTCTTCGCCTCGGCCTCGACGTGCATATCGGCGGCCGTCTCGAGCGCGATCCTCATCGCTTCACGGAACAAGGAATGCTCGTCCGCAAGCAGCACCCGGATGACTGGTCCGTTACTCACATCAATCCTCGAGTAGTCCGACAGGGCACGCGACAGGAGGAACGAGGTCACTGTATGGGCGGCACGCGGTCCGGGTCACCCGCCGCTCGACGTAGCCTTCTACGTCAATCGAACGCATCCGAACCACCGTCATCTGCATGACGGCCGTCCTGCGACCGGGCGGAGTGAAGCGGCTTAGTCTCCCGGCCGATCGTCGCTGGACGGATCGGGCACGAGCTTGTGTCGAACCGCAAAGGCCGCGGCCTCGAGCCGTGAGTGGACTTGGAGCTTCGGCAGGATGTTCTGGATGTGGCTCCGCACCGTGTTGGTGCTGATCCCGAGAACCAAACTGATGTGTTCGCTTCCGTGTCCCTTGACGAGCAGCCCGAGCACGTCGCGCTCCCGTTGCGTGAGCGAGTCGGCGAGGAGGGCGGCGGAGTTCCGGCTTCTCGTTTCGGTGTTGGCCCGACGAGCCAGGCGAGTCGGCATCACGGTGTGGCCTTCTCGGGTGATGCGCATCGCGTCGACCAATTTCGGCAGGTCCGTGTCTTTCGTCAGATAGCCCTGAAACCCGGCTGCCATGGCTTGTTCCGCGGTCCGCCAGTCGTTCAACGCCGTCAGTGCGATGACGCTCGTGTTGGGATATGTCTCCGCGATCGTTCGGCCGAGGGTGAGGCCGCTCTGGTCGGGCAAGCCGATGTCGACCAGGACGACCTCAAATGGCTCATCACGCAGGATCAACTCGGCATCGGCTCCGCGTTCGGCGATGCGCAGGACGTAACCGTCGAGCGTCTCCAGCGTCGACCGGAGGGCGTCCGCGAAGAGTCGATGATCGTCGACAATCAGGACGCGGATGAGTGTGCCCCCGTGGCCTCTGTGGGCAACAGGATGTGGAAACGACCACCCTGCGGGACGGATTCGGTCCAGATCCTCCCGCCGTGTGCGTCGACGACGCGCTGCGTGACGAACAGTCCCAGGCCTCGTCCCTTCCGAGACCGCTGTCCGACCCGACCGCGGATGAAGGGGTCGAAGATCGTGGGCACCTCCTCCGGTGGCACGCCGGGCCCCTCGTCGATGACGGAGATGTGTGCCTCGTCGGGCGAACGATGGAGAACGACGCGGACCTTCGTCGACGGATCCGAATACATCAGCGCATTGCGGACGAGGTTCCCGACTGCGGATCGCAGGTACAGCGGATCCGCGCGGACGATGACGGAGGGGGGACCGAGCACGACCACCCGTTCCCTCTCCGCATCATCGATCGAAGCCACGACGTCGTTGACGATCTTCATGAGATCCATCCGTCTCTTCCGGATCCGCGAACGTCCCACCGACCAACGGAGCAAGGCTTCGACAAGTTCGGTGAGCTCCGACAGCTCGCGGCTGGACTGAAGAAGGAGTCGGTCTTGCCCGTTCCTCGAACCCTGCGCCTGGAGCGCTTGCAAGGTGGCCGTCGCGCTGATCAGCGGCGTGCGGAACTCGTGCGCGGTCCAGGCGAGGGCAGTGTCGAGGCCGCGGGATCTCCGTTCAGCCGTCTCGATCAGGCGGAGGTGCTGGAGAACTCGTGGGATCATCGTCTCGAGAGTTGGGGTCAGCTCGCTGACCGACTCCGCATCTCCTGCGATGGCGAAGACGGCGTCGACGGCATCGAGCCACGTGACGTCGCCGTGTCCGAGGCCCTCCACCGACGGCCGGGCCTGAAGCCGCCAGACACGTCGGTTCAGGTCGGAACGGGGAGGCATCCGGCTTCCCGTCTGCCAGAAGTCGGAGCGCGCCTGCCCTCTGAGGCCTCGCGTCGCGATCAGCTCGTAGGAAGAGCCCGCTCCGTCTCGCAGCCAGCCGGCGGTCGGCTTGTGGGTTCGGCGGTAGAGGTACGTCGCGATCCGCTCGACGGCGGCAGGAGGCGAAGCGGAGGCCATCAGGTCTGTCGCTAGCTCGAGCGCATCCGCAGTGGCCTCGCGCCGGCGTTGCTCGCGCGCACGCTCCTCGAGATTCCTGATTACGATCGCCGTCTGGCTCGCGATCGACTCTAGTGTTTCTCGGCGCTGCTGAAGGCATTCGAGCGACGCTTCGATCTCGAGTACGCCCATGCAGTCCCCGCGCGCGACGAGCGGGAGAAACAACAAACCGTGATCGCTCGGGGGGCGCACCTCGACGATGTGGGCCTGCTTTCCGAGGAATGCGGTCCGTCGACGGGCGGATCGCTTCCTTCCGATCGCTGAATGGCGTCCGGCGACCACGCACAGACGGCCGGAGGCATCGGGCCTCGAGATCCTCGCCAAAGATGGAGCGGGCGCGAGAGCGATCACAGCCCACTGAAGGGATAATGTGAGGCTTTCCGCTAGGTCCGGCGTCGAACCGAAGGCATGGCAGAGCGCGCGAAGGATATCCAGCTGCTCGAGTTCCCAAGTCTCCGATCCGTGCATATCATCCTCTCGATGAGGGGACTCTAGAACGCGGAGCGTGAAAAGCGCAATGGGCGCTCGGTCGCAAAAGCGCAGTACAGGCCCAAGAAAGGCTGAATTGCCTTCCGTCCGCTCCGTACGAAGACCGCGGAGCGCAGCGCGGAAGTGCGGTCGTTGAGCTGGGCTTACAGGGCGAGAACCGCCCGGAAGGTGGTCTGCCAGGCGCGCTCAGCTTCGACCGTCCGAAATGTCGGATAGGCCTTGAAGGCGCTCGTCCGGCCGATGGAATCTGTGCTCGGGAAAACGAGAGAACTGCGAGCGAGCGTTGCGCCTTGGGGGTCACCGCGGAGGATCGTTCTGGCGTCGGGTACCGGCGTGACGTATCCGACCGATCGCGCGATCATCGCTGCTGTCTGGGGGCGATACACGTCGTTCATGTAGATCAGCGCATCGACCGGATGTCGCGAGTGCGCGGGGATAAGCAAGTTGTCGGTCCAGAAGACGGCGCCTTCCGAAGGGACGACGAACTCCAACTCACGATGCCCCTGTCTGCGCGCTTGGAAGATGTCACCCGACCACGCTTGGGAGATCCACGTATCGCCTGATTGCAGTGCATGGAGATAACTCTGATCGTAGTAGGCCCGGACGATGCCCTCGTCGTGCTGGCGTTCGAGGAACTCGGCCGCGGCCGTCCAATCGTCGGGCCCTGATGACTCGGGCTCTACCCCGATCGCGAGTAGAGCGGTGCTCCCGAGATCCATCAGGTCGGACATCATCCCGACACGACGGGCCAACGAACGGTTCCACAGGTCGAGCACCGAATCGGGCTTCCTTCCGAGTGCACGCACTGCTTCCGGGCGATATGCGATCCCGGTGACGCCGGATTGCCACGCGACGCTGAACCGGTTGCTGGGGTCCCACGGAGGGTTCCGTACGAGATCACTCGCGTATTGCGAGAAGTTCGGAAGGTAGG
Organism: Actinomycetota bacterium; assembly: GCA_045805285.1. Classification (GTDB taxonomy): domain Bacteria; phylum Actinomycetota; class UBA4738; order UBA4738; family JBJMLN01; genus JBJMLN01. Next base: position 3,595 of record JBJMLN010000090.1, on the reverse strand, counting down.
AATGGTCAAGCGGGACCGCCCAGTCCTCTCTCATCAATGCCGAGAACTGCGGGCCGTTCGTGATGACGACGAGGTCGTAGCCGGTTGGGCGGCCTGCCTCGAGATCCGGGCGGATCCGGTCAAGGAACTCCGCGTCATCGCGGATCGGCCGCGAGTAGTTGACGCGTATGCCCGTCCGGTCGGTGAAGGCATCGAGTGAGGGGTGATCGTTCGAGCTCGTGCGGTCGATGTAATAGGGCCAGTTCGCGAAGTCGAGGACCCCGGCTTTGGACTGATCGGTCCAGTCGAACGGTGGCGCCGATGATCTGTCGCTGCAGGAAGCGAGGGCAGCGGCGCCGGCCACGCCCAGAACGGCGCGACCGGCGGTCGAGAGGAACGTCCTCCGCGACAGCGTGGGGGTGAGGGCGATCGTCATCGTCCGAGATGCCTCCGCGTACGACGTGGCTAAGACCGGATGTCATCGTTGCTCGTCCGTTGTACGGGCCGAACCTGCGCAGGAGAACCTGCAGACGACGTAGTTTCCCGCGGTGCGCCCATATCGGATTGGGGCGGACGGCACCTGACCGGAACGGGCGAGCGTCGTATCATCCTGGTCACGACGTCCCATGCGGGCGATCTGACCGAGACCGTTTGCCGCTGGTCGCGGATCATCCGCTCAGACTTCCCCGGTGAGGATCGGCGAGCATGAATCGATTGTCTCTCGGGCTGATAGCCGTCTCGATGGCATTGTTGGGGATGTCCTTCCTTCCCGCCGGTGCGTCCGCTTCTCCGGGCTGGATCAACCGCTGTCCCTATAGCCACTCGTTGAAGGACGACCCGGTCGTCTTTCCGGACGATGTGGGCGCGAGTCATCTGCACGACTTCTTCGGGGCGAAGGACACGAGGGCGACGTCGACGTATCGCTCCATGCGTCGAGGAGGGACGACCTGCGTGCCGCACGACACGGCCGGCTATTGGGTTCCCGCGCTGTACGAGGACGGTCACCGGATCCTCGCGAAGGGCGGTGCGACACGACAGCAGCTCTATTACCGCGATTCGAACCTGCGAGCCGGAACCCACGTCCGGGCCTACCCTCGTGGCATGCAGCTCATCGCCGGAGACTCGCATGCGAGATCGATCCGAGGGAACCGCGAGCTGGGCGAGGAGATCTACTGGGGGTGCTCCGACAACCAGCCGGAAGGGAAGTTCACCCAGCCCATCGACTGCTCGACGGGGATCATGACGTTGCACGTGGGATTTCCGAATTGCTGGGACGGCAAGCACCTGTCGATGGCGCGCGTGCCCGGGGCCGTCGTCTATCCCGAGGATGGCATGTGTCCTGCGTCTCACCCCATCGCGCTCCCTCGGCTCATCGCGCGGTTCGAGTACCCGGTAGGGAAGATGACCGGACACATCCGGCTATCGAGCGGCCCGGCGTTCACGATCCACGGCGACTTCTGGAACACCTGGAAGCAGCATGCGCTCCAGGAGTTGGTCGTCCGATGCCTGAACGCCGATCGTGACTGCGGGTCGTTTCCCCGAACCTAGCGTGGTCGGAACGTGAGGCCGGGCGCCTGCCGGTTCCCTTTCCTACATCAATCGTTCACTGCGGCGTCCCCCCGGGCAAGACTGACGCGCACCAGAAATACGGCATCCACCCGATGGCCGGAAACCAGTGCCTGCGGATAGCGTCGAGTCTTGAGCGTGAGGCCTCCGGCCGTGCCTGCGGAGGCTGCGAACGGGGAAGATCGCGAGCATTCGCCTGTGGAGCTGAACTTCTCGAAGGCAGCCGGAGCTGCCCTGCGGCGTGCGCGTCAGGCGCGGGGCTACACGCGCAAGGCGGTTGCCGAAATGACGGATGGACGATTCAAGCCGTCGGCGATCGGGGGCTACGAGCGAGGCGAGCGGGAGATCTCGCTGCAGCGCTTCTGTGAGCTTGCCGATGCGTACGGGGTCGCACCCGATCGTCTGCTGGCGGAGGCGACCGAGGCCCTTACGCCCCGAGACCGCACCGAGGTCGTTATCGATCTCACCCGGCTCCCGATGCTCGAGGGCGAAGAGGAAGGCCTGCTACACGTCGCGAGGTTCGTCCACGACGTCCGTGCTCGCCGTGGCGACTACCTCGGCGACGTCTTAACGCTGAGATCGGGAGACCTCGACGAGATCGCTCGGTCAGCCTCGATGAGGCCAACGTCTCTTCGACGGATCCTCAGGCCCGCGATGAGGGATGTCTAAGGCCGCTTCGCAGGCCGTCCCTGCGAAGCCCACCGGGTCCCCGACGGCTTGAACGTTCCGCAGTTCTTGTCGCCGTTGAGGCAGCTCGCGACGAGATGCCGGAGCGCTCCCTGTTTCCACGTGTTCCAAAGTCCACCGTAGACGCGGTACGCGGGGCCGTTGGACAGACTGATATGCCCGGTGACTGGACCAACCGGATACTCCCAGCGCTCGATCACCCGAGGCAGGGCAACGGGGTTCGACGACGGACAGGTGCCGGCGTGCGGGTAGACGACGGCGTCCGGGTGGTCCGGCATCGAGCGGTGAACCCCGTCCCAGCAGTTGGGAAGGCCGATGTGGAGACTGATGATTCCGGTCCTGCACGAGATCGGATGTGTGTGCTTGTGGCCACCCGGAGTGTCGTCGGAGCATCCCCAGTACAGTTCGGTGCCCAGCGTCTGATTCCCGGCCGTCGACCGAGCCTCGGAGTTTCCGGCCACCAGCTCCATCCCCGGGGGAAATGCCCGGACCACCGTGTGGCGGCGGAGATTGTCGTCCCGGTAGTAGACCTGCTCTCGCACGTGCTTGCCGCTCGGGCGAACACGCCGCCCATTCTCGAACAACGCGGGCGCCCAGTACGACGCAGTGTCGGAGCGTTGGCACGTGGTCCCACCGCGCCTCATCGATCGCAGGGTCGAGCGTCCGCTCGCGTCGTCCCCGCCGAGGAAGTCGTGGAGGTCGCGGTCGCCGTTGAGGGATCCGGGACCGCTGCGGACGGAATGACTCAGCCGGCAGGTGTCGATCCAGCCGTGGGTCGTCTGGGCGGAGGCGACGACTGAGGGTATTCCTCCCAGCGCGAGAACGAGTACCGCTGCCCCCGCTCCCGAACGTAGCTTCATCTCGCCCTCCTACGCATTTCCAGGTCCCGTCGGTAACCGAGTGCGACGTATCCAGCATCGGGTGAACGAACCGCGTCGACGACTGACGCGGAACGTATCTTTCGTACGCCGTCTGACGGAGCCGGCGTGAGATGTAACCGCTCCGTAACCATGGAGCGCCCGGTGATATCGAGGATCGCTCTGTGAGCGAGGAGATACGTCCGGCGACGGTCCGCGATCCGGGCCGGATCAACGAGATCTACAACCACTACGTGGACACGTCGCACGCCAGGTTCGACCCCGCTCCGACGGAGACCGACTACCGGAAAGCCTGGTTCGCGGAAGGGCTGGACGCGAGGCACTCGTGTTCCTCGCGGACCGTGACGGCGAGATCCACGGATACGCGACCGCCGAACGCTATCGTCCGCGGGCTGCCAACGACACCAGAGGACCGAAGAGATGTCAATGGTCGTCGAGACGATCCGAAGAACGTCCGAGTATCAGACGGATCCGAAGCCCATCGT